>JBBRBF010000035.1:0-29494 GCA_038206105.1 Actinomycetales bacterium | reverse complement strand
CCCGTCGAACCCGGCGGCGATCACGGTCACGCGGACCTCGTCGCCGAGGGCGTCGTCGATGACGGCGCCGAAGATGATGTTCGCCTCGGGGTGCGCGGCCTCCTGCACCAGCCGTGCCGCCTCGTTGATCTCGAACAGGCCGAGGTCGCTGCCGCCCTGCACCGACAGCAGCACACCGTGAGCGCCGTCGACGCTGGCCTCGAGCAGCGGCGAGGAGATCGCCAGCTCGGCGGCCTGCACCGCGCGGTCCTCACCGCGCGCGGAGCCGATGCCCATCAGGGCGCTCCCGGCACCCTGCATCACGGACTTCACGTCGGCGAAGTCGAGGTTGATCAGCCCGGGGGTCGTGATCAGGTCGGTGATGCCCTGCACACCGGACAGCAGCACCTGGTCGGCGGACTTGAACGCGTCGATCACGCTGACCTGCCGGTCGCTGATGGACAGCAGCCGGTCGTTCGGGATCACGATGAGGGTGTCGACCTCCTCGCGCAGGCCACCGATCCCGGACTCCGCCTGGTTGGCGCGACGCCTGCCCTCGAACGTGAAGGGCCGGGTCACGACGCCGATCGTGAGGGCACCGAGGGAGCGCGCGATCTGGGCGACCACCGGTGCCCCACCGGTACCGGTGCCGCCGCCCTCGCCCGCGGTGACGAACACCATGTCGGCGCCGCGGATCACCTCCTCGATCTCCTCGGCGTGGTCCTCGGCGGCCTTGCGACCGACCTCGGGGTCGGCGCCGGCGCCGAGGCCGCGGGTGAGCTCGCGGCCGACGTCCAGCTTGACGTCGGCGTCGCTCATCAGGAGCGCCTGCGCATCGGTGTTGATCGCGATGAACTCGACGCCCTTGAGGCCGACCTCGATCATGCGGTTGATGGCGTTCACGCCGCCGCCGCCGATGCCGACGACCTTGATGACCGCCAGGTAGTTCTGCGGTGCTGCCACGGGGTCTCCCGCCTTCGTGTCCGTGTGTGGTGGTCCGTGCGGACCCTGTGTGGGTGGTCCCGGAGGACCGGTGCGCCGTGCCGGTTGGTGGTGCGGTGCCATGCCATTCCGCTGTGCCGTCGACCGGTGGTGAGAACCCTTCCCCGGACCCTCACCCTCAACCTGAGGGTTATAGTTATGTCAGGTTGCCGACGTGAGGACGCTAGGTCCGCGTCAGGGACGGAGCAACGACCGACGCCGCGTGTCGCAATGTTTTGTCCGTCGCGTGTGCCTCACCACGCCGCTGCGCGCCTCACCGGCACCGCCGGAGCCGGGACCCGCCCCCGGCCCCGGTTGGCACGGGGGCCCCCTGTGCCGACCGGGTTGGCACTGGGGGCCCCCGTGCCGAGCAAGGACGGTGGGTGGCCGGTGAGGTCGGTGGCCGAGGCGTGGTGCGGGGCCTCGGCGTGGGGCACGCTGGTGGCATGGACACCTCGACGGAGGAGCAGGCCGCGCCGAGTCAACAGCCGGGGCGGGACGTCGTGGACCTGGCGGCGGTGCTGGCGACGTTCTCCGAGCCGTGGCAGCCGCGCACGGTGGCCCGGATGAACGACGACGACGTCCGCGTCGTGCACACCCGCGGAGAGTTCACCCGGCACAGCCACCCGAAGACCGACGAGCTGTTCCTCGTGCTGTCCGGGTCGCTGACGATCCGGCTGGACGACGGGGACGTCGACCTCGGCCCGGGTCAGCTGTACGTGGTCCCCCGCGGGGTCCCTCACCAGCCCGTGTCCACGCCCGGCGCGCAGGTGCTGCTCCTCGAGCCCCGCGCGACGGTGAACACCGGGGACGCGCCGGGGAGCCTGACCGCGCCGCGCCGGGTCGTCGGACCGGACGGGACCGCGGCTGTCGACGGGTCCGGCGCGGGGTGAGCCTCAGCGGGTGACCGGGGTGCCGGGGGCGCGCACGTCGTAGACCTTCGCGTCCCCCTGCCCGCGCAGCACCGCGAGCACGTCCGCCTTGGCCTGGCCGCGGTCGGGGCTGCCCCACAGCACCCGGGCGCCGTCGGCGGTCTCGAGCCAGACGTCGTCCGGGCTCCCGGCGCCCGCTGCGGCGACGTCGGCGGCCAGGTCCTGCGGCAGCGCGGCGAGCACCTCGGTGACCGCGACCAGCGCGCCGGCTCCCGCGGTGTCGACGTCGACCTGCACCAGGGGCAGGTCGCCGGGTGTGTCCGCCTGCCGGATGACGACGACACCCTCCGCGTCGAGCAGCGCGACACCGTCGCCGGCCGGGACGGCGGCCACGGGGACGCGCTCGACCAGCCGGACCTCCAGCGACGACGGCCAGACCCGCACCACCTCGGCGTCGGTGACCAGCGGCAACCCCTCGACGCGGGCCGCGAGCGCGTCGCGGTCGACCCGCACCAACGGGGTGCCGAGCGCCGGGTCGACGAGGGCGGTGACCGCAGCGGCGTCGACGCGGTCGGCACCCACGACGCCGACGGACTCCACGCGCGTCCAGGGCGACGCGAGCAGCACCCAGCCGACGCCAGCGAGCAGCAGGGCGACGCCGAGCAGCGCCAGCATCGGGCGCAGCGCCAGCAGCCGCGCCGCACGGGCCCGCGCCGCGAAACGCCCGACCGAGGCCGTGCTGTCCACGTCGCGGGCCTGCCCCAGCGCACGCGCGACCTGGCCGGACGGCCGCGGGGGCGGCGCCGACGAGCCACGCCTGGTGCTCGTGCCGCGGCCGCCGCGCACCGGGGCCGGACGGGCCGCGGCCCCGGCCCCGGAGCCGGGCAGCGGGCGCGCCGCAGCACGTGGCGCGGGCCGCGACGGGTTCCGCTTCGCAGTGCGCGGCACGGTTCGGGACTGGTCGCGCGTCTGGTCGCGGGTCTGCGTTCGCGGGGGCACGGGTCCACCCGCCCGCCCCCCGCCCGGCTGCCGGGCGCTGGACAGCGGCGGCGCGGGCGCCGGACGGCGGGCGGGGCGCGTGGGGCGACCGGTCACGACGCCCCTCCCGCCCCGCCACCGGACGCCCCGGCCCGGTCGGCGAGCAGCGCCAGCACCTCGCGGCCGAGCAGGGTCACGTCGCCGGCGCCGACGGTGAGCACGAGGTCCCCGGGCCCGGCCCGCTCGACGACCCGCTGCGCGCTGGCGGACCAGGAGGGCTCGAAGACCACCCGGTCACCGACACGGCCGCCCGCCGCGGCGGCCACGGCGTCGGCCACCAGGGCACCGGTGACGCCGGGCACCGGGTCCTCACGGGCCGCGTACACGTCCATCACGACCACCTCGTCGGCGCCGGCCAGCGCGGCGCCGAACTGGGCAGCGAAGTCGAGCGTGCGGGAGTACAGGTGGGGCTGGAACACCACGACCAGGCGTCCGCCGCCGGCCACCTGCCGGCCGGTGGCGACGGCCGCGGCGACCTTGGCCGGGTTGTGGGCGTAGTCGTCGTACACGCGCACGCCGGCCGCGTCCCCGCGGTGCTCGAAGCGCCGCCGCGTGCCGGTGAAGGCCTCCAGCCCTCCCAGGGCGTCGGCGGGCGCCACCCCGAGCCGGGTCGCCGCGGCGTAGGCGGCGGCCGCGTTGAGCGCGTTGTGCTCCCCCGGCACCCGCAGCACCGCGCGCCCGACCCGGCGCCCGCCGTCCCGCAGGGTCAGGGCGGTGCGGCCGCCCTCGGGGGCGACGTCGACGACGCGTACGTCGGCGTCGCGGTCGCGCCCGTACGACACGACGGCCGGCGCGCCCGCCCCACCGCCGCGGACCGCGGCGGCGAGCCGAGCCGACCCGGGGTCGTCGGCGCAGACCACGAGGGTGCCACCGGCCGGCAGCCGGGCGGCGAACCGCGCGAACGCCGCCTCGAGGTTCTCGGGCGTGCCGTAGTGGTCGAGGTGGTCCGGCTGCACGTTGGTGACCACCGACAGCTCGGGGGTGTAGACGAGGAAGGAGGAGTCCGACTCGTCGGCCTCCGCGACGAACACGTCGCCGGTCCCGTCGGCGGCGTTCGTCGCGGCCCCGGCGAGCTCCCCGCCGATCGCGAACGACGGGTCCAGCCCGGCGTGCTGGAGCACCACGGTGAGCATCGAGGACGTCGTCGTCTTGCCGTTGGTGCCGGCGACGGCGACGCCGCGACGGCCCCGCATCAGGGCCTGCAGTGCCTGCGACCGGTGCAGCACGACCAACCCGCGACGGCGTGCGGCGACCAGCTCGACGTTGTCCTCCCGGACCGCGGAGGACGCCACGAGGGTGGCCACACCCTCCAGCCGGGCGGCGTCGAACCCGGTGCGCACGTCGGCGCCGAGGGCACGCAGCGCGGCGAGCACCGGCACGTCCTTGGCGTCGCTGCCGGAGACGGGCACCCCGCGCGCCAGCAGGATCCGGGCGATCCCCGACATCCCGATCCCCCCGACGCCCACGAGGTGCACCGGTCCCAGCGACGCCGCGTCCGGCACGACGAGGTCCAGGTCGAGCAGGGAGGTCATCGCGCTTCCCGGACCGCGGCGACGACCATGTCCGCGAGCCGCTCGTCGCCGTCGCGGGTGCCGAACCTCGCGGCCGCGGCGGCCGCCTCGGCCCGCAGGCGGGGGTCCGCGAGCAGCGGCAGCACCTCGCGCCGGACCGCCGCGACGTCGAGGTGGGCGTCGTCCACGAGCACCCCGCCGCCCGCGGCCACGACCGGGCCGGCGTTGAGCCGCTGCTCACCGTTGCCGACGGGCAACGGCACGTACACGGCCGGCAGCCCGACGGCGGTCACCTCGCAGACCGTGCTCGCCCCGCTGCGGCACACCACGAGGTCGGCCGCGGCGTACGCCTGGTCCATCCGGTCGGCGTACTCGAGCACGGTGTAGGCGCCGGTCGCCCCGTCGGCGGCCGCGACCGCCGCGCGCACCTCGTCGGCCTTGCCGGACCCGGCGAGGTGGAGCACCTGGGCACCGGCGGCCACGATCTCGGGCGCCGCCGCCGCCAGCACGCGGTTCAGGCGCTGGGCGCCGAGCGACCCGCCGGTGACGAGCAGCGTCGTGCGGTCGGGGTCCAGCCCGAACCCGGCCCGGGCAGCGGCGCGGTCCGCGTCCCGGTCGAGCCCGGTGATCTCCGTGCGCAGCGGCATCCCGACGGGCACCCCGCCCCGCAGCGGCGTCCCCGGGAAGGTGACCGCGACGTGCCGGGACAGCCGTGCCCCGAGCCGGTTCGCCAGGCCCGGCCGGCTGTTCTGCTCGTGGACGACGACGGGCAGTCCCCGGCGCCGCGCGGCGAGGTAGGCGGGGGTGGACACGAAGCCCCCGAAGCCGACCACGACCTGCGCCTCGACACGGTCGACCGCGGCGGTCGCCGCGGCGACCGCCGCGCGCAGCGCACCCGGCAGGCTCAGCAGCGCGGGCGACGGGCGCCGCGGCATCGGGACCCGGGGGACCTCGGCGAGCTCGTAGCCCCGGGCGGGCACGAGGCGCGCCTCGATGCCGGTCGCCGTCCCCAGCACCAGCACCGCGGCGTCCGGATCGCGGCGCCGCAGGCAGTCCGCGAGCGACAGCAGCGGGCTGACGTGACCGGCCGTGCCCCCACCGGCGAGCAGCACCCGCAGCGGGGCGGCGCTCACCGCGTCGACCCGCGGGGTGGCGAGACCGGGCGCGGCGTCGCGCGGGGCCGTGCCGGGGCGGGGGGCCGGGGGGCTCCGCGCGCCACGACCGCCAGCGAGCGGCGCACGGGCCCGCCGCGGGCGGCCAGGGCGCGGGCGGCTCCGGGCTCGCTGCGGGCGAAGGACAGCACCATGCCGAGCGCCACCAGCGTGCTCACCAGGGCGGAACCGCCCGCGGACACCAGCGGCAACGGGATGCCGATCACCGGCAGCAGCCCCAGCACGACCGCGATGTTCACCATCGCCTGCCCGAGCACCCAGGCGGTCACCCCGCCCGTGGCGATCTTGACGAACACGTCGTCGTGGCGGCGCACGACGCGGGCGAAGCCGACGCCGAGCGCCGCGAACAGGCCCACCACGAGCACGGTGCCGGGCAGGCCGAGCTCCTCGCCGATGATCGCGAAGATGTAGTCGGTGTGCGCCTCGGGCAGCCACTCCCACTTCTCGCGGCTGGCGCCCAGGCCGACGCCCCACCAGCCGCCGGACGCCATCGCCCACTCGCCGTGCGTGCTCTGCCAGCACGCGCCCTGGTAGTCGCAGGTGTCCCCCAGCCAGCTGCCGAGGCGCTGCATCCGGTTGGGGCTCTGCACGACCAGGGCGACGGCGACGGCGGCGGCCGCCGTGCCGGCGAGGGCGAACACGCGCAGCGGCACGCCCGCCACGAACAGCGCGCCGGCCACCACCGCCATGATCACCAGACCGGTGCCGAGGTCGTGTCCGAGCAGCACGAGTCCGAGGACGAGGGCGGCGACGGGGCCCACCGGCACGAGCACGTGGCCCCAGCGGCCGAGCAGGTGGTGCTTGCGCGCGAGCACGGCAGCGCACCACACGGCCAGGGCGAGCTTGGCCGCCTCGGACGGCTGCGCGCGGACGCCGGCGAGCTCGATCCAGTTCGTGTTGCCGTTGACGCTCACACCGAGCGGCGAGAACACGAGCAGCTGGGCGACGACCGCGACGACGAGACCGGGCCACGCCAGGCGCTTCCAGACCCGCACCGGCACGCGGGACGCCGCCCACATCGCGGGCAACCCGATGGCCGCGAAGAGCAGCTGGCGCCAGAACACCGAGTAGGACGAACCGGTGCTCGCGTAGGACTCGACGCTGGAGCTCGACAGCACCATCACCAGGCCGGTCGCAACGAGCACGCCGGTGGCACCGAGCAGCAGGTAGTAGCTGGTGGCGGGGGACTCCCAGCGGGCCAGGTGGCGCTCCCACCCGGCTGCGGCGTCGTCGCTCGCGCGGCTCCGCTGCGGTGTCGTCGTCGACACGGCGATCAGCCCCCGACCCGGGCCCGGACCGCCGCGGCGAAGGCGTCGCCCCGCTCGCCGTAGTCCCGGAACTGGTCCATCGAGGCGCACGCCGGTGCGAGCAGCACGGCGTCGCCGGGCCGGGCGAGGTCACCGGCGGCCGCGACCGCCGCGGCCATCACCCCTGCGCCCACTCCTGCGCCGGCGGGCGCGCCGGAACCGCTCGTGGTGTCCACCCGGTCAGTCTCGCCGCCGCCCACCTCGACCACGGGCACATCGGGCGCGTGTCGCGCGAGCGCCTCGCGCACCGGTGCTGGGTCCACGCCGATGAGCACCGCGGCACGGAGACGGTGCGCGTGGGCGGCGACGAGGTCGTCGAAGCGGGCCCCCTTGGCGAGCCCGCCCGCCACCCAGACCACCGAGCCGAACGCGGTCAGGGACGCCCCGGCGGCGTGGGGGTTGGTCGCCTTCGAGTCGTCCACCCAGCGCACGCCGTCGGACTCGGCGACCGTCGCGATCCGGTGCGGGTCGGGGCGCACCCCCCGCAGGCCGGCCGCCACCGCCGCTGCCGGCACGCCGTGGGCCCGGGCCAGCGCCGCCGCGGCCAGGGCGTTGGCCACGGCGTGCGGGGCGGTGACGCCGCCGGTCGCGGCGGCGACGTCGTCCAGGGTGGCGAGCTCGGCGGCAGCCGTGGCGCGCTCGGGCACGAACGCCCGGTCGGCCAGGACGTCGTCGACGACGCCGAGCACCGAGACGTCGGGGACGCCGAGCGTGAACCCGACGGCGCGGCACCCCTCGGCGACGTCGGCCCCGCGGACCATCGCCTCGGTCGCGGGGTCGTCGACGTTGTAGACGCAGGCGAGCTGGGTGCGCTCGTAGACGCGGGCCTTGTCCGCGGCGTACGCCTCCACCGAGCCGTGCCAGTCGACGTGGTCCGGCGCGAGGTTGAGGCACGCACTGGCACGCGGCACGACGCTGGAGGTGCGGTGCAGCTGGAAGCTCGACAGCTCCACCGCGAGCACGTCGTGGGCGGCAGGGTCGAGCACGGCCTCCACCAGCGCCGTGCCCACGTTGCCGGCGGCCACCGCGCGGTGGCCCGCCGCGACGAGCATCGCGGTGAGCATGCGGACGGTCGTGGTCTTGCCGTTCGTGCCCGTGAGCGTGAGCCACGGCGCAGCGCCGCGGGCCGGGCGCAGCCGCCAGGCCAGCTCGACCTCCCCCCACACCGGCACCCCGGCCGCCGCGGCGACGGCCAGCAGCGGGGCGTCCGGGCGCCACCCGGGCGACGCGACGACGAGCTCCGGTGCGCCGCCCGCCACCGGGGGCAGCCGCCCGGCGAGGGCACGGGCCGCGTCCTCGCCGAGCAGCGAGCGGCCGCCGAGGGCGGCCAGCAGGGCGACCGGCTCCGCGACGACGGGGTCGGCCGCGGCGCGGGCGTCGAACGCCAGCACGTCGGCGCCGCGCTCGGCGAGGGCGACCGCGGCGGCCACGCCGGAGACGCCGAGCCCGGCGACGACGACCCGCAGCCCGTCCCAGCGGGCGTCGCCGTGGGTCAGGTCCGCCAGCCGGCCGGCCGCCCGTTCGCCGGTGCCGTCGGCGCCGGTCACAGACCCACGACCCACTCAGCGTAGAAGGTGCCCAGGCCGAGCGCAACGAAGAGCCCGGCGATGATCCAGAACCGGATCACGATGGTCACCTCGGCCCAGCCCGCCAGCTCGAAGTGGTGCTGCAGCGGCGCCATCCGGAACACCCGTCGTCGGGTCAGCTTGAACGACCCCACCTGGATGATCACCGAGAGGGTGATGAGGACGAACAGCCCGCCGAGGACGACGAGCAGCAGCTCGGTGCGCGTCGTGACCGCGAGCCCGGCGAGCACGCCGCCGAGGGCGAGCGACCCGGTGTCCCCCATGAAGATCTTCGCCGGGGCGGCGTTCCACCACAGGAACCCGAAGCACGAGCCCATCACCGCGGCGGCCACCACCGCCAGGTCGCGCGGGTCGCGGGCCTCGTAGCACTTCGGGCCGGCCTGGCTGACGAGCTGGCACGACTGGTTCGACTGCCACGTGCCGATCAGCACGTACGCCGCGGCCACCATGGTGGCGGTGCCGGTCGCGAGCCCGTCGAGGCCGTCGGTGAGGTTCACGCCGTTCGACGTCGCCGCGATCATCAGCTGCGCCCAGATCACGAACAGCACCAGCCCGACCGCGGCGCCCGCGAACGCCAGGTCGACGGTCGTGTCCCGGATGAACGAGATCTGCGTCGAGGCGGGCGTGCGGAACCGCTCGTTCGGGAACTGCAGCGCCAGCACCGCGAAGACCACCGCGACCCCGGACTGCCCGATGAGCTTGGGCACCGAGCGCAGCCCCAGGCTGCGTTGCTTGGAGATCTTGATGAAGTCGTCGAGGAACCCCACGACGCCCAGGCCGGTCATGAGCCCCAGCACGAGCAGCGCCGACACCGACGGTCCGCGCCACGACAGCAGGTGCGCGAGCGCGTAGGCAAGCACGGTCGCGCCGATGATGACGGCGCCGCCCATCGTGGGCGTCCCGCGCTTGGTGTGGTGGGACGTCGGCCCGTCGTCGCGGATGAACTGCCCGTACCCACGCTTGACGAGGAACCGGATGTACAGCGGCGTCCCGAACAGCGAGATCAGCAGCGAGATCGCCGCCGCGAACAGCACCGCCCTCATTGCGGGCTCACTCCGCCCGCGTCCCGCCCCGCGAGGGCGTCGCCGAGGTGCCGCAGGCCGGCGCCGTGGGAGGACTTCACGAGGACGACGTCCCCGGGGCGCAGCTGCTCGGCGAGGAGCGCGGCCGCCGCATCGGCGTCCGGCACGAACACCGCCTCCTCGCCCCAGGACCCCTCGTGGACGGCTCCGGTGTGCACCGCCCGGGCGCCCTGGCCGACCGCGACGAGGTGGGAGACGTCGAGCCGGACGGCGAGCCGGCCGAGCGCGTCGTGCTCGGCGGCGGCGGAGTCCCCGAGCTCGAGCATCTCGCCCAGCACGGCCCACGTGCGGCGTCGGGCACCGCCCGCGGGGCGGCCCATCGCCGCCAGCGTCCGCAGCGCGGCGCGCACCGAGTCGGGGTTGGCGTTGTACGCATCGTTGACGACCGTGACGCCGTCCGGCCGCTCGGTGACCTCCATCCGCCACCGGCTGGCCGGCTCGGCGGTGCAGAGCGCGGCGCGCACGCCCTCGCCCTCGGCGCCGAGCGCCAGGGCGACGGCGACCGCTACCAGGGCGTTGCCGACGTGGTGCTCCCCGTGCAGCCGCAGCGCGACCGGGCCCCGGGCGCCGGCGGCGCCCGGCCAGCGCTCCAGGAGCTCGTCGGCCACGCGCAGGTCGAACCGCGGCCGGCCGAGGGCGTCGGTGGTGACGTCGTCGGCGCGCACGCCCGCGTCCCGTGCGGTGCCGGCGAGCACGACGTGGGCGGCGGTGCGCCGGGCCATCGCACGCACGCGCGCGTCGTCCGCGTTCAGCACCGCGACACCACCGTCGGCCGCGGCCGGCAGGGCCTCGACGAGCTCGCCCTTGGCGCGGGCCACCGCCTCCAGGGAGCCGAACTCGCCGGCGTGGGCGGCCCCCACGTTGAGCACGGCCCCGACGCGCGGCGGCGCGATCGCGCACAGCGCGGCGACGTGGCCGACACCGCGTGCCCCCATCTCCACCACGAGGAACCGCGTGCCCTCGTCGGCGCGCAGCACCGTCAGCGGAGCGCCGACCTCGTTGTTGTAGGAGCCCGCCGCCGCCACTGTCGGTGCCTGGGCGGCGAGGGCGGCCGCGAGCAGGTCCTTCGTGCCGGTCTTGCCCGACGAGCCCGTCACCCCGGCCACGGCCGTGCCGGGCAGCCGGTCGAGCACGGCGCGCGCGAGCCGGCCCAGGGCCGCGGTCGCGTCGGGCACCAGCACGTGCGGTCCCTCGACGGTCCGCTGCGCCAGCACCGCCGACCCGGCGTCGTGGGCGGCGGCGGCGAAGTCCGCACCGTCGGCGCGCTCGCCGGGCAGCGCCACGAACAGACCGCCGGGAGCGGCCGTCCTCGAGTCCACGACCACAGAACCGTCGACCACGACGGCGGCGTCGGCGCCGCCGGCGAGCGTGCCCCCGGTGGCCGCCGCGACCTCCGCCAGGCTCAGCCGGATCACCGCGACCCCCGCTCGGCGGCGACGTGCTCCAGGGCGGTCCGCAGCACGTCGCGGTCGTCGAACGGGTGCACCGTGCCGTCGACCTCCTGGCCGCGCTCGTGGCCCTTGCCGGCGACGAGCACGGTGTCGCGCTCGTCGCGAGCCGCGCGGACGGCGGCGAGCACAGCCTCGGCGCGGCCCGCCACCTCCACGACCTGCGCGGGCCCGGCGGCACCGGAGAGCACCGCGGCACGGATCGATGCGGGGTCCTCCGAGCGCGGGTTGTCGTCGGTGACGACGACGAGGTCGGCGTGCCGGGCTGCGGCGGCGCCCATCGCCGCCCGCTTGCCGGGGTCGCGGTCGCCGCCGGCGCCGAGCACCACCACGAGCCGGCCGCGCGTCGCCGGGCGCAGCGAGCGCAGCGCGGCGGCGACGGCGTCGGGGGTGTGCGCGTAGTCCACGACCGCCAGCGGGCCGCCGGGCGCGGTGGCGCCGGCCGCGTCGCCGCCGGCGGTGACGCGCTCCATCCGGCCGGGGACGCCGCCGGCCCGCGCCAGCGCGTCGGCCGCGTCGGGGGCCGGCACACCGGCACGCAGCAGCACGACGAAGGCGAGCGCTGTGTTGGCCACGTTGAAGTCGCCGGGCAGCGGGCTGACCAGGTCGTGCCGCGCGCCGTCCGGGCCCGTCAGGGTGAACGCGGTCGACCCTCCGCTCGCCGGGGACCGCGCGCCGTCGGCGACCCAGTCCGCGGCGCCGCCGCCGGTCGCCAGCGTCGTCACCGGCACGCCGGCGCCCGCCGCGAGGCGGCGTCCCCACGCGTCGTCGACGACGACGACGCCCTCGCGGGCCCGCTCGGGGGTGAACAGCGACGCCTTGGCGGCGAAGTAGTGCTCCAGGTCGGGGTGGAAGTCGAGGTGGTCCTGGCTCAGGTTCGTGAACGCGGCGACGTCGTACACGACCCCGTCGACGCGGTGGAGGGCGAGGGCGTGGCTGGAGACCTCCATCGCGCAGACGTCGACGCCTCGCTCCCGCATCACCGCGAGCAGGGCGTGGACGTCGGGCGACTCGGGTGTGGTGCGCACGCTCAGGACGCGCTCGTCGAGGACCCGCGTCTCGATCGTGCCGACGAGGCCGGTGGCACGGCCGGTGGCGCGCAGCGCCGACTCGAGCAGGTAGCAGGTGGTGGTCTTGCCGTTCGTGCCGGTGACCCCCAGCAGCGTGAGGCCGCGGGCGGGGTCCCCGTAGACCGCGGCCGCGAGGCGGCCGAGCACCGCCCGCGGGTCGGGGACGACGAGCCGGGGCAGGTCCACGCCCGCAGCGGCGGCGGCACCGGCGGGGTCGGTGAGGACCGCGGTCGCACCGGCTGCGGCGGCGTCGGCGGTGAACTCGGCGCCGTGCACACGCGCCCCCGGCAGCGCGGCGTAGAGGTCGCCGGGGCGCACCGCCCGCGAGTCCAGGGTCACCCCGGTCACAGCCACGGGGCCGGACGCGGCGGCTGCGTCGACGTGCTCCCCGGTGGCCACCAACAGCTCGGTGAGCAGCGCCGTCGTGGTCCCCTCGACGCGCTGCGGTCGCGGTGGCCGGGACGCGGGCACGCCTCGGCCGGCGGGGGTGGGCACGCGGGGGAGGTTACTGGTCCGGGCGCTGCGGACCGGTGCAGGCCGCGCCGGGGCGGGCCGGTCCGGGTGGGGCGCCGGGGTACGCCCGAGGACAGGCGGGATCGGGGCGGGGCGTGCCGACAGCGACGATCAGTCCCAGGTGAGCGGGAGGAAGTCCGGCGTCGTCTCCGTCGGCGGCACCCGCCGCTGCTGCAGGGCACGGGCCATCACGTCGGCGAAGACCGGTGCGGCCAGCGCCCCGCCGTAGCGCCCGGTCTGCGGGCGCTGCAGGGTCACCGCGACGACGAGCTGGGGGTCGTCGGCCGGGGCCAGGCCGATGAAGGACGTCGTGTAGCCGGAGTACCCGCCCCCCTGGGGGGCCTGGGCGGTCCCCGTCTTGCCCGCGACGCGGTAGCCGGGCACGGCGGCGTTCTGCCCGGTGCCCTCCTCGCTGGTCGCGCCCTCGAGCATCGACATGACCTGCGCGGCGGTCTGCTCGCTGACGACGCGGGTCGTCTCGCCGGGCGGGGTCTCCGTGTGCTCCCCATCGGCGTCTGTGGTGCCCTTCACCAGCCGGGGCGTGTTCCGGACGCCGTCGTTGCCGATGGTCGCGTACACCTGTGCCGCCTGGAGCAGGTTGAGCGAGAAGCCCTGGCCGAAGAGCACGGCGTACTGGGTGCGGCCGTCCCACGCGTCGGCGGGGTGCAGGATCCCGTTGGTCTCGCCCGGGAACCCGAGCCCGGTGGGCTGACCCATCCCGAAGCGGCGCAGGTAGTCGTAGCGGGTGTCCTTGTCCATCCGGCTGCCGACCATCACGGTGCCGGTGTTCGACGACTGGCCGAGGATGCCCGCGAAGGTCAGCTTCTCGACCGGGTGGTCGTGTGAGTCCTTGAACCGCTGGCCGTTCTCGGTGGTGTACCGGTCGGCGATCTCGAACCGGTCCGTCGGCGTGACGAGGCCCTCCTCCAGCGTCGCGGCCGCGGTGATCACCTTGGCGGTCGACCCCGGCTCGACGACGTCGGACAGCGCGCGCGTGCCGCGGTCCTCGCTCGGGGACGCACCGGGGTCGTTCGGGTCGACCGTCGGTGCCTCGGCGAGCGCGAGGACGTCGCCGGAGGAGACGTCGAGCACGATCACGCTGCCCCACTCCGCCTTCGTCGCGCCCACCTGCGCGGCGATGGCCTCCTGGGCGTACCACTGCAGGTCGCGCTCGATCGTGAGCGCGACGCTGCCGCCCGGCTGCGGGTCGACGGTGGTCGTCGCACCGGTGGGGATCCGGCGGCCGTCGGCGCCGCGCTCGTAGCGTCGCGACCCGTCGGTGCCGGCGAGCAGGTCGTCGCGGGTCACCTCCAGCCCGGCGAGCGGCTCGCCGTCCCCGCCGACGAAGCCGATCAGGTTGCCCGCCACCGCACCCGCCGGGTAGATCCGGTCGCTGGTGCGCTCGGAGTAGACCCCGGGGACGTCCAGGGCGTCGACGCGGCGCCAGACCGCGGGCGTGACGCCCTGGGCGACGTAGGCGAAGCGCCGCTCGCCGGTGAGGGAGGCACGGACCTGTGCCTCGGGCAGGTCGACCAGCGGGGCGATCCGCGCCGCGGCGCCGGCGGCCCCCACGACCTGCCGCTCGCCGTCGACGTCGGCGGCGTACTGCGCGACGACGACCTGGTCCACCACGACGTCGCGCCGCTCGGCGCTGGTGGCGAGCACCACGCCGTCGGCGTCGGTGATGTCGCCTCGCTCGGCGGGCAGCCGCACCTCGGTGGTCCGGTTGCTGACCGCCTTGGCCGCGAGGGCGGGGGCATCGAGGCCCTGCAGCTGCACGAGCCGGCCCACGAACAGGCTCATCACGAACAGGGCCAGCAGCAGCAGCGCCCGCTGCCGCCGCTCGGGGCGCGCCACGCGCAGCCCGTGCCGACGGTGGTGGCGGTCGTCCCGGGTCACCTCGCCCGCCCTCCGTCCGTCGTCCTGGTCGTCGTCCTGGTCGTCGTCCTGGTCCTCGTCCTGGTCGTCGTCGCCGCGGGCTCCCGGGTGCCGGACGCCCGCGGTGTCCCGCATCCTCACCCGGCCCCCTCGTCTCAGTCGGACGCCGCGCCGTCGCGCGGCTCCCCGGCCGGTGCGGCGGGTTCGGCGGACGGGGCCGGGCTCGGGCTCGGGCTCGGGGCGGGGCTCGCGGTGGGGCTCGCGGCCGGGGTCGGACTGGGGACCGGAGCCGGGGCCGGAGCGGGGGGCGCCGACGCCGGCTCTGGCACGCCGAGGACGGCACCGTCGGCCAGCCGGACGAACGCCGGCGACGGGTTCACGACCATCCCGAGCGCGGTCGCCCGGGCCGAGAGGGCCTGCGGCGAGCCGCGCGCGTCGAGCTGCTCGGACAGCGCCTCGCGCTGCTCGGAGAGCAGCGCGCTGCGGGCCTCGAGCTCGTGCACCTCGTACGAGCCGCTCGAGAGCTTGATGTTCAGCATCAGCACCGTGACGAGACCCAGCACGAGCACCGCGGCGCACAGGGCAGCGAACGGCAGCGGCGACCGCGGCAGCCTCGGCGCCTCGACGACGCGCAGCCGCGTGCGCACCGGTCGCGACGCCAGCGGCTCGGCGCCGGTCCAGGTGGGTGCCGGTGGGGCGGACCGGGCGCCCGCCTGGGCGCTGGCTCGTGCGGCGGCGGGGCTCATGCGGCCCTCCCTCGGGGTCGGCGGACCCGCTGCGCGGCGCGCAGCCGGACCGAGGCCGCCCGCGGGTTCGCGGCGACCTCCTCGGCGGTGGCGGTCTCGGCGCCCCGGGTCAGCAGCCGCAGCACGGGGGCGTGCTCCGGCGGCTCGACCGGCAGGTCCGGCGGGGCCGTGCTGCGGGCGCCGGCGGTCAGCACGGTCTTGACGATCCGGTCCTCGAGCGAGTGGTAGGCCATGACGACGACGCGGCCACCGACGGCGAGGGCGTCGACCGCTGCGGGCAGGCTGCGCTGCAACGAGTCCAGCTCTCCGTTGACCTCGATCCGCAGCGCCTGGAACGTGCGCTTCGCGGGGTTGCCACCGGTCCTGCGGGTCGCGGCCGGCACCGCGGTCCGCACCACGTCGACCAGGCGGGCGCTCGAGGCGAACGGCTCCCGCTCGCGCTCGCGGACGACGGCGGCCGCGATCCGACCCGCGAACCGCTCCTCCCCGTAGCGGCGGAGCACCCGCGCCAGGTCGGGGACCGAGTACGTGTTCAGCACGTCCGCCGCCGTCAGCGGGTCGTCGGGGTCCATCCGCATGTCCAGCGGCGCGTCACGGGCATAGGAGAAGCCGCGGTCGACCTCGTCGAGCTGCAGCGAGGACACGCCCAGGTCGAGCAGGACGGCGTCGACCTCGCCCAGCCCGAGCCCGGCCAGGACGTCGGGCAGCTCGTCGTCCACGGCACGTACCAGCTCGACGCGGTCGGCGAAGGCCGCCAGCCGCCGGCCCGCCAGGTCCAGCGCCTGCGGGTCCCGGTCCAGGCCCACGACCCGGGCCTGCGGGCACGCACGCAGCACGGCCTCGCTGTGCCCGCCGAGGCCGAGCGTGCCGTCGATGACGACGCTGCCCTCGTGCTGCAGCGCCGGGGACAGCAGCTCGACGCAACGCGCGAGCAGCACGGGGACGTGGCGGTCCGGCGTACCGGTCGCGTCGTCGTCCATGCCGTCCTCGTCGCTCCTGTCCAGGGTCCGGATCGCCGGGTGGGTCGCGGGTGGGTGGGTCGGGGTGCGCCGCCCGGCCAGGTCCCCATCCGCTCTGCCGGCCTGGCACCGGGGAAGGTGCGCCAGGACGGGGAGGAGCGGCTGGAGACCTCGCCGTGCGGAGCGGGTACCCGGGGAGTCGGTCGGGTCTCGGGTCTCGGGGTCAGAACAGTCCCGGCACCACCTCCTCGGCGGTGTCGGAGAACGCCGTCTCCTGGTCGGCGAGGTAGCGCTCCCACGCCCCGGCGTCCCAGATCTCGACCCGGGAGCCCGCGCCGATCACGGCGCAGTCGCGGGTCAGACCCGCGTACGTGCGCAGCGCCGTCGGGAGGGTGACCCGGCCCTGCTTGTCGGGCACCTCGTCGGAGGCGCCGGAGAGCAGTACGCGCAGGTAGTCCCGGGCCTGCTTGCTCGTCACCGGGGCCTGGCGCAGCTGCTCGTGGATCCGCTCGAACTCGCGGGCCGGGAAGACGTAGAGACAGCGCTCCTGCCCCCGGGTCACCACGAGCCCGCCGGCGAGCTGGTCTCGGAACCGCGCCGGCAGGATCAGCCGGCCCTTGTCGTCCAGCCGGGGCGAGTGGGTGCCGAGGAACACCGGCCTCCCCCTCCCCTGCTCTCGGCTCCCGCCCGGGAGACCCTGTTCCCCCGAGTGCCTCCACATTACTCCACATTCCCCCACAGTCAATCGACAACTACCCTGTGTCATAGATCGTGACGCAAGAATGGGCAGGTCAGACGCGGGTGAGCCCGGCGACCCGGGGTGGGGGGCGGCGCGCCACCGCACCCTCGACCCCCACCCGCGTCGGAGGAAGAACCGGGACGGAACGGGCGCCAACACCCCCTCCGAGGACTCGCGCGGGGAGCCGTGGGGGTAAGTGGGGGTGCGAGACGTGGGTGCGGGTGACAGCCGCCGGCCACCCGGGTGGCCGCGGTCCGCTCCCCCGCACCCCGCTGCTCGCGTACCGTGCAGCCACGCCCTCGGCCGTCCGGGCGCGGTGGTGGGACCGGCGGCCCCAGGGCTGCGCCCGGTCCGGCAGCGAAGGAGACCCGCGTGACGACAGCCGACGTCGAGGTGCGCTCGCTGGCGGACCTCGTGGGCACCGCGGAGCGGATCCGGGCCGCGGTGGAGTCGGTGGTCGTGGGCAAGCCCGACGTCGTCCGCACCGCCCTGACCGTGCTGCTCGCGGAGGGGCACCTGCTCGTCGAGGACGTGCCGGGCGTCGGCAAGACGATGCTGGCCAAGACCCTGGCGCGTTCGATCCACTGCTCGGTGCGCCGGATCCAGTTCACCCCGGACCTGCTGCCGAGCGACGTCACCGGCGTGAGCGTCTACAACACCGAGGAACGCGACTTCGAGTTCAAGCCGGGTGCCGTGTTCGCCAACGTCGTGGTCGGCGACGAGATCAACCGGGCCTCGCCGAAGACGCAGTCCGCACTGCTGGAGTGCATGGAGGAGCGCCAGGTCACCGTCGACGGCACGACCTACGCCCTCGAGCCGCCCTTCATCGTGGTGGCGACGCAGAACCCCGTCGAGATGGAGGGCACCTACCCCCTGCCCGAGGCGCAGCGGGACCGTTTCATGGCGCGTGTGTCGATGGGCTACCCCGAGCAGTCCGCCGAGCTGGCGATGCTCGCCGGCCACGCCGCGCACGACCCGCTCGCCGACCTCGAGCCCGTCGCCGACGCGGCCACGGTCCGGACCCTGGTCCGCCTGGTGCGTGGCGTGCACGCCTCCGCGTCGGTGCAGCACTACCTCGTCGCCCTCGTCGACGCCACCCGGCGGCACGGGGACCTGCGCCTGGGCGGGTCGCCCCGCGCGAGCCTCCACCTGCTGCGGGCGGCGCGGGCCCACGCAGCCCTCACCGGCCGCGACCACGTGCTGCCGGACGACGTCCAGCTGCTCGCGTCCCCGGTGCTGGCGCACCGACTGCTGCTCACCGCCGACGCCCAGCTCGCGCGCCGCGCCGTCACCGACGTCGTCGACGACGTGCTCTCCCGGGTCCCCGTGCCCGCCACGCGCAGGTAGGTGCGCCGCGTGCCGTCGTCCCCGCTGTCCGCCGCGCTCGCCGGGCTGACCACCCGCGGCCGGGGCTTCCTGGCCGCCGGGGCCGCCGCGGCGGCCTGCTCGGTGGTGCTGGGCCAGCGCGACCTGCTGCGGGTCGGCGTGCTGCTCGTCGCGCTACCGCTGGCCAGCGTGCTGCTCGTCGCGCGCGCCCGGCACCGCGTGCAGCTGGCGCGCACCGTCACCCCGGCCCGGGTCCCGGCAGGGCACACCGCGTCGGTACGCCTCGACGTGACGAACCTGTCCCGGCTGCCGACCGGGGTGCTGCTCGCCGAGGACCGGGTGCCGTTCGTGCTCGGCGCCCGACCCCGCTTCGTCGTCGACCGGCTGGACGGCGGCGCGACGGCCGCGGTCGGGTACTCCGTGCGCAGCGACGTGCGGGGGCGCTGGGAGGTCGGCCCGCTGCGGCTGCGCCTCACTGACCCGTTCGGCATGTGCGAGGTGACCCGCTCGTTCACGGCCACCGACCCGCTCGTCGTCGTGCCGACGGTGCACCCGCTGGTGCCCCTGCAGGCACGGGGGTCCTGGCAGGGCAGCGGGGAGTCCTCGTCGGCGTCCGCGTCCGCCGCCGGTGAGCACGACGTCGCGGTCCGGGAGTACCGGCACGGCGACGACCTGCGCCGGGTGCACTGGCGCTCGACGGCGCGCCGCGGGGAGATGATGGTCCGCCGCGACGAGCAGCCGCACCAGACGCGCGCGACCGTGGTGCTCGACCGTCGCACCGTCGGGCACCGGGGCGAGGGGCCCTCGTCGTCCCTGGAGTGGGCGGTCAGCGCCGCGGCCTCCGTCGGCTCGCAGCTGGTGACCGGTGGCTACGGCGTCCGGGTCGTCACCGACGACGTCGACGTGCCGTGGACCGGCAGCGACCTGGGCACCGGGACGGGCGGGCTGCTCGACCAGCTCGCGACGCTGCGGCCCGGCGGCCCGCAGTCGCTGCGGGACGCGGCCCGGGTCGTCGGCGCGGCCGGGGGCGACGGCGTCGTCGTGGCGGTGCTCGGGGAGGTCGACGCCGACGACGTCGCGGCGCTGGCGGCGCTGCCCCGCCGCGGCAGCCTCGGGGTCGCGCTGCTGCTGCGCACCACCACGTGGGCCACGTTGCCGCCGCGGCGTGCGGCCGAGACCGAGGCCGCGCGGGAGCGGGCGGTGCTGCTGCTGCGCCGCGCGGGCTGGTCGGTCGTCACAGTCGAGCGCGGCACCAGCGTGCCCGCGGCGTGGCGGCAGGTCGTGGACCGGGTCGCGGCCCGGGGTGGTTCAGCGGGCGGCCGGGCCCTCGACGGGGTGCCGGCAGGCGGCGGCGCGCCGGCGGGTGCGCCGTGACCACTGCCGGCCCGGCCCGGGCCGTGCTCGCCGCCGCGTCCGCCACCGTCCTCACCGGGGTCGCGCTGTCCACCCTGGTGCAGGGCGTGACCTGGTTCGCCGAGACCCTGCTCGTCGTCGGCGCCGTCACCGCCGTCGGGGCGGCGGTGCGCCGTGCCGGCGCCCCGCGCCCGCTGGTGCCCGTGGCCCAGACGCTCGCGGTCCTGGTGCTGCTGACCTGGCTGTTCGCCGCGGGGCAGGCGTGGGCGGGCCTGGTGCCGGGTCCGGCGGCGCTCGCGCGGCTCGTCGACCTCGGCGGTGGGGGGGTGGCCCTCACGCGCGAGGTCGCGGCTCCCGCCCCCGGTCTCCCGGCGATCCGGGTGCTCGTCGTCGCCGGGATGGGCGCCGTCGCGGTACTCGTCGACACGGCCGCGGTGACCTACCGGCAGCCCGCGCTGGCGGGACTGCCGCTGCTGGCGGTGTACGCGGTCCCGGCGGCGCTGCTGCCGCAGGGACTGCCCTGGTACTGGTTCGCGCTCGCAGCCGCGGGGTTCCTGCTGCTGGTGGCGTCCGACTCCGGTGACCGGGTGGCGCGGTGGGGACGGGTGCTCTCCGGCCAGGGCGGGCAGCAGGCGCCGCTGGCGGCGACGGGCCGCCGGGTCGGCGCCCTCGCCCTGGGCGTCGCGCTGCTGGTGCCGGCCCTCGTGCCGGGGCTCGCCGAGGGCCTCTACCTCGGCCCCGGCAGCGGTGACGGGGACGGCGACGGCACGATCCGCATCGGCAACCCGATCGTGGACCTTCGCGACGACCTCGTCGCCGACTCCGACGAGCCGCTGATCCGGTACGAGACCGAGGTGGACCGGCCCGACCCGCTGCGGATCGTCACCGTGGACACCTTCGACGGCGACCGGTGGCGACCCACGACGGGCAGCGTGCCGCGCTCGCAGGAGGCGTCCGGCGAGCTGCCGCCGCCGCCGGGGCTGACGGAGGCCACGCCGGCGGCGGAGCGTCGGACGCGCGTGGAGGTCGTCGGCGACCTGCGCGAGACGTACCTGCCGGTCCCCTACCCCCCGGTCCGGGTCGACCTGCTCGGACCCTGGCTGTACGAGGCCGAGTCCCTGAACATCGTCGGCGACGGCGTCACCACCCGCGAGGGGATGGGCTACGACGTGCGCTACCTCGACGTCGTGCCGGAGCCCGAGGACCTGCTCGCCGCGCCGTTCCCACCGCGTGAGGTGCTCGACCGCTGGACCCGGTTGCCGAACGAGGTGCCCCCGTCGGTCGCCGCGACCGCCGCCCGGGTCGCCGGCGACGGGCCGGACTACGCGCAGGCGACCGCGCTGCAGGAGTGGTTCCGCAGTGCGGGCGGCTTCCGGTACACCACGAACGCGCCGGACGCCCACGGCTCGAGCGCGATCGCGGAGTTCCTGCGGACGCGCGAGGGGTTCTGCGTGCAGTTCGCGTCGTCGATGGCGGTGATGGCACGATCCCTGGGGATCCCCGCCCGGGTCGCGGTCGGTTTCCTGCCCGGCGACCAGCAGCCGGACGGCAGCTGGCTGATCACCGTGCGCGACGCCCACGCCTGGCCGGAGCTGTACTTCTCTGGCGCCGGGTGGGTGCGGTTCGAGCCGACGCCGGCCACCCGGACCGGGACGCTGCCGTCGTGGGCGCTCGCGCCGGCTTCGGCGGGGGCGACGGAGCCCACCGCGGCCGCGACGGCTCCTGTCGCGGAGCCCGACGACCGCAGCGCGGCCGCCGCGGAGGGTGCCGTCGACACGCCCGAGCCGACGCTGCGGGAGCGGCTCGCCGCCGTCCCGTGGCGGGCCGTGGCAGCGCTCGCCGTGGTGCTCGGGGTCGGTCTCGCGCCGCTGGTCGCCACCGCCGCCGTCCGCCGCCGTCGGTGGCGCCGGGCGGGCACGCCGGTGGCCCGGGCCGAGGTGGCGTGGGCCCAGCTCGCGGAGGCCACGGGCGACCTGGCCCTGGCCTGGCCGGCGTCCTGCACACCGCGTCAGGCGGAGGAGCGGCTGGCGGCCCAGCTGGACCGGGGCGCGGAGGGCGGGCGCTCGGCGGGGTCACCGGAGCGCCAGGCCCTCCACCGCCTGGCGCGGGCGGTGGAGCGGGCCCGCTACGCGACCGTCCCGGACGAGGGCGGCCGTCTGCGTGACGACGTCAGGACCGTCGTGCGGGGGCTGCGGCAGGGGGTCCCCGCCGGGCGCCGGGCGCGGGCGCGGTGGCTGCCGCCGTCGGGCTCGGAGCACCTGCGGTCGACGTTCGTGGACCTGGGGCTCGCGGTGGACCGCGCCGAGCGCCGGGTGGCGCGGTGGATGGGGACACCGGTGCGGCGACTGCGCGGCACCGGCTGAGCGGCACCGGCTGTCGGGGAGGGCTGGGCGGGTCAGCGGTTGTCGCGCCGCTGCTCCCAGCGCTGCTCGAGACGCTGCATGAAGCCGCTGCTGCGCGCCGGGCGGGCGGTGCCACCGGCTCGTGGCGCGCGGGGGGCCGTGCTGCCGTCGGCACCCACGACGCCGGTCGGGCCGCCCCGTCGCGGGGCGGACATCGCGTAGACGCCACCGCCGAGCATGAGCAGGAACCCGGCGACGCCGAGCCAGATCAGGCTGCTGGGGATCGCGAGCACGAGCAACAGGAGCCCCACGACGACCCCGGCGCCACCGATGGTGAGGCGCCGGCGGGCGCGGTTGCGCGCCTGCTTGCCCCGCATCGCGGACGCGAACCGGGGGTCCTCGGACAGGAGCTGCTGCTCCATCTGAGCGAGCAACTTCTGCTCGTGGTCCGACAGCGGCACCGTGACCTCCTCGGTCGTGCCTGGGCATGTACGAGTGACCCTGCGGCAGGGTGCGCCACCGCGGGGGTTCCTACCAGGATAGGTCGGCCCGGCCGGTGGGGAAAGCCGGACCCGGAACCTGCCATCTTGACCGACGAACTGCCCCCTCGCGGAGTTCCCACGCCGGTACGGGTCACCCCGGACGGCGGGGGACGACGAGGCTCGCGGGGCGCACCGACCCGCTGCCGAAGCGGGCGGTGGCCCGGTCGGCTGCCCGCTCGGCGTCCCGCCACCCGTGCTGCCGCTCGTCCAGGGTCATCTGGTGGTGCTGGGCGGAGGCGTCGACGAGCCCCTCGACGCGCACGCCGACCAGCCGGATCCGGGCCCGTTGCAGGCCGAGGGACGCCCACAGCCCGCTGGCGGTCCGGTACACGTCCCGGCCGACGTCCGTGGGCTCCCGCAGCGTGCGCGACCGGGTGATCGTGGTGAAGTCCGCGAACCGGACCTTGATCACCACGGTGCGGCCGGCGGTGCCGGCGTGCCGCAGCCGGGCCGCCGTCCGCTCCGAGAGCCGCAGCAGCTCGCGCAGCACCACGGCGGGGTCGTCGACGTCCCGGCCGAAGGTCTCCTCCGCGCCGGTGCTGCGCTCCGGGGCCTCGGGGACGACGCGGCGGGGGTCCCGGCCCCAGGCGAGGGCGTGCAGGTGGGCGCCGGTGGCCTCCCCCAGCGCCCGCCGCAGCGTCGGCTCCGGGGTGTGGGCGATGTCGGCGACGGTACGCAGGCCGAGACGGAACAGCTGCTCCTCGGTGCGCTCCCCGACCCCCCACAGCGCCCCCACCGGCAGCGGGTGCAGGAACGCGACGGTCTCGTCGCGGGGGACGACGAGCATCCCGTCGGGCTTGCAGCGCCCGGACGCCAGCTTGGCGACGAACTTCGTCGCGGCCACCCCCACCGAGCAGGTGATGCCCTGCTCGTCGGCGACCCGGTCGCGGATCGCGGCCGCGATCGCGGTGGGGCGCCCGAGGCGGCGCACCGCGCCGGAGACGTCGAGGAACGCCTCGTCCATGCCCACCGGCTCGACGGCGGGGGTGAGCGAGCGGAACACCGCCATCACCCCGGCCGAGACCGCGGTGTACCGGGTGTGGTCGGGCTCGACCACCTCGGCCACCGGGCACAGCCGCCGTGCCCGGCTCATCGGCATCGCCGAGTGCACCCCGTAGCGACGGGCCTCGTACGTAGCCGAGAGCACCACCCCCCGGCTGCCGCCGCCACCGACGACCACCGGACGGCCCCGCAGGTGGGGACGGTCCAGCAGCTCCACCGAGGCGTAGAAGGCGTCCATGTCGACGTGCAGCACCGGGCAGCCGGTGTCGTCGCCGCCCAGGCCCTCGCGGCTGCGGCGGACCCGGTCGTCGAGACCGGGCCGGTCGAGCTGGCGGCGGCTCACCGCCGGCGCCCCCGTCGACCCGCCGGCGGGTCGGCCGGGTGGGTCGGGTCAGGCGGGTGGGTCGGGTCAGGCAGGTGCTGCGTGCACGTGCAGCAGGGGCGCCGCGCCGGACAGGTCGGCGTCCGCGCCGGCGTGCTGCTCCAGGCGGGCCAGCAGGCCGGTGGCGGTGGCGTCGCCGTCCACGAGCTGGTGGGGCACGAGGTCGGCGACGGCGCGCACGCCCTCGGTGGCGAGCACCGTGAAACCGGCGGCGCCGAGCAGGTCGGGGACGGTCGCCGCGTCGAAGCGGCGCTGCAGCGGGTCGCCGCTGCCCCACCGCCCGCTCGGGTCGGTGGCCACGGCGAGCGCCTGGCGCAGCTGGCCGGCGGCGGCACGGGCGAGCACGGCACCGGAGCGCTGGGCGAGCAGCAGGCTGAGCCGGCCACCGTCGCGCAGCACGGTCCGCAGCCCCCGCAGCGACGCGGCGACGTCGTCGACGACCTCGAGCACGCCGTGGCACAGCACGAGGTCGGCGCCGGCGGCGTCGAGCACGTCGCCGAGGTGCTCGGCGTCGCCCTGCACGGCGCGCACCCGGGCGGAGGCGTCCGCGTCGACCTCCCGGGCCCGGCGGGCCAGCGCGGCGAGCGCGTCGGGACTGGGGTCCACGACGGTGACCCGGTGGCCGGCGACCGCGAGCCGGACCGCCTCCCCACCGGTGCCGCCACCGAGGTCGACCACGTCGACCGGTCCGGTCGCCCCCGGGGCACGGCAGTCGGAGAGCAGCCGCTCGACCCCGGCGCGGAGCACGACGGTGCGCGGCGTCGCGCCACGGTGCTCACCGGCCTCGGAGGTCCCCACGGTGCCGAACCTATCGCGCTGCTCACGCCCACCTCACCGCCCCGAGCTGCCCGGGCTGGAGTGCCACAGCTTGCGCGGCGGCTCGCGGCGGGGGGTGGCACCGGGCTCCTGCTCGTCCCCGTGCCCGCCGTCGCCCTGCTCGTCGTACCCCTGACCGTCGTACCCCTGACCGTCGCACCCCTGACCGTCGTACCCCTGACCGCCACAGCCCTGACCGCTGCGGCGCGCCGCGCCCCGGCTGTCGCGGACGTCGCCGCCCGGTGGGCGCACGTCGGCGTACGGCGACTGCCGGAACCCGCTGGCGTGCACGAGCACCCGGCGGTGCCGCGCGCCCCCACCCATGCCACCGGGGGAGGCCTGCTCGACCTCCTCGTGCGGCACGCTGCCCCGGTCGCCGACCTGTCCTGAGCGCCCGGCCGCGGCGGCGGCGGAGCGCCGGGCCGCGGCCGCGGCCCGCTCGCCGTCGCCGGGGCCGGAGCGGCCGGAGTCCACCCCGGGCAGCCCCCCATCGTCGCGCTCCTGCCCCAGCAGCCGGGCCGACCGGACGCCGTCGGCCGCCGCCCCCACCAGCGGGTCGCCGAACCGGGGCCCGGCACCGCTCGGCGGCGCGGCCATCACCGGCCGGCTGGAGCGGCTGGCGGCGGCCCCGGCCACCGCCGCGGTGTCGTAGCCGGCGCGCCCTGCCATCAGGTGGTGGACCGCGGCGAGGCCGCCGGCGCACCAGGCGTCCCAGAGGCCGCCGAGCTCCCAGGCCCCGGTGGCCCGCAGCGACTGGCCGCGGGGGCCGGTGCGGCGCAGCTCGCCGCGCACCAGCAGCAGCCACGAGCCGAACACGGTGGCGGCGTAGGGGTCCTGCACGTCCTCGAAGAACGTCGCGTCGACGGGGCCGGAGGAGTCGTCGAGGGTGAGGAAGACGACCCGGCGCCCGGACCGGATCGGCGGGGTCTGGGTGGCGACCTTGACCCCTGCGACGAGCAGCTCGGCGCGGCTGCGGCGGCTCAGCACGTCGCGGCTGCGGGTGACGCCGAGCGCGTCGAGCAGCGGGGTGTAGAAGTCGAGCACGTGCCGGCTGGCGTCCAGGCCGAGGACGTCGAGCTCGGCGCGGACCCGCTCGGCGCCGGTCATCTCCGGCAGCCCGGTGACCGTGGTCTCCTCCGGGGCGTCGCCGAGGTCGAGGGCGAGCTGCACGTCCTGACCGCCCGCGTCGGTGACGGGGGCCGCGGCCCGGGACTGCCGGGCCGCCGCGGCCCGCACGTCCACCCCGCCCCTTCCGCCGCCCCCCTCCACCCCACCCCCCTCCCGGTGATCATGCACGTCGGGTCCCCCTCGCAGTCCCGCCCCGCCGCGGCCGCGGGGCGCGGCCTTGCGGGCGGCGGCGTCGGCAGCCCGGCTCCAGCGGTCGAGCTCGGCGACCTGCAGCAGCAGGTCGCGGCGGGTGACCTGCCCGCGGCGGCGCACCGGGACCGGCGAGCCCAGCCCGTAGAGGCCGTCGAAGGCGCCGGCGACCACGAGCCGCTCCACCACCGGGCGCGACACCCGGGCCCGGTGCCAGAAGTCGGCGAGCGAGCCGTAGGGCTGCCCGGCGAGCACGCGCTGCACCTCGGCCTCGGAGATCCCCTTCACGTCGGCGAGCGACAGCCGGATGCCGTAGCCCCGCGCGTCCGGCACCGCCGCGTCGTACCGCAGCTCACACCCCCCACCCCCCTGACGGTGATCATGCACGTCGGGTCCACCCGGTACCCGAGGTGCATGATCACCGTCGAGGGGGGCGGGCTGGGTGGGGGGACGGCGGGGGCCGGCGTCCGGGTTCGCCGGGCCGGCGTCCAGCTGGTCGAGCACGGCGGGCGGCGGCTCGTCCCACGGCGCGACAGTCTCCACCCGGTAGGTGTCGCCGGAGCGGTTGACGTCGAGACCGAGGACGGCGATCCCGAGGTTGCGGGCGTCGTCCAGGATCAGCCGCTTGGGGTACATCCCTGGGTCGTGGGTGAGCACCCCCGCCAGGAACGCCGCCGGGTGGTGCGCCTTCAGCCACGCGCTCTGGTAGGTCGGCAGCGCGAAGGCGGCGGCGTGGGCCTTGCAGAACCCGAACGACGCGAACGCCTTCAGCACGTCCCAGATCCGGTCGACGTCCACCGGCGCGAACCCGGCGGCGAGCGCCCGCGGCCGCCACCACGTCTCGACCTCGGCCTGCCCGTCGCGCGAGCCCATCGCGCGGCGCACCTCGTCGGCCTCGGCGAGGGAGACGTCCGCGGTGCGGGCGACGATGTGCAGCACCTGCTCGTGGAACACCACGACGCCGCTCGTGCCCTCCAGCGGCTCGCGGAGCCGCTCGTGCAGGTAGTCCGGCTCGGCCCAGCCCTGCCGGGCCCGCAGGAACGGAGTCACCATGTCGGACTTCACGGGCCCGGGCCGGAACAGCGAGATGTCGATCACGAGGTCGGCGAAGTCCTGCGGGGCGAACTTGCCGACGAGCTCGCGCTGGCCGGGCGACTCGATCTGGAAGCAGCCGAGGGTGCGGGTGGAGCGGACCAGCCGGTAGGTCGCCTCGTCGTCCAGCGGGACGGCGTCCAGGTCGATCGCGCCGGTCGCCGGGTCGAGGTAGGGCGCGTCGTCGTCCGGGTGCTGCCCCGCCGCGCCCGCCCCGGCGCCGTCCACGCGGGCGACCTCGGTGACCGCGTAGGCCATCGCCGACTGCATCCGGATGCCGAGGACGTCGAGCTTGAGCATCCCCATCGTCTCGACGTCGTCCTTGTCGTACTGGCTCATCGGGAAACCGAGCCAGCTCGCCTCGACCGGGGTCCGGTCGCCGAGCGTGGCGTCGGACAGCAGCACCCCGCACGGGTGCAGCGCGACGTGCCGGGGCAGCCCGTCGAGCCGCTCGACGACGTCGAACAGCAGGTCGAGCCGGGGGGCGGCGAGCCCGGACGCGCGCAGCTCGGGCAGCTCGGCGAGCGCGGAGCGGGCGTCGCGGGCCCGGATGTGCGGGAACGACTTGGCGATCGCGTCGACCTCGGACGGCGGCATCCCCAGCGCGGCGCCGGCGTCGCGGACGGCGTGGCGCACCCGGTAGGTGTCCATCATCGACACGCACGCCACCCGCTCGCCGCCGAAGCGCTCCAGCACCCGCTCGTAGACCTCGGTGCGGCGGGCGGACTCGACGTCGACGTCGATGTCGGGCAGCTCGGCGCGCAGCGGCGTGCAGAACCGCTCCATCAGCAGCCCGTGCGCCATCGGGTCGATCCCGGAGATCCCGAGCAGGTGGTTCACCAGGGAGCCGGCGCCGGACCCGCGGGCCGCGACCCGCACCCCCATCTCCCGGATCAGGTCGCAGACCCCGGCGACGGTGAGGAAGTAGGTCGGGTAGCCGAGGGCGTCGACGGTGGCGAGCTCGTCGTCCAGACGCTCGCGGACGGCGCGCAGGTGGGTCTGCGACGCCCCCGGGTAGCGGGTGTGGACGGCGGCCTCGCAGCGGGCGCGCAGTACCGCCCCGGCCTCGACGTGGGTGCTCGCGGTGCCGCCGGTGACCAGGTGCGGCTCGGGCAGGTGGACCCGGCCGATGCCCAGGTCGCGGCCGGGATCCAGCCGGGCGCGTCCTGCGACCGCGGCGGTGGCGGCCAGCAGCTCGGTCGCGGCGCCGGGACCGGCGCCGGCGGCGTCCGCGACCTCGGCGGCGAGCCGGGCCATCTCCGCGGGTGCCTTGAGGTGGCCCTGGGCGGTGGTGCGGTCGAGGTGGCGGGCGTCGAGCGGGACGAGCCTGCGGGCGGCGTCCAGCACGTCGACGGTGGCCGCCCCGTCGGGCTCGGCGTGGCGGACGGCGTTGGTGAGCACCGCGGGCACGCCCGCCTCCCGGGCGACGGCGAGCATCCGGGCGGCGTGGGCGAGGCTGCCGGGCGTGGCGGCCGGACCGTGGTGGCAGACCACCTCCACCGCCAGCGCCCCCAGCGGCAGCGCGGCGTACCAGTCGGCGAGCACGGCGCGGGCCAGGTCGCGGCGGCGCGCGAGGACGGCGCGGCCCAGCTCGGAGCCCGGGCCGAGCAGCACGGTGAGGGCGGCGGGCTGCTCGGCCCCCCCGCTGCCGGCGGCTCCCCCGGCGTGGCCGGCGACGAGGTCCCGGGTGCTGACGGGGGTGCCGCGCTCGCCGCGCAGGTGGGTGGCCGAGACCAGCCGGCACAGCGCCGCGTAGCCCGCACCGGGCGCCAGGCCGGCGGAGACGTCGTCCGGGGCGACGCTGCCGTGGGCGAGCACCGTGACCCGGGGCAGCCGGGCATCCACCTGCGCGCCGCCGCGGGTCGGGGTGCGGGTGCGTCCGTCCGGTGCCGCCGAGGGGTCCGCCCAGGCCGGCAGCCCGGTGACGAGCCCGGACGGCTCGACGGCGAGGTCGACCCCGAGCAGCGGGTCCAGGCCGGCGTCGGAGCAGGCACCGACGTGCTTGACGGCGCCGTAGAGCCCGTCCCGGTCGGTCAGGGCGAGGGCGTCCATGCCGTACCCGGCGGCACGTGCCACCAGAGCCGCCGGGGTGCTCGCGCCGTGGCGCAGCGAGTACCCCGAGGCGACGTGCAGGTGGGTGAACGACGGCACCGTGGACGAGCCCTCCCGCGCGGTCCGGCGGCGCACGTCGGCGCTGCCGGGTGCCGAGGCGGCCAGGGGAAGGGACCACGCTCGAACAGGTGTTCGACCCAGGGTCCACGGTACACCCGTTCCCAGGTGCCGCCGCCTGGTGCAGGCGCGGCGGCGACCACGAGCACCCCGTCGAGCACCAGCGAGGCCGTGCCCAGCGGGTCGTCCCAGCTCTCCAGGTACCCCTGCGGCAGACCGACGGTGCGGCTGAGCACGTAGGAGACGGCCATCCCGGCCGCCAGCGCGATGGC
>JBBRBF010000034.1:0-29657 GCA_038206105.1 Actinomycetales bacterium | reverse complement strand
GTCGTGACGGGCTCGGCGGTGGCAGCGTCGTCGCCTGAGATGAGGCTCATGCGGCTGCGGGACAGGACGTCGAGGCCGAGGTAGCGGCGGCCTTCGGTCCACTCGTCGTGCTGCTCGGCCAGGACGGCTCCGACGAGGCGGATGAGGCTGGTGCGGTCGGGGAAGATCCCCTCGGCGTCAGCAGCCACCAGATCGCTCCTGCTCCGCCCAGCGCAACCGCCAGAACGAGAACGCCTGCAGCAACCATCGCCCGACCCCGCCCGTTCGGTGCAGGAGCCGCCTTGGGAGTAGTAGAGGCCACGGAGGCAGTGCCGCACCTGCCACATCACGCCAAGCCGTCAGCCTCGTCACCCGAACTGCGCATCGCCGTCCCGAGCGGCGCGTCGTCACGGTCGCCCCTCGTCCTGGCGGCGTCGTCCCTGCTCGGGCGGTCCCGCGACACCCGGCGGTGCGCCGGGTGTCGCCGGCATGAGGTGCGTCAGGCCATCGTCGCCACGTCGATGACGAACCGGTACCGCACGTCGCTGGCGACGACCCGGTCGTAGGCCTCGGTGATGCCGTCCGCGTCGATGACCTCGATCTCGGCGCCGATGTGGTGCTCGGCGCAGAAGTCGAGCATCTGCTGGGTCTCGCGGATGCCGCCGATCAGCGACCCGGACAGGCTGCGCCGGTTGCCGATCAGCGAGAACGCCTGCACCGGGATCGGGTGCTCCGGCGCGCCGACCTCGACGAGGGTGCCGTCGAGGGCGAGCAGGCTCAGGTGGGCATCCATGTCGAGGTTCGCCGACACCGTGTTGACGATCAGGTCGAACGAGCCGGCGAGCGCCTCGAAGGTGGCCGGGTCGCTGGTGGCGTAGAAGTGGTCCGCGCCCAGACGCAGCCCGTCCTCCTGCTTCTTCAGGGACTGGCTGAGCACCGTGACCTCGGCGCCCATCGCGTGGGCGATCTTGACGCCGACGTGGCCGAGCCCGCCCATCCCGATGATGGCGACCTTCTTGCCGGGGCCGGCGTTCCAGCGGTTCAGCGGCGAGAACAGCGTGACGCCGGCGCAGAGCAGGGGCGCGGCGACGTCGAGGTCGATGCCCTCGGGGATGCCGAGCACGAAGTGGTCGTCGACGACGATCTGCTGGGAGTACCCGCCGTCGGTGGGCTTGCCGTCGAGCACGCCGCCGTAGGTGCCGACCATGCCCTGCAGGCAGTACTGCTCCTCGCCGGCGAGGCAGTTCACGCACTCCCGGCAGGAGCCCACCATGCAGCCGACACCGACGCGGTCACCCACGGCGTAGGTAGTGACCTCGTCACCGACCGCAGCGACGGTGCCGGCGATCTCGTGCCCGGGGACGAGCGGGTACGTCCCCTCGCCCCACTCGTCGCGGGCGGTGTGGATGTCGGAGTGGCAGATGCCCGCGTAGGCGATGTCGATGAGCACGTCGTGAGCGCGCAGGTCGCGGCGCTCGATCGTGGTCTTCTCGAACGGGGCACCCGCGGCGGGCGTCGTATAGGCGTTCACGGTGGTGGGCACGATGGATCTCCTCAAGACGACGGCGGGGTCTGTCGTTGCACTCCTGGACGGCGGTGCGCGGTCACCTCACGCGCTCGCTCCACGTCGGCAAGCCACCACGGTACGTCGGCATTCCCGCCCCGGCCCGCCGAGCCTGTGGGGAACGGCGCGGGCGCGTTCAGAGGTCGACGAAGTGCTCCACGTGCGGGGCGTGCCCGAAGTGCGGTCCGATCAGGGCGCGCCACTGCGTGAAGCCCTCGCCGTCGCGGAAGACGTCGTGCGCAGCCACGGACTCCCACTCGATCAGGAGCACGAAACGGGTCGGCGTCTCCACCCCCTGGGTCATCCGGATCGCCCCGCACCCGGGGGTCTGCGCAGGCAGGTGCCGGGCCTGTTCGTAGGCGGCGCGGAACGCCTCCTCGTGACCGGGGGTGACGTCGATGAGAGCGACTTCGAGGACCACGCCCGCCACCCTGGCACACCGCGGCCGCCGCCGCGGGCTGCGGTCAGGCAGCCGATCAGTCACTCAGCCGACGAGCCGATCAGCCGATGAGCTGGGACGAGGCGAGCTCCCGGTAGACCGCGCTGGACTCCAGCAGGTCGCGGTGCCGACCGGTCGCGACGACCCGGCCGGCGTCCAGCACGACGATCTGGTCGCTGTCGACGACCGTGGACAGCCTGTGGGCGACCACCAACACGGTCCGGTCGCCGGCGACCGCGTCGACCGCCTCGCGCAGCGCCCGCTCGTTGCCGGCGTCCAGGCTCGCGGTCGGCTCGTCGAGCAGCAGCACCCCGGGGCGGGCGAGCAGCGAGCGCGCGATGGCGAGGCGCTGGCGCTCCCCGCCGGACAGGAGCACCCCGTCGTCGCCGACCGGCGCGTCCAGCCCGAGCGGGGTGCGCCGGGCGACCCCGGTGAGGTTGACCGAGGCGAGCACCGCTTCGACCTCCTGCGGCGTCGCAGTAGGAGCGGCGAGCAGCACGTTGTCGCGCAGCGTGCCGGCCAGCACGGGCGCCTCCTGCTCCACGTAACCGAGCCGGGCGCGCAGCTCGACGCGCGGCAGGTCGCGGACGTCGGTGCCGCCGACGAGCACGGCCCCACCGGTGACGTCGTAGAACCGCTCCAGCAGCGCCAGCACCGTCGACTTGCCCGCCCCCGACGGTCCGACGAGGGCGCAGCGGGTGCCTCGGGCGACGGTGAACGACACCCCGTGCAGCACCGGCGGCTCGCCCGGGTAGGCGAACACGACGTCCCGCAGCTCGACGGCCGGGACGGCGGCGTCGGTCGACCCGCGCGGCGCTGTGGCACGCGGCGCGAGCGCAACGGCGTCGGCCCCGGACGGCAGGTCGTCCTCGCCGGGCAGGTCGGTGACCTCCTCGATCCGCGTCAGGGCCGCGAGACCGGTCTGCAGGGTCGTCCACGTCATCAGCACCTGCGCCAGCGGGATCGCCAGCAGGAACAGATACAGGATGAAGGCGACGAGGTCGGCCACCTCGACGGCGCCGGAGGCGACCCGCGCCCCCCCGATGCCGAGGACGGCGATGAACGCGCCCTGCACGGCGACGGTGCCGGCCGGCGAGAGGGCCGCCTGCAGCCGCGCGGCCCGCACCCCGGCGTCGTAGGCGGCCCGGGCACTGACCGCCACCGCCTCGGTCTCCCGCTCGGTGGCGCCGCTGGCGCGGATCGTCCGCACCGCCGACAGGGCCCGCTCCACCGAGGCGCTCATGTCACCGACCCGGGCCTGCGCGACGACCGTGACCCGGTGGATCCGGCGGCTCACGACCGCGACCGCGACGATGCTCACGCTGACGCACGACAGCGCCGTCGCGAGCAGCACCGGGTCGACCAGCGCCATCGCCACGACCGCCCCCACGACGACGAGCGCCGAGCTCGCGATGTCGACGACACCGCTGGTGATCACCGACCGCAGCAGCGTGGTGTCCGCGCCGACCCGGGACATCAGGTCACCGACGCGGCGCCGGTCGATCTCGGCCACCGGCAGCCGAAGCAGCCGGGCGACCAGCGCCCGGCGGGTGGAGAGCACGACACCCTCCGCGGTGCGCTGCAGCAGGTACGTCTGCACGGCCTCGAATGCGGCACCCACGAGCAGCAGGGCCACGAGCACCGTGACCGGCCCGGACAGCGACCCCCCGGCCTGCACTGTGGACACCACCCGGGCCACGAGCAGCGGCTGCGCGAGCGCGATCGCGGCGCCGACGAGGGAGAGCAACGCGACGACGACGAGCACGCCGCGGTGCGGGCGCAGGTACGGCAGCAGCCGACCCAGCGGCGGCCGCGACGGCGCCGTGTCGCCAGCCTCGCCGGCGCGGCCCGTGCGGCCGGTGTCGCGGGTGCGGCGGGTGCCGCGGCCCGCAGGGGTTCCGCCCGCCGTCACGACCCGCTGTCGGCGGCAGCGTCCGTCGCCCGCTGCGCGCCGGTGGGCACCTGCTCGGCCTCGGGGTCACGGCCCCACAGGTACAGCCCGCCGCCGACCCCGGCGATCGCGACCGGCCACACGAGCCACCAGGGCAGGCCGACACCGACCCCGAGCAGCGCGAGCACGCTGACGCCGCCCGCGAGGAAGGCGTAGGGCATCTGGGTGCGCACGTGGTCGACCGGGTCGCAGCCGGACGCCAGCGCGGACAGCACCGTGGTGTCCGAGATCGGCGAGACGTGGTCGCCCCAGACGGCGCCGGCGAGGACCGTGGAGATCGCCGTGTAGAGCACGGCGGACGCGTCGTCGCCGGTGAGCCCGTCGGACTGCACGATCGCCCACGTCAGCGGGATCGTCAGCGGCATCAGGATGCCCATCGTCCCCCACGACGTGCCGGTCGCGAACGCCGTCCCGGCGGACAGCAGGAACAGCAGGGCCGGCACGATCCACAGCGGCAGCCCCTCCCCGAGCAGGTTCGCGAGGTAGCCGGCGGTGTTGATGGCGCCGGCGACGGCCGACAGCGACCACGCGAGGACGAGCACGATGAGCACGAACAGCACCGACTTCACGCCGGCGAACCACGCCTGCACGGTCTCGGTGAGCGTGAGGACCCGCTGCGCGACGGTCATCACGGCCGCGACGATGACCGAGGTGATCGACGCGTAGACCAGCGCCGAGTAGGAGTCGGCCGACCCTACGATGTCGCGCACCGAGCTGCCCTCGCCGGTGACGAACAGTGCGCCGAGTGCGACCCCGAGCAGCACGAGCAGCGGCACGACGGCATTCACGAGCCGGTGCGGGGCGCCCTCCTTCGGCTGCAGCTCGTCGTCCGCGGCAGCCGCCAAGTTGCCGCCCCGCGACGGCTTGCCCTCGTGGAACGCGCGCACCTCCGCCTTGCGCATCGAGCCGAGGTCGCGCCCCCAGATGCCGACCGCGAACACGAGCAGCAGCGCCAGCACCGGGTAGAACCGGTACGGCAGCGAGCTCACGAACGCCGAGTAGCCCGACTCGTCGACGCCGATCGCGTCCAGAGCCTCGTCGATCAGTCCGACCTCGAAGCCGATCCACGTAGAGATCAGGGCCAGCGACGCCACCGGGGCCGAGGTGGAGTCCACGATGTACGCGAGCTTCTCGCGGCTGATCCGCAGCCGGTCGGTAACCGGCCGCATCGAGTTGCCGATCACGAGGGTGTTCGCGTAGTCGTCGAAGAACACCACGAGTCCGAGCCCCGCCGTGACGGTCTGCCCGCGCCGGCGGTTCGTGGTGAAGCGGGTGACGGCGGCGACGATCCCGCGGGTGCCGCCGTTGCACGAGATGATCCCGACGAGCCCGCCGATCAGCATCGTGAAGACCATGATCGAGGCGTGGCTCGTGTCGCCGTCCGGGGGCGCGATCGCCTCCAGCACCCAGGTGTTCGGCACCGCGAGCAGCCCCGACCACAGCCCGTTGAGGCCGAAACCCTCCAGCGCCCAGGCACCGACCCAGATGCCGAGGAACAGGGCGGGCAGCACCTGGCGCGTGACGAGCGCAACGACGATCGCGACCAGGGGCGGCAGCACCGAGACCCACCCGGGCAGGGTCGCGGCGGCGGCGCCGTCGGTAACGTCCTCGACGGCCTCCGGCGACGTCAGGAACGGCCGCGGCGCATCGGCGACGAGTACCTGGACCACCGGGTCGGGCCCGCTGACGCTGACCTCGGCACTCGCCGTGCCGTCGGTGAAGTCCAGCGGCACCTTCTGACCGGCGACCGCGAGCGCCACCTCCTCGTCCGCGCCGGACGGCGCCGCGTCGGTGAGCGACACCGTCACCGACGTCGGCACTCCCGACAGGAACTGGTCGGGCAGCTCGACCACGTAGGAGGGCGTCCCGGTGGCGGCGGCGGGCAGCGCACCGGCCAGGACGCCGGCGAGCGCGAGCGCGACGACCGTCAGCCAGCGGCGCAGCACAGAGCCGTCGGTCGCCGGGCGGCGCCGGGAGTCGAGGCGGCGCGGAGCCTCCGGCCCAGGTGTGGGGGCGGGCCGAACGAGGACCTGGGCGGGCATGACGCACCTCCGCGGTGGGGTGCGCTGCAGGCTAGCCCCGGGGGTGTCCCGCGGGCACCCTCGCGCTCACCCCTGCTGCCGGTCGGCGTTGGAGTGGATCGCGTCGCGGACGAACTGCGCCAGGCCCGGCTCGACGGCCTCGTAGTGCGCCGTGAACCGCTCGTCGGCGACGTACATGTCGCCCAGGGCGCGGTGCATCTGCGGCGGGCAGTCGTAGTACCACCGGGTGACGTGCTCGCGGGCCGCCTCGGCGGCGTCCATCGCCTCGGTCGAGGTGGAGGCGGCACCCGAGCGCATCACCTCGGCGAGCCGCTGTGTGCCGGCCTTCTGCTCGGCCGTCGCCTGCCGCCACTGCTCCTTGGTGTAGGACCGGGTGCGGCGCGCCGACTCGGCGTAGGCGTCCTCACCGCCCCACCGCTGCTCCGCCTCGGCGGCGTGCTCGTCGGGGTCGAACGTCCCGAAGACCTCCAGCTTCTCCGCGGGGGTCAGCCTGGTCGTGCCCATCGTCGTCTCCTCCATCGTGGTCTCGATCGCGGCGACGATCCGCCGGATCCGGTGCAGTCGGGCGAGCAGCAGGGCGTGCTGGCGGCGCAGGTGCTCCATCGCGTCGACCGAGGGGTCGTCCAGCAGCACCCGGATCTGCTCCAGGTCGAAGTCGAGCTCGCGGTAGGCGAGCACGGCCTGCAGCCGGTCGACGTCCGCGCCGGAGTAGATCCGGTACCCCGCGGGGCTGCGGGCTCCCGGGCGCACCAGGCCGACGTCGTCGTAGTGGTGCAGCGTGCGCACGCTCACCCCGGCGAGCCGGGCGACCTCGCCGACGGTCAACGCCGTCGTCGCTGCCTGTCGCCTGCCCATGCGCCCGACGCTAGGGGCTCACGTCGCGTGAGGGTCAACGGTGCGCGGACGGCGGGGGTGGAGCACCGCCGTCCAGCGCCTCGGACCTGCAGGCCAGCTCGTACGACCCCGCGGTCGAGGCCGCCGTCGAGGACTACCGCGGCTACGTGGTCGACCAGGTGGACGAGCTCGTCACGCTGACGCGGACCTTGACCGACGCCGTCCGCGCAGGTGACCTCGAGGCCGCCCGGGCCGCCTACGCGCCGTCCCGCGAGCCGGGGGAGCGGATCGAGCCGATCGCCGGACTGGGCGAGGACTTCGACGTCGCCGTGGACGCCCGCGTCGACGACTTCGCCGGGCCCGACGACCCCGGATTCACGGGCTGGCACCGCCTGGAGCTGCTGCTCTTCGAGAAGGGCACCATCGAGGGCGGTGCGCCCTACGCCGACCGGCTCGACGCCGAGCTCGCCGACCTGCAGACCGGCCTCGCGGACCTCGACATCCCCGCCGCCGCGGTCCCGGCGGGCGCCTCCGAGCTGGCGGAGGAGGTCTCCCTGGGCAAGATCACCGGCGAGGAGGAGCGGTACTCCGAGACCGACCTGTGGGACGTCGCCGCGAACCTCGAGGGGTCGCAGGCCGCGCTCGACCGGCTCAGGCCTCGCGGCCGGTCACGGCGACGAGGCCGGCGGCGAGCACACCCGCCTCGGCAGCCGCCTCGTCGTTGTCGGAGGTGTCGCCGGAGACGCCGACCGCGCCGAGCAGGTCGCCGCCGGCGTCGCGGACCAGCACGCCACCGGGCACCGGGACGATCTGCGCCCCGGGCAGGGCCGACAGGGCGGCGAAGAAGTGGGGCCGGTCACGGGCCATCGCGTCCAGGGTGCGCGACGGCGCACCGAGGGCGATCGACCCCGAGGCCTTGCCGATCGCCACCTGGGGCCGCAGGGTGCTGGAGCCGTCCTCGCGGTGCAGCGCCACGAGGTGGCCGCCGGTGTCGAGCACCGCGACCGTCAGCGGCTTCATGCCGGCGTCGTGCCCGTGGGACAGCGCTGCCGCCACGACGGTGGTGGCCTGCTCGAGGGTGATGTCGGGCACGGGTTCGCTCCTTCGGCGGTCGTTCGGGGTGTCGCCAGCCAGCGCGAGCCTGGCAGACGCTCCGTGGTCGCGCACCCCGCTCCCGAGTCCGGATCGCGGGTGCGGACGGCGGGTCGGCGCCGACCGGCTGCTGGCAATACCCTGTGGTGCTCAGGTCCGCACCACGAGGGAGCAACGGTGAGCGTCTCAGCCAACCCAGGCGGCAGCCCCGCGGCGTCCGCGTCGAGCCGGCGGCCGCGCGTCGTGGTGATCGGCGGCGGCTTCGCCGGTCTCAGCGCGGTGCGGGAGCTCAGCGTCGCCGACGTCGACGTGCTGCTCATCGACCGGCACGGCTTCAACACCTTCCAGCCGCTGTTGTACCAGGTCGCCACCGGTGGCCTGAACCCCGGCGACGTCACCTACGCGCTGCGGGCGTTCACCGCCAAGCACAAGAACGCGTCGTTCCGGCGAGCGACGGTGATCGGTCTCGACCTCGACGCGAAGCAGGTGGTCCTCGACCAGGGGCCCCCGGTGGAGTACGACTACCTCGTCGTCTGCTGCGGGGTGACCGCGAACTACTTCGGCATCCCCGGCGCGCAGAAGTACGCGCACACGATCTACACCCGTCGCACCGCGATCGAGTCCCGGGACCAGATGCTGTCGAGCATCGAGGAGGCCGCCCAGGACCGGGAGGGCGCCCTGGAGCCGGTCGTCGTCGTCGTCGGGGGCGGTGCCACCGGGGTCGAGATGGCCGGCACGGTCGCCGAGCTGCGCAACAACTCGCTGCCGCTCACGTACCCGGAGCTCGACACCAAGCGGGTCCGCGTGATCCTCGTCGAGATGATGGACGACGTCCTCAGGCCGTTCCACCCGAAGCTGCGCGAGTACTCGGCTGCCGCGCTGCGCAAGCGCGGCGTAGAGCTGCGGTTGGGGACGTCCGTCAAGGAGGTGCACCCCGACCGGGTGGTGATCGGCGACGGCGAGGAGATCCCCTGCGCCCTCGTGCTGTGGGCGACCGGCGTGGCCGCGCACCCGCAGGTGACGTCGTGGGGGCTGCCGCAGGGACGTGGCGGCCGGGTCCTGACCGACCCGGACCAGCGCGTGCAGGGCCGGCCCGAGGTGTTCGCGGTCGGGGACCTCGGCGTCGTCGACGGCGACCCCGTACCCCAGCTGGCGCAGCCGGCGATCCAGGGTGGCGCGCACGTCGGCAAGCAGATCCGGCGCCTGCTGGCCGGCTCGGGGACCCAGCCCTTCCACTACAAGGACAAGGGCACGATGGCCACCATCGGCCTCAGCGACGCCGTCGTGCAGCTGCCCAACGGTCTGCGGATCAAGGGACTGATCGCCTGGCTCGCGTGGGTGGTGCTGCACATCGTGACCCTGGTGGGCCACCGCAACCGGATGGCCACGCTCATCAACCTGTCGGTGCGGTACCTCACCTGGCCCCGCGGCGTGAACCTCATCCACGGCGAGCCGAAGGACACCCGCAGCCGTGAGCGCGACGCCGCGGCCGCGGAGCAGGCGGAGGAACGCGAGCAGCAGCGGCGCGCCGACGCCGGCTGACGGGCTGCGCCTGTCGGCCGGGAGACCACCGGGGGTCGGCGGCGATCGCGGCCAGCTCTGCGACATCCAGCGGCGCCGGGCTGTCACCCTCCATCCGACGCAGCAGCCGCACCTGCACGCGGCGGGTCCCCTCCCGGACCTCGACCACGCGCTGGTAGCCGGGCAGCGCCTGCGGGTCCGCGCCGGCCTGGGTCGCGTCCCGGGACGGTGACGCCCACGCCCGAGGCGGGGACGAGCTCAGCACCGCCTCGGCACGCAGCTCGCTGACGCCGGCCGCGGGCTCGGTCACCTCGCAGGCGAGCACGCGGCCCCCGGGCAGCCCCCACGTCTCGGGACGGCACCGGAACGCGCGCGGAGCCGGCGGGATGTCGGCGACGTCGGCTGCGAGCGACCATTGCGCGTCCTCGCCGAGGGCCGTCGTCACGGTCCAGCGGACGCCGGTGCGACCGGCCCACGCGGCGTCCCCGGCCGCCGCGGTGTGGCTGGACGACGGCAGCTGTGGGGTCGGCGCGACCGGCAGGCCCGCGAGGGTCGCCTCCCACGTCCGGCGGGCGCGGCCGGCGAGCTCCCTCGCCCGGGCCGCCTGCCGGGAGTCGACCTCGGGCTCGGCGTCGGCGGGTGCGCCGTCGAGCACGAGCACCGCGTCGGGACGGGGCGCGACGAGATCGCGGACGCCGTCGTCGACGCCGCCCGGACCGGCGACGAGGACCACGCCGGCGAGCAGGGCGCCACAAGTGGCCAGGACCAGCGGTGAGCGCCGGGGCCGGCGGTCGCCGGTGTCGCCGTCGACCGCCGCACCGTCGAAGCGAGCGCGGTCTGCGTCCCCGGCCGGTTCGACGTGCCCTGGGGCCGGCGCCGGTCCCGGGTCGCCGGTGGTCCGGGTCCCGTCGTCCAGCCACACGACACCGCGGGCGCGGGGAGGTGGCAGGCCCGGGTGCACGTCCCGATCGTGCGCCGTGGCGGGCAGCCGCGCCAGGGCCGCCGCCTCGAAGCGGCCGGTGCGATGTCGTCAGCCGCACTGCGTCAGCGGTCAGGCGTCAGTGCGCACCACCGTGACGGGGCAGCCGGCGGCATGGATCACGCCGTGGCTCGTCGACCCGAGCAACAGGCCCGCGAACCCGCCGCGACCACGGGCACCGACGACGACCATCCCGGCGCCGCGGGAGGCGTCGACGAGCACGTGGGCCGCAGTGCCCAGAACCACGTCGGACCGGACGTGGAGGCCCGGGTGGTTACGCCGCACCGCTGACACCGCCAGCTCCGCGACCTGCTCGGTGTACTGCCGCGCGACGGACGCCTCGTCGCGGGGAGGGTCGAGAGACACCCAGTACGCCTCCGCGTACGTGTGCCGACCGGCTCGACGTCCCAGGCGCGGAGCACGACCAGGGGCGCGACGACGGCCGCCCACTCCACCGCCGCAGCCGCACCCTTGGAGCCGTCGTAGCCGACGACCACCCCGCCGCGTCCGTGCTCACCCATCAGGCACCTCCGGTTCGACCGGCCGACCCCTGGCGAGCCGCCCGCCTGCACCGTCGCCGCACAGCACGCACGTCCGGCAGGGCCACAGGTCCCTCCGGCCCGGGCCCGCCGTCACCCGCCGCACGCGGCACAGCCCCCCGGTGCGGCCACGGGGCCCGGTGGGCACCGTCACACCAGCCCCCGTTGGCACAGGGGCGCCCCGTGCCAACCTGGTTGGCACAGGGGCGCCCTGTGCCAGTCCCCTCTGCCAGTCCGCCGCGGCGTGCCGGGCGGGCGAGCCGCGCGGCCCGGGTCAGGGCGCCGTGCGCAGCGCGGCCAACACGGTGCGGATCCGCTTCTCCGAGATCGGGTAGGCCGTCCGCAGGCCCTGCGCGAACAGGCTGACGCGCAGCTCCTCGAGCATCCAGCGGACCGCGGCGGCGTCGGCGCTGTCCCGCCGGGCGGGTGGCAGCGCGGTGAGCGTCTTGTCGTACTCGGCGGTGACCTGCTCGACCCGGGCCTGCAGTGCGTCGTCGCGGGCCGGGTTCTCCGCCATCTTGTCGAGCCGACGCGCGGCGGCCCGCAGGTACCGGTCGACGTCGGGCAGGCGGTCGACACCGGTGGCGGTGACGAAGCCGTCGGGCAGCAGCGCGTCGAGCTGGGCCCCGACGTCGTCGGCGGCGTGGCGCACCGCCGGGGAGTCGAGGCCGCGCAGGCGGGCACGGACCTCGGACGCCAGCGAGAGCACACCCGCCACCCGCCGGACCACGTCGAGCACGAGCGGACGGTGGCGCTGCCGGACGGCGGCGCGCAGCCGCTCGAGCTGCTCGCCGTCCCAGGCCGGGCCACCCGACCCGGCGACGATGTGGTCGACGCTGGCCGCGAGACAGTCGGCGAACAGCGCCGTGACGCCGCCCGCGTGCGGTGCATTGGCCAGGGCGAGCTTGGCGGCGTTGTCGAGGTGCGACGACGCCAGCCGCGCCGGCGACGACAGGTCCCGCAGCAACAGCGCCCTGGTGCCCTCCCGCATCGCCCGCGCCTGCTCGGCCTCGCCGGCGAGCACCCGCACCGCGACGCGGTCCCCCTCGGCGACCAGCGACGGATACCCCTGCACGCTCTGCCCGTCGCGCCGCGCGGAGACCGTGCGCGGCACCGCGGGCGGCCCGGCGCCGACGTCGTCGGTCTCGACCGCCCGCGTGGCCTCCGAGATGGCGCTGCGTGTGCTCTCCCCCAGCCGCTCGCGCAGGTCGGCGAGGTCGGTGCCCTCCCCGAGCGTGCGCCCGCGCCCGTCGACGACCCGGAACCTGATCCGCAGGTGCGCCGGCACGCGGGCGTCGTCCCAGGCCTCGGGCGGGACCTCCACCCCGGTGAGGGCCGCCAGCTCCCGGGTCAGCGCCACGGTCACGGGCTCCGGGGCGGGCTCGGACGGCGGCCCCGCGCCGAGCCGGCCGAGCACCGCCCGGGCGGTGTCCGGCACCGGGACGAGCCTCGTGCGCACGGGCTTCGGCAGTCCGCGCAGCCGCGCGACTACGAGGTCCTCGCGCATCCCAGGCACCTGCCAGTCGAACCCGTTGTCCTGCAGCCGGTTCAGGACGGCGACCGGCACGGTCACGCTGACGCCGTCCTCGGGGGTGCCGGGGGCGAACTGGTAGGTGACGGCGAGCTCGAGGTCGCCCTGGCGCCACGTGCCGGGAAAGTCCTGCGCCGAGACGGCTGCAGCCTGCGGGCTCAGCAGCATCTCCCGCGTGAACGAGAGCAGGTCGGGTCGGTCGCGCCGTTCCCGTTTCCACCAGGCGTCGAAGTGGCGGGCCGAGGTCACCTCGGCCGGGACGCGGGCGTCGTAGAAGGCGAGGAGCACCTCGTCGTCGACGACCAGGTCGCGGCGGCGGGCACGGCGCTCGACGTCGGCGACCTCCTCCAGCAGCGCGGCGTTGTCGCGAGCGAAGGCGTGGTGCGTCGTCCAGTCGCCCTCGACGAGGGCGTGCCGCACGAACAGCTCGCGGGCGACGGCAGGCTCGACGGTGTCCCAGAGCACGGTGCGCGACGCGACGAGCGGCACGCCGAACAGCGTGACGCGCTCGTTGCCCACGGCCGCACCGCGCTTCGCCGACCAGCGAGGCTCGCTGTAGCTGCGCTGCACGAGGTGGTCGGCGACCTGCTCGACGGTCTCCGGCTCCACCCGGGCGCAGTCACGGGCCCACAGCCGTGTGGTCTCGACCAGCTCGGCCGCCATCACGAACGGCGGCGGCTTGCGGTACAAGGCGGACCCGGGGTTGACCGCGAACCGCGCCCCGCGCGCACCGAGGTAGTCGCCGGTGCGCTGGTCGCGGCTGCCGACGTGGGAGAGCAGGCCCGCGAGCAGGGCGGCGTGCAGGGCGTCCTCCGCGGCGGCGCTGCGCCCGCCGTCCCCGGGCCCGCCGTCCCCGGGCCCGCCGTCCCCGGACGAGGCCTCCCGCTCGCCCTGCACCGAGCCGGCACCGCCCTGCCGCCCGGCGCGCGACCGGCCCCGACGTCCCCCGGCCCGGCCGCGTCCGGGGGCACCGTCCCCGGCACCCGGAGGCGGGGACGGCAGGTCGAGGTCGCGGACCACGCGCCGCAGCTGCGCGACGAGGTCCTGCCACTCGCGCACCCGCAGGTAGTGCAGGAACTCGGCCTTGCACATCCGCCGCAACGCGTTGCCGCTCAACGCGTCCTGCTGCTCGGTGAGGTAGCGCCACAGATTCAGGTACGCGAGCAGGTCGGACCGCTCGTCGGCGAACCGGCGGTGCTGCTCGTCGGCGGCGGGGCGCTTCTCGGCGGGCCGCTCGCGGACGTCCTGGATGCTCAGCGCGGCCACCACGACGAGGGCGTCGGGCACGCAGCCTCGCTCGTGCGCGGCCAGCACCATCCGGCCCAGGCGGGGGTCGAGCGGCAGCCGGGCGAGGCGCCGTCCGACGGGGGTGAGGCGCACCGCGGGGTCGGCCGGCTCGGGCTCGCCGGCCGTCGATCCACTCAGGGCGCCGAGCTCGTGCAACAGGGCGACGCCGTCGCGGACCTGGCGCCGGTCCGGCGGTTCGAGGAACGGGAAGTCCTCCACCGCACCGAGCCCCAGCGCGGCCATCTGGAGGATCACCGACGCCAGGTTCGTGCGCAGGATCTCGGGGTCGGTGAAGCGGGGCCTGGCGTCGTAGTCGGCCTCGCTGTACAGCCGGATGCACACCCCGGCCGCGACGCGGCCGCACCGCCCGGCGCGCTGGTCCGCGGACGCCCGGGACACCGGCTCGATCGGCAGCCGCTGCACCTTCAGCCGCAGGCTGTAGCGCGACACCCTGGCCACGCCGGTGTCGACCACGTACCGGATACCCGGCACGGTCAGGGACGTCTCGGCGACGTTGGTCGCCAGCACCACCCGCCGGCCGCGGTGCGCCGCGAACACGCGGTGCTGCTCGGCGGCCGACAGGCGTCCGAACAGCGGCAGCACCTCGGTGCTGCGCAGGCGGGGGTGGGTCTCGACGAGGGAGCGGACGGCGTCCGTGGCGTCGCGGATCTCCCGCTCGCCGGAGCAGAAGACGAGGACGTCGCCGTCCCCCTCGCCGGCCAGCTCCACGAGCGCGTCGGTGATGCCCTCGAGCTGGTCGCGGTCGGGTGTCTCCGGGTCGTCGGGGTCCACGAGCGGTCGGTACCGGACCTCGACCGGGTACGTGCGGCCGGAGACCTCGACCACCGGCGCGCCGCCGAAGTGCCGCGAGAAGGCCTCGGGGTCGATGGTCGCGGAGGTGACGACGACCTTCAGGTCGGGGCGCCGCGGCAGCAGCCGGGCGAGGTAGCCGAGCAGGAAGTCGACGTTGAGGCTGCGCTCGTGCGCCTCGTCGACGACGACGGTGTCGTAGCGCCGCAGCATCGGGTCGCGCTGGATCTCCGCGAGCAGGATGCCGTCGGTCATCAGCCGCACGAGCGTGTCCTCGCGGGCGACGTCGGTGAAGCGGACGGTGTAGCCGACGGCCTCGCCGAGCGTGACCCCGAGCTCCTCGGCGATCCGCTCGGCGACGCTGCGGGCGGCGATCCGCCGCGGCTGGGTGTGGGCGATGCCGCCGCGGACCCCGCGCCCCGCCTCGAGAAGGACCTTCGGCAGCTGCGTCGTCTTGCCCGAGCCGGTCTCCCCCGCCACGACGACGACCTGGTGGTCGCGGATCGCGGCCGCGATCTCGTCGCGGCGCGCGCTGACGGGCAGCTCCTCGGGGTAGGTGATCGCGGGGACGGCGGCCCGTCGCCGCTCGATCCGCGCCTCCGCCTGACCGACCTGTGCCGTCACGGCGTCGAGGTCGCGTGCGCGACGCTCGGGGTCCCGCTGCCGGCGCGCCGCGCGCAGCCGGTGCGCCAACCGGTGCTCGTCGCGCAGCGTCACCCCGGCCAGCCGGTCCTGGAGGTCCTGCGCGCGGGCGGCGGGCGGGCGCGGCTCGGCGGTCGGCATGGCCCCGCCAGCGTACGGGGGCCGGTGCCGGGGACGCCTGCCCCACGGCGCACAGTGGCCCGGGCCCTGCGGTGCTCCGCGGTGGCGAGACGAGGGGGGAGTCGATGGGCGCCGGCGGGCTGGACGAGGCGGTGCTGGAGGTGGTGGCTTCGCACCGGACCGGGTGGGCGGACGCCGCGACGCGGGGACTCATGGTCGCCGGCGGCAGTACCTGGGTGCTCGCCGCGGTGCTCGTCGTCGCCACGGTCGTGGTCGTCGCCCGCGGCGGCGGCGGTGGCCCTCGTCGTCGCGGGATCGTGGTCCGCGGCTGCCCTGCGCCGGACCACCGTGGCCCTGCTGGCATGCGGGGCGGTGCTGGTCGGCGCGGCGATGGTCTACCTCGGTGCGCACTGGCTCACCGATGTCCTCGCCGGCTGGGGCCTCGGCGCGGCGGTCGGCGCCATAGCGGGCGGGCTGGTCCGCGGGCCCACCCGCACGCGGGCCGAGGACGGCGCCCCCACCCCCCGGTGATCAAGGAACACGTGTGCCCCACACCCCCGTGATCAAGGAAGTCGTGAGCATGACTGCATGAGTTCCTTGATCACCGCTGTGGGGGACGCACGGTTTCCTTGATCACCGCGGAGGGGACCCGCGGGTTCCTTGATCACCGAGGTGGTTGGGGGGGCGGGGGGTCGCGGAAGCGGACGGAGCTGTGGTGCTCCTCTGCGAGCCGGCGCAGCACGAGCAGGATCTGCCCGAAGACGATCTGGCCGACCACCATCTGCTCCATCAGCGCTGCGGGGTCTTCGGCGTCCAGGGACGTGACGTCGAGCCGCCCGAGGGTGTCCGCCGCCTCGACGTAGGGCCGCAGCGCGGAGGGTCCGCCCGACAGCGCCCCGGAGGACATCACGACCTCGAGCGCCGCGGCGAGGTTCTCGCGGTCCGGCGAGGTCGCGCCGACGCCGTCCCAGCCCGCACCGTCGACGACCTCGGCGGCCGCGGCACGGGCCCGGTCGCGCAGCGGACCGGGCGGCGGCGCCGGTGGCGCGATCGCAGCAGCGGCCGCCGCGAGCACGTCGTGGACAGAGAGTCCGGCGTCCTCGGTGACGCCGACGAGATCGCGCAGCCGCGAGACCGGCACGGCACCCACCTCGCGCAGCGTCCGCAGCAGGCGCAGCCGCGCCACGTGCCCGGCGTCGTACTCGGCGAGCCGGGCGTTGACCCACCGACCCGGCGGCAGCAGGCCCTCGCGCAGGTAGTACTTCACCGTCGCCAGCGGTACCCCGCTGTGCTCCGCCAGCTCGGAGATGCGCACCCGTCGACTCCGTTCCCGGTCTTGACCCCGCAGGTAGCGAGTGCCACTATCTTACTGCTGGATAGCGTCACTCACTACGGAGGCGGTCATGTCAGAGGTCCGAGTCCCCCACGCGTTCGTCGGGGCTGCCGCGGCGGCCCCGGACGGCGTCACCGGCGGCCCGATGGTCGCCGAGCTGGATGCCGACGAGGTCGTCGTCTTCATGATCGGGATGCGCTTCAACCGGCTCCGACGGGTGCGGTCCTGGTGGCCGGTGTTCGTCGGGATGCCGCGGATGCTGCGCGAGATCGCCGCCGAGCCCGAGATCGGGATGCTCGGGGCACGGGGGTACCTGTCGGGTCGCACCCTCATGGTCGTGCAGTACTGGCGCTCGATGGCCGACCTCGGCGCCTACGCCCGCGACCCCGGCCGCAGCCACCGCCCGGCCTGGGCGGCGTTCTACCGCGACGCGGCGGCGAGCGCCGACGTCGGCATCTGGCACGAGACGTTCCGGGTGGACGCGGGCGACGTCAAGACCCTGTACGGCAACATGCCGCCGTTCGGCCTGGGCGCGGCTACCCGGTCGGTGCCGCGGGTCTCGCGCCGCCGGCCCCGGGCAGCCGACGCGATGGGGCAGGAGGAGGTCGCGCTCGTCCCGGACCGGCGGTGAGCCGGCTCGGGCGGTCGCTGCGCCAGGATGGCCCGATGCCCACCCGCTACGTCGTCCTGCTCCGGGGCGTGAACGTGGGCGGCCACCACTCGGTGCCGATGCCGCGGCTGCGCGAGCTGCTCTCAGCCGCCGGCCTGGACGACGTCCGCACGCACCTCGCCAGCGGCAACGTCGTCGCCCGTGCGGGCACCGTCGCCGACGACGCCGACGCGATCGGGGCGGCGGTACGGGACGTCGTCCGCAGCGGCCTCGGGGTCGACGTGCCCGTCGTGGTCCGCACCGGCGCCGACCTGGCGGGAATCGTCGCGGCGGACCCGTTCCCCGGCGCCGACCCCTCGCGGACGGCGGTTGCGTTCGCCTCGCCGACGCTGGACGGCGCCGCGGTCGCCGCGCTGCGCGTGCGGGCCACGGACACCGAGAGTGTCGAGGTCGCCGGTGGGGAGGTCTGGCTGTCGATGCCCGACGGGATGGCCCGCACGAAGCTGCTGACCGTGTCGCCGCCCGCGGGCGTCGTCGTCACGGTCCGCAGCGTGCGCACGGTCCGCAAGCTCGCCGAGATGTCTGCTTGAGCCACGCGCGGGTCCGGGCGACCGAGAGGGTCGGAGCGGGCCCGGTAGGCGTCGGCGCGTCCGAACACACCGACGACGACCACGTGTCGATTCGCGTCGTCGATCCGGTAGAGCACGCGGTACGTGCCGCGGCGGGCGCTGTGGCGGTCTTGCAGCGGGGGACGCAGTCGCTTGCCGACGCGCTGCGGGTTGTCGAGCAGCGGTCCGATGATGAACTCATAGGCCGCGGAGGCCACCGGCTCGGGTGGCTGCTCGGTGAGCTGCCTGCGTGCGGTCGGAGCGATGACCAGCTCGTAGCGTCGGTCGGTCACGCAGTGGTTCGCCGGGCCTGCATGGCCGCAGCGAGGGTCTCCCGGTCCTCGCCCTCTCCGCGAGCCAGCATCGGCATCGGCTTCGGCGAGCGAGTGCAGCGCCGCCGAGTCGGACAGGGCAGCGATCGTCTCCTCCAGGGCCTCGAGGTCATCGACAGCCAGGAGGACCGCAGTGGGGCGACCGTGGACCGTCACCGTGATCCTCTCGTGCTCGGTCCCTGCACGTGCCACGAGCTCGGAGAGATGAGCCTTCGTCTCCGCAAGCGATCTGGTCTCCGACATGGTCATAAGTGTGACCATCAGCTGTCGGGGAGGCAGGAGGACCGCCCGGGCCCGGGCGTCCGCAGGTCCTCCGCAGACGGCGTGTCCGCCGGGACGGCGGTCAGCCGGACGTCGTCGCCGACCCGAGTCACGTCGAGCAGCTCGAGGCGACGCGCGTCGTCGACAGACGCACCGGTGACGCGGGTCGCCAGCGCCGCGGTCCCCTGCCCCAGCAGCGCGGGCGCGACGTAGGCGACGACCCGGTCCACCAGCCCGGCGTCCACGAACGCCCCGGCCAACGTCGGCCCACCCTCCAGCAGCACCGAGCGAACCCCCCGGGCGTGCAGCACGGCGAGCGCGGCCCCGAGGTCGACGCCGCGGCCGCCGGGCCCCGGCCCGACGTCGTCCCGGGTCAGCACCAGCGTCGGGGCCGCGTCGTCGCGGACCCGCGCCGTCGCCGGCGTCCGTCCGGCGGCGTCCAGCACGACGCGCAGCGGGCGGCCGCCGCACCCGTCGGGGACGCCGCGCACCGTCAGGGCCGGGTCGTCGGTGAGCACCGTGCCGACCCCGGCCACGACCGCGTCGCACTGCGAGCGCAACCGGTGGACGTCGGCCCTCGCCGACTCGGACGTGATCCACCGGCTGGACCCGTCGGCGGCGGCGCTGCGCCCGTCGAGGGTCGTCGCGGTCTTCCACGTCACGTGGGGGCGGCCGGTGCGCACGGCGTGCAGCCACGCGTGGTTGACCTCGGCCGCCTCGGCCTCCCCGACACCGCGCAGCACCTCGACACCGGCGGTCGCGAGGCGCCGCGCACCCCCCGCGGCGCGGGGGTCCGGGTCCGCCACCGCGACCACGACCCGGGTCACCCCCGCATCGAGCAGGGCCCGCGAGCACGGTCCTGTCATCCCGGTGTGGTCGCACGGCTCCAGCGTGACGACGGCGGTCCCGCACCGGGCGGCCTCGCCGGCTGCCGCCAGGGCCACGACCTCGGCGTGCGGACCGCCGCGCCGCGCGTGCCACCCCTCGCCGGCGACCGCACCTGCTGCGTCGAGCACGACGCAGCCGACGACCGGGTTCGGGCTCGTGGTCCCCAGGCCGCGGGCGGCGAGCTCCACCGCACGCGCCATCGCAGCGTCGAGGTCCACCCCGCCATCCTGCCGCCGACGACCGGGCGCCGCGCGACCCCCGGTGGCAGGATCGCCGCCGTGGTGCAGTCGGTGGAGGCCCTGCTGGACGCCGACCTCGACGCCGCCGTCCGCCGGCAGTGGCGCGCGCTCGCCGACGCGGGCCTGCCCAGCCAGGCCCGGCACACCGGCGCCACCAACGCGCCGCACGTCACGCTGGCGGTGGCCGACGCCCTCGACGACCGCGTCGAGGCGGCCCTGCCGGACGCGGTGTCCGCGCTCCCGCTGCCCGTGCTGCTCGGCGCCCCGCTCGTCTTCGGACGCGGCGGACGGCGCGTGCTGGTGCGCCTCGTCGTCCCGAGCCGTGCGCTGCTCGCGCTGCACGCCGAGGTCGCGGACGTCGTCGCCGGCTCACCGGGGGTGCCGGCGAACGTCACCCCCGACCGCTGGACGCCCCACGTCACGCTCGCCTGCGCGCTGCCCACCGCGGCCCTGCCGGCGGCCCTCGACGCGATCGCCGGCGTCGGGCCGCCGGACGACGCGGGCTCGCTGACCGCCGCCCGCCGGTGGGACGGCGACGCGAAGCGGGCCTGGCTGCTCTGACGTCGCGGCCTGGATACGCCGTTGCTCAGGCTGCGCCGCGGCTCAGACCGCGAAGCGGGTCGGGCCAGGCGGCCCGGCGGCGAGCCGGGCGCGCTCGGCCTGCCCCTCGAGCCGGTCGAGGTCGTCGGGACCCAGCCACGCGACGTCCACGGACTCGTCGTCCGCGACGTGCGCCTCTCCGGCGACCGCACGGCACACGAACGTGTGGTCGACGAACTGGCAGACGTCCCCGTTGGGGTAGGTGGTACGCGGCAGGGTCGCCAGCGACAGCAACCGGTCCACGACGACGGTGACGCCGGTCTCCTCCAGCACCTCCCGCGCGCACGCGGTCGCCATCTCCTCGCCCGGGTCCGGGATCCCGCTCGGCAGGGTCCAGCGGCGGGTGTCCGCCCGCCGCACCGCGAGCACGAGGCCGCCCGGGTCGTGGACGACGGCGGTCACCCCCGGCAGCCACAGCAGGTCGTGCCTGATCCGCTCGCGGAGCCGCAGCACGAAGTCGGGGGTCGGCACGCCGCCACCGTAGGCGCCGGGGAACAGCCCCGGAGCGGTCGGGGTTTGCGCCCTAGCAGCACCCCACACGCCGAGGAGACACCGTGCAGCTCGAGATCTGGTCCGACATCGCCTGCCCCTGGTGCGCCGTGGGCCGTGCCCACCTGCAGCGGGCGCTCGACGGCTGGGAGCACCGCGACACCGTCGAGGTTACCTGGCGCAGCTTCGAGCTCGACCCCTCCGCTCCCGCCACCCTCGACGGCCCGTACGTCGACCGGCTCGCCGCGAAGTACGGCACGTCCGCCGCCGAGGCGCAGGCGATGATCGACCGGATGGTCGCCACCGGCGCCGCCGCCGGGGTCGACCTGCGCTTCGACCGGATCCGCCCCGGCAACACGTTCGACGCGCACCGCGTGGTGCACCTGGCCGCCGAGCGCGGCATGCAGGACGCCGTGAAGCAGCGCATGCTCACCGGCTACCTCACCGAGGGCGAGGCGATCGGCACCGCTGACGCCGTCCGACGCCTGGGCGTCGACGCGGGGCTCGACGCGACCGAGGTCGACGACGTGCTCGCCGGCGACCGCTACGCCGACGCCGTCCGCGAGGACGAGGCCACCGCCCGCGCGCTGGGGATCAGCGGCGTGCCGTTCTTCGTGCTCGACCGCCGGCTCGGCGTCTCCGGTGCGCAGCCCCCCGAGGTGCTCCGCTCCGCGCTCGACCAGGCCCGCGACGCAGCCGGCGCGCTGGTCACCGTCGGCGGGCCGTCCGGCGAGCACGAGCACGACGGCGGTGCCTGCGCGGACGGGTCCTGCGCGCTGTGACCCGGTGATCGCGCTCGACCCCACCTCGTCGACGCCGCCGTACGAGCAGGTGCGGGCGCAGGTCGCGGCGGGTGTGCAGGCCGGCACCCTGGCGCCCGGCGACCGGCTGCCGACCGTGCGCGGCCTGGCCGCCGACCTGGGCGTCGCCGCCGCGACCGTGGCACGCGCGTACCGCGAGCTCGAGGCCGACGGCGTCGTCGAGACCCGCGGCCGGCACGGGACCGTGGTCGCCGACACCGGCGACGGCCCCGACCGGCGCGCTCGCGAGGCCGCGGCCGCCTACGCGGCGACGGTCCGGCGCCTCGGCCTGCCGGACGAGGCGGCGCTGGCCTTGGTCCGGTCCGCCCTCACCCGGGCCGCCCTCACCCGGGGCGGGTCCCGGTGACCAGTCGCAGCACCTGACCGGGCCTGAGCTGGGCGCAGCGGTCGACGTCGTCGTCGCGGACGTAGGCGATCACCGGGTAGCCACCGGTGACCGGGTGGTCGGCGAGGAACAGCACCGGCTGCCCGGACGGCGGAACCTGCAGCGCGCCACGGCACATCCCCTCGCTCGGCAGCTCGCCCTGGCGCTCCCGCTCCAGCGCCGGCCCGGACAGCCGGATCCCGACCCGGTCGCTGTCCCCGCTGACCTCCCACCGGGCGTCGGCGAGCGCGGCGAGCGGCGGCGGGCCGATCCCGGCAAGCACGTCCCACGAGCGGGACCCGAGCACCGGCTCGACGGCGACACCGCCGCGCACCGATACGTACGTGCGCAGCCCCGCCGGCGGCGTCCCGAGGGCCAGCGTCTCGCCGGGAGCGAGCGCGAAGGGGGCGTCGTGCGCGCAGCCGGGGCAGGGGCGCCGGTGACGGCGAGCGTGACCGTGGCGTCCGTGCGCAGCGCGAGCCCGCCGAAGGTCACCTCCAGGCCGGCGTCGCCGGGGTCGTTGCCCACGAGGCGGTTCCCCAACCGCCAAGCGGCGAGGTCGCAGGCGCCGGAGCGGCCGACGCCGAGCGCCCCGAGACCGGACCGGCCGCCGTCCTGCACCGTCGTCAGCGGACCGGGACGCACCACGGTCAGCGTCGTCACGCCGCTCACCGCCCACCGGCGCCCGCGCCGGTGCCGGCGTCGACGAACCGCACCCGGGTGCCCGGCACGAGCAGCGCGGGCGGGTCGCGGTCGACGTCGAACGTGACGAGGTCGGTGCGGCCGACGAGCTGCCAGCCGCCGGGCGACTCCCGCGGGTACACCCCGCCGAACTCACCGGCGAGCGCGACCGAGCCGGGGGGCACGCGGGTGCGGGGGGACTCCCGGCGGGGCACGTCCCAGCCGGTGCCGGGCTGGGTAAGGTAGGCGAACCCCGGGGCGAAACCGCAGAACGCGACGGTCCACGGCTCTGCGGTGTGCCGGGCGACGACCCCGTCGGCGCCCCACCCGGTGAGCCGCCCGACGTCGTCCAGGTCCTCACCGTCGTAGACGACCGGGACCTCGACGAGGCCCTCGTCGGCCCTCGCGGCGGAGTCCGGTTCGGTGCCGCGGACGGCGCGAGCGACGGCGTCGAGGTCGCCGCTCGCGGGGTCCACCCGCAGCAGCACCGTGCGCGCCGCGGGGACGAGGTCGACGACGCCGGGCGGGGGCCTGCGCCGCGGCGCGCCGTACAGGGCCAGCACCTCCTCCAGGGAGGCCAGCTCGACGAGCAGGGCGTCGCTGCCGCTGGGGAGCAGGCGCATCACACGAACGGGGTGACGGAGACGTCCGCGGCCTCGAGCGCCTCCCGCACGCGGCGCGCGATGTCGACGGCGCCCGCGGTGTCGCCGTGCACGCAGATCGACTGCGGCGCGAGCAGCAGCTCGCCGCCGTCGACGTCGCTCACCGCCGCGCCGGTGGCCATCGCGACGCAGCGCGCCGCGATCTGCTCGGGGTCGGTGAGCACGGCACCGGGGTCGCGGCGGGGCACGAGAGTGCCGCGCGGGGTGTACGCCCGGTCGGCGAACGCCTCGACGACCGGGGTGAGGCCCGCCTGCTCGGCCAGGCGCAGCCACGCCGAGCCGGGCAGCCCCAGCACCGGCAGCGCCGGGTCGTACGCCACAACCGCCGCTACCACGGCCGCGGCCTGCGCCTCGTGCTCGACGATCGCGTTGTAGAGCGCGCCGTGCGGCTTGACGTACCGCACCCGCGTGCCGGCGACGCGGGCGAACCCGTCGAGGGCCCCGAGCTGGTACAGCACCTCGGCGGTGAGCTCGTCGGGCTCGACGTCGATGAAGCGGCGGCCGAAGCCGGCGAGGTCGCGGTAGGAGACCTGAGCGCCGACCGCGACGCCGTTCCCGGCGCAGCGGCGGGTCACGCGGCGCATCGTCGAGGGGTCCCCGGCGTGGAACCCGCACGCGACGTTGGCGCTGGTCACGACGTCGAGCAGCGCCTCGTCGTCCCCGAGCGTCCACTGCCCGAAGCCCTCGCCCAGGTCGGAGTTCACGTCCACCGTGCCCATCGGCACCTCCGGAGCAGGTCGCCCGCCGTGGCGGGTGCGGGTCAGCCGAACAGGTCGATCACACCACCGAGGCAGCCCCGGACCAGGTCCGGGGTCAGCCACCCCGTCAGCGGACCTCGCGACCCCGGGCGGCCGTCGCGGCCGCGTAGTACCGGCTGGACTCCGGACGCCACAGCAGCCACACCACGCCGGCGGCGACCACCGCCGTGGCGAGCTCGAGGAGCCACGACACGGCCGGCCGGGCACGACCGAGGCTGGCCGCGAACGACAGCACGGTCGCCGCCCCGAGGACGGTGCTCAGCACCCGGGCCCAGCGGACGCCGCGTCCGTTGAGCACGGCCATCAGGACCCACAGCCCAGCCGTCAGCAGCCCGAAGGCGGTCCCGGCGACCAGCGCGACCCCGAACACGGCGTCGACGGCTCCGGGAGAGGCGCCGACCTGGTCGGCGACGGTGCCGGTGGCGTCGGCGCGCAGCGCGTCGCGGGTGAGCACGGTGAGCAGCGCGCCCAGCAGCGCCAGCACGGCTCCCGCGTACATCAGCCGGACGGCGTTCTCGAGCGGTCGCGGCCGGGAGCCGACGACGTCCGGGTCGGGAGCGGGCACGGTCGGCCTCCTGCGGGTGCTGTCGGTGGGGCGGTCCTGGGCGGTGGTGCGGCCGGGCTCAGCCCGAACCCGGCCTGCCCTCGGGCTCGTCGACCATGGTCCGCCACGGCTCGGGCCGCCCGAACAGGTACCCCTGGGCCCGGTCGCAGCCCAGACCCGTGAGCAGCACGGCCTGCTCGGCGGTCTCGACGCCCTCGGCGACGGTCCGCAGACCGAACGCCTGGGCCAGCGCGACGATCGCCTCGACGGTCGCGAGCGCCCCCGGGTCGTCGGGCAGCGCTGCGACGAAAGAGCGGTCGATCTTCAACGTGCTCACCGGCATCCGCTGCACGTGGCTCAGTGACGACAGGCCCGTCCCGAAGTCGTCGAGCAGCACGTCCACGCCCATGTCGGCGAGCTGGACCACGTTCGCGTAGACCTGCCCGGTGGAGTCCAGCACCACGTCCTCGGTGATCTCCACCCCGAGCGCGCGGGCGGGGACCCCGTGCCGCCACATCTCACCCGCGAGGTCGGCGGCGAAGTCGGGGCGCCGAAGCTCCACCGTGGAGACGTTCAGGGTGATGACCGGGTGCGCCCCGGTCTCCCCCCGCTGCCGTTGCAGGTCCTCGCAGACGCGCTGCTGCACGAACCGGCCGACGGCGTCGACGAAGCCGGTCTCCTCGGCGATCGCGACGAACTCCGCGGGCGGCACGTCGCCGTGCTCAGGGTGCTGCCAGCGTGCCAGGGCCTCGTAGCCGACGACTCGGTCGTCGGCGAGCGTCACCACCGGCTGGTACACGACGTCCAGCTGCTGCTCGGCGACGGCTCGGCGCAGGTCCTGCTCGAGCGCGAGCCGGCGGACCGTGGCCGCCTGCATGCGCTGGTCGTAGACCTCGATCTGGTCGCGTCCCCGGGCCTTGCCGCGGTACATCGCCGCGTCGGCCTCGCGCAGCATGCTGGGGGCGGTGCTGCGCTCGTGCGAGAGTGCGACTCCCAGGCAGGCGGTCATGTGCAGCCGGGCCCCGACGGCCAGGTCGAACGGGACCGCCCAGGCACGCCGCAGCCGGTTCGCCATCGCGACGGCCGTGGCCTCGTCGGGCAGGTGGTCGAACAGGATGAGGAACTCGTCGCCGCCGAGCCGGGCGACGGTGTCCTGCGGGCGCAGCGCGGCCCGCAGCGCCGCCCCCAGGCTGACGAGAAGCATGTCGCCCGTCTCGTGCCCGTAGGAGTCGTTCACCGCCTTGAACTCGTCGACGTCGAGCAGCATCACCGCGACCCGGGTGCCCTCACGCAGGGCCTGGGCGAGGCTGTGGTCGAGCCGGTCGAGGATGAGGGCGCGGTTCGGTAGCCCGGTGAGGCTGTCGTGCAGGGCCTGCTCGCGCAGCGACCGCTCGGCGGCGAGCCGGTCGGAGGCGGCACCCACCACCGCGGCGACCGACTCCAGGAACCGCACGCTGTCGGTGGTGGCCTCCCCGGCCGCGCGCGAGCAGGTCGCGAGCGCCCGGAGCACCGGTTGCCGTGAGAGAACGGGGACGGCGGTCACGTCGCAGCGTCGGTTCTCGCCCGACCCGGGCTCCCCCCTCGGCCCCGGGCCCAGCAGGACGACGGTGCGCTCGCTGCCCACCGCCTCGGCGGCGGCGTCGGCGAGTGCACCGTCCACCGCGTCGTCGTCAGCGGCTTCCGGCTCGCCCGGCGCGGGGAGCAGCCGCGAGCACGCCACGCGGACCGGACGCTCGTCCCCCTGGACCTCGAGCACGTCCACCTGCCGCACGGCGAGGGTCGACGCGACCGTGCGGGCCGCCTCCTCCAGCAGCGCGGCCTCGTCCTCGATCGTCAGCGCCCGCTGGCAGAGCGCGGCGACGGCCTCCTGCTCCTTCGCGCGGCGCCGCAGCCGGGCCTCGACGGCGCGCCGGCCGCGGATGTCGCGGCGGATGGTGCAGAACGCCATCGGGTCGTCCGTGCGCGGGTGGCGCAGGAGCCAGGAGTCGATCTCGACGTCGATCGGGTCCCCCCCGGCCCAGTCGCGCAGGGCGCCCTGGCCGTGCCACCGGCCGCTCGTGAGCACCGTGCTGCGCTCGACCGTCTCGCTCTGGACGAGGCCGTCGGGGGTGAGGAAGTCCGCGACCCGGGTGCCCGCCACCTCGGCGTCCGGCGGCATCTGCACCAGGGCGCGACCCGCGGGGTTGACGTACAGCACCCCCGCGTCGAGCCCGACGATGGCGATGAAGTCCTCGCTGGTGCGCACCACGGAGGCGAAGCGGTCCCGCTCGGCCTCGGCCTCCCGGGTCGCGGTGGCGTCGACGACGAGGACGCCGACCCCTCGCCCCCCGTGCGGCAGCGGCACCGGGAAGTAGCTGGCGGACCAGTGCCCCGTGCGGCCGCCCACCGTCGGCGACCCGGACGTTTCGACGTCCAGCGCGGGGACACCGGTGTCCCGGACCTGCACGTACCGGGGCTCCAGGAGGGGCCACAGACCCGGCACGACGTCGCGCACGCGACGCCCCAGGTGGTCGGGCGCGGGCAGTCCGTTCAGGGTCGCGAGCCGGTCGTTGAGCCACAGGAACCGGAAGTCCTCGTCCACCACGGCCATGGCCAGGGGCAGGCCGTTGACGAGCCTGCCGGCGAGACCCTGCGGCGGTGCACCTGAGCCGTCCCCGGGACTCGCGTCCACGCGCGTCCTCCTCCCGGCGCAGCCCCCCCGGCCACGCGACGTCCGGTGGTCGGGCAGGGTACGGCGAACCGGATGATCTCCGGCAGAGTCTGGCGCATCCAGGGTGGCAGCGTCAGCCGTCTCACCGGCTTCTCACCCTCGTGGCGCCGTGCGGCTCCCGCAGCAGCGGGAGGACGTCGCGCGGCCGCGCCCGTGGAGCCCCTACGCTCGGGCGCCGTGACCAGCCACCCGGACACCTCCACCGACGACCCGTTCGCCCCCGAGCTCTCCGCCAACGCCGCGTACGCCGAGCAGTTCGCGCTGGCGGACCTCGAGCCCGTCGCAGGGCGCGGCCTTGCCGTCGTGACCTGCATGGACTCCCGGATCGAGCCGCTGCAGATGCTGGGGCTCAAACCCGGCGACGCCAAGATCATGCGGAACGCCGGTGCCCGCGTCACCGACGACGTGCTGCGCACCCTCGTGCTCGCGGTCCACCTTCTCGGCGTGACCCGCGTGCTCCTGGTGCCGCACACGCGCTGCCGGATGTCCGCCGAGGACGAGGCGCAGATCCACGCCGCGATCCAGCAGGCCTCGGGGATCGACACCCGCAGCATCGAGCTGCGCCCCTCCCCGGACGTGCGCGCCACGCTCAGCCTCGACGTGCAGCGGGTCCGCTCCTCCCCGTACCTGCCGCGCGACCTCGTCGTCGGCGGGGCGGTCTACGACGTCGACACGGGACGGCTCGACCGGGTGCTCTGAGGCGGCGTTCATGGCGAGATGCAGGGGAGATTGGCGGCCGCCCATGGGAGAGTTTGGCGAAGCAGCCTCGACGGAAGAGCCGGCAAACCTCCACGTACTGGGAGGTCGACGGCGCCGACGACCTCGCCGACCTGCAGGCCACGGTCGATGACGAGGGACCAGCCGGCCGGTCGAGGCGGGCAAGCGGACGTTCGGGCACTCCAAGGACTTCCGCACCGACGCCCCGCAGGTGGTGATCGCGTTGGCGGTCTCCCGAGGGAGTCCCGGTGCGGTGCTGGACGCTCGCCGGGAACACCCCTGACACCGCGATTATCCGCACCGTCACCGGCGACCTGGCGGGTGGAACCTGCGCCGGATGGTGTAGGTCGCCGACCGCGGGTTCGCCTCCGCGGCCAACCGGGCCTACCTGACCAGGGGTGGCGGGCACTACATCCACGCCGAGAAGCTGCGCCACACCAACACCGAGGCAGCCGCGGCGCTGGCCCGACCCGGCCGCTACCGCACGGTGGCCGGGAACCTGCGGGTCAAGGAGGTCCACGTCGCCCCCGGCGGCCACGGTGACGGTGACGGAGACGACGGCGTGCGGGCGCAACGGTTCGTCATCTGCCACAACCCCGAACAGGGCGAGCGGGACGTCGTCGTCCGCGACCACCTCGTGGCCCACCTGAACACCCTGGTCGACGGCTCCGACGCGTGGACGCCGCGGCGCCGCGACGAGCTCGTCGGATCCTTGAAGACCAAGCCCGGCCTACGCCGCTACCTACGCCGCACCGGATCCGGGCTGCTACGCATCGACCACGCCACGATCAAGCGCGAGCAGCATCTGGACGGCAAGTGGCTGCTGCGCACCTCCGATGCCACCTTGACCCCCGACGACCTGGCCGCCGCATACAAGCAGCTCCTGGCCGTCGAGCGTGGTTGGAGGGACATGAAGGGCGCCCTGAAGCTCCGCCCCGTCTTCCACTACCGCGAGGACCGAATCCGCTCCCACGTCCAGCTCTGCTGGCTCGCCCTGCTACTGATCCGCGTGGTCGAGAACGCCACCGACGACACCTGGCGCAACGTCCGCCACGAGCTCGACCGGATGCACCTGCTCAGCCTGGCCACCGGCGACGGCCACGTCCCCCAACGCTCCGCGCTCACCGCCGGGCAGAAGACCATCCTGGCCGACCTCGACCTGCCCGAACCACCACGGTTCTTCGACTTGACCGTCCCCACCGACTGACGGGACGGCCCCCGCGCGACGAGCGCGCGTAGTAACACGACCCTCATCGCCCCTACCTGCGTTTCCGCAGGTCAACACCATGATCCGGACGATCGTGTGCTCAGCATCTGCGGAAGTCCGGACCGACGGAGCCCGGATCTGGACCGGACAGGCGGTCCTGGCCCACAACCTGGTCAAGATCGGGACCCCGGCCGGGTGATCCGAACTTGACCGAAGATCAACAAGCCTCCGGCCACGGTTGCCCGTCGACCTCGATCACCGGCTGGGCCTTCTTCAGGTCGAAGTAGCTAGTGTCGCGTGGCGTTAGTCCGTTTGCGGTTGATTTTGCCGATGATTTCGTCGGCGGTTTTGGTCCAGGTGAACGGTTCGCAGCGCTCGTTCCAGCCGTCGATGAACGCTTCGATCGCGGCGATGAGGTCTTTGACGCTGGTGAAGGTGCCCCGCCGGATCGCCTGCCGGGTGATGATCCCGAAGAAGATCTCGACCAGGTTGAGCCAGCTACC
>JBBRBF010000033.1:0-31315 GCA_038206105.1 Actinomycetales bacterium | reverse complement strand
GCGTGGCAGCCCCGGCGTCCCCCCTGCGGCGGGTGGCGATGATCTCCGTGCACACGTCCCCGCTGGAGCAGCCCGGCACGGGCGACGCGGGCGGCATGAACGTGTACGTCGTCGAGCTCTCCCGCCAGCTCGCCGCCGCCGGCACCGAGGTCGAGATCTTCACGCGCGCCACGTCGTCGACGCAGCCGGCGAGCACCGAGCTCGCCGACGGCGTGCTCGTCCGGCACGTCGTCGCCGGTCCCTTCGAAGGGCTCGACAAGAACGACCTGCCCGGCCAGCTCTGCGCCTTCGCGGCCGGTGTGATGCGCACCGAGGCCCGCCAGGAGCCGGGGTGGTACGACGTCGTGCACTCCCACTACTGGCTGTCGGGGCAGGTCGGGTGGCTCGTCGCCGACCGCTGGAACGTGCCGCTGGTGCACACGATGCACACGATGGCGAAGGTGAAGAACACCCACCTCGCCGCCGGTGACACCCCCGAGCCGTCGGGTCGCGAGATCGGGGAGGAGCAGGTCGTGGCCGCCGCCGACCGGCTCGTGGCCAGCACGGACGAGGAGGCCGGCGAGCTCGTCGAGCTGTACGGCGCCCGCCCCGGGCAGGTGGCCGTCGTGCCGCCCGGCGTCGACCTCGAGGTGTTCTCCCCGGGTGACCGCGGCGCGGCCCGCGCCCGCCTCGGGCTCGACCGGGACGCCCGGCTGCTGCTCTTCGCGGGCCGGATCCAGCCGCTGAAGGCGCCGGACGTGCTCGTGCGGGCCGCCGCCGACATGATCCGCCGCGACCCCGCCCTGCGCGGCCGGCTCGTCGTCGCCGTCCTCGGCGGGCCGAGCGGCACCGGTCTCGCCCGTCCCGAGGAGCTGCAGCAGCTCGCTACCCGGCTGGGGCTGGTGGGCGTCCCGGGGGTCCCCGACGTCGTCCGGTTCCACCCGCCGGTCGAGCGGGACGTGCTCGCGGACTGGTACCGCGCCGCGGACGTCGTCGCGGTGCCCTCGTACAGCGAGTCGTTCGGTCTCGTCGCGCTGGAGGCCCAGGCCTGCGGTGCCCCCGTCGTCGCGGCGGACGTCGGGGGGCTGCGCACCGCGGTCGCCGACGGCGTGTCGGGCGTGCTCGTCGACGGCCACGACCCGCAGGAGTGGTCCGGGGCGCTCGCGCGGCTCGTCGCCGACGAGCAGCTGCGTGCCCGCCTCGCCGACGGTGCCAGGCGGCACGCAGCCGCGTTCGGGTGGGACGTCACCGCCGCCGCTACCACCGCTGCCTACCGCGAGGCGCGGACCGCGCGCTCCGCCCGCGACGGCCGCGGCGCGGCGCCGTCCCCCGCGCCGGCGGGATCGCTCGCCGTGGCCCCGTGACCGGCCCGGAGGTGGGCCCGGCGTCGGTCCGCGAGCAGGCGCGCACCCGTGCCCGGGACGCCGTCACGGCCTGGGTGGCGTCGGCCGGGGTGGCGCACGAGCCCGGCGCGCGCCCCGACGAGGTCGTCGTGCAGCTGCCCGGGGAGCACAAGCTCACCACCACCGTGTCCCTGCTCGTCGGCGACCACTCCCTGTCGGTGTCCGCGTTCGTGATCCGGCGCCCGGACGAGTCCGAGGCGAAGGTGCACCGCTGGCTGCTGCGCCGCAACGCACGGCTGCGAGGGGTGGCCTTCGCGGTCGACGGCGACGGGGACGTGTTCCTCGTGGGGCGGGTCCCGCTCGGCGGCGTCACGGTCGAGGTCCTCGACGACCTGATGGGGGTCGTGCTCGCCACCTGCGACACCAGCTTCGACGAGCTGCTCGCGATGGGCTTCCTCGGCGCGATGCGCAAGGAGTGGGCGTGGCGGACCTCCCGCGGGGAGTCCACGGCGAACCTCGAGGCGTTCCGGCGACTGCTCGAGGACTGAGTGCGGCCAGGCGGCGACCGTGACGACGCCGGCCCCGGCCCGGCGGCACCGGGTCTCGGTAGGCTCGCCGCCATGACGTCGACACTGGTCCTGCTCCGTCACGGCGAGAGCACCTGGAACGCCGAGAACCTGTTCACCGGCTGGGTGGACGTCCCGCTGTCGGACACCGGCGTCACCGAGGCCCGCCGCGGTGGGGAGCTGCTGCGCGACGAGGGGCTGCTGCCCGACGTCGTGCACACGTCGCTGCTGCGGCGCGCGATCTCCACGGCGAACATCGCGCTCGACGTCTGCGACCGCCACTGGCTGCCGGTGCAGCGGTCCTGGCGCCTCAACGAGCGGCACTACGGGGCGCTGCAGGGCAAGGACAAGAAGCAGACCAAGGACACATACGGCGAGGAGCAGTTCATGCTCTGGCGCCGCTCCTACGACACCCCGCCGCCGGAGATCGAGCCGGACGACGCGTACAGCCAGGTCGGCGACCCCCGCTACGCCGACCTCGGCGACGCGATGCCGCGCACGGAGTGCCTCGAGGACGTCGTAGCGCGGATGCTGCCGTACTTCGACGAGCAGGTCGTGCCGCAGCTGCGCGAGGGTAAGGCCGCGCTCCTCGCGGCGCACGGCAACTCCCTGCGTGCCCTGGTGAAGCACCTCGACGGCATCTCCGAGGCCGACATCCCGGGTCTGAACATCCCCACCGGCATCCCGCTGGTGTACACGCTCGACGACGAGATGGCGCCCGTGGAGCGGGGCGGGCGCTACCTCGACCCCGAGGCGGCGAAGGACGCGATCGCCGCGGTCGCCGGCCAGGGGCGCTAGGCCCGCCGGCTGGGGGCGGGTCGGCTGCTGCGCGCCCGAGGGACGCCCTCGGCGCTGGTGATACGTCCGGCTCACGTGCGGGAGAGCACGTCTCCCGTGACGAGGATGACGAACTCGTGGTCGTCGGTGAGCACGTTCAGGTATCCCGAGTCGACGCTGAGCACGTACCCCGTGACGGTGCCGTCGGTGGTCTCGATCCGTTCCCGGGGGACCCACGGCGTCTGGACGAGCGCCGCGACGAGGAGCACGGCCACCGCGGAGACCGAGCCCACCCTCGTCATGGCCGCTGTCCACATGCGGCGCTGCGGAGGCTGGCGGCGGATCAGCGCGAACATCCCCAGCACGGCGGCGGTCGCCAGCGGCAACCACCAGCTGCCGAAGCTCACGGTCAGCGCGACCAGCGTGATCAGACCGAGGGTGGCGAGCAGCATCACCACCGGCCGATGGGCACGCGGTCCCCACAGGTAGGCGCCGATCAGCAACGGCAGCACACCCACCAGCAGCACCGCCGTCAGCAGCCGCCCGGCCATCAGGGACCCGAACAGGAGCGACAGCCCGTCGTCCAGACCGAGCGTGGTGCTCACGAGGAACGCCGTGTCCCAGTCGTACCCGGACACGGCGAAGACCCGCAGGATCAGGAAGACGAACACCCACGCGGCCGCGTGCGCGGTGGCGGAGGTGGATCGGCGGGGACTCTCGTCGGTCTCCTGGGATGCGGTGGTCGTGCTCTGGGCGTCGGCGCCGGTCATGGCAGGAAACTACGGCTGTGCCCCGGATCTGCGGTCGGGGCGCGCCTCGAGGGACGCCGGGAGGTGCTCGAGGAGCTCCTCGTCCTCGGCGACGCCGAGGGCTGTCGAGTCGCCGGGGACGACGCCGAGGCCGCTCGTCAGCGGGTCCCCGCACGCGCGGTCCACGTCGGTCTGCGCGCGCTCCTGCGCGGCCTGCACCGTCTCGACCCGCTCCGCCGGGAGGGCGTCCCGCACGTCGTCGAGCTCGTCCAGCGCGCGCCGGACGGCGGCCGCCGAGCCGTCGGCGACCTCGACCGCGGCCAGGTCGTCGGCGAGCGAGCCCCAGTGCGATGCGACGTCCGCCACCTCGGAGCGGAGCCGCTCGTCGGCGTCGGCGGTGACCGCGTCCCGCACGGCCGCCCAGTACCGCGGCGCGTGGCGCGTCGCGACGAACAGCGTGATCCCGAACGCCTCCCGGTCGCTGCGGTCGACGTCGAGCCGTGCGAGCTCGGCGTCGGTGGCGGCGAGCAGCTCGTCGCGCGCAGCCGCCACCGCCGAGCAGTCGACCGAGCCGTCCGCGGACAGCATCGGTGTGTCGTCCGTCCGCCCGGCGGTGTCCGGCGGTGTCGGCGAGAGCCCCGGCGTGGCCGGGCCGTCGTCCGGCGCGGTCGCGCCACCGTCGCCGCTGCACCCCACGAGGAGCGCGGACGCCGCGACGAGTGCGAGGCGTCGTCCGCGGCCGACCGGCCGCCCACCCCACCCCCGTCGACGTGCCACGACGCGACGCTACCCGTTCGGGGCGGCGCAGAGCGCGTCTCGGACACTGACTCAGACGGCCGAGAGCTCCTCAGACCGGCGAGACCCGGGGCGCGTCGCCGGTGACGAGGAACACGACGCGGCGGGCCAGGGAGACGCAGTGGTCCCCGAACCGCTCGTAGTAGCGGCTCAGCAGGGTGACGTCGACGGTGGTCTCGACCGAGTGCTCCCACTCCTCGACGAGCATCGCCGTGAACACCTGCCGATGCAGCGTGTCGAGCCGGTCGTCGTCCGACTCGATCCGGGTGGCGAGGTCGAGGTCGCGGTTGGCGAGCAGGCGACCCGCGGCGATGCACATCTCCTCGGCTGCCTGGCCCATCTCGGCGAACGTCTGCACCATCTCGTCCGGGACGGCGCGCTGCGGGAAGCGCAGCCGCGCGAGCTGGGCGACGTGGCGGGCCAGGTCACCCATCCGCTCCAGCGTCGCGCTCATCCGCAGCGCGGAGACCACCACGCGCAGGTCGGTGGCGACCGGCTGCTGCCGCGCGAGCATGTCGACCGCGCGGTCGTCGAGCTCGCGCTGCAGCCGGTCGATCTGGGCGTCGGCGGCGATCACGGTCTCGGCGAGCGCGAGGTCGGCGTCGAGCAGGGCACGGGTCGAGGTGGCCGTGGCGGCCGCGACCAGGCCGCTCATCTCCACGAGCTGGTCGGCAAGCGCCTGCAGGTCGTGGTGGAAGACGTCGCGCATGGCGTCCCTTGCGTCCCTTCGCCCGGTGGGGTCTGTCGTCGGAGCACTGCACCGGCAGGGTCCACCGCCCCCGCCGGCGGCAGGCTGGCAGGCACCGGTGAACGGGCCGGACCACCGAAGTGAACATCCGGCGACCACCCGTCCGGTGGGTCGCGGCCCCGCGGGGTCGCGACCGCTGCCGCCCTACGCTGGCCGCGTGGAACCCACCGTAGCGGCCTGGCTCGCGGCCGTGGCCGCCCTGGCCGGGCTAGGCGCCGGCGCCGTCGCCGTCCTGGTGGCCACCCGTCGGGCCACGGCGACCGGGTCGGAGCCGGTGGGGCCCCGCAGCGAGCTGCCTCACGGCGTCACCCAGGTGCTGCGGGTTCTCGGCACGATCACCGTCGTCGTGGACGCCGCCGACGCCGTCGTGCAGGCCAGTCCGACCGCGCACGCCTTCGGGCTGGTCCGCGGTGACCGGGTGGCCCACCGGGAGCTGCTCGACCTGGTGCGGCACGTGCGGGAGGACGGCGGCGTCCGCGAGGTCGAGCTCGAGCTGCCCCGGGGTCCGCTCGGCACGGGGCGGATCGTGGCCGGGGCCCGCGTCGCGCCGCTCGGGGAGCGGCACGTGCTCATGCTCGTCACCGACCGCACCGAGTCCCGCCGCGTCGAGGAGGTGCGACGCGACTTCGCGGTGAACGTCAGCCACGAGCTGAAGACACCGGTCGGGGCGATCTCGCTGCTGGCAGAGACGATCGCCGAGTCCGCCGACGACGCCGCCGCGGTGCGCCGGTTCGCCGGCCGGATGGGCCGCGAGACCGAGCGGCTCACCGCTCTCGTGCGCGAGATCATCGAGCTGTCGCGCCTGCAGGGCTCCGACGGGCTGGAGCGTCCGGAGCTCGTGGACGTCGACGCCGTCGTCCGGGAGGCTGTCGACCGCTCCCGGCTCGTCGCCGACACCCGCCGGGTCGAGCTGGCGACCGGGGGGGACTGCGGCGCTCGCGTGTACGGGGACCGGGACCTGCTCGTCACCGCGGTGCGCAACCTCGTCGACAACGGGGTCCGCTACTCCGACGAGGGCACCCGCGTCGGCATCGGCGTCCGCGCGCAGGCGGGCCTCGTGGAGGTCGCGGTCGCCGACCAGGGCATCGGGATCCCCGCGGCCGACCTCGACCGGGTCTTCGAGCGCTTCTACCGCGTGGACGCCGCCCGGTCGCGCGCCACCGGCGGCACGGGCCTCGGTCTCAGCATCGTCAAGCACGTCGCGGCCAACCACGGCGGCGACGTGACCGTCTGGAGCCAGCCCGGGCAGGGGTCCACCTTCACGCTGCGGCTGCCGGACGCCGACCTCGCCGCGCCACCCGACACCGGGCCAGACGCCGTCTCCGACGCCGCGACGGCCCTGCCGGGGCCCGTCGAGCCCCAGCACACCGCCCAGCCGGAGCAGCCCGCCCAGCCCGCCGTCCCCCGAGGAGACCGACCGTGACGAGGATCCTGGTGGTGGAGGACGAGGAGTCCTTCAGCGACCCGCTGTCCTACCTGCTGCGCAAGGAGGGCTTCGAGGTCGCCGTCGCCGAGACCGGGCCCGAGGCGCTGGAGGAGTACGACCGCGGCGGCGCGGACCTCGTGCTGCTCGACCTGATGCTGCCCGGCCTGCCGGGCACCGAGGTCTGCCGCCAGCTGCGGGTCCGCGGCAACGTCCCGGTGATCATGCTGACGGCGAAGGACGGCGAGGTCGACACCGTCGTCGGTCTCGAGCTGGGCGCCGACGACTACGTCACGAAGCCGTACTCCTCGCGCGAGCTCGTCGCGCGGGTGCGGGCGGTGCTGCGGCGGCGCGGGGACGGCGAGGAGCTGCTGCCGAGCACCGTCGAGGCCGGTCCGGTCCGGATGGACGTCGAGCGCCACGTGGTGACGGTCTCCGGCTCCGGGGTGCCGATGCCGCTGAAGGAGTTCGAGCTGCTGGAGCTGCTGCTGCGTAACGCGGGGCGGGTGCTGACCCGCGGCCAGCTCATCGACCGCGTGTGGGGCGCCGACTACGTCGGTGACACCAAGACCCTCGACGTCCACGTGAAGCGGCTGCGCGGCAAGGTCGAGCCGGACCCCTCGACGCCGCGGCACCTCGTCACGGTGCGGGGACTCGGGTACAAGTTCGAGCCCTGAGCCGCGTCGGGTCAGGGACCCGCGGTCTCCCCGCCCGGCACGAGATCGGCGTACTCGTCGAGCACGCCGCCGATCACGAAGACGTCGAGATCGCCCACCTGACCGTCGCCGGGGTCGACCGCGACCTGGAGCACCTGCCCGCCGCGCTGGGTGACCAGCTCCACGGGGACCTGCACCTCGCTCTCGGGGCCGATCTGCACGCTCTGGCGCGCCGGCACCTGGACCTCCGCGGCGAGCTGGGTGGGCGCCTCGTCGGTGCTGTCCTGCGTCGGGGCCGTCACCATCCGCACCGTGACGTCCTCGGCCGAGTTGTTCACGATCCGGGCCGACAGCGAGCCGGGGGCGCCGAGCCCCGACGTCAGGAGCAGCGCGTTGTACACCCCGACGCCGTTGTCGGCCACGTACTGGCCACCGTCCGAGGGCACGTACGGCACGGACGTCGTCTGCGGGCTGAATGCCGCGCACCCCGTCAGGGCCAGCGCCGACGCGGCGGCTGCGACCGGGGCCAGGAGGCGGGCGGCGCGGGAGCGGCGGGTCACGAGCCGCACCCTACCGGCAGACGCCCGGACGGGCCCGTAGGTCTGCCGCGACTGTCGTCGAGCGGGGTGCCCCAGCACGTCCGGGCCTGGGCTGTCAACCCCTCGTCATCTCCCAACCGGCCCCTGACCTGCGCAAACGGTGGACTCCGTGGACGTGGCCCCCGTCCCCCCGTGGTATTCTGGATGCCGCGAAAGGGGACAAGAGCAGATGGCTTTCAAGGTCGGCGAGACGGTCGTGTACCCGCACCACGGTGCGGCTCTGATCGAGGAGATGAAGACCCGGACCATCAAGGGTGAGGAGAAGGTCTACCTGCGGCTGAAGGTCGCGCAGGGCGACCTGACGATCGAGGTACCGGCCGAGAACTGCGACCTCGTGGGTGTCCGCGACGTCGTGGGCAAGGAGGGCCTGGAGCGCGTCTTCGACGTGCTGCGCGCCCCGTTCACCGAGGAGCCGACCAACTGGTCGCGCCGCTACAAGGCGAACCTCGAGAAGCTGGCGTCCGGTGACGTGATCAAGGTGGCCGAGGTCGTGCGCGACCTGTGGCGCCGTGACCAGGACCGCGGCCTGTCCGCCGGCGAGAAGCGGATGCTCGCCAAGGCGCGTCAGATCCTCGTCTCCGAGCTCGCGCTGGCGGAGAAGACCGAGGAGGAGCGCGCCGAGGCCATCCTCGACGAGGTGCTCGCGTCCTGAGCGCCCGCGCTCGTGCCGTCGACCGGGGCCCTGCCGACAGGCGGGGCCCCGCTCGTGCGTCTGCCTCGGGTGACGGCGTCGCGACGAGCCGTCGCCGATGAGCACGGCCGTGGTGCTCGTCGCCGCCGGCCGGGGCGAGCGGTTGGCGGCCGGCGCTCCGAAGGCCCTCGTGCCGGTCGGGGGACGCCCACTGCTGGCGTGGGCGCTCGACGCCGTGCTGGCCTCCGGCTGCGCGGACCGGGTGGTCGTCGTGGCGCCCCCGGACCCGGTCGGGCTGGCGGCCGTCGTCGCGCTCGCCGGCGACGTCGTCCCCGGCGCCCTCGTGGTCGCCGGCGGCGACACCCGGCAGGCCTCGGTCGCTGCAGGGCTCGCGAAGCTGCCGGACGACGTGGACGTCGTCCTCGTGCACGACGCCGCTCGGGCGCTCGCCCCGCCGGAGCTGTTCACCCAGGTCGCCGCGGCCGTGCGCGTCGGCCGCCCGGCCGTGGTCCCGGCGGTCCCGGTGACGGACACCGTGCGCCGTGTCCGCGGTGGCGTGGTCGACCGGACGGCGCTGCGCGCAGTGCAGACTCCGCAGGGCTTCGCCCGGGACGCGCTCGTGGAGGCCCACGCCGCCGGTGCGGGGGGTGCGGGCGGCGCACCGGTCACCGACGACGCCGGCCTGGTCGAGCGCTGCGGCCTCGCCGTGCACCTGGTGCCGGGTCACCCGGAGGCGTTCAAGGTGACGACCCCGCTCGACCTGGCACTGGCCGAGGCGGTGGTGGCGCGGCGCGCCACCCGCTCGGCCGGGAGCCCACCGTGACGGGGGTCCCGCGGGTCGGCACCGGCGTCGACGTCCACCCCTTCGCCGACCCTGCGGACGACCGGTCGCTGCACGTCGCCGGCCTGCACTGGCCCGGCGAGGTCGGGCTGGCCGGCCACTCCGACGGCGACGTCGCCGCCCACGCCTGCTGCGACGCGCTGCTGTCGGCGGCCGGGCTCGGTGACCTGGGCAGCCACTTCGGCACGTCCGAGCCGCGGTGGGCCGGCGCCGCGGGGACGGCTCTGCTCGCGGAGACGGCCCGCCGCGTGCGCGCGGCGGGTTTCGAGGTCGGCAACGTCGCCGTGCAGGTGATCGGCAACCGGCCGCGGCTCGGACCCCGGCGCGACGAGGCGCAGCGTGTGCTCTCCGACGCCTGCGGAGCGCCGGTGTCGGTGAGCGCCACGACGACGGACGGGCTCGGCCTCACCGGCCGCGGCGAGGGTCTCGCGGCGATCGCCACCGCCATCGTCGTCCCCGAGCCCGGCTCCTGACTCCCTCCCCCCACCACTCCTCGGTGATCATGCACGTCAGGTACGCCCCCACCTCGGTGATCATGCACGTCAGGTACCGCCCGTACCCGACGTGCATGATCACCGAGGTGGGGGTCCTGGGGGTCCTGGGGGTCCGGGGGGTCCAGGGGTCGAGGGGGTCGAGGGGGTCGAGGGGTTGGGGGGAGGCGCGTCAGTGGCCGCGGTCGAGCCACTCCTGCACGTGGGGCGCCTCGTCGCCGATCGTCGTGCTGTCACCGTGGCCGGTGAGCACGCGCGTCTCCGGCGGCAGCGCCAGCAGGCGCTCGCGGATCGAGGCGACGATGGTGTCGAAGTCGCTGAACGAGCGACCGGTCGCGCCCGGGCCCCCGGCGAACAGGGTGTCGCCGGTGAACACCGCCGCGAGCGCGGGCACGTAGAAGCAGCACGCGCCCGGAGCGTGCCCCGGCGTGTGGAGCACGTGGACGTCGGTGCCGGCGACGCGCACCACCTGGCCGTCGGAGAGCTCCCCGTCCGGGTCGGTGTCGGGGTGGGTGAGCCGCCACACGGGCAGGTCGTCCGGGTGCAGCAGCACGGGCGCGTCGAACCGGCGCGCCAGCTCGGGCGCCACCCGCACGTGGTCGTCATGGCCGTGGCTGGCGAGGACCGCGACGAGCCGCCGGTCACCGACCAGGCCCGCGACGGCATCCGCGTCGTGGGGCGCGTCGACGACCACGCACTCGGCGTCGTCCCCGAGCACCCAGACGTTGTTCTCGACCTCGTGGGTCTCGCCGTCGAGACTGAACGTGCCCGACGTCGTGGTGTGGTCGACCCGCACGCCGCTCACAGGACCACCACCGAGCGCAGGACGTCGCCGTGGTGCATCTTCGTGAACGCCTCCTCCACCTGGTCGAGCGCGATCGTCTCGGAGACGAATGCGTCGAGGTCGAAGCGGCCCTGCCGGTACAGGTCCACGAGCATCGGGAAGTCGCGGCTGGGCAGGCAGTCGCCGTACCAGGACGATCTCAGCGACCCGCCCCGTCCGAAGAGGTCGATCAGCGGCAGGGTCACCTCCAGGTCCGGAGTCGGTACCCCCACCAGGACGACGGTGCCGGCGAGGTCGCGCGCGTAGAACGCCTGCCGGTAGGTCTCGGGGCGCCCGACGGCGTCGACCACCACGTCTGCACCGAAGCCGCCGGTCAGCTCGCGCACCCGCTCGACGACGTCGTGCTCCCGGGCGTCGACGGTGTGCGTGGCGCCCAGCTGCTCCGCCCACCGCAGCTTCCGCTCGTCGACGTCGACGGCGACGATCGTCGTCGCGCCGGCCAGGCGCGCACCGGCGACGGCCGCGTTGCCGACGCCGCCGCAGCCGATCACCGCGACGGAGTCTCCGCGGGTGACGGCACCGGTGTTGACGGCGGCACCGAAGCCGGCCATCACGCCGCAGCCGAGCAGCCCCGCGGCGGCGGGGGAGACGTCGGGGTCGACCTTCGTGCACTGCCCCGCGTGCACGAGGGTCTTCTCGGCGAACGCCCCGATGCCGAGCGCCGGCGACAGCTCGGTGCCGTCGGTGAGCGTCATCTTCTGCGCGGCGTTGTGGGTCGCGAAGCAGTACCAGGGCTTGCCCCTCGCGCACGCGCGGCAGGTGCCGCACACCGCGCGCCAGTTGAGGACGACGACGTCGCCGACCTCCAGGTCGCGCACCCCCTCGCCGACCGCGCTGACGGTGCCCGCGGCCTCGTGCCCGAGCAGGAACGGGAAGTCGTCGTTGATCCCGCCCTCGCGATAGTGCAGGTCGGTGTGGCAGACGCCGCACGACTGCACGTCGACGACGGCCTCGCCCGGGCCGGGGTCGGGGACCACCACGTCGACGACCTCGACGGGGGCGCCCTTGCTCCTGGCGATGACGCCCTTGACGGTGTGCGGCACGGTGGACCTCCTCGGGTGCGGTGCTGTCGCGGGGTTGCGGTGCTGTCGCGTGCTGGGCTGCCAGCCGGGCCGACGCTACCGGCCGCCGCCGGGGCCGCGCCGCCCGCGCCCGCGACCGCCGGTAGCGTCGCCGCCCGTGGACGACGAGGTACGGCGCGCCGGCGACCTGCTCGACGCCGACCGGCCCGGCGAGGCTGCGACCGTGCTGCGGGGCGTGCTGCGCCGCGACGACACCGACGCCGCGGCGTGGCTGCTGCTCTCCGAGGCGCGACGCCGCAGCGCGCTGCTCTCCGGCGGCCCGGCGAGCAGCTCCGACCGGGACGCCGCCACCCAGGCGGCGTGCCGGGCGGCGGACCTGGTGCCCGGCTCGGCTGCGCCGCTGTGCGCGCTGGCGCGGGCCCTCGTGCTGCCCGGTCCCGGTGCGCCGCAGGGCGACCCGTACGCCGCGCTGGCGGCGACCCGGGAGGCCGTCGCCGTCGACGACCACAGCGTCGAGGCCCTGCTGCTGCTCGCGGACCTGCTGGACCCCGCCGGCGACCGGGAGGAGGCGGCCCGGCTGCGTGAGCGGGCCGCGCGCCTCGACCCGGAGCGGGTTCGCTCCGACGGCGGCCCCGGGACGCCGCCGTCGCCGTCCGGTGCCGGGACCCGGCCGTCGCCCGCGGCCCGGCAAGCGGGCCCCACGACGGCGACCACCGCGCGGCTGCTGGTCCGGCGCGCGACGTGGTGGGTCGTCGTCCCCGGGCTCGTCGCCGCCCTGGCGCTGTTGGCGATCGGCGGGGTGACCGGCCGGTCGACGTCGGTGGCGGTGGTCGTGGCCGCACTCGAGGTGGTCGCGGCGCTCGTCACGGTCGTGGTCACGCTGCGGGGACGCCGGGGCGCCTCCGGCGGCGTCTGGGCGTACGCCGGGCCACGGGTCGTGCTCGTGCAGGTGGTGCTGCTCGTGCTGCTGACCCTCGTCGCCGCGGTCACGGTCGTCCCGCCGACGCTGCTCGCGGTCTCCGTTCTCGCCCTGGTCGCTGGCGCCGCGCTGGGTGTCCGGCGGGTGCGGCCGCGCCGGTAGCCTGGTGCGGGTGAGCCTGCGCCTGTTCGACTCCGCGTCCCGCGAGGTCCGCGAACTCCGACCGGCGACACCGGGCCACGTCGGGGTCTACCTGTGCGGGGCGACCGTGCAGGGCGCGCCGCACGTCGGTCACATCCGCTCGAGCGTCGCGTTCGACGTGCTCTGGCGGTGGCTGGAGACCGGGCACGGGTACGACGTCACCTTCGTGCGCAACGTCACCGACGTCGACGACAAGATCCTGGTGCGTGCGGCGCAGGCCGGCGTGCCCTGGTGGGCGTGGGCGTTGCGGCACGAGCGCGAGTTCAGCGCGGCCTACGACACGTTGGGGCTCCGCCGCCCGACGTACGAGCCGCGCGCCACCGGTCACGCCACCGAGATGGTCGAGCTGGTCGCCGAGCTCGTCGAGCGCGGGCACGCGTACGTCGCCGAGGACGACAGCGGCGACGTGTACTTCGACGTCCGATCCTGGGAGGACTACGGGTCGCTGACGCACCAGCGCCTCGACGACATGGCGCCCGCGGAGGACGCCGACCCGCGCGGCAAGCGCGACCCGAGGGACTTCGCGCTGTGGAAGGGGCACAAGCCCGAGGAGCCGGCGACCGCGGCCTGGCCGGCGCCCTGGGGTCGGGGCCGGCCCGGGTGGCACCTGGAGTGCTCGGCGATGGCGCGCCGCTACCTCGGCGACACGTTCGACATCCACGCGGGCGGCATAGACCTGCGGTTCCCCCACCACGAGAACGAGCAGGCACAGTCGCACGCGGCGGGGCTGGGTTTCGCGAACCTCTGGCTGCACAACGCGTGGGTGACCACGGGTGGCGAGAAGATGAGCAAGTCGCTGGGCAACTCGCTGACGATGAGTGCCGTGCTGCGTGACTCCCGCCCGCTGGCCCTGCGCTACTACCTGGGCCAGGCGCACTACCGCTCGACGATCGAGTTCACGTCGTCGTCCCTGGTGGAGGCCGACGCGGCCGTCAGCCGGATCCAGTCGTTCCTGCGACGTGTCGACGTCGGCGAGGACCAGCCACGAGACGCCGGTTCCGTTCTGCCGCAGCACTTCCGGGCGGCCATGGACGACGACCTCAACGTGGCCGGAGCGCTGTCGGTCGTGCACGAGACCGTGCGCGCGGGGAACACCGCACTGGACGCCGGCAACCGCACAGCCGCGGTGACCGCGTGGCACGCGGTCCGGGCGATGACCGCCGTGCTCGGCGTCGACCCGCTCGACGGGCACTGGGCCGGCGCCGGCGCCTCCCGCGAGGCGGCCGCGCTCGACGCCCTGGTGCAGGCCGAGCTCCACACCCGCGCGCGTGCGCGGGCAGGCAAGGACTACGCGACGGCCGACGCCGTGCGCGACCGGCTGGCCGCAGCCGGTGTGGTCGTCGAGGACACCCCGGACGGTGCGCGCTGGTCGCTCGCCGCCCACCCGACCACCCCCGAGGACGGTTGACATGCCCGGCTCACCGCGGCGACCCGGATCGGTCCGCAAGACCGGCTCCAAGAAGGGACCCCAGGCCGGCACCGGCGGTCTCGGTCGCAAGGCGTTGCGGGGCAAGGGCCCCACCCCGAAGGCGGAGGACCGCGAGTACCACGTCGCGCACCGGCGCAAGAATGCCGCCGACAAGGCCGCGGGGCAGCGGCCCCACCGGCCGTCCCGGTCCCGGCGCGGCGAGCCCGGCAGCACCGAGTACGTCGCCGGCCGAAACTCGGTCGTGGAGGCGCTGCGTGCCGCGATCCCGGCGACGACCCTGTACGTCGCCGCCCGGATCGAGCACGACGAGCGCGTCAAGGAGGCGCTGCGGGTGGCGGCGTCGACCGGCCTGGCGCTGCTGGAGGTGCCACGCGCCGAGCTCGACCGCATCACCGGCGGGACCCTGCACCAGGGGCTGGCGCTGCAGGTGCCGCCGTACGACTACGCGCACCCCGACGACCTGCTGGGCGGGCCCGGGACGCCGCTGCTGGTCGCGCTCGACGGCGTCACCGACCCCCGCAACCTCGGCGCCGTGGTGCGCTCGGTGGCGGCGTTCGGCGGGCAGGGCGTGGTGGTGCCGGAGCGCCGGTCGGCGGGGATGACGACGGGTGCGTGGAAGACGTCCGCCGGGGCGGCGTCCCGGGTCCCGGTGGCGCGGGCGACGAACCTGACCCGGGCGCTGGAGGCCTACCGCAGGGCAGGGTGCTTCGTCGTGGGCCTCGACTCGGGCGGGGACGTCGCGCTGCCGGACCTCGCCGTGGCCGACCAGCCGGTCGTGCTCGTCGTCGGGTCGGAGGGCAAGGGGCTCTCGCGGCTGGTGCGCGAGACGTGCGACGTGGTGGCCTCCATCCCGATGGCCTCGGGCACGGAGTCGCTGAACGCGGGCGTGGCCGCCGGGGTCGCGCTGTATGAGGTCGCTCGCCGCCGCCGGGAGCCCTGAGCGGCGCACGTCGTCCTTGATCACCAGGGGTTGGGGTGCGCGCTTTCCTTGATCACCAGGGGGTGGGGTGCGCGACGTCCTTGATCACCGAGGGGGGTGGTAGTGGCCCGGCCAGTCGCGGTGCGGGATCCGGGTGATCTCGCGCAGCGGCTCCCAGCCGCCCCACTCGTCGCGGCCGAGGCGGGACAGCGGCGCCAGGGCGGCGACGTCCGGCAGGCCGTCGGGCGCGAGCACGGCCTCGTCGACGGCCGCGTGCACCACCCGTGCCATCACGACGGTGCACGGGCCGATCCCGACGGTGGCGTGCAGCACGCACTCAAGCGCCACCGGTGAGGCAGCCACCCGCGGCGGCCGCACCCGCAGGCTCGGTTCGCGCTCCAGGCCGACGGCGTCGAACTCGCTGACGTCGGGCGGGAAGTCGGTGCCGGTGGCGTTCACCTGCTCGAACAGCGAGGCGGGCGCCAGGTGCACGACGAGCTCGCCGGTGGCTTCCACGTTGCGCAGCGAGTCCTTGCGCCCGACGGACGTGAACTGCACGACGGGGGGTGCGGTCCCGGCGACCGTGAAGAAGGAGTGCGGCGCCAGGTTGTCGACGCCGTCGGCGGACGTCGTCGACACCCACGCGATGGGGCGGGGGACGACGACAGAGGTGAGCAGCCGGTAGAAGTCCCGCGCCGGTGTCGTCGCGGGGTCGATGTCGCGACGCACTCAGGCCCCGCGCGGCGGGCTGGGGCGGTTGGCCAGCACCGGGACGGCGGACGTGTCCACGCCCACCACCGCGGCCTCGTCGGGCTTGTGCCGCAGCACGGTGTCGACGTAGGCGAGCACCGCCTCCGACATCGGGACGTCGCGGCGCTGCTGCTCGGAGAGGTACCACCGGTGCTCGAGCACCTCGTGGAAGAGCTCCGCGGGCTGCAGCTTGCCGCGTAGCTCGCGGGGGACGGCGCGCATGGTCGGCTCGAACACGATCGAGACCCAGTCGTGGGCAGCGATCTCCTCCTCCTCGCCCTGGCTGTCGGTCGCCGCGATGTAGCCGTCCATGTCGTTGAGCAGCCGCCGGGCCTGGTTCTCGCCGGTGTCGAGGCCGGTGAGGCGCAGCAGCCGGCGCGAGTGGTGCCCGGCGTCCACGACCTTCGGCTGGATCTGCACCGACGTACCGTCGAAGTCGGTGGAGATCGCGAGCTCGCCGACGTCGAAGCCGAGGTCGTTGAGGCGCTCGATCCGTGCTTGGACCCTCCACCGGTCACCGCGCTCGAAGGACTCGGACTCGGTGAGCTCGGCCCACAGGGTGCGGTAGCGGCTCATGATGAGCTCGCTGACCTCGACGGGCTCGACGGTCTCGTCGAGCAGCTCGCCGGCCTCGAGGTCCATGAGCTCGCCGGCGATGTTGACGCGGGCCACCTCGAGGTCGTGCTCCCGCTGCCCGTCGGACAGCGTGTCGTGCAGCTCACCGGTCTCCGCGTCCACGAGGTAGGCGGCGAACGCGCCCGCGTCCCGCCGGAACAGGGTGTTCGACAGCGAGACGTCGCCCCAGAAGAAGCCGGTCAGGTGCAGCCGGACCAGCAGCACGGCGAGCGCGTCGATCAGCCGGGCGGCGGTGTCGGGTCGCAGCGCCTGGCTGAACAGGGCCCGGTAGGGCAGGGAGAACTGCAGGTGCCGCGTGACCAGCGTCGACTCCAGCGGGGTGCCGTCGGGGGCGGCGCGGTTGCTGATCACCCCGACCGGCTCGACGCACGGCACGTCGAGCCGGCGCAGCAGGCGCAGCAAACCGTACTCCCGCCGCGCGATGTCCTCGGTGATCTCCTTGATCGCGACCACCCGGCCCGACATCCGCGCGAAACGGACGACGTGGCGCGAGATCCCGCGTGGCAGGGCGGCGAGCTGCTCGGCGGGCCAGTCCTCCAGGGGCGTGTCCCACGGCAGGTCCAGCAGGGCCGGGTCGGGGGCTGCGGCGGTGATCTGCAGGGACGGCGCCATGGGCCGCATCCTCCCACCGGCCGGCTCGCGCGTCGCATCGCGCCGGGCGCCGGACGCGCGAAGGGACGGCCACCGCCGTCGCGGTGGCCGCCCCGGTTCGCCTCGCGTGGGACGACGTCAGCTGATGCGCGCCCCGTCGTGGGTGGAGAACAGGTGCACGTGGCCCTGATGCGGCTGGAAGTGCACGACCTCGCCCTTGCGCGGGGGCCGCCGCCCGTCGACACGGGCGATGATCTCGTGCTCGCCGTCCTGCATCTGGGTGCGCCCGAAGACGTACGCGTCGGCGCCCAGCTCCTCGACGACGTCCACCTCGACCGCCATCCCGTGCTCGGACAGCTCGAGGTCCTCGGGACGGACACCCACGGTGACCCGGGAGTCGCCCGCCTTGCCGAGCAGCTCACGGTCGACGGGGTGCACCGTGTCGCCGAACTCGACGCCGCCGTCGACGGCGTTGAGCTCGAGCAGGTTCATCGCGGGGGAGCCGATGAAGCCGGCGACGAAGAGGTTGTTCGGGCTGTCGTACAGCTCCCGCGGGGTGCCGACCTGCATCAGCAGACCGTCCTTGAGCACGCAGACCCGGTCGCCCATCGTCATGGCCTCGACCTGGTCGTGGGTGACGTAGACGGTCGTGACGCCGAGACGGCGCTGCAGCTGCGCGATCTGGGTGCGCGTCTGCACGCGAAGCTTGGCGTCGAGGTTCGACAGCGGCTCGTCCATGAGGAACACCTGCGGCTGCCGCACGATCGCGCGGCCCATCGCGACGCGCTGGCGCTGGCCACCGGAGAGGGCCTTCGGCTTGCGGTCGAGGTACGCCTCGAGGTCGAGGATCTTGGCGGCCTCCTCGACGCGCTTGCGGATCTCGTCCTTCGGGGTGCCGGCGATCTTCAGCGCGAAGCCCATGTTGTCCGCGACGGACATGTGCGGGTAGAGCGCGTAGTTCTGGAACACCATGGCGATGTCCCGGTCCTTGGGCTGCATGTCGGTGACGTCGCGGTCACCGATGAGGATGCGCCCGGAGTCGACGTCCTCGAGGCCGGCGAGCATCCGCAACGAGGTCGACTTGCCGCAGCCCGACGGGCCGACGAGGACGAGGAACTCGCCGTCGGCGATCTCGAGGTCCAGCTTGTCGACCGCGGGGGTGTCGGAGCCGGGGTACACGCGGCTCGCCTGATCGTACGTGACAGTGGCCATGGTGGTGTGTCCTCTCACCGGCAGGAACGTGCCGGACGATCCGAGTGAGGGTTCGGACGCCGCCCTGGGCGGGTGACGTGCCACATCGCCGGCTCCGTGAGGGGTCGGCGTCGCGGTGCGCGGATCGTCACACGATGGGGACGGCCGCGACAAGGGTCCAGCCGGAATCCGGCCGGTTCGTGGTGGGTCGGCGGGGCGTCGTTCAGGGCGCTGCGTCGACGCGCTCGCGGACCTGTTCGCCCGCCCAGCGCATCGTCTCGGCGGGGTCGGCGCCGCCGACGACGGCGGCCTCGGCCCGTCCCAGCGGGTCCCAGACCTCGGCCACGGCAGGCACGGCCGGGAGCACCTCGCCGTCCTCGGCGGCCGCGGCGAAGCCGGTGTGGGCGGGCGCGTCGCCGGAGACCAGACGGACCACCTCGGTCATCGCCGGCGTCCCCCCGCCCTCGCCGTAGAGCGCGAGCATCGTGTCGGGACGGTTCACGACGTCGAGCACGAACCGCCCGGCGAGCTCGGACGAGCGCGCCTTGCTCGTCACGAACAGCGCCCGGCTCGACGTCAGCGGCACCGCGGGCTCCAGGCCAGCGAAGCCGGGCAGCGGCGAGACCTCGATCCGGATGCCGGCCTCGGTGGCGGCGGGGAGCGCCTCGGCGCCGGCGACGAGGAAGGGGCACTGCCGGTCGGCGAACAGCGCCGCCGCCCGCCGCCGCGTGACGTCGGTGGCGAGGAGTCCGTCGGCGGCCATCCCGGCGAACCGGTCGGCGGCCACGAGCGAGCCCTCTTCGCCGACGCCGACGTCCCTGAGGTCGAGCGCCCCGCCGGGCGTGCGGCCGAACAGGTAGCCCCCGGCCGAGCGGTAGAGCGGGTACAGGTGCTCCGGGCTGCCCGTCTCGCCCACCGGCAGGCACAGCGGCCGGGGTGCGCCGGCTGCCCGGGCGGCCGCGACGAGGTCCTCCAGCGTGCGCGGCTCGTCCGGCACGACCGCGGCGTCGCGCAGCAGCGCGACGGCGTCCACGGCATACGGCAACCCGTAGAGGACGTCGTCGGCCGTGACGGTCTCCAGCGCACGGGGGCTGTACCGGGCGGCGTCGTTGCGCTGCAGCGCGAGCGGGGCCACGGCTCCGTTGGCGAGCAGGTCGGCGAGGCCGTCGCTGCCGGTGACGACCACGTCCGGACCCTCGCCGGCGGTGTTCGCCGCGGCGACCGCGGCCACCAGACCGCCCGGGGCCACGACCTGGACCCGGGCCGTGACGCCCTTGTCGGCGGCGAAAGCCCTCACGGTCGGCGCGACCGTGGCCTCGCCCGCCTCATCGGTCCACACCACCAGGTCGCCGTCGGCGCGGTCGGCGGGAGTGGTACCAGTCGCGGTGCTCGCCGCGTCGTCCCCTCCGGCATCCCCGCTCGCACCGCCGCACCCGGCCGCCAGCAGCCCGAGCACCACGCCGGCCGCGGCGGCGCGCACGACGCGGCGCGCCCGGCGGGTTTCACGGTGGGTCATGTCGTCCTCGGCGGGTGGGCTCGCGGCGCGTCCGACGCCATGGCGCTACCCGCGGCCCTCCGGCCCCGCCCCCCGCAGCGCCGCGAGCCGGGCGAGCAGCGCCGCGACGTCCGGGGGCCCCGGCAACCGGTACGCGGCAAGGGTGTCGCCGTCGCCGACCTTGACGGCGACGTCGGTCGAGGGGTCGAGGACGGCGAAGGCGTGCTCGTCGGTGACGTCGTCGCCCGCGTACAGCACCGCGTCGACGCCCAGCCGCTCGCGCAGGTCGCGCAGCGCGGTGCCCTTGTCGGCCCTCACGACGGAGACCTCGACGACCTCCTTGCCCTCGAGCACGTGCACGGCGCCCGGACCGACGCGGTCGGCCGCCTCGAGCGCGGCCCGGGTCGCGGCCGCTGCGACGTCGCGTTCGGCCCGCCGGGTGTGGAGCACGGCGGCGGCGGGCTTGTGCTCCACCGACGTCCCCGGGTGCTCGGCGGCGACCCGGTCGAGCGCGTCGGTGACGGCCGCCAGGGCGTCGGCGTCGACCTCGGGGCCGTCGGCGCCGTCCACCTCGGCGCCGTGGCTGGCGACGAGCACCGCTCCCTGCGGGGGAGCGGCGACGGTGCGCAGGTCGGCCAGGGACCTGCCGCTGACCACGGCGACGTGCACGCCGTCGAGTCCCACGAGCGCCGCGAGCGCGGCGACCGCCGCGGGGTGGGCGCGGGCCGCGCCCGGCGTGTCGACGATCGGCGCGAGGACGCCGTCGAAGTCGGAGGCCACGAGGACCGCGGCTCGGGCCGCGAAGGCCGCCAGGGCCGCGTCGACGTCGTCCGGCAGGTGCATCGGCGGCTCGGCCGGGAGTCCGTCGGCGAGGCCGTCGTGGCGGGCGGTCACGCGTTCCCCCCGTCGCCCCGCAGCGCCGACAGGAAGTCCGAGGCCCACCGCTCGACGTCGTGGTGCAGCACGCGCTTGCGCAGCGCGCGCATCCGCCGCCGCTGCGCCCGGCGGTCCATCTGCAGGGCCCGCATCGTGGCGTCCTTGAGGTCCTCGATGTCGTGCGGGTTGACCAGCAGCGCCTGGTTCATCTCGTCGGCCGCGCCGGTGAACTCGCTCAGCACGAGCACGCCGCGGTCGTCGTGGCGGGCGGCGACGTACTCCTTGGCCACGAGGTTCATCCCATCGCGCAGCGACGTCACGAGCATGACGTCGGCGGCCAGGAACATCGCCGCCATCTCCTCGCGTGGCTGCGAGGTGTGCAGGTAGTGCACGGGCGTGTGCGCCAGCGTCGAGTGGTCACCGTTGATGCGCCCGACGGTCTGCTCGATCTCGTCGCGGAGCAGCCGGTACTCCTCCACCCGCTCCCGGGACGGGGTCGCGACCTGGATCATCACGACGTCGTCCGCGCTGACCCGGCCCTCGGCCAGCAGCTCGCCGAACGCCTTGAGGCGGTGCCCGATCCCCTTGGTGTAGTCGAGCCGGTCGACCCCGAGGACGACCGCCGCCGGGTCGCCGAGGTCGGTGCGGATCTGGCGGGCCCGCTCCTGCACGCTCTTGCTGCGGGCCAGCTCGTCGAGGGACGCCGCGTCGATGGAGATGGGGAAGTGCTTCGCGGTGACCGTGCGCGCGGGCGCGTCCCCCTCGCCCGGCACCCGCAGCTGCTGCCGGCGGCTGGCCAGGCCCATCGCGCGCCGGCAAGCGCGCAGGAAGTTGTTGGCGTCCGAGGCGCGCTGGAACCCGAGCAGGTCGGCGCCGAGCAGCCCCGCCAGCACCTGCTTGCGCCAGGGAAGCTGGGCGAAGATCTCGTAGGGCGGGAACGGGATGTGGTTGAAGAAGCCGATCCGCAGGTCGGGCCGCAGCGTGCGGAGCATCGCCGGGACGAGCTGCAGCTGGTAGTCCTGCACCCACACCGTCGCGCCCTCGGCGGACTGCTCGGCGGCGGCGTCGGCGAACCGCTGGTTCACGCGCGAGTAGGCGTCCCACCACTCCCGGTGGTAGGACGGGCGGGCGATGACGTCGTGGTACAGGGGCCACAACGTGCCGTTGGAGAGGCCCTCGTAGTACTCCTCGACCTCCTGGGCGGACATCGGGACCGGCACGAGCCGCATCCCGGCCTCGTCGAACGGGTCCAGCTGCTCGTCGGGGGAGCCGCTCCACCCCACCCAGGCCCCGTCGGCGCGCCGCATCACCGGCTCGAGCGCGCTCACGAGGCCGCCGGGGGACGGCCGCCAGCCCGTGCCGCCGTCCGGTTCGGCCACCCGGTCCACCGGCAGCCGGTTCGCCACGACCACGAAGTCGTATGCCCCTGCGCCCACCGGTCTCCCTCCGCCTCGCGGCCGACCCGCGACACCCGAGCCTAGTCGGGGCACCGGAGCCGGACATCTCGCCCGCGACCGGGGGGCGTCCCGGGCGGTGCCGACCCGATGACGACCGGATGCGGCGACGCCCACCCGTCCGGGCCCTCCCGCTGCCGTCGGATCTGCCCTACCGTTCCGGCATCGGTCGCGAACGTGCTGGAGCCGGGCGGACAGCGCCGCGGGGCACCGGTCGCGGGTGAGGAGGCCAAACGATGCGCATCTCCGACGTGCTGCGGCGCAAGGGCGGCACGGTGGTCACGGTCGCCCCGGACCACAGCGTCCGCGAGCTGCTGGCGCTGCTCGCCGAGCACCACGTGGGGGCCCTGGTCGTCTCCGGCGACGGGACGTCCGTCGACGGGATCGTCAGCGAGCGCGACGTCGTCCGTCACCTGCACACCGACGCCGAGCGCCTGCTCGACCTGCCGGTGCGCGACATCATGACCACCGACGTGCACACGTGCGTGCCGAAGGACCTCGTCACGGACCTGATGCGCACGATGACCGACGAGCGGATCCGGCACCTGCCGGTCGTGGACGGCGGCCGCCTCGTCGGCATCGTCAGCATCGGGGACGTCGTCAAGCACCGCATCGACGAGCTCACCGACGAGCGCGACCACCTCACCGCCTACATCACGCGGTAGCCTTCCGCCGGCTCCGCCGGGTCCCCGCGTCCCGGGGGCCGCCGCTCCAGGTCACGTACCGTGGCGGGGGTGACGCAGCACCCGACGTCGAGCTGGGGGGATCCCACGCCGCGGCAGCGGCTGGGGCGCTACCGCGTGCTCCAGCGGGTCGGCGAGGGCGGCATGGGCGTGGTCCACCTGGCCGTGGACGACGACTCCCGGGCGGTCGCGATGAAGGTGCTGCGCCCGCACGTGGCCGCCGACCCGCACGCACGGCGGCGGCTGGCGCGCGAGGTCGCCACACTGCAGCGGGTCCGCAGCCCCTGGGTGGCCGAGGTCATCGACGCCGACACTGAGGGCGACCAGCCCTTCCTCGTCACCCGGTTCGTGCCGGGTCCGTCGCTGGAGGAGCGGGTGCGCGAGAGCGGCCCGCTGCCGCCGGAGCGGCTCGCCGACCTCGGGGACGGGCTCGGCGAGGCGCTCGCCGCGATCCACGCCGCGGGCGTGGTGCACCGCGACCTCAAGCCCGCCAACGTGCTGCTGCTGGACGACGTGCCGGTCGTGATCGACTTCGGGATCGCGCAGGTCGCGGACGACGTCCGGCTGACCTCAGCGGGCCTGGTGATGGGGACGCCGGGCTACCTGTCCCCGGAGGTCGTCGCCGGGAGCGGTGTCGGCGAGCCGACCGACTGGTGGGGGTGGGCGGCCACCGTGGCGTTCGCCGCGACGGGGCGGCCGCCGTTCGGCGGCGGGCCGGTCGAGGCGGTGCTCGACCGGGTCCGCCGGGGAGACGCCGACCTCGACGGGGTGCCCGCGGCGCTGCTCGGCGCGGTCCGCCGGGCGCTGGCCGTGGACCCCGCCGACCGGCCCCCGCCCGGCGTGCTGCGGGCGGCGGTGGCCGCGCTGCGTGCCGGTGTCCGAGAGGGCGGCGCGCAGGTCACGCGGGCCGTCGCCGCGGGGGCGAGCGCGGCGGAGACGGATGCGACGCAGGCGGTGCCGGCGGGCGATGCGACGCAGGCGGTGCCGGCCGAACCCGGCCGGCGGGGCGTGCCCGCGGACGACGCGACGCAGGCCCTCTCGGCCGACGCGGTTCGAGGGTCGGCACCCGCCGGGGACGCCACCCGGGCCGTGGCGGTCGAGCCGGACCGCCGTCCCGCGGCCGCCGAAGCGGCGACGCAGGCCGTGCCCGCCGCCCGCGCGGACTCGCCGCGCGACGCCCTCGCGACGCAGCCGGTCGCCGTCGCCGGCGGTGCCACGGTGGCCCACCCGGAGTCCCCGTCACCGGCAGCCGCGCAGCGGCCGGCGCCACCCCGCGAGCCGGCCACGGCCCCCTACGCACCGGTGGGCCCGGCGCAGAGCCCGCCGCCAGGGCCGCCCGCCGGGGCGCCCCGGTACGCGCCCACACCCGCGGCACCACCGTCGGCCGCTCCCTGGCAGGCGCGGCCTGAGGTGCCGGCCCCGTCGTGGCGCCCCGCCCGCACCGGCACGCTCGCCGTCGCGGCGCTGACGCTGTGCCTCGTCGCAGCCGTCGTCCCCGTGGTCGCGGCGGCGGTCGGGGTCGCCGGGATGGTCCTCGCGCGCACGGTCGACCGGTCGACGGTGTCGCTGCTGCGACGCCGGTACGAGCGGGGACCGCGACGAGGGGACCGGTGGCTGGCCGCGCTCGGGTCGCCGTTCCACCTGCTCGCGGCGGCACTCGTGAGCATCCCCGCGCTCGTGCTGCCGGCGCTCGTGGGTGTCAGCGCGGCCTTCGCGGCGGGGTGGGCGGTGTCCGGTGGCGTGCCCGTGCCCGGCGACCCGGTCCCGATCGCGGTCGGTTCGGCGGTCGCCGTCGCGGTCGCGTGGTGGGGCCCCGGGGGTGGGTCCGTGCGCCGCGGGTCACGGACGGTGGCCCGGGCCGTCGCGCCCGGCCAGCGGGCGGCGCAGGTGACGGTGGCGCTGCTGGTGCTCGTCGCGGTCGGAGCGGGGCTCGTCGTCTACGGCGGGGCCGACCCGGACTGGTGGCCGCTACCGGGCCCGCCGCTGGGATGACGCCGGTCGCCGCGCCGACTGACGGCACGACCGCCGCCCCGGGACGACGAGGTGTGGTGGTGAGGCGGGACAACGTGGCCACCGTGCTGGCGCTTGCCGTCGCCGCCATGGTCTGCCTGGCCGCGCCGGCCGGGGCCCACTCCGTGCTGCTGTCGTCCGACCCGGCGCAGGGGGAGAGCGTCGCGGCGCCGCCGACGCGGGTGGCGCTCGTCTTCTCCGACGACGTCGTGACGTTGGGCACGAGGATCGAGGTGACGGTCGACGGTGGCGAGCCGGTGGGCGGCGAGCCGGTGGTCGACGGGACCCGCGTCGTCGTCCCGCTCGATGACGCCCCGCCGCCCGGCAAGTACGTCGTGCTGTGGCGGGTCACATCCTCGGACGGGCACCCGATCTCGGGGGAGCTGGACTTCGCCGTCACAGGGGCAGCAGACGGTGCGGCGGCCGTCTCGCCCGCACCGACCGGCGTCGATCCGGGCGACGCGAGCCCGGGACCGGCGGGAGCCACCGACCCCGGGCGGGCGAGCCCGGGGCCGGTGGCCGAGGTCGGCGACAGCGACCCCGCCGCGGCCGGGTCGGGGCGGCAGCCGGCGTGGCTGTTCGTCGGCGTCGCGCTGGTCGCGCTGGTCGCGGCCGGCGTCGGGGCCGCCGTCCTCTGGCGCGGCCGCCCTCGCGGACCGTGAGGCGCGCGTGAGCGACGGCCTCGAGCCGGCCGACGCCTACGCTGGCGGGATGACGGGTCGCGGCACCGCGCTGGTGCGTCCAGTCGTCGACCGGCTGGCCGAGGGCCTCGTGACGCACGTCGGCCGCAGTCCCGTCGACGTGGCGGCGGCCCGGTCGCAGCACGCGGCCTACTCGACGGCGCTGCGCGACGCGGGCTGGGACGTCTTGCCGGTGCCTGCCGCCCCGGACCACCCGGACTCGGTGTTCGTGGAGGACACGGTCGTGGTGGTGGACGACCTCGCGGTGCTGGCCCGACCCGGTGCCCCGGAGCGGACGGGTGAGGTCGCGGCGGTCGAGACCGTGGTGACCGACCTGGGGCTGCGCGTCGAGCGCATCGAGGCACCGGGCCACCTCGACGGAGGTGACGTGCTGCAGGTCGGTCGCACCGTGTACGTCGGGCACGGCGGGCGCACCGACGGTGCGGGGATCGCCTCGCTGCGCGCGCTGCTGGCGCCCCTGGGACGCCGGGTGGTGCCGGTGCCGCTGGGCGCGGTGCTGCACCTGAAGTCCGCCGTGACCGCCCTGCCGGACGACACCGTGGTCGGGCTGCGCTCGCTCGTCGACCCCGGGCTGTTCCCCGGCTGGCGCGACGTGGACGAGGAGCCGGGGTGCCACGTCGTCCCGCTCGGGGGCGGCACGGTGCTGATGGCCGCCTCCGCTGTCCGGACCGGAGCGTGGCTGACCGACCTCGGCTTCGACGTGGTTGCTGTCGAGATCGGCGAGCTGGAGAAGCTGGAGGGGTGCGTCACGTGCCTGTCGGTGCTGGTGCCGGCGGCCGACCGGACGGGGGGAGGTTCCGGATGAACGTGCTGCTTCCCCTGATGGGGCTTGCCGTCGTGGCGGTCGTCGTCGCGCTCGTGGACTTGCTCGTCCGCGGCCGTCGGTGAGCCTGCGCGGTTCTCAGACGAACGCGCTGATCCCGGTGATGGACCGCGCGACGATGAGGGAGTTGACCTCGCGCGTGCCCTCGTAGGAGTACAGCGCCTCGGAGTCGACCAGGAAGCGGGCGACCTTGTTCTCCAGCAGGATCCCGTTGCCCCCCATCACCTCTCGTGCCCACGACACGGTCTCGCGGGTGCGGGTGGTGCAGTACATCTTGGCGAGGGACGCCTGCTGGTCGGTGATGCTGCCGTCGTCCTGGAGCGCCGCGAGGCGGGCCCCGAGGGCCTGCGACGCGGTGATGTTCGCGAGCATCTTCGACAGCAGGTCCTGCACGAGCTGGAACCCCGCGATCGGGCGCCCGAACTGCTCGCGCTCCATCGCGTACTCGCGGGCGGCCTCGTAGGCACCGACGGCGCAGCCCACGGAGCTCCAGGCGACGCCGGCGCGGGTGAGGCGGAGCACGCGGGCGGTGTCGCGGAAGGAGCTCGCGTTCTGGAGCCGGTGCGACTCGGGCACACGGACGCCGTCCAGGGTGATGAGCGCGTTCTGCACCGAGCGCAGCGCGACCTTGCCCTCGATCTTCTCGGTGGTCAGGCCCTGCGAACCCTTCTCGACGAGGAAGCCCTTGACCTGGTCGTCACCGGTGTCGCGGCCCCAGATCACGATGACGTCGGCGAAGGTGGCGTTGCCGATCCACTTCTTGGCTCCGTCGATCACCCAGTCGTCGCCGTCGCGCCGCGCGGTCGTCATCAGGCCACGGGAGACGCCGGAGCCGACGTCCGGCTCGGTCAGCCCGAAGGCGCCGATCGTGTCCCACCGGAGCATCGGCGGGATCCAGGCGGCCTTCTGCTCCTCGCTGCCGCAGAGCATGATCGAGCCGACGGCGAGGCCGCCGTGCACGCCCAGCAGGGTCGCGAAGGAGGGGTCGACGCGGGAGAGCTCCATCGTCACCAGACCACTCGTCAGGCTCGAGTGGCTCGGGCAGCCGTGCCCGTCGTACTGCATGCCCGTGATGCCGAGCTCGCGGATCGCGGGCACGAAGTCGAGGTCGTACGTGGCGTGCGCCCAGTGGTCGTCGACGCGGGGGGTGACGTGCTCGGCGAGGAACTCCCGGACGCCCTTGAGCAGCGCCCGGTCCTCCTCGGGCACCATGCCCGCCAGGTCGTAGAAGTCGCCGATGGCGGCGCCCGGGTCGACGGCGTCGGGGTTGGAGCGCATCGCGTCCCCCTGGTGTGGTCGGGCCGCTCACCGTCGAGCCGCCGGTTCCTCGTATGACACCACGGGATGGCGCGTCACGCACCGACGGTGGTCATGTCGGGCCCTCGCGCAGCGCCGGTAGGCTCGGCGCATTGCCGGCATGGCGCAACTGGTAGCGCACCCGACTTGTAATCGGGCGGTTCGGGGTTCGAGTCCCCGTGCCGGCTCCCCTTCTGACCTGCGGTGATGCACTACGGAGGGTCGGTCCCGGATCGCCGCAGCGGGTCCCTCGCTAACACCTCGCTAACATCGGGATCGCGACGAGTGCCCGTGAGCGGGATCTGGAGCGCTATCGCGTCCGCCGCTCGGCGCGCCACGGCTGACGTCACGTGCGTGTAGAGGTCGGCCGTGATGGCTGTCGTGGAGTGACCGAGCCGGTTGCTCACGATCTTGATGTCGACGCCGGCCGCGAGTGCCAGGCTCGCGTGGGTGTGGCGGAGGTCGTGAAGCCTGATCCGCGGCAGTTCGGCCTCATGCACCAGCGAGGCGAACAGGTGCGTGACAGCATCCGGACGCAGTAGTGCCCCGTCCTCGCGGCTGAACACGAGGTCGAGGTCCTCCGCAGCCTCCGCCCACGCGCGTCGCTCGCGCTGCTGACGGGCAAGGTGCCGGGCGAGGACCTCGGCCGTGAAGCCGTCGATGGGGACGACGCGTCCGCCTGCCGCTGTCTTCGTTGGCCCGAGTTTTGGCCCGTCTCCGGCGTCGGTGACCTGCCACTGCACAACCACGAGCTGGGCGGCAAGGTTGACGTCCTCCCAGTGCAGCCCGATCGCCTCGCCCCGGCGCATGCCCGTGAACGCGATGAGATGGAATAGGGCGTAGAGCCGGTGCTCCCGCGTGAAGTCGAGGAACGCGCCGACCTGGGCCGGCTCCCAGACGCTGCCGCGTGCTCGTCGATGTTCGGGCAGGTCGACGTGCAGGGCAGGGTTCCAGGCGACGAGTCGGCGGCGCACGGCAGTGTTGAGGGCGGAACGCAGGGTGCGGTGGACGTGCTGCACGGTGGCGGGTGTGGCGCCGACGTAGCGCCCGTCGATGAGGTCGCTGTAGAGCCGGTCGATGTGCTCGGGGGTGAGCTCGGCCAGGCGCACAGGCCCGAGCGCCGGCTGGAGGTAGCGCCGGATGTGGGTCTGGTAGTTCCGTCGAGTCGTCGGGCGTAGCTGGCGCTTGCCGGCGAGCCACGTCTGTAGGTACTCGCCGACCGTCAGAGAGTGCGCCGCCGCGAGTCCGCCCCGCTGGCGTGCGACGTCCGCCTCGCGCGCGGCCTGGGCCTCCTTCTTGGTCGGGACGCCGGTGCGGGGGGACTGGCGGCGCCGGCCGTCGGGTCGGCGCCCGGCGTCGACCACGTAGCCCCAGGAGCCGCGGCACCGGTGTGGCGCGAGCCGCCCGCTGGCGTCGCGTGGACACGAGAGGGTGTGGCGCTGGTACACCGTGCCCTGCGTCATCGCGTCACGCCCACCAGCTCGAGCAGCGGCCTGGTCGGCACGCGGATGAGCTTTCCCATCCGCAGCACCGGGGTGGGCCAGCGGTTGGTGCGGATCAGCTCGTAGGCGGCGGTGCGGCCGACGCCAAGGACGGCCGCGGCGGTCTCGACGTCGACGACGGGTGGCAGGACGCGGATCTGGTCCTCGGTCAGGTTGGCGCTGGCAGTGTTCACGGCTGCCTCCTGCTGCCGATGGTGCCGCTGCCACCCGTACGGCGTCGAGGGGGACGGGCCCTGCCGCGTCGCTTCTCGTGGGTGAGTGCGGCTGCGAGCTGCTTCGCTGCGGCGCTGGGCTCCTCGGGCGGAGGCCATTGCCTGAACCGCTCGATGAGTAGGGACCGGATGAGGTCGTCGTGCGCGTTCACGACGCGCCTCCGGGCACTGCAGCTGTCGGCCGCGCGATGTGGGCGCCGGCACAGCCGAACGCATCGACGTGCCAGCCCTGGCTCCGCAGCACGTCCGCGACCGCATCGTTCATCACCTTGTGAACCGACGCGTCGACGCTGATCCGGCAGGCATCGCACGACAGGGCGTCGTGGACCGTCCAGGTCACGATGACTCCGTTCTCGCTCACGCTCGGCGTCAGGCACACGCCGCCGGTGTACTGCCGGCCTGCGCAGTCGTGCAGCATGAAACCGGCCTCCACGAGGCTCCGCGTGAGGGACCGGAGCGTTGCGGCCTGGTCATGAGCGACGTCGATGCGGGCGCCCCAGCCGTCGCTGAGCTTGCCGAGCTCGGCGGCCGCGTCGGCGTCCAGCGAGGTCTTCGCGGCGGCCTCGCGGCGCGCCAAATCGAGGGTCATGGTCTCGGGGTCGTCCATGGCGAGCCCTTCAGCGCGTGACGGAGACGTGGACGTGGTCGTAGTGACCACCGGTGGGGTCGGAGGCGTCGTAGACGCCGCCCCCGCTGTAGGTGCGCCATCCGGCGTCGGCCCGCCCGGAGGACCAGATCCGGCCCTGCCAGATGACGTAGCTGACCGAGAGCGCGTCGGCGTTGGCGCGGAACCACTCGGCGAGGCCCCAGCCGCGGTCCCGGTCGGCTGCGTCCGGGAACTCCCCGATGCGTCCGAAGGTGTGGTCGCAGGCCCGGCCCTGGGGGTGGTCGCTGGTGGGGTTCCAGGCGTGTTCGTCCCAGCAGGACGTGGGCAGCTGACCGAAGCGCTCTTCGACGCTGGCGAGCAGCCACGCGGTCGCCGCGGTGACACAGCCGCCCGTGCCGGTGGGGTCCGGTACCGAGCAGCCGGTCGAGTCTCCGGGGAAGGGAGGCGCCGGACCGGGGACACCGTTCGTGCTGACCGGCTGGGAGACGGGCGCCGGCGGGCGGTCGCCGGCGACGGACATGCCGGCGCCGATGAGCAGGACGAGCGCCGCGGGTGCGGCTACGACGGTGGCCAGGCCCTTCACGGGCGCGCTCCGCGCTCGGACGCGGCGCCGCGGTGGCGCGCAGGGCGGTGTGGTGCGGCAGGGGCGACCCCGCTGCGACCTGCGCCGGCACCTGCCACGACGATCACCCCTGACCGTTCACCACAGTTGTTAGACTGGCATGTAGCGTAAGCCATTGTGAACTGGCGTCAAGAGGTCGAGTCGGTGTTTCGCATCCGTGCTGCTGGCGCGGTGGGCTGTTCGGTAGCGTTCGTACGGCGCGGATCAGGCGCGGTAGGCGCGAGCGAGCACCCTCGGAGGCGACGGGCATGGCGGACGAGGGGCCGCGCCGTCCGACGTCGCTCGCAGCGAAGGTGTCCCGCTTGTTCGCGACCGTTCGACATCCGGAGGGGGACGAGTACACGCACGAGGAGGTCGCTTCGGCGATCCGCGAGTCCGGTGGTCCGACGATCTCTGCCACCTACGTCTGGCAGCTGCGCAAGGGGATCCGAGACAACCCCACGAAGCACCACCTCGAGGCACTCGCGTCGTTCTTCGGCGTGTCCCCGAGCTACTTCTTCGATGAAGAGGCGGCTGAGAGGATCGAGGCCGAGCTGGACCTGCTCATGGCCATGCGGGACGCCTCGGTGCGCTCCGTCGCCCTTCGGGCGGCGGGTCTCTCGCCGGGGAGCCTGGAGGCCATCCGCGGGATCATCGAGCAGGCCCGACAGATCGAGGGGCTACCGGCGGCCGGGGACAACGGCGAAGGCCCGGCGTGACACTCTGAGGGTAACGGAGCGGTCACCCAGCGGTAGAGAGCCGAAGGCGATGTCAGCCACACCCTTGTCCCGCGGGCCACGCAGTGACCCGGCTGTGTGGACGATCACGTAATTCCCCAGGGGTGACGATCACGTAATTCCCCAGGTGCGGTCCCTGTCGGGTGTGTCTACCCGGTCTGAGGGGCGTTGTCGAGGACCGCGCTTGGGCGTCGATGGTCCGGCGGTGACAAGGGGTG
>JBBRBF010000032.1:0-33185 GCA_038206105.1 Actinomycetales bacterium | reverse complement strand
AGTCGTTGTGCGCGAGGGGTTCTCGGTGCCGGGACTGTCGGTGGTGGGTGGGATGCTGGGGCATGGCCCGGCAGCAGGAGTCGCAGGAGTCGCCGCGTGGTGGTGGGGTTCCGGGTGCGCGGGTGCTGCGTGCGGGGGTCGCGGAGGTGGTTGCGCGGCGTCCGGGTCCGGAGCTGGTGGCGGGTCTGCTGGCGGTGATGTCCGGCCGCCTCGGTGACGACCCCTGTGACGACATCGGCGACGCCGGCCACGAGCCGGGCAGTGACATGAACGACGAGGGTGGGGGGCTGTCGGCGCGGGAGTGGGTGGAGGTCGCCGCGGGCTGGAAGCAGGTCGCGGCGTTCGCTGCGGCGGCGCAGCTGGAGGCGGTCGCGGCGCTGGACGTGGCGCTGCAACCGGCCCCGACCCGGCGGGCGGGGGTGGTCCTGGCGCCGGGGCGGCGCGCCGCCGACGAGCTCGCCCCCGCGTTGGGGATCGCCCCGCAGGCCGCGTCCCGCCTGGTGGCCCTGGCGCGGCGCGCCGCGGGCCCGGGCGGTGACCTGCACCGCTGCCACGACGCCCTGGCCCGCGGCGGCATGGACCCCACCCAGCTGCGCATCGTCGCCGACCTCACCCGCGACCTGGGTGGCGCCGCGTCGGGCCGGGTGCAGGACCTCGCGGTGCGCCGGGCACCGCGCTGCACCGCGGCCGCGTTACGGGCCGCGGTGGGCGCCGAGGCCCACCGCAGCGACCCCGCCGCCGCCGACCGCGCCGCCGCGGTCGGACGATCCGAGCGGGACGTGGTGCTGCGGGCCTCCCCGCTGCCCGGGTGCCGTCGCCTGGTCGCCGACCTGCCCACCCTCGCCGCGCAGGGCGCGTGGACGGCGCTGACCGCGGTGGCGACCGGCGCCCGTGACCGCGGTGTGCGCGCCGACGGCACACGGGAGGACCGCACCCTTGCCCAGCTGCGCGCCGACGCCCTGACCGCCGCCCTGACCGGACACGCCGACGCCGGCGACCCCACCCTGGTCCCCGCGCCCGAGGACCTGCGGACCCTCGCCGAGATCCAGGTCGTCGTCACCGCCGAGACCCTCCTCGCTGACCGCGGGCCCGGCCACCGCGACGACCCCGACCACGGCGACGGGAGCGGAGCCAACGGCGGCGGAGCCAACGGCGACGGAGCCAACGGCGGCGGAGCCAACGGCGACGGGACGAGCGGCGGCGGGACGAGCGGCGGCGGGACGAGCGTGAGCGGACCAGCCGGTCCCGGGCCGAGCAGTGCTGCGGCCTCGCGAGCCGCGCTACCCGCCACCATCCCCGGCGCCGGCGTCCTGGACGCCGCCGAGACCCGCCGCATCGCCGCCACCACCCACTGGCGACGCCTCGTCGTCGACGCCACCACCGGCACCCTGCTCGCCTACGGCACCCGCACCCACCCCCCACCCACAGCCGGCGAGCCACCCGAACCACCCGGCGGACCCGACCTACGCACCGACCCCCGCTGGCTTGCCCTGTACACAGACCCGATCGAGGCGCCACCAGCACCCGGCACCGGGTACACCCCACCCCCAGCACTGCGCCGCCACGTCCACACCCGCGACGCCACCTGCATCGGACCCGCCTGCTTCCACACCGCCCGCGGCACCCAGCTCGACCACACCACCCCATGGACCCCCCACGCCCCCAGCAGCACCACCGCAGCCAACCTCGCCAGCCTCTGCCACCGCACCCACAACGCCAAGACCCACGGCGGCTGGACCCTGACCCACCCCACCCCCGGCACCCTCACCTGGACCAGCCCCACCGCACGCACCTACCACCGCACCCCACCACCCCTGGTCACCGGCTGGCCCACCACCGACCCTTCGGGGTGAGCCGGTAGCCGACGAGCGCGACGTCAGGCGATCTGCTCCAGCGTCCGGTCCGCAGCGCAGCTGAGCGCCCGGAGCCGCCTCGCCACCAGAACGCCCGCCACGGTGGCTTGGGCCGGTGCTCGACGCGACAGGTCGGATGGGGATAGCCCTGTGCGGCAACGGCGCCGGCGTCCACGACGTCGATGCCTCCGTCCTGGCGCAGCCCGAGCGGGTCACGCGCCGGGCGTCTGCCCGAGGATCCGGTCCGGGCGGACGAGGACCGCCGTGCGCCGCTCCTCGGCCATGATGCGGTCGTACTCGTCCCAGTCGTCGTGTTCGCCCCCGGCCGCCGCGAAGATCTCCCGCAGCAGGAGTCGGACGCCGTCGACGTCGATCCGCTCCGGCAGGTCGTTGGGTCCGATCAGTTCGGCCGGCCCCGTGACGGACACCCAGGTCCAGCCGCGCCGGACCAGCAACGTCACCTGCGAGCCGCGACGGATGTGGATCAGCCGCGTCGCCCGCCCACGCGATACCAGCGCTACGGACGCCTCACCCGTGACCGGGTGGTCCACCACCCCGCAGTTCACCACGCTCGAGAGCACCCGCCCGTCCGCCTGGGTGGTGCTGATCGTCGCCAGCCCGGTCTCGCCCGCGAGCTGGATCCTGACGTCGTCGAGGGTCGGCATGCCACCAGTGTCCGCCCCGCGGGTGCGCGCCTACTTCGCCAGGTGGGCGCCCGTCCGCTCCGGGTCGTACGAGCCCGTGCCCTTGCACTTCGCGGTGCCGTTGACGGCGGACTGCGTGTCGGTGTGGGTCAGCACCGCATGAGCGACGGCGTTCCGCAGATCGTGGCCGGCTGCGTCAGCGTCTCGGCGTCGTCCGCCGAGGCGCGCGCGACATCAGTCGAGCTGCACCTGCGTCCGGTCCACGGCTCGGGTGACCGCCTGGAGCCGCTCGCCGAGCACCTCGTCGTCCGTCACCCCTCCGGACGCGGCCACGCGTACCAACGCGGCGGCTTCGGCCGCCTGCGCGGCCAGCCCCCCTGCCCGGGACAGCCGCCGGTGCAGGTCCCGCGGGTCCTCCGGGTCACCCGGGGCGCGGGCGGTACCCGGAGCCCGCGACGCGACGCCGGAGCCGGGACCCGCACGGTGCCCCGGCACATCAAGGCTGGCGCTCGGATGGGCCGCCTCGGCGTCGGCGCAGGCGGCGTGGACGGCGTCCAGCGCCGCGGCGAGTCGTGTGCCCTCCTGCTCGAGGTGGTCGCGCGCGGCACCGGCCGGCACGCCCTCCATCACCTGGTGGTAACGGTCCACCGCACGCCGGAAGCGGTCGTGGGCGCGCCGCCAGACGCCGTCACCGAGGACGGCGTCGCGGCCGGAGCCGATCCGACGGCTGGACGGCCGCCACCGAGCAGCCGCCCCCGCGAGGCGGGAGAGCACCCAGGGCGACCCGTCCCCGGCGTCGCGCGCCCCGCCGTCCCGGCTCACACGACCCCTACCCGACCCATCAGGTCACCCGGACGTGTCCGGCTCAGAGGTACTGGCCGGTGCCATGCTGCGGCGGCTGGCCCGGGACCTCGGGCCCACCCGGGGGCGGCTGCAGTCCCGGGGCACCCGGCAGCGCGCGCCGGATCTGCTGCAGCTGCCCCTGTGCGGCCATCTGCTGCGCGAAGACAGCCGCCTGGATGCCGTGGAACAGCCCCTCCAGCCACCCGACGAGCTGTGCCTGCGCGATCCGCAGCTCGGCGTCGCTCGGAGTCGACCCCTCGGAGAAGGGCAAGGTGATCCGGCGTAGCTCCTCGACCAGGTCGGGCGACAGCCCCTGCTCGAGCTCGGCCAGCGAGCGCTCGTGGACTCCCGCCAGCCGGACCCGGGCGGCGTCGTCCAGCGGCGCCTCCTTCGCCTCCTCGAGCAGCTGCTTGATCATGCTGCCGATCCGCATCACCTTGGCGGGCTGCTCCACCATGGCGGCGGCCTCCTGCGCCTGCTCGCCACCGGCGACGCCCATCCCCTGCCCGGTGAGCACGACGACACGGTCGCCGTCCTTCGGGGTGCCGGGGCTCTCGCCGGCCTCCCGGGTGTCCTGCGGTCCCTCGCTCATCTGGCCATCCTGCCCCGCCCGGGCCGGGTACGAAACGATGGGCTCGTGGCCACCGACCTGACGACCCTGCCCGACGGCTGGACGGCGACCGCGCCGGGCCCCGACGACGTCGCCGACCTCGCCGCGCTGGCGGCGGCGTTCGACGTCGCCGGCTCGGGGGTGCAGACCGTCGGCGCGCAGGACGTGGAGATGGAGGTCTGCGGTCCGGGGGCCGCCGTGCGCCGTCACGTCTCCGTGCGCGACGCCGAGCGCCGGGTCCGGGGGTGGGCCAGCCTCCATGACCGTGCCGCCGGCCGTGTGCTGACCGCCGTGATGGTCGACCCGGACCTGGCCGCGGACACCGCCGACGCCGTCGCGGCCGCTCTGTTCGGGTGGGCGGACGAGCACGGCGGCGCCCTCGCGACCCAACGCGGTCTGGCGATCACCCAGCTGGACGCGGGCGCCTTCGAGGCCGACCAGCGCCAGCAGGCCTGGTTGCAGCGGGCCGGCTACGAGAAGGTGCGCACGTGGTGGCAGATGGTCCGCCCGGTGCACCGCGACGAGGGCCGGCCCGGCGCCCTGCCCGAGCCCGGCGACGGGGTCGTGATCCGGACCGTCGTCGACGACGACCGTCCCCGACCCTCGGTCGACGACCTGCGTGTCGTCCACGACGTGATCGAGGAGGCCTTCGCCGACCACTTCAACCACCACGAGGAGACGTTCGACGAGTTCCTCGCCCGCCTCGAGCACGACCCCGGCCACTCCTGGGACCACTGGTGGCTCGCCGAGGTCACCACCGAGGACGGCGTCGTCCCGGCCGGCGCCCTCGTCGGGCAGGAGATCGGCGGCGCGGGCGGCACGGTCTCGGGCAGCTACGTCAGCTACCTCGGCGTGCTGCGCACCGCCCGCGGGAGGGGGGTGGCCCGGTCGCTGCTACACGCGATCATCGCCGACGCCGCGTCCCGCGGCCGGGACCGCGTCAAGCTCGAGGTCGACGCCACGTCACCCACCGGCGCCCACGAGCTGTACACCTCGCTGGACTTCGTCACGACCTACACCACGCAGTCCTGGCACCGGGACGTCCTGGCCCGGTGACGCCCGCCCTAGCCTCGCCGGCATGACCACCACGCATGCCGGGTACGACGTGGGCCGGGTCCGCTCCGCCTACCCCGCCCTCGCTGACGGGTGGGCCTACCTGGACGGCGCCGCCGGCACCCAGGTGCCCCGGGCCGTGATCGACGCGGTCGCCGGTGCCTGGGAGGCGGGGATCGGCAACCACGGCGGGGTGTTCGCGGCCTCGCAGCGCTCCGACGCGCACACCACCGCCGCCCGGGCCGCCGTCGCCGCCCTCGTCGGCGCGCCCGACCCGGCCGGTGTCGTGCTGGGCCCCAACACCACGACGTTGATGTACCGGTTCGCGACCACCCTCGCGGCGGGGTGGAGCGAGGGCGACGAGGTCGTGCTCACCCGCCTCGACCACGACGCCAACGTGCGCCCGTGGGTGCAGGCCGCCGAGCGCGCCGGCGCCGTCGTCCGCTTCGCCGACCCCGACCGGCCGTCCCTCGACCTGCCCGCCGGGAACGTCACGCGGCTGCTGACCGAGCGGACCCGCCTCGTCGCCCTCACCGCGGCCAGCAACGTCGTCGGCACCCGCCCGGACGTGCGGGCCGTGGCCGACGCCGCCCACGCCGTGGGCGCGACCGTCGTCGTCGACGCGGTGCACGCCGTCCCCCACGGGCCGGTCGACGCGACCGCCCTGGGCGCCGACGTGCTCGCCACGAGCGCCTACAAGTGGTCCGGGCCGCACCTCGGTGCGCTCGTTGCGGACCCGTCCTTCTGGGAGCCGCTGCACCCCGACAAGCTCGCGTCGTCGCCCCCGGAGGTGCCGTGGCGCTTCGAGACCGGCACCCACCCCTTCGCCGAGCACGCCGGCCTCGCCGCCGCTGTGCACCACCTCGCGGGCCTGCTGCCCGGGCAGGACCCGGACCTGCCGCTGCGGCCGCGGCTCGTGGCCTCCATGTCGGCGGTCGAGACCTACGAGCAGGACCTGTTCGGCGTCCTGCTCGAAGGTCTCGCGTCGATGGACCACGTCTCGCCGATCGGCTCACCGACCCGCCGGACGGCAACGGTCTACCTCACCGTGGACGGGCGCACCCCGCAGCAGGTCGCCGAGCACTGCGCCCGGGCGCGGGTGAACGTGTGGGCCGGGCACATGTACGCGTGGGAGCTCACCGGGCTGCTGGGCATCCGGGACGCCGGCTCGGCGACGCGCGCCGGGCTCGTGCACTACAACGACCGCTCGGACGTCGACCGCCTGCTCCAGGCCCTCGCCGACCTGGCCTGACCGCACGCGAGACCGACCGGGCCGCGGGACTCAGTCGACCGTCAGCAGCACCTTGCCGACGTGGTTCGACTCCTCCAGCACGCGGTGCGCCCGGGCCGCCTCGGCCAGCGGCAGCCGCTGGTCGATCACGGGCACGACGCGCCCCTCTGCCACGAGCGGCCACACGTGCTCGCGCACCCCGCCGACGATGACGGCCTTCTCCCGCGCCGGCCGGGCACGCAGCGACGTCGCCATCACCGCGGCCCGCCTGCGCAGCAGCACCGACAGGTCGAGCTCGGCGGTGGTGCCGCCCTGCATCCCGATCACGACGAGCCGCCCACCCGCGGCCAGCACGTCGACGTTGCGCGCCAGGTACTTCGCGCCCATGTTGTCGAGCACGACGTCGGCGCCGCGGCCGTCCGTGGCCGCGCGGACCTCTGCGACGAAGTCCTGCTCGCGGTAGTTCACGAGGATCTCGGCGCCCAGCTCCCGGCACCGCTCCAGCTTGGCCGCCGACCCGGCGGTGACCGCGACGCGCGCTCCGAGCTCGTGGGCGAGCTGGGTCGCCATCGTCCCGATGCCGCTGCTGCCGCCGTGCACGAGCAGCGTCTCGCCCGGCTGCAGCCCGGCTGCCATGAACACGTTCGACCACACCGTGCACGCCACCTCGGGCAGCGCGGCCGCGTCGACGAGGTCGAGGTCGCCGGGCACCGGCAGCAGCTGGCCGGCCGGGACCGCGACCCGCTGGGCGTACCCCCCGCCCGCCAGCAGGGCGCAGACACGGTCCCCGACGGACCAGCCGGTCACGCCCTCGCCGAGGGACTCGACCGTGCCGGAGCACTCCAGCCCCGGGTGCTCCGGGGCGTCCGGCGGCGGGGGGTAGTGCCCTCGGCGCTGCATCAGGTCGGCGCGGTTCACGGCCGTGGCGGCGATGCGGACGACGACCTCCCCGGCCTCCGCGACCGGGTCGGGCAGGTCGGCGACCTGCAGGACGTCGGGGTCGCCGGGCTCACGGATCACGACTGCCTGCACGGCGGCCACCCTACGACCGGGCGCCGTCGCCCTGGGGGCACCGTGGCCGTCAGCCCTCGCCGTCGTCGTCGCCGTCGGCCCGGCGAGGTGCCCCGGCGACCCGTGCGCGCACGTCCGCGAGGTCGGCGGGGGTGTCCACGTCGGCGGCCTCCTCGGCGGTCACCGCCACGGTCACGACGGTGAGCCCGTCGAGCAGCGAGCGGGCGGACCGACCGGGGGCGTCACGCCGCGCCGCCGCGTCGAGGGCGGCCGTGGTGAACGCAGCGAGCAACGGTTGCAGCACCCCGCCGGGGTCGGTGGCCGCGGCGGCGGCCGGTTCGGGCGCCAGCGGGACGACGGCGGCCAGCAGCCGCGGCAGCACCGGGGCTGTGAAGGGGGCGTCGCCGGCCAGCACGAGGACGACGTCCGGCGGGCCCCCGGGCTGGTCCCGCAGCAGTCGCCACCCGGCCAGCGCGGCGGCACCGGGACCACCCCCCGGTGGGTCCTCGCGCGTGGACAGGACGCCGGGCGGCAGGTCACCCGGGGCTCCCACGACGACCGTTGTGGCGTCGTGCGGCAGCCCCGCCAGCACCCGTCGCAGCAGGGTCTCGCCGACGACGTCCGCGGCGGTCTTGTCCCCGCCGCCCATCCGCCGCGAGTCGCCCCCCGCGAGGACGACGGCGCCGACGTGCTCCGACGCGCTCACCGAGCCGACGGTCGAGCCTCCGACCGGTGGGTGGGTGCGTAGACAGCGACGAGGCGCGACGCCGCGTCCTCGTCGCCGAGCCCGCGCAGGGCAGTGACGAGCGACTCCGGCGCGGCGTCCAGCCGCTTGCCGCGGGCAGTGAAGCTCTTGCCCGCGTCCCGGCGCACCCCGTTCACGTGCTGCTGCCGTCGTGACACGCCGTCACCTCCACCTCGTGAACCCAGGCTACCTCTGCGGCGAGCCGAGTGAGTCGGCGATCGCCCGCAGTCCCTCGATGATGGAGTGCCCCTCCGACAGGTCGTGGACGTGACGCGGTGGCACGTCGAGGGCGACGCAGCCGAGGACGCCGCGCCCGTCGGGCGGCAGCACGGGCACCGCGATGAACCTAGTTCAGGTGGCTGTCGGTGAGGACGCTCCCCGACCCCTGGGCCCTGACGAACTCCTCGTGGCTCAGGCCCTGGCGGACGTCCTCCGGCTGCCCGTCCCACAGCTGCCACACCACTCCGTCGACGTTCGCGGCGACCCTGGCGCGCGTCGCGTCGACCCGCGCGTGGTGCGCGTCGACGACTGCGACTGCGCCGGACGGGTGACAGTGCTGAGCGCGGACGTCAATGACGGCCGCGCTCCGACCGAGAACAGGACTCGGAGCGGACCGCACCCCCGCGGCCCGCCGACGTCGCCCGCGCCTCGGGCGAACCGGTCACGAACGACGAGCGGAGAGTCGCCCATGCTGCGGAACACCGGCATCAGGTCGAAGGTCCTGGCTGTCCTCGCCCTCCCGGTGCTCGTGCTGGTGCTCGCCGCCGGCGTCATCTCGGCCGGCGCCCTCTCCGACGCCGGCCGGGCGTCGCGGACCGAGGACCTCGTCGTGGCCCTGCCGGACCTCTCCTCGCTGGTGCGCGACCTGCAGACCGAGCGGTACGTCACGGCCTCCCTCCTCGCCGGGAACACCTCCCGCACCGCGCGGCTCGCCGAGGTCCGAACCGCTGTGGACGACGGTGTCGTCGCCCTCGACGCAGCGCTCGCCGGCGTCGACCCCGCCGCAACCGGCAGCGCGACCGTCGCCGCCCTCGCGGCGGCGCAGGACGCCCACGCCACGCTGCCCGCGCTGCGCGCCGCCGTGGACGCCGGTTCCCTCTCGCCCGAGCGCGCCGCCGACGCCTACGACGCGGTCGTCGCGGCGGACGTCACCGTGCCCGAGCGGGTCGCGGCCGCGCAGCAGGACGTCGAGGTCGCTGCCGCCCTACGCGCCTACAGCGGCGTCGAGCGGACCATCGACCTCGTGCTCGCCGAGCGCGACCTGGTCAGCCCCTCGGTCGTCGCCGGCTCGGTGGACGCCGGCACGGTGACTCGCGCCCGGGGCCTGGCACTGCAGCAGGACCTCGTCCGCGAGCAGGCCCGGATCGCCGCCGGCCCCACCGGTGTCGCCGTGCCCACCGAGCCCGCCCACACCTTCGGCCTGGCGCGCGCGGCCACCGTCGGGGCGGACGGCGGCGACGTCACCGGCATCGACGTCGACGAGTGGCGCGCCGCGGCCAAGGCCGAGGTCGACTCGCTCACCGCCGCCGAGCAGGCCCTCGCCGCGTCCGCGGCGCAGCGCACCGCCCAGCTCGCCGGGGACGCCCGCGCCGCCGCCTGGCGGGTCGTGGTGGTCACCGCGCTGCTCGTGCTGCTGCCGGTGCTGATCGCGCTGTCCGTCTCGCGGCTCATCACCCGACCGCTGCGCAGCCTCACCGAGGCCGCGGCCACCGTCCGCGACGCCCTCCCGGCCCTGGTGGAGCAGGCCCACGGCCCCGGGCACGGCCCCGACGTCGAGCTGCCGGACATCCCGGTCGACTCCGACGACGAGGTCGGCCGGCTGGCCCGTGCGTTCAACGAGGTGAACACCACGACGCTGAAGGTCGCTCGCGAGCAGGCCGCCCTCCGCGGCTCGATCGCCGCGATGTTCGTCAACGTCGCCCGCCGCGACCAGGTGCTCCTGAGCCGCCAGCTCGCCTTCATCGACCAGCTCGAGCGCACCGAGGAGAACCCGCAGACGCTGGAGAACCTCTTCCGGCTCGACCACCTCGCCACCCGGATGCGCCGCAACGCCGAGTCCCTGCTCGTGCTCGCCGGGATCGACACCGGTCGCCGCCTGCGCCGACCGCTGCCGCTGTCCGACGTCGTCCGCACCGCATCCAGCGAGATCGAGCACTACGAGCGCGTCGACCTCGCGATGCAGGTGGACCCGCCGCTCGTCGGGCACAACGCGCTCGCCGCGGCCCACCTGCTCGCCGAGCTGCTCGAGAACGCGACCACGTTCTCCGACCCCGGGTCCCGGGTCGTCGTGAGCACCGCCAACGGCCCCCGCGGCGTCGTCGTCACCATCACCGACGACGGGCTGGGCATGTCCCGCGGCGAGCTGGACGACGCCAACGCGCGGATCGCCGACCCGCCTGTCGCCGAGGTCGTGGGCGCGCAACGCCTCGGCTTCTACGTGGTCGGACGGCTCGCACGCCGCCTCGAGGTCACCGTCGAGCTGCAGGCCGGTCCGGTCCGCGGCACGGTCGTGCGCCTCGAGCTGCCGCCCGCGCTGTTCGTGCCGGGGACCGTCGTCGAGCTGCCCTCGGGCGACGTCGCCGTGGATCCCGGCGCCTCGACCGGCCCGTCCACCCCGACCGGCCCGTCCACCCCGCAGTCGTCCGCTCCGACGGACACCCCTGCGTCCGCCCCGGCCTCGGCTCCACGCTCCGCCCCGACAGCCCCCGCGCCGACAGCACCCGTGCCCTCGCCGGCCCCGCCGCTGGCGATGCCGACGTCGGACGACAGCGTGCCCGGCCCCGAGGTCCGCGACGACGGTGCCGCGCTGCCGGCCCGGCGCCGTCCGCAGGCCCCTACCGGCCCCGGGCCCGACTCCGGTCCCGCTGCCGGCACCGCACCTGCTGGCTCCGCACCTGCTGGCTCCGCGCCGTCCGGTCGGGCACCGGCCGCCCCCGCCACCGGGCGGGTGGCACCGCCCGCCGCAGCCGGGGACGGCCAGCGGGGCGGGCTGTTCTCCTCGTTCCGCTCGCGCCCCGCCGACGCGCCGGACGCTGCACCGCCGGCCACGGACCCCTCGACGCCGCCGGCCGCCGGTCGCGTGGCGCCTGCCCCCCAGGCCCCGCCGGCCGCTCCGGCGCCGGCACCTACCCCGGATCCCGCGCCGGGACCCGGCGCCGAGGGGGCGTCCCCGGTCGCCCCCGTGCCCGCCGTGGCACCGGTCGCCGTGCGTGCCGCGGAGGCGCTCGCGCCCCGTCCGGTGTCGGCCGCGACCCGCGACATCCTGCCCGGTGGCGGCGCCGGCCGGTCCTCCCGACGCTTCGCTCGCAAGCGACCCGCGTCCGGCGCCACCGAGACCGCCGCGACCCGGTCGACCGGCGCGACGGTGGGTGCACGCCCCGCACCCGCCCCCGCGGCGGGCGCGCGGGCCGCGAGCGGGCAGTCGGCTGCGGCCGCCGACTCCGCGGCTGCGCCCTCCCCGGACCAGCCGGCCCCGTACCAGCCCGCCGTCGCAGCGGCGCCCGGTCCGATCCCGACCCGTGACGGCGGCGGCTCACCGTGGGCGACCCCGACGGAGGCCGGCGTGCAGCCGGTCGGCGACGTGCTGCGGCAGCGCTCCGCGCTGGCGTCGGAGGCCCTCAGCGAGCTCAGCCTGCTGTCGACCTACGCACCGCCGTCGGTGGCCGCCGACGCACCGGCGTCCCTGGCGCGACGGACGCCGGCGGCCACCCCGGCCGCCAGGCTCGCCCCGCCGAGACCGGCGGGGAACCGCCGCACCCGCGACGCGGCCGACGTCCGCTCCATGCTCTCCGGCTTCCAGGCCGGCGTACAGCGAGGCCGTACCGAGGGCCCCGCCGAGACCGACGACGAGCAAGGGGGACGGCTCGTGACGGCCACCCGCCACCACCCCGGCACCCCGACCGCGACCCCGCCCCAGACCCCGACCCGCTGCACCACCGACCACGGAACCGCCCGACCGGAGGACCTGACGTGACCACTGTGAGCACCGAGGCAGCCAACTTCAGCTGGCTCCTCGACAACTTCGTCGGCAGCGTCCCAGGCGTGCAGCACACCCTCGTGGTGTCGGCCGACGGGCTGCTGATGGCGATGTCGGACGACCTGGACCGCACCAGCGGCGACCAGCTGGCCGCGATCGTGTCCGGGATGTCGAGCCTGACCCGTGGCGCGGCCCGCCAGCTCGACGCCGGTGAGGTCCGCCAGGCCATCGTGGAGATGGACCACCTGTTCCTGTTCCTGATGAGCATCTCCGACGGCTCGGTGCTCTCGGTGGTCGCCGACGCTACGTGCGACGTCGGGCTGATCGGCTACGAGATGACGCTGCTCGTCAGCCGGACCGAGCCCACACTGACCCCGCAGCTCATCACCGAGATGCGCTCCCGCCTGCCGGTCCACGGCTCGACGCGCACCCCCGCGATGGGGTGAGCAGGATGTCCATCGACTCCGGACCCCGGCACCGCGACACCCACGGCGACGTGCCGACCGACGTCACGTCAGGCGACGGCGGCCTGCTCAATGATGGGCTGCTCGACGACGGGCTGCTCGACGACGGGCTGCTCGACGACGACGCCTCGACCGTGCGCCCGTACACGGTGACCGGTGGCCGCACCGCTCCCGCCAGCCGCGACCTGCCGGTCGAGGCCCTCGTGCAGGGCGTGGCCGCCGCCGAGCCGACGACCCCGCCGGAGAAGCGGGGCATCCTCGAGCTGACCGCCACGCAGTACCTGTCGGTCGCCGAGCTGTCGGCGCACCTGCGCCTGCCCGTCGGGGTCGTGCGCGTCCTCGTGAGCGACCTCGCCGACGCCGGCGCCGTCCGGGTGCACGGCCTGACCCCTTCCTCCGCCTACAGCCCCGCGACGACCCTGACGGTCCTGGAGAGTGTTCTCGATGGCATTTCTGCGCTCTGACAGCGCCGCGCGCGCTGCGACGGCCGCCCCGGCGCCGCCCGCCCCACCGCCGGTGGCCCCCACCGTCGTCAAGATCGTCGTCGCCGGCGGCTTCGCGGTCGGCAAGACGACGTTCATCGGCTCGATCTCCGACATCGAGCCGCTGTCGACCGAGGCCGCGATGACCGAGCACTCGGTCGGCGTGGACGACGCCGGCGGCGTCAGCGACCGCAAGACGACGACCACGGTGGCGATGGACTTCGGCCGCATCGCGCTGAACGACAACCTGTGGCTGTACCTGTTCGGCACGCCGGGACAGGACCGGTTCCTGTTCATGTGGGACGACCTGGTGCACGGGGCCATCGGCGGCGTCGTCCTCGTCGACACCGACCGGCTCGACCAGTGCTTCCCGGCCGTCGACTACTTCGAGACCCGCCAGATCCCGTTCGTGGTGGCGGTGAACTGCTTCGACGGGGTCGCCCGGCACCAGCTGGACGCCGTGCGGGAGGCCCTGGCTGTCGCGCCGGAGGTGCCGATGATCTACACCGACTGCCGGTCGCGTCCGGCGACCAAGCAGTCGCTCATCACCCTGGTCCAGCTCGCGATGGAGCGGCTGGCCGGCTGAGGGCCCCACCGGCGAGTCCGGGATGCGAGACGGCAGGGGCAGCGGGAACGCTCGCCCGGGCTCTACGGTTCGTGGCTACGGGCGGTTCGGGCCGCCCACCCGACCCTGCCCGACCGACGAACAAGGCGGTTTCCCGACGTGCGCATCCATGACGACGTGACCCAGGTGGTCGGCCGCACCCCGCTGGTGCGGCTCAACCGGATCACCGACGGAGCCGGCGCCACCGTGCTGGCAAAGCTCGAGTTCTCGAACCCGGCGGCCAGCGTCAAGGACCGCATCGGCGTCTCCATGGTCGAGGCCGCCGAGGCGTCGGGCCAGCTGCAGCCGGGCGGCGCGATCGTCGAGGCGACGAGCGGCAACACCGGGATCGCGCTCGCCATGGTCGGCGCCGCCAAGGGCTACTCGGTCGTGCTCACGATGCCCGAGACGATGTCCAAGGAGCGCCGCGCGCTGCTGCGCGCCTACGGCGCCGAGCTCGTGCTCACCCCCGGCAGCGAGGGCATGAAGGGCGCCGTCGCGAAGGCCGAGGAGATCGGCGCCGAGACCGGCGCCGTCCTGGTCCGGCAGTTCGCCAACGAGGCCAACCCGGCGGTGCACCGCCGCACCACCGCCGAGGAGATCTGGGCCGACACCGACGGTGAGGTCGACGTCTTCGTCGCGGGCATCGGCACCGGCGGCACCATCACCGGCGTGGGTCAGGTGCTCAAGGAGCGCAAGCCCGGCGTGCACGTCGTCGCGGTGGAGCCGGCCGAGTCCCCGATCCTCAACGGGGGCGCCGCGGGACCGCACAAGATCCAGGGGATCGGCGCCAACTTCGTGCCCGAGATCCTCGACCGCTCCGTCTACGACGAGGTCGTGGACGTCGACGCCGAGACCTCCGTGGCGTGGGCCCGCCGCGCCGCTTCGGAGGAGGGCCTGCTCGTGGGACTGTCCTCCGGTGCGGCCCTCAAGGCGGCCGTCGACGTGGCCAAGCGCGAGGAGCACGCCGGCAAGACCGTCGTCGTGATCATCCCCTCCTTCGGTGAGCGCTACCTGTCGACGATTCTCTACAGCGACCTGATGGAGTGAGCATGCTCCGCAGCACCGACGGTGGGGCGGAGCATGCGCCCGCGGCCTGGCGTGCGGCGCTCGTCGAGGACCTCGACACCGGGATGCGGCGGGACCCCGCCGCGACGTCCCGCCTGGAGGTCGCGCTGACCTCGCCGGGCCTGCACGCGATCTGGGTGCACCGCCTCGCGCACCGGCTGTGGCAGCAGCCCGGCTGGCGCCTGGCCGCTCGGCTGCTCGCGCAGCTCGCGCGCGGCGTGACCGGCGTCGAGATCCACCCCGGCGCACAGATCGGGCGCAGGTTCTTCATCGACCACGGCATGGGCGTGGTGATCGGCGAGACCGCCGAGGTCGGCGACGACGTGATGCTCTACCACGGCGTCACCCTCGGCGGTCGGTCCATGAGCCGGGGCAAGCGCCACCCCACGGTCGGGGACGGCGTCACGATCGGCGCCGGCGCCCGCGTGCTGGGTCCGGTCGAGCTCGGTGCCGGCGCGCAGGTGGGCGCGAACGCGGTGGTCGTCTCCGACGTCCCGGCCGGGGCGGTCGCCGTCGGCGTCCCGGCCCGGATCCGTGCTGCCCCGCCCGGGGTCGACCTCGACGCCGTCGACCCGGCCATCTGGATCTGACCCCCGCCCCTTCACCCCACCCCCGGTGATCAAGGACGCCGTGCGCCCCCACCCCCGGTGATCAAGGACGCCGTGCGCCCCCGAAGCCCGGCAGGAGCCGCGACCCGGGCGCTCGCCACGCGAGGAGGGCGCGCTGGGTGCCGATGGACCTCTAACCGCGCTCGGCAGCGGGCTGGACCTCGACGGGATCCACGTGCACCACGGGAACGCGAGTTCCTTGATCACCGCGGGGTGGGGTGCACGGCGTCCTTGATCACCGCGGGGTGGGGGTCAGGGTTGGGCGCCGCCGTCCATGTCGCGCAGGTAGCGCTCGAGGTCGGCCGCGAGGGCGTCGCCGTCGGCCATCTCGTCCGCGGGCAGCGTGGGGCCCAGCAGCCCCGGACCCTCCAGCGAGCGACCCGCGGCCACGGCGTCGTACTGGCGCTCGAGCCCCTGGATCGCCGTGCGGGTCTCCTCGTCGTCGCTGACCTGCGTGTCGACCTGCGCCAGCACCTCCTGCCCGGCGGTGTGCAGGGCGTCGACCGGCAGCTGCAGCCCGGTGAGCTCGCTCACCGCACCCAGCAGCGCGGCCGCCGCGGGCGGGAACGGGCTGGTCGACAGGTAGTGCGGCACGTGGGCGGTGAAGCCGACCGCGTCGATGCCGGCCTCGCCGAGCCGAAGCTCCAGCAGCGCTGCCGCGTGACCCGGCACGTCGACGTCCCCGACCCACCGCGGGCGCCCCGCGATGAGCGAGCGGTCCGACGCGTGCGGGGTCAGCCCCACGGGCCGGGTGTGGGGGGCGGGCCACGGGATCCCGTGCAGCCCCACGGCCATCCGCACGCCGAGGCGCTCCACGACGATCCGCACCGCCGCCGCGAAGCGCTCCCACGCGACGTCGGGCTCCGGGCCGCTGAGCACGAGGAACGGGGTCCCCGCCGTGTCGACCAGCTCGCGCACCACGAGACGGGGCATGTCGATGCCCGTGAAGCGGTCCTGCTCGAACGTCATCCGGGGCCGGCGGGACCGGTAGTCGACGAGGATGTCGGTGTCGAACACGGCGACCTCGCGGTGCTCCATGGTCTCCAGCAGGTGCGCCAGCGCCAGCGAGGCACTGGACCCGGCGTCGACGAAGCCGTCCAGTGCGTGCACCATCACCCGCCCGCGACCGTCGGGGTCGAGCGGGGTGGGCTCGGCGACGACCTCGACGAGGTCCTCCGGCTGCAGCACGGTGGCTCCCTTCTCCGGCCGTCCCGCCCGGTGGGGTCGCGGCCTCCTACGCATGAACGGTCCGCCGGCGTGCCCTCATCCCGCCGGGCACGAGGCCGCCGCGGGCGAGCCCCCTCGCCGGCCGATCGCGACCGCGGCTCTCAACCTCGGCGCTTGGCCGCCTCGCTCAGCGCGGCCAGGGCGTTGCGGGCCCCGTCCGGCGACGACGCCGCCGCCTCGCGGTTGGTCGCCTCGATGGCCTCGAGCAGCTCGCTGCGGTGCACGCGCACGCTGCGCGGGGCGTCGATGCCGACCCGGACCACGTCGCCCTTCACCTCGAGCACCGTGACCCGGACGTCGTCGCCGATCACGACGCTCTCCCGGCCCGCCTACTCAGCACCAGCATCGAGCCAGCCTACGGCGCCGGCACGTCCGTGCGTCGCCGGGCGTGGATGGGGCCGGTCCCGGCACCACCGGGTCGTGCCCGCCGGTTCGCCCCGGGGGAGGACGCGGCGACGGACGGGTCGTCGGCACCGGTCTCGTCGATCGGTGCCGGCGGGTCGGGCCACCACGCCCGCACGAGGGCGTCGACGACGCCGCAGACGACCAGTGCGAGCAGCAGTCGCAGCAGGGCGGCGTCGACGCCGATACCCCCCTCGACGACCGCGAGCAGCGCCGGCGAGGAGACCGCCAGGGCGACGAGGATCGGCAGCGGGCGCGTCACGGGCGCGTCACGAGCGCTCCCGCCGGGCCGCACCCTGGGCGCGCAGCACGGCGGCGCGGATCCGGTCGGGCGACCTGCCGGGCAGCCGCTCGTCGAGGTGGACCGCCACGACGACGCCGTCGGGGCAGGGGTCGTGCCGGCGGACGGTGCCGCGGACCACGACGAGGTCGCTGAGCTCCTGGTCGTGCCCGAGCACGAGCTGGACGTCGACCGAGACGCCGAGGGACGGCGGGTCGTTGCGCACGAGCACCCGCAGCCCGGACTCCGACAGGTCGAGCAGCCGCAGCAGCGGGAGCCGCCCGGTCGGGGTGCCCCAGTCACTGCCCGCGGCGGGCCGTATCCGCGCCCGTCCGGTCTCCGCGCGGGTCCCTGGACGCCGCTGCACCACCGCGGCGTCCAGGGAACGCAGCAGCAGCCACCGGCCGGAGGCCGCGACCACCTCCACGTCGAGGACGGCGAGGCCCCGGAGATCGGGTCGGCGCAGCCTGCCGTGCGTGCCGGGCAGTGCCGCGACGTCGCGGACCTCCACGCGGAGGTCGACCTCGGCGGCGTCGCCGGACCGGGGCGGCCAGCACGAGACGGTGCGGGTCCAGTCGGCGAGGTCGAGCCGGGCACGGGTGCCCGGCAGGGCGAGCAGTGCCGCGAGGGCGTCGGGGGGCGGGCTGCTCACCACGAGCCGCCGGGCGGTGCGGCGACGGCGCCGGAGTCGTCGCGGTCCATCGCGTCCGTCAGCACGCCGGTCCAGGCGCCGGCGGTGGCCGGGCGGCCCTCGAGGACGGCGACCGGCAGCCCGAGCTCGAGCACGGCGGCCGGCTCGGACGTGTCCTGCGTGCCGGTGACGGCGATCGCCCCGACGGGGAGGGCGCGTCCCAGGCGCGCGAGCTGTGCGCCGGTGTCCCGGTTGCGGCGGCCCGCGTCGACCACCGCCCAGAGCACGTCGGCGCCCATGGCCCCGAGGACGTCGGCGCCCCAGCCGGCCGCCTCGCCGCCGGTGCCGGTGTCGACGGCGACGACGCAGGTGCGCGTCGCGCCACGTCGCGGCCTCGACGGGGCCCCGGCAGGTGCGTCGGGGCGTGCCGCCCGGCCACGGTGCGGGGTGCCTCGTCCGGGCCGACGAACGCCAGGGACGACGCCGGGAGCCCCAGCGATGCAGCAGGTCGGCGGCCACGGCCAGCGCCTGGGCCTCTCGCTGTGGCCGGGGCGATCGGCGTGGACCTGCAGTCCGAGGCCGGTACAGCCGTCGGGATCGTGCTCTCCTCGTCTACCTGGCCGTCGTCATCGGCACCCTGGGAGTCTCGGCGGCGATCAGGTTCCGGGCCGGGCAGCGTCGCCGGTCACGGCTCGGGCTGGCCGCCGCCATGCTGAGCTGCTTCACCGCCGCCGTCTTCGTGTTCGGCCCGCTGCTCTGATCGATCTCGGTGATCATGCCCTTCGGGTCCGCGCCCTGGCATGCTGGCGTGCATGGCAGGCACGAAGAAGAAGGACTGGAGCGACCTCTCGACCCGGCAACGGGTCCTGGTGGTCGTCGTGGGAGCCGCCGAGATGGCGCTGACGACGTGGGCGGGGCGCGACCTGGCGTCGCGTGACGCCGACGAGGTGCGCGGGCCGAAGCTGCTGTGGGGGCCGGCGCTCCTGGTGCAGCCGGTCGGCCCCATCGCCTACCTCGTGGTCGGCCGCCGCCGCTGACCCCGGCTGCCGTGGGGCACGTCCACCCTGGTGATCGGCGCCCTGGTGATCGGCACAGGGCGCCCCTGCGCCAACCGGGTTGGCACGGGGCGCCCCTGTGCCAACCCGGCGGCTGGTGTGATCGCGTCCGGCTGCCCGGCTGCCCGGCTGCCCGGCTGCCCGGCCGCCCGGCCGCCCGGCTGCCCGGTTGCCCGGCTGCCCGCGCGCCCGGTCGCCCGGTCGACGCCGCGTCGAGCGAGCCCCCGGTCGCGGTGCGGACCCGAGAGACCGGCTGCAGTTCACCCGCATGCCGCGTCGCGGGCGCCGGCCGTCCACCCTGCTGCTCTTGTGTCGCTTTTGACCGGACGTCGAGGAGAGGGGCACGTACATGAGCATCGACCGCAGGCAGTTCCTGAGCCGGGCCTGCATCGCCGGGGTGGGTACCGCCGTCGTCGGCAGCATCGACGTCGCGGCGGGGACGTCGGCCCTTGCGGACCGCCGCCGGGGGTCGCGGGGCTACGGCCGGCTCGTCGCCGACCCCGCCGGCGTGCTGGCGCTCCCGGCCGGCTTCTCGTACCGGGTGCTCGCCGAGGCAGGGCGTACCCGGCTCGACAGTGGTGAGCCGACCCCCAGCGACGCGGACGGCACGGCCGCCTTCGCCCACGCCGGCGGCACCACACTGGTGAACAACCACGAGATCTCCGGGGGCGAGGCCCACCTGATGCCGACGCCGTCCGGGCTGACCTACGACCCGGGTGCGTTCGGGGGCACCACGAGCATCGAGGTCGCCCGCGACGGCTCACGGGTGCGCGAGTACGTGAGCGTGGCCGGCACGCACAACAACTGCGCGGGCGGCGTCACGCCCTGGCAGACGTGGCTGACGTGCGAGGAGACCGAGGTGAGGGCCGGCGACGGCCGCCGCTTCGACCACGGCTTCGTGTTCGAGGTCGACCCGGCGGACCAGGAGTCGAATCTCGACCGCAGCCCGATCCCGCTCCGCTTCCTCGGCCGGTTCCCGCACGAGGCGGTCTGCGTCGACCCGGACACCTCGGTGGTCTACGAGACCGAGGACGCGAACGAGCCTCACGGGCTGTTCTACCGGTGGGTCCCGCCGGCCGGCTTCACGCCCGGCAGGGGTGCACTGCACGCGCTGGCGACGGGGCCGGGTGGCGACACCGCCGGTACCTTGCAGGCGATGCTCTGCCGCAAGGGCAATCGGGAGATCGTGGACCTGAGCCAGGCCACGCGGACCGGCACCCGGTTCAAGGTCGAGTGGGTGGACGTGCCGGACCGGCTCGCCACCGACACGTCCACCCGGATGCAGCTGCCCGACAACGGGGTGACCCGCAGCCGCAAGCTCGAGGGCGCCTGGTGGGGCGACGGCGGCGCGTACTTCGTGGCGAGCTTCGCCCGCGCCTCGGACGGCAGCCGGACCGAGCACGACGGTCAGGTCTGGTTCTACGACCCCCGTACCGAGTCGGTCACCCTCACCACGATCTTCGGGGTCAACCCCGACCCGGACGTCGACAGCGACCACTACGACGGCCCCGACAACATCACGACGTCCCCGTACGGAGGCGTGATCCTGGCCGAGGACGGCGAGGGCATCCAGCACCTCGTCGGCGTCACCGAGCAGGGCAGGAGCTACCCGATCGCCCGCAACGACCTGAACGACAGCGAGTTCACCGGCCCGGTGTTCAGCGCGGACGGCTCGACCCTGTTCGCCAACATCCAGGACCCGGGCCTCGTGCTTGCCATCACGGGGCCGTGGGGCCGTCCCTCGAGCGCGCACGGCTGACCCACCGGCCGCCGGCCCCCTCGCCACGCTGCGAGGGGGCCGTGGCACCGGACCCGACGTGCATGATCACCGCGGGTGGACGCGGGACCGTCGGGGCGCCGTCCGCCATACTGGGCGGCCCGGGAGGGCTGACCGAGCGGCCGATGGTGGCGGTCTTGAAAACCGCAGAGGCGCAAGTCTCCGGGGGTTCGAATCCCTCGCCCTCCGCACGAGCCGCCGCCGGCGTCGTACCGTGGCCGCGTGCCCCGAACCGCCGTCGTCGTCGACGCCGTCCGGACCGCCTCCGGCCGCGGCCGGCCGGGTGGCGCCCTCAGCGCGGTGCACCCCGTGGACCTGCTCGCCACCACGCTGAACGCCCTCGTCGCGCGGCACGACGTCGACCCGGGTCTCGTCGAGGACGTCGTCGGCGGGTCGGTCAGCCAGGTCGGCGAGCAGTCGTTCAACACCACCCGGCAGGCGGTGCTGGCCGCCGGGTGGCCCGAGCACGTGCCCGCGACGACCGTGGACCGCCAGTGCGGGTCGAGCCTGCAGGCCCTGACGTTCGCGGTGCAGGCGGTGCAGGCCGGCGCCCAGGACGTCGTCGTGGCCTGCGGCGTCGAGTCGATGAGCCGCGTGCCCATGTTCTCCTCCGTCGTCGGCGGCGACCCCTACGGATCGCGCCTGCGCGACCGCTACCCCGACGGGCTCGTGCAGCAGGGGGTCAGCGCCGAGCTCGTCGCCGCCCGCTGGGGGCTGGACCGCGACCGCCTCGACGACTACTCCGCCCGCAGCCACGCCCGCGCCGCGGCCGCCGCGGAGTCCGGGGCCTTCACCGGCGAGGTGGTCGCCGTCCCGCTGCCCGACGGGTCGGTGCACGACCGTGACGAGACGATCCGGCCCGGGACGACGGCCGAGGCGCTGGCCGCGCTGCCGCCGGCGTTCGCGGACGACGCCACCGCGGCCCGGTTCCCCGAGATCGGCTGGGTGGTCACCGCGGGCAGCTCGTCCCCGCTGACCGACGGCGCGTCCGCGGCGCTGGTGATGAGCGAGGAGCGCGCGGCGGCGCTCGGCCTGGCGCCGCGGGCCCGGGTGGTGGCCGGCAGCGTCGTCGGGTCCGACCCGGTGCTGATGCTCACTGGGGTCGTGCCGGCCACGCGGCGGGTGCTCGAGCGCGCCGGGCTCGGCGTCGACGGCGTCGACCTCGTCGAGGTGAACGAGGCGTTCGCGCCGGTGCCGCTGGCATGGGCGGCCGAGCTCGGCTCGTCCGGGCGCGGCGAGGAGCTGCTGGAGCGCACCAACGTGCACGGCGGTGCCATCGCGCTCGGTCACCCGCTCGGGGCCACCGGCACCCGGCTGGTCGCCACCGTGCTCGGCGCGCTGGACGCCCGCGGTGGCCGGCGCGCGCTCGTGACCGTCTGCGAGGGCGGCGGGATGGCGAACGCGCTGCTGCTCGAGCGCCCGTGACGTCGCAGCCGGCCGCGCCGCTGCGGGAGACACCTCAGCCGGGGGCCGACCACGCGGGTCGGGTGGGTGCTGCGGGTCAGGTCAGTGCGACCGTCGCCCTATCCGGTGACGTCCGCCGGCTCGTCACGTTCATCGGGCTGCACGCCGTCGATGGCCTGGAGACCTGGGACGGCGACGACTACCGCCGCGCCCTGCGCCTGCCCGGTGGCCCGGGCGTGCTGCGGGTGCGGATCGGGGTCCGCGAGGCATACGTGACCGTCGCGCTGGGCTCGATGCGGGACGCGGACGTCGCGGTCGCCGCGGCCCGGCACCTGCTCGGGGCAGGGGAGGACCCGGCGACCGCCGACGCCGCCCTCGCGCGTGACCCGCTGCTCGCGCCGCTCGTCTCGCGGCGCCCGGGTCTGCTGCGACCCGGCAGCGTCGACGCCGCGGAGACCCTGCTGCGCACGGTGATCGGTCAGCAGGTGTCCCTCGGTGGGGCGCGCACGGTCACCGCCCGCGTGGTCGCCGAGCACGGCGACCCGCTGCCGCCGGGGCTGCGCCACGACGGCGGCCCGAGCCGGTGCTTTCCCACCAGCCACACGCTGGCGGCGTGCGACCCGGCATCGCTGCCGATGCCGCGGGCCCGGGGTCGCGCGGTCGTCGCGCTGGCCGCGGCGCTCGCCGAGTCACCGGGCGTCGCGCAGGACGACGAGGCGCTGCTCGCGCTGCCCGGGATCGGCCCGTGGACGGTGGCCTACGCCCGGTTGCGCGTGCGCCGCGACCCCGACGTCTTCCTCCCGACCGACCTCGCCGTGCGCCGCCAGCTGGAGCACCTGGGCGGTCCGGCGGACCCCGGTGCGCTGGCGACGCGCGCGCGGGACTGGGCGCCGCACCGCTCGACGGCGCTGCTGCAGCTCTGGACCGACCTGCTCGAGCGCCGGGCCGCCCCGACCGCGAGTGCTCGGGTGGCCGGCTCGTGATCGCCGACACCACCGTGGCCGCGTGGGCGCGGACGGCGAGCCCGGTGGGTGACCTCGTACTCACCACGGACGGCGAGGCGCTCACCGGGCTGCGCTTCGCCGTCCATGCCGGCCGCGACCCTGCGGCCCTGCTCGCCCCCGACGCCACCGACGACGCCCACCCCGTGCTGGCGGCGGCGACGGAGCAGGTGGCGGCGTACTTCGACGGCCGGCTGCGGGTGTTCGACCTGCCGCTTCGCCTCGTCGGCACGGCGTTCCAGCGGCGCGTCTGGGACGCGCTGACGGGGATCGCCTACGGCGCCACCGCCGGGTACGGCGAGATCGCGGGGAGGCTCGGGCTACCCCCGGGCGCCAGTCGCGCGGTCGGCCTCGCGAACGCTGCGAACCCGGTGTCGGTGGTCGTGCCGTGCCACCGCGTCGTCGGGGCGAGCGGCGCGCTGACCGGCTACGCCGGCGGGCTGGAGCGCAAGCGCTTCCTGCTCGACCTGGAGTCCGACCGGCTGTTCTGAGCGCCGCGCAAGCGTCGGACGACGGTCAGGGGGGGCACTGGGGGCCGGTGGAGCTGCAGGACCGCGGCGTCGATGTCCGCGTCCGCGGCTGGCTCACCGTCCACCGCGGACGCGACGAGCGTGGAGGTGGAGTCCGGCACCCCCGCGAACACAGCCGGGTGTTCCAGCCGGGTGTTCAGCGGGCCAGTCTGCCGAGGAACTCGGCGACGACGGGGACGGCGGCGCCCGCGCCGGAATCGCCGTCCTCGACGATCACCGCGAACGCGACGTCCCCGGCGAAACCGATCGTCCACGCGTGGGTGCGCGGCGGGTCGTCCGTGCCGTACTGGGCGGTGCCGGTCTTGGCGTGCACCGGCGCGTCGCCCGGGGTCGGGACGTCCGCGAGCGCCTCGGCGCTGCCCTCCGTGGCGACCAGGCGCATCAGGTCGCTCACGGTGGCGAGGCGGTCGGCGTCCGGGGTGGGAGGGTCGCCGGACGCCTCGGGCGCCGGCTCGGTGACCAGCCGCGGCGGCGTCCAGGTGCCGCCGGCGATCGTCGCGGCCACCTGGGCCATCGCCAGCGGGCTCGCCAGCACACGCCCCTGCCCGATCGTCGCCGACGCCCGCTCGACGTCCGACTCCGCCACCGGCACGTCCCCGGTGAACGCTGGGACGCCGACCGTCCAGTCGCCGCCGAGGCCCACCGACGCCGCGGCCGACCGCAGGTCGCCGGCCGCCAGGCGTGTCGACAACCCCACGAAGGCCGTGTTGCACGACTGCGCGAAGTCCTGCCGGAACGGCACGTCGCCGAGCACGAACCCGCCGGCGTTGCCGTACGAGCGGCCGTCCACGGTGGCGGTCTCGGGGCACGGCACCTGCTGCTGGGGTGTCAGCCCGGTGCCCAGCAGCGCCAGGGTGCTGACCGCCTTGAACGTCGACCCGGGCGGGTACTGCCCCGTCAGCGCCAGGTTCGAGCCGCCCGCGGGGGTGTTCGCGACCGCCAGCACGTCACCGGTGGAGACGGACACCGCCACCAGCGAGGCGTTCCCGTTGCCCGCATCCGAGCCCGCCAGCGCCGCGTCCGCGGCGCGCTGGGTCGCGACGTCGAGCGACGTCGCGACGTCCTGCCCGTCGGTGGGCTCGACGGTGAACAGGTCCTGCGCCTCGCGGCCGGAGTCGGCAGCCGGCACGGTGCGCACCGTGAGACCGGCCGCGCCGGCGAGGCGCTCGTCGTACTGCTCCTGCAGCCCCGACGTGCCGGCGCTGTCGCCCGCCACGAGGCGGCCGTCGGAGGCGTCGACCGCCTCGGCGTCCACCTCGCCGACCGACCCCAGCAGCGAGCGCGCGAACTCGCGGGTGGGTGCCAACGGCAGGGTCGACTCGCGCAGCACGACGCCCTGCAGCGCGCGCAGCCGGGCGGCGACGGGCTCGAAGTCCCCGCGCCGCAGCGTGATCACCGGGACGAATGCGTCGGGCGCAGCGGCGCCCACCCTGGCGGCGAGGTCGCCGGCGCCGATGTCGAGGACGTCGGCGAGGTCGGCCGCGAGCGCGTCGGCGTCGCCGGCAGCCGACGGCCGCACCCCGACCTCGACGACCGGCCGCCCGGTCACCAGGGGCCTGCCGTCCCGGCCGAGGACGTCGCCGCGCTCGCCGCGGGTGCGCACGGCCTCGACGCCGTCGCCCGGCTCCAGGTCGGGGTGCACCACCGTCGCGTCGAGCTGCGCCGTCCAGGTGCCTGCCTCGGCGGTCGCGAGGTCACCGGTGAGCGGCAGCTCGGTGGTGTAGTCCCAGTGCTCGCCACCGGGCAGCGGCCAGCTCACGTCGAGGCTCGCCGTGGCGGTCGCCTCGTCGCGCTCGACGTCGGTGACCTCGACCCGGTCCGGGGTGACGTCGCCGAGGCCCGCGACGGTCTCTGCGTACGCGGACTGAACGGCGCCGGTGTCCGCGACCGGTGCGCCGCCGAGGTCGCCGGCCTGCCAGGCCGCGGCGGTCTTCTCCGCGGCGATGCGGGCGGCGTCGTCCCGGGCGCCCTCGCGGCTGCCGGTCCGTGCCACGACGAGGTACACGACGACCGCGAGCGCGACGACGACCGCCACCGCTCCGGCTCCCCAGCGCAGTGCTCGTCCGCCCCGTGTCACGGGGCCGATGCTGCCAGAGGCCTCCCGCGGAGGCGCCGCGTGGGGCAGGCTGGCGACGGCGGGTCCGACCGCCACCGCCCAGGCAAAGGAGCCCACCGGTGCGCAGCACGATGCAGTCCACCCCCCTGCTGATCTCGTCGCTCCTGCAGCACGGCACGACGCTGCACGGCGCGTCGGAGGTGGTGACGTGGACGGCCGAAGGTGCGCGCCGGAGCACCTACGCGGAGGTGGGCGCGGACTGCCGGCGCCTGGCGAACGCGCTGCGGCGCCTCGGCGTGGACGGCGACCAGCGGGTCGCGACGTTCATGTGGAACAACACCGAGCACTTCGAGCTGTACCTCACCGTGCCGGCGATGGGAGCGGTGCTGCACGCCCTGAACATCCGGCTGTTCCCCGAGCAGCTCGTCTACGTCGCCACGCACGCGAACGACACCGTCGTCGTCGTCGACAACTCCCTCGCCGCGCCGTTCTCGAAGCTGCTCGCGCACCTGAGGACGATCGAGCACGTGGTCGTGAACGGGCCGGTGCCGGACGACGTCCGGGAGGCCCTGACCGCGGAGGGTCGATGCTCCGTGCACGACTACCGCGAGCTGCTCGACGCCGAGGAGTCCGTCTTCGACTGGCCGGAGCTGGACGAGAACACCGGCGCGGCGATGTGCTACACGTCCGGCACCACCGGCAACCCGAAGGGCGTCGTCTACTCCCACCGGTCGAACGTGCTGCACTCGATGCAGCTGGCGATGACGAGCGCGCTGGGGCTGCAGCAGGGCGACCGCGTGCTGGCCGTCGTCCCGCTGTTCCACGCCAACGCGTGGGGCCTGCCGTACGCGTGCATGCTCACCGGGGCGTCGGTCGTGATGCCCGACCGGTTCCTGCAGGCCGAGCCGCTGGCGGCGATGATCGAGCAGGAGGCGGTCACCACCGGGGCCGCCGTCCCGACGATCTGGACCGACCTGCTGCGCCACCTCGACGAGCGCGCCGAGGCCGGGGAGCCGGTCGACACGTCCCGGGTGCACGACGTGCTGATCGGGGGGTCCGCGTGCCCGCCGTCCCTGATGCGCGGCTTCGCCGAGCGGCACGGCATCAACGTCGTGCACGCCTGGGGGATGACGGAGATGTCGCCACTGGGCACCGTCGCGGTGCCGCCGGCCGGCCTCGGCGAGGACGAGACCTGGCGCTACAAGGAGACCCAGGGGCGGCTTTCCCCCATGGTGCAGGCGCGCCTGGTGGGGCCCGCGGGCGAGGAGGTGGGCTGGGACGGCGAGGGCGTCGGCGAGCTCGAGGTGCGCGGCCCCTGGATCACCGACTCGTACTACACCGCGCCCGGGGAGGAGCCCGCCGCGGACATGCTCGACAAGTTCGACGACGGCTGGCTGCGGACCGGGGACGTCGGCTCGTTGACCCCCGACGGGTTCCTGCGCCTGACGGACCGTTCGAAGGACGTGATCAAGTCCGGCGGCGAGTGGATCTCGTCGGTGGAGCTGGAGAACGCGCTGATGGCCCATCCGGGGGTGTCCGAGGCCAGTGTCGTGGGGGTCCCGGACGACCAGTGGGGGGAGCGGCCGCTCGCGACTGTCGTCCTCGTCGAGGGCCAACAGGTCGGCGCCGACGAGCTACGGGAGTTCCTCGGCGACAAGGTCGCCCGCTGGCAGCTCCCGGAGCGCTGGGCCTTCGTCGACGAGGTGCCCAAGACCAGCGTCGGCAAGTTCGACAAGAAGCGGATCCGGGCGCGCTACGCCGAGGGCGAGCTCGACGTCACGACGGTGGGCTGAGGGACCTCAGCCGCAGACCCGGTCGACGTCGACCGCCCGCTGCGGGTCGATCGTCTCGGTCTGCTGGGCGTCCGGGACGTCGTCCGGGCCCGTGGCGGTGGCGGCCCCGGTCGGCGCCGGCGTCCCGGCGGACCCGCCCGCGGCGGGCTCCGGCGGGGGCGGTGCGAGGGCGTCCTGCACCAGCGCGCGGATGGCGGCGAAGTCCGGGGTGCGGCTGTTGATGACGTCGTTGGTGAACGGCAGCGACCGCAGCGTGCCGTCCTTCACGCGCAGCCCGAGCTCGACGAAGGCGTCGAGCTCGGCGCGGGTGATGTCGGTCTCGACGTTCCGCTCCGCGCTGGCGGCGAGGTCGGGGAACGCGAGGGCGAGGCGTGCGGGGTCGGCCTGGTCGACGACCGCGGCGATCACGCACCGCTGCCGGCGCATCCGCTCGTAGTCGCTGGAGTCGGCGCGCGACCGGGCGTACCAGAGCGCCTCGTAGCCCGACAGCACCCGGCGCCCCGGCTCGACGTACCCGCTGATCTGGCTGGTGCCCCCGCCGATCGGCAACCTGCGCTCGACGTCGATCTCGACGCCGTTCAGGGCGTTGACGACGTCCTGGAAGCCCTGCAGGTTCACCAGCGCGTAGTAGTCGATCTGCAGGCCGAGGGTCTCCCCGACCACCTCCCGGGTCGCGGCGAGCCCGGGCTCGTCGGCCTCCGGGTACGCCTGCGGGTTCTCCTGCCCCCACGTCCACACCGCGTTGAGCAGGCACTCGTCGTCGGGGCAGTCGAAGCCGTCGGGGTACTGCTCGGCTCCCACGCTGCCGGGGGGGAACGGGGCCTTCTCCAGGTTGCGCGGCAGGCTCAGCAGCACCGAGTCGCCGCTCTGCGTGTCGATGCTCGCGACGACGATGGTGTCGGGACGGGTACCGATCCGCCCGGAGCCCGCGTCGGAGCCGAGCAGCAGCACGTTGATCCGCGGCGTGCCGGCCCACGGGTCCGGGGCGCTGACGTCGGGTCCGGACAGCCCGCCCTCCCGGGGGATGCTGCCGTCGCCGAACACCGTCAGCACCGCCGAGCGGGCGGCCATCGCGTAGCGGACCACGGTGACCGTGGGCAGCGCCACGAGCACGAGCAGCACGGCGACGAGAACCGCCGAGACGACGCGCTGCCCCTCGCCGAGCCGGCGTCCGCGTCGCAGCGCCAGGTGGCCCGCGACGATGACGGCGCACCAGGCGACGCCGAGGAGCACGGCACCGACGGCGGCGACGAGCAGCGCGTCCGGGCGGGTTGCTACCCACCGCGCCACGCGGACCGGGCCGGCCAGCGCCACGACCGCGACCGCGACGACCACGCCGGCAGCGACGAGCCCGAGCAGCACGGCGGCGGTCCGGCGGCGGCCGGCACCCAGGAAGCCCAGGCCAGGGACCGCGGCGCCGGCCGCGGTCCAGCCGAGGAGGGTGCCGAAGCGGTCGTCGGTCTTGCTGGCGTGGCGCGGACGGTGCCGGGGGGCACGGCCGCGTCCGGCGCCGGAGGGGGTCGGCTGAGCCAGCGGACGACCTCCTCGGTGTACGGAGCGGCGGGTGACGTGGTCGTGCTTCGCGCCTCTGCTGAGTGTCTCGTGCGGGCGTCGGACTGCCCCCGCGACCGGCGCCGAGCCCATTTCACCATCTAGCGGCGCCGCACGGGTCCCGGACCCGGGCGACCGCTCCTGCCGGCCGGGCTGGGGGCGGCGGTCTCTTTGCTGCCCCGCGAGCCCGACGGCTACGCTGTGCCGACCACCTGGAGGCGTCGCCTAGTCCGGTTTATGGCGCCCGCCTGCTAAGCGGGTTTGGGGATAATCCCCCATCGCGGGTTCAAATCCCGCCGCCTCCGCCCCGAGACACCGACGGCCCCTTCCCCGCCAGCGCGGGGAGGGGGCCGTCGTCCGGTCCGGCAGCGTCCGGTCCGGTGGGTCAGTCGACGCCCAGGCGGGCCTTCAGCGCGTCCAGCTCGGTCCACAGCATCGCCGGGAGGTGGTCGCCGAACCTCTCGAACCACTCGGTGATCTGCGGGATCTCGTCCTTCCACTCCTCGGGGTCGACCCGCAGGCACGTCGCGAGGGCGTCGGCGTCCAGGTCGAGCCCGCTGACATCCAGCGAGTCCGGTGTCGGGACCAGGCCCACGGCCGTCTCCTCAGCCGCGGCGTCGCCCTCCAGCCGCTCCACGACCCACTTCAGCACGCGGCCGTTCTCCCCGAAACCGGGCCAGGCGAAGCCGCCGCCGGAGTCCCGCCGGAACCAGTTGACGTAGAAGATCCGCGGCAGCTTGGCGGCGTCGGCGTCCTTGCCGACGTCGATCCAGTGCTGCAGGTAGTCGCCGGCGTTGTAGCCGATGAACGGGAGCATCGCCATCGGGTCGCGGCGTACGACGCCGACCTCGCCCTTGGCCGCGGCCGTCGTCTCCGACGAGAGCGTGGCGCCCATGAAGACGCCGTGCACCCAGTCGCGCGACTCGGTGACCAGCGGCACCGTCGTCTTGCGCCGGCCGCCGAACAGGATCGCGGAGATCGGGACGCCGGCAGGGTCCTCGTACTCCGGCGCGATGATCGGGCACTGCGCGATGGGAGTGCAGAACCGCGAGTTCGGGTGCGCGGACGGCTCGTCGGAGTCCGGCGTCCAATCCCGACCCTTCCAGTCCGTCAGGTGGGCGGGCGGCTCCTCGGTCATGCCCTCCCACCAGATGTCGCCGTCGTCGGTCAGGGCGACGTTGGTGAACAGGGAGTTGCCGCGGGCGATGGTGCGCATCGCGTTGGGGTTGGTCTGCCACCCGGTGCCGGGCGCGACGCCGAACAGGCCGTACTCGGGGTTGACCGCGTAGAGCCGGCCGTCGTCACCGAACCGCATCCACGCGATGTCGTCGCCGAGGGTCTGCACGGTCCAGCCCTCGATGGTCGGCTCGAGCATCGCCAGGTTCGTCTTGCCGCAGGCGCTGGGGAACGCCCCGGCGACGTAGTGCACCTGGCCGGCGGGGCTGGTGAGCTTGAGGATGAGCATGTGCTCGGCGAGCCAGCCCTCGTCGCGGGCCATCGCCGATGCGATCCGCAGCGCGTAGCACTTCTTGCCGAGCAGGGCGTTGCCGCCGTAGCCGGAGCCGAAGCTCCAGATCGTCCGCTCCTCGGGGAAGTGGGTGATGTACTTCGTCTCGCTGCACGGCCACGCGACGTCCTGCTCGCCGGGGGCCAGCGGTGAGCCGACCGAGTGCAGGCAGTGCACGAAGTCGTTGCCGGTCTCCTCCATCCGCCGCAGCACCGGCGCGCCCATCCGGGACATGATCCGCATCGACGCGACCACGTAGGCAGAGTCGGTGATCTCGACGCCGAACTTGGGGCTCTCGGCGTCGAGGTGGCCCATCACGAACGGGACGACGTACATCGTGCGCCCGCGCATCGCGCCCCGGTACAGGGAGGTCATCGTGCGCTTCATCTCACCGGGGGCGACCCAGTGGTTCGTCGGACCGGCGTCGGCCTCGTCGACGGAGCAGATGAAGGTGCGGTCCTCGACGCGGGCGACGTCGTCGGGGTCGGACGCGGCGTGGAAGGAGTTCGGCTTCGCGCTCAGCCGGGTGAGCGTGCCGGTGGCGACGAGGGCGTCGGTCAGTGCCGTCCACTCCTGCTCGGAGCCGTCGCACCAGCGGACCGCGTCCGGCGTGGTGAGCTCGGCGACCTCACCGACCCAGCGCAGCAGCTCGGCGTGGGTGGTCGGCGCGTGCTCGAGCGCGAGCTCGGTCCGGGGGCTGTCCGTGGTGGACGTCATGGGGCCTGTCCCTTCGCGCGGTCGCCGTCGACCGCGTCGTCGCGTCCGGCGGCCCAGGGCCGCCGGCACGGGTCCCTCCCGTGGTGCCCGGCACGCGCGACCAGCGCCGTGCGCGTCGTCGCGCCGGTTCCGCCCACCGTAGCCCGACCTCCGCTGGGTGGAAATGCGCCGTCCGAGTGCGGGCGGGTGAGGTCGCTCACACACGGCGGCTTTCCGTGTCCGACGGTCACTGGTAGGAGACGAGCACCGGCCTCGGGTCGAGGTCGTACGTCTCACGTGGCGTGAACGTCGGGGAGTCCTCGTCGTAGAAGTTCTTCCAGCCCCACCAGAACCCCGCCGGGGCCCCCGCCCGCAGGGCGTCCCAGGTCGCCAGCTTCTCCTCCGGCACGCCGTTGCCGTCGGCGTGCACGACGACGGCGAGCTCGTCGCGGCCGGGGTCGAGGGTGTCGCGCCCGGGCAGCATCGCGAGCCGGAACTGGTGCAGCACGAGCACCTTCTGGGGCAGCCGGTGCTCCCGGACGACGCCGGCGAGCCAGTCGGCGACGGCCTCCACCTCGGTCGACTCCAGCGAGCCGATCTGCTCGAGGTGGCGCTCGCCGGGCCCGAGGCGCCACTCGGGGTCGAGGGCGAGGCCGACGTGTGGCTCGCGGAGCAGGTCCTCGTAGCGGCGGGCCTGGCTGAGCACGTCGCTGCGGCCGGGCTGCAGGTCGAGCAGCACGAACATGCCCGCCTCGCGGGCGGCGTCGACCCATGGGCGGAGCGTCTCCGGGTCGATCTCGCGGGAGTAGTCGCCGTCCGCGCCCGCCGCCGCGGTGGCGACGGTCGCGATGATCTCGAAGGTGGGGACGACGGGAGCCTCGGTGAGGTCCTGGTACTCCCCGGCGACCTGCCGGGCCCGCCGCACCGACGCCTCGACGCCCTGCTCGCCGAGCACGCCGAGGGACGCGGCGCCGGGGGTCCCGTACAGCGCGACCAGACGGCGCCCCGGGAAGACCACCTGCCCGCCACCGGGCAGCTGCGTGCCGGTGCGGGCGGCCGCCAGCAGGGGCGCCAGCCGGTCCGCGGCGATCCCGGACCCGAGGACGACGACCGGCGCCTCGGGGTGCTCCCCCAGCGTGCGGACGGTGTCGGGGTCGGCGCGCGGGTCACCACCGGGGGCTCCCGCGACGGTCGCCCCGGCGGCCTGCGCGGTCGCCGTCGCCAGCGCCGCGTCGCCGGTCTGCCGGTCGACGAGGGCGACTGCGGTGACCGGCTCGGCGCGCAGCTCGTCGTAAGGGGCTCCGAGGGCCTCGCTGAGGTCGGCAGCGAGCGCGTCCGCGCCTGCACCCGGCGCGGCGTCGACCACCTCGACCTCGTGGAGGGACCGGGCCCAGGCAGCGGCGTCAGGTCCGATGGCGACGGCTGCGGTCGCACCGAGGCGCTCCACCTCGGCGGCCGCGGCGCTCGCGGCGGTGCCACTGGTGTCGCTGGTTTCGTCGCTTGTCGGCGCGGGGTCGGGCGAGGCGGGCGGCGCCGGGACGAGCGGGGCCCCGAGCTCTGCGGCCAGATCCATCGCGCGCTGCCGGTCGGCGGACGTGGGACCGACGACGACCACGGCAGGGGCGGAGGCGAACAGCGTCTCGCTCGTGCGCAGCGCGAGCTCCTCCGGCGAGCCCGCGGCCAGCACGGTGAGGTCGTCCGGCGCCACGACCGCGAAACCCGACCGGCCTCCGGCGTCGTCGGTCTCCTGATCGGTCGGCACGGCCGACCCCGCCGTGCACGCCACGAGCAGGAGCACGGGGACCAGGCCCACGGTCCATCGGGTCGCGTGAAGCACCGAGCGGATCCCCCTAGCGTGACGGTCGAGCCGCGCAGCGTGACGGCCCGGAGTCAGGTTAGTCGCGGCGACCGCGGGTGGCCCGCCGGGCGCCGCGAATGCTGCGGCGAGCTGCGAGCGTGACCCCGGGGCCGGGTGGGGCAGCTGTGGCGTCGCTGGGCTACCCTCGTACGCCGGACGCCGCGCGGCGGGAGTCCGAGCGCCCGTAGCTCAACGGATAGAGCATCTGACTACGGATCAGAAGGT
>JBBRBF010000031.1:0-35143 GCA_038206105.1 Actinomycetales bacterium | reverse complement strand
CGATCGAGTACCGCACGATCGAGCGGGTCCGCTCGATCCCGCTGCGACCGGGGACCTGCGAGCCGACGTCCGCGCCGGTGGTCTCGGTGACGGCGCTCACGAGGACTCGTCCTCCGCGACGTGCAGCCCGCCCACGAGGTCCTCCCAGAGCACGGCACCGCTGAGGCGGCCCTGCGAGTCGGTGACGGCGACCACGGGCGTGCGGTGCTGCAGCATCTCGTCCATCGCGTCGTGCAGCGTCGCGTCGCGGCGCACGGCGACCATGCGGACACCGGCCTTGGTGTGCGGCACCTGCCGCCACGCCCGCGGGGCGCCGTCACCGTCGACGTCGGCGACCAGTCCGGTCGAGTCCGACGGCCCGGTCGCGACCTCGCGCAGCGGCAGCTCGGCGAGACGCACCAGCGCCATCCGCCGTACGGCGGCGCCGCCGCCGACGAACTCCGCGACGAAGTCGTCCGCCGGCGTGGCGAGCACGGCCGCCGGCACGTCGTACTGGGCCAGCCGGGCAGCCTCGCCGAACACGGCGATCCGGTCGCCGAGCTTCACGGCCTCGGTCAGGTCGTGCGTGACGAAGCAGATCGTCTTGCGCAGCTGCTCCTGCAGCCCCATGAACTCGTCCTGGAGGCGGTCGCGGGTGACCGGGTCGATGGCGCCGAACGGCTCGTCCATGAGCATCACGGAGGGGTCGGCAGCGAGTCCGCGGGCCACCCCGACGCGCTGCTGCTGGCCACCGGAGAGCTGCTTGGGGTGCCGGTCCCGGTACTGCTTCGGCTCCAGGCCCACGAGGGCGAGCAACTCGTCGACCCGACTTCTGATCCGCTTCTTGTCCCAGCCCAGCATCTTCGGCACGACGGCGATGTTCTGGCCGATCGTGTAGTGGGGGAACAGCCCGATCTGCTGGATCACGTAGCCGATCTTGCGTCGCAGCTCGTCGGCGTCGACGTCGGTGACGTCGGTGCCGTCGAGGAAGATCCGGCCGCTCGTCGGCTCGATCAGCCGGTTCATCATCTTCAGGGTGGTCGTCTTGCCGCACCCGGACGGGCCGATGAGCATGACGATCTCGCCGGCGGGGACCGATAGGTCGAGGTGGTCGACGGCCGGGACCGCCTGCCCGGGGAACGACTTCGTCAGGCCCTCGAGCCGGATCATGGCGTCGGCGCCGGTACCGGGGTCCCCGCTGGCGCCGGGATGGGCGGCGGTACTGGTCGTGGTGGTCTGATCAGGCACGGATACCCCTCGAGATCGTGAGCCGTGCGATGACGGCGTAGATGAGCTCCAGCGTGGCGGCGACGACGACGATGCCGATGATGCCGGTGAGCAGCTGCTCCAGGGCGTTGGCCGCCCCCGTCCGGGACAGGCCGGTGAAGATGTAGGACCCGAAACCGGGCCCCTGCACGTAGGTGGCCACGGCCGCGATGCCGCACAGCAGCGCGCTCGCGGTCCGCACGCCGGCGAGGATCACCGGCCAGGCCATCGGCAGCCTCACCAGCGCGAGCCGCCTGCGGGACGGCATCCCCACGCCGGTCGCCGCCTCGATCACCGCCGGCGGCACCGTGCCGAATCCGGTGAGGGTGTTCAGCAGGATCGGGTAGATCGCGTACAGGGTCAGGCCGACCACCGACGGGACCAGGCCGAACCCGAACAGCGGCACCAGCAGCAGGAACAGCGCGATCGAGGGGACCGTGAGGCCGGCCGCCGCGAGGGAGACCGTGATCTCGCGGGCGATCGGCGAGCTCTCGACGAGCAGCGCGAGCGTCAGGGCGATCACGGTCGCGATGGTGATCGAGAGCAGCACGAGCTGCGCGTGCTGGATGAACAGGAAGACGATCTCGTCCTGGCGGGCGGTGATGAAACCCAGCAGGTCCACTCGCTGCACCTCCTTCTCGTGACCGGTTCACGGCCGTGGCGTCGGCCCGCGACGGGCCGCGGCAGGCGATGTGCGGCGACGCGCCAACGACCGGTCATCGGGTGGTCAGGCGTCGGTCTGCCGCGTTGACTCTAGACCGAACCGCCGCCGACGTCGTCTGTCTCGTGGACGACTGAGTCCGGATCGTGACGCTCCGAGCACACCGCTGTCCCGGATGGTGGGATTTCTCCTGCCCCGCCCAGGCCTGGGCGGGGCAGGTGGTCACGCAAGGTGACTCGACGTCGCGACCCGCGCCCCGCCGGCCGTGGTCGCGCGGCAGGAGGGTCGCGCCGACGCGCTGGCCCGTCCGAGTGGGGACGGTGCCGCAGCCGGACCGCCAGGTGGGACGGTGGGCACGTGGCGGCGGACCAGCGGGGCATCCTGGCGCGGCTCGTCGCCGCGCAGGAGCGCCTCGCCGCCGTCCGTGGCGGGCTCGACGAGACGCTGCGGACCGTGGCCGACGAGGCCGCGGCGATGTTCGACGAGCGGTCCGTGGTGGGGCTCGTCGACGGCCACGAGGTCGTGGCGCGGGCGGTCGGCGGGACGAGCGCCCTCATGTCCGAGGGCGACCGGCTCCCGGTCGAGGGCAGCCTGGCAGGGCACGTGCTCGCGACCGGCACGGTGGCGGTCTGTCGGGACGGTGAGACGGACCCGCGCACCGACCCCGTCGCCAACCGGCGCTACGGGGTGCGCTCCAGCGCGATCGCGCCGATCCGCCATGCCGACGAGACGCTGGGCCTGCTGGTCGTGACGGCGCCGGAGCCGGACCGGTTCGACGAGGTGGACGCTAACGCCGTCGTCCTTCTCGCCGCGCTGGCCGGCGGCGCCGTGGCCGCGGCGTTCGCCCGCCGCGACCGGCAGTCCATGCAGGGCGTGCTCGCCGAGAGCCTGCGGCGCCTGGAGGCGGCCAGCGCGGTGTCCGGTGCCGGGACCTGGGAGTGGGACCTCGCCACGGGCGCGCTGGTCTGGTCCGAGCAGATGTTCCGGATCGCGGGCGCCCGGCCCGGGGAGATCGAGCCGACCATCGAGGCCTGGACGGCGCTGCTGCACCCCGCCGACCGGGACCGGGCCACCGCCTTGCGCGAGGAGTCCCTCGGCAGTCGGCGGGGGTACCGCGAGCGCTTCCGCATCATCGACCTCACCGGCCGGGTCCGGCGCCTGCTGGCGTGGTCGGAGGTGGAGGTCGACGCCACCGGTGCCCCCGTCCGCGTGGTGGGGGCGACCCTGGACGCGGGGGAGGTGGAGGACCCCACCCTGGCGGACCCGGTCACCGGGCTGCCGAGCCGCGCCCTGCTCGACGAGCGCCTCGCCGACACGCTGGTGGACGTCGGCGACGACGCCGGTCCCGGTCTGCTCGTGGTCGAGCTCGACCGCTTCCGGCTCGTGAACGAGGCCCTCGGGCGTGAGACCGGCGACCGCGTGCTGACGGCTGCGGCAAGCCGGATCATCACCACCTGCCCCGCAGGCAGCACCGTCGTGCGGGTCGGTGGGGACGAGTTCGCGGTGCTCGTGCCGTCCGCCCCGGACCGGGGCGCGCTGACCGCCCTCGCCGACCGCCTCGTCGTCGCCTTCAGGGAGCCGTACCGGTCCCACGGGGTGCCCGACGGCACGGTGTGCACGGCCTCCGTCGGGGTGACGTGGTCGCCGGGCGGGGCCGGCGAGGGGGACCGGGACCCCGGCGAGATCTCGCGCGAGGCGGACCTGGCGCTGCACCGGGCCAAGGTCGGCGGTGGCAACCGGTGGGCGGCGTTCGACGCGGCCATGGGTGCCGCGGCCGCGACCCGTGCCCGCACCGAGGAGTCGCTGCGCTCGGCGCTGGACGCCGAGCGGCTGCGGGTCGTGTACCAGCCGGTGGTGTCGTTGCGGACCGGACGGGTCGTCGGCGTCGAGGCCCTGGCCCGGGTGGTGGACCCCGAGCTGGGTCCGCTGTCGCCCGCCCTGTTCGTGGAGGCGGCGGAGCAGACCGGGCTGGTGGTGCGGCTCGACGCGTGGGTGCTGCGCCGGGCGGTGGCGCTGGTGGCGGGCTGGGGGCAGGACCCGGCCGCTGCCCCCGACGAGGTGGCCGGCCTGGAGGTGGCGGTGAACCTGTCGCCGCGCACCCTGGCCGACCCGGGGATCGTCGAGACGGTGACGTGCGCCCTGGCCGCGGCGGGGCTGCCCCCCGCCCGGCTGCGGGTGGAGATGACCGAGCACTCGCTGCTGGACCCGGTGGTGGGGGACGGCCGGGGGGCGGGTGAGGCCGAGGACGGCCCGCTGCGCCGGCTCCGCGCGGCGGGCGTGCGCGTCGGCATCGACGACTTCGGCACCGGCTGGTCGTCGATGGCCTACCTGCCCACGCTGGACCTGCAGTTCCTCAAGATCGACCGGCGCTTCGTCGCCCACCTCGGGGACGGTCCGCGCGCGGAGTCGGTGGTCTCCACCGTCATCGAGCTCGGCCACGCCCACGGGCTCACGGTGATCGCCGAGGGCGTCGAGACCGAGCGCCAGGCCCAGCAGCTGCGCGACGCCGGCTGCGACCAGGCGCAGGGCTGGTGGTTCGGCCGGCCGGTCGCCGCGGAGGCGCTACCGGAGGTGGTGCGCTCGTGGACCAGCCGCGCCCCGGGGGTCCGCTGGGGCGGGTGGGACAGGGTCTGACCCGACGTCCCCGGCGGTTGCGCGGTCGCGGCCGGCCGCGTCAGTCGTGCCGCGCCGTCCACGCCAGCAGGTCGTCCACCGGCCACGTCGTGACGACCCGCTCGACGGCGACCCCGCACTCGGACGCACGGACGGCGCCCAGCACCCGCCAGTCGAGCTGGCCCGGTGCGTGCGCGTCGGTGTCGACGCTCAGCAGGCACCCCGCCTCGACGGCCTGCCGCAGCAGCCGCCGGGGTGGGTCCAGGCGCTCGGGGCGGCTGTTCACCTCGACGGCGACCCCGTTCGCGGCGCAGGCGGCGAAGACCGCGGCCGCGTCGAACTCGCTCTCCGGACGGGTGCCGCGACCGCCGGTGACGAGCCGGCCCGTGCAGTGGCCCAGGACGTCGGTGCGAGGGTTCTGCACCGCGCGCAGCATCCGCCGCGTCATGGCGCCCCGCTCGGAGCGCAGCTTGGAGTGGACCGACGCGACGACGACGTCGACGCGCCGCAGCAGCTCGTCGGTCTGGTCGAGGCTGCCGTCCTCGTTGATGTCCACCTCGATGCCGGTGAGCAGCCGGAACGGCAGCAGCCGGTCCGCCAGGGTGGCGACGACGTCCAGCTGACGCTCCAGGCGCTGCGCCGACAGGCCCCGCGCGACCTTCAGGCGGGGCGAGTGGTCAGTCAGCGCCAGGTACTCGTGGCCCAGCTCGGCGGCGGTGACGGCCATCTCCTCCAGCGGGCTGCCGCCGTCGCTCCAGTCGGAGTGGCTGTGCAGGTCGCCGCGGAGCTCGGCCAGCAGTGCCCGGGCGTCGGCGGGCAGGGGGTCCACCAGGGACCCGGCCTCGGCCTCGAGCCGCGCGAGGTAGTCCGGGACGGCGCCGCCGGCCGCCTGCGTCACCAGCGCGGACGTCGTCGCTCCGATGCCGTCGAGGTCGGTGAGGGTGCGGGCGCGGACGCGGGTCTTGACCTCGGCGGGCCCGATCCGTGCCAGGGTCGCCGCGGCGGAGCGGAAGGCCCGCACCCGGTACGTGGGCGCCCGGGACCGTTCGAGCAGGAACGCGGTGCGTCGCAACGCAGCCAGGGGGTCCACCGCACCTCCCGGTCCTCGCGCCGTCCCGCCTGCCGCCAGCCTGGCACAGCCCGCCCGGCCCGCAGCGGGGGCCGCGACCCGCAGGCCCGCCGGGGAGCGCTTCGTACGGGTTTGGGCACGCACCGTGAGAGGCTACGCGCGGCCGGCCCGACGTCGTCCCCGATTCCGGGATCCGCTGGTGCCGTGACATCGGGGAGTGTCATGCTGGGCCCGTGCACCGGACCGGCGCCGCTCGCGAGAGCGGTGTTGCCGGAGCTTGCACCCGGCCGCCCGGTCCCCCCACCGGAGCGGCCCACGAACCCGGCGCCCGGGCTGCGGACTCCCCCCTTCTGCAGTCCGGGTGTCGGTCCGGGGGGCACCACCCCACCGGTGCCCGGGTGCCGTGACGGGTGGGTCGAGCCGAGCGGCCCCGCGCCCGCCGGCCGTGCCGGGCGCAGTGGCACGATCGCCGGGATGAGGTGGAGCGGAGCGTGGCGCCGGCGTCTGCGCCGCGCCGCGCGCCGGGCCCCCTCCGCGCTCGGTGTCGCCGGGGTCGCGCTCGTCGGCGGCGGCCTCGGGTGGGCGCTCGCGCCGCCCGCGGCGACGTACGTGGGTCCGCTGGAGGTGCAGGTCTCGCTCACCCCCGGGCTCGATCCCGGGACGGTCGTCGACCTGCCCCCGGTGGGGACCGTGAGCTTCGACAGCCACGACGCACCGCTGGTCGTGCGGGGGCGGATCACGTCGGTCGACGTGGACGCCGCCGCTGCACTGCTCGACTCCCCGCAGGGCCTGCTCGGGCTCCAGGTCACCGCGCCGAGGGTGCTGGAGGACGCCGTGGTCCGGGCGGCGGCGTCGGTCGCCCTCACGACGACGCTGGGAGCCGCTGCCGGCGTGCTGCTGGTCTACCGCCGGCCGCGGCCGACGGCGGCCGCCGGCGCCGGCACTCTCGTCGTGCTGCTCGTGCTCGCGGCGGGCGTCGTGCGCACCGCGGACCCCACAGCGCTGCAGCAGCCCCGCTTCGACGGGTTGCTCTCGCGGGCCCCGTACCTGGCCGGCGCCGGCCGCGACGTCGCGCAGCGGCTGGAGTCCTATCGCAGCGGCCTGTCGGACCTCGTCCGCAGCGTCACCGCGCTCTACGCGGTCGCGGGGGACCTGCCGGCGCTGCCGGACTCGCAGCAGACCACGACCGTGCTGCACGTCTCGGACCTGCACCTCAACCCGCTCGGCATCGACGTCGTCGCCGACCTCGTCGAGCAGTTCGGGGTGGACGCCGTCGTCGACACCGGGGACGTCACCACGTGGGGCTCCGCCCCGGAGTCGGGGACGCTGGCGCCGATCGGGGCCCTGGGGGTGCCGTACGTCTTCGTCCGCGGCAACCACGACTCGGCCGGCACCGCGACCGCGCTGGCGGCACTGCCGAACGCGGTCGTGCTCGAGGACGAGGTGGCCGAGGTCGCCGGCCTCGTCGTCGCGGGGATCGGGGACCCCCGGTTCACGCCGGGCGAGGGGGAGACCGACGACGAGGACCAGCGCGCCGTCGTCGGCGCAGCGGCCGGGAGCCTCGCCGACACGGTCTCCGCCCACGACCGGGCCGACCCGGCCGACCCGGCCGACCCGGTGGACGTCGCGCTGATCCACGACCCGTCGAACCTCGACGCCCTCTTCGGGACCGTGCCGCTGGTGCTCGCCGGCCACTACCACCACCGCGTCGTGCGCACCGACCCCGACAGCGGCACCCGCGTGATGGTGGAGGGGACGACCGGCGGCGCGGGCCTGACCGCCGCTGGACTGACCCGCCTCGAGCAGGGCGCCCCGCTCGCCATGTCGGCCACCCTGCTGCGCTTCGCGTCGGGCGGCCCCCGCGACGGCGAGCTCATCGCCTTCGACCAGGTGACCGTCGGCGGCCTCGGACTGACGTCGGTCACGATCGAGCGCACGGTCGTGCCGCCGTCGGCGGACGTCGCCGGCGCCGGGTCGGGGTGAGGGTGGGGAGCACGCCGGAGCACGCCGCCCGCCGGATGCGGGGTTCAGCGCATGGCCGCGGGGCGGCACGACTACCGTGGGCGAAGGGCAGTTCTCGGGGGTCGAGGAGAGGTGCGATGTGGCTGCTGATCCTTCCGCGCGGCGGGAACGCCTCGGCGACGAGGCCCTCGCTGCCGAGATCGAGCTCTACGGTGAGCTCGTCGTCGCGGCGTCGGAGAGCCAGCGCGAGCTGAGTCAGACCGAGATCGACCGGTTGCTGGGCGTCGACGCCCCCCGGTGACACCCGGCCGGGCCCTGACGCCGCCGGCGAGGTCAGGGTCGCCGCGGGCGCACCACGGCCGAGGCGGCGTGGGCGTGGACCCGGTGGGTCTCGGTGACCGTGACCTCGGCGAAGCCGGCATCGGTCAGCGCACGCTCCATCTCGGCCACGGTCAGAGCGCCGGCGACGCAGCCGGTCCACTGCTGCATGTCGGCCCTGGTCGCCGGGTCCATCCCGGGGCCGGCGACCACGTCGGTGACCGCGAGCCGTCCGCCGGGACGCAGCACCCGGGCCGCCTCGCGCAGCACGACCGCCTTGTCGGCGGCCAGGTTCAGCACGCAGTTGGAGATCACCACGTCCACCGAGGCATCCGGCAGGGGGACGTCCTCGAGGTAGCCGTGCAGGAAGGTGACGTTGTCGGCGCCGGCCGCCGCGGCGTTCCGGCGGGCCAGGTCGAGCATCTCCTCGGTCATGTCGAGGCCGATCACGCGGCCGCCGGGGGCGACGCGCCGGGCCGAGATGAGCACGTCCGCCCCGGCGCCGGACCCGAGGTCGAGCACCACCTCGCCGGGGTGCAGGTCGGCGACGGCGGTGGGCACGCCGCAGCCCAGGGACGCGCCCAGGGACGCGCCCAGCGCGTCGGACAGGGCGTCCGCCGCTCCCGGTGGGGAGCCGGCCCGGTCGGCCTCGGCGTACAGGGCAGCGCCGAACACCGCGTCGTGGGCGGTGGCCTGCCCGGTGGCGCGGTCCCCGCAGCGGTCCCCGCAGCGGTCCCCGCAGCCGTCCCCGCAGCCGCTGCCGTCCCTGCAGCTGCAGCCGTCCCCGCAGCCGCTGCCGCAGCCGCCGATGGCCGGGTCGCTCGCGGTGCCCGCCGCCGCGGCGTAGCGCTGCCTCACCTGCTCCCGCAGCTCCCCGGGGTCGGAGGGGACCGTCCCCGGCTGGGGACGCGTGCTGGTTCCGGCGCTGCTGTCCACGGTGCTCTCCCGTCTCAGAGGTGTAGTTCGGCGTCGACGTACTGACAGGCTCTCGATGTATCGACATCTGTCGATGTATCGACGTCCCCGAGTGTGCGCCCCGCCACGGCGACGGTCAAGCATCGACGGACATCTATCCGTGGCGTAGCCTGGTCCCGTGCCGACGACGCCGTGCTGCGCGCCCGCGACGCCGTGCTGCGCGCCCGCGACGCCGTGCTGCGTGCCCCTGGCCGGGGCGCCGCTGGGCGAGGCGGACGCGGCGGCGCTCGCGGCGCGGCTGCGTGCGCTGGCGGATCCGGCGCGGCTGCGGCTGGTGTCGCTGCTGCTGGCCGCGGACGGCGGCGAGGCCTGCACGTGCGACCTCGTCGCCCCGCTGGGGCTCACCCAGCCGACGGTGACCCACCACCTGCGCACGCTGTGCTCCGTCGGGCTGGCCAGGGGCGAGCGTCGCGGCCGCTGGACGTACTACCGGGTCGAGGTGGCGGCCCTCGAGGCGCTGCGGGCGGCCCTCGCCCCGGCCTGACGTCCGGCGGTGGCGGCGACGCGGTGTGACGTTCGAGACACCGGCGCGATGTGACGTCGCCACCGGTGTCGTGGTCTCATCGTGACGTGCCCACATCCACGAGCGTCGATGCGAGTGCGCCCGTGCGGCCCGACGCGGACGTGCCCGCGAGGGACCCCCGCAGCGAGCGGCCGCGAACGGTCGCGGGTCCGCGCCCGACCGGAACCCACGAGGTTCTGCGGTTGCTGGGGGACCCGGAGCGGTGGCGCATCCTCGTGCTGCTCGCGGCCGAGCAGCTGTCGACGCGGCACCTGCAGGCCGAGCTCGGCGCCTCCGCCGGTGTGGTCTCGCGGCACCTGCGCGCGCTGCGCGCCGCCGGGCTCGTGGACGCGTCCAGGGCGGGCAGGGCGCAGTACCACCGGCTCGTGCCGGGTGCGCTGGACGACGTCGCCCGGCTCGTCGGGATGCTCGCCGAGGCCCCCGGGGGGCACGTGCCGCGCCGCCCCGCCGACGCCTGACCTGGTCCGGGAGCCTCGGCTCAGCCGAAACGACCGGAGACGTAGTCCTCCGTCGCCTTCTGCGAGGGGGTGGAGAAGATCGTCTGGGTCGAGTCCATCTCGATGAGCTTGCCGGGCATCCCGGTGCCCTCGATCGTGAAGAACCCGGTGACGTCGCTGACCCGGGCCGCCTGCTGCATGTTGTGGGTGACGATCACGATCGTGTACTCGTTCTTGAGCTCCTCGATCAGGTCCTCGATCGCGAGCGTTGAGATGGGGTCGAGCGCGGAGCACGGCTCGTCCATCAGGAGCACCTCGGGCTGGACGGCGATCGCCCGGGCGATGCACAGCCGCTGCTGCTGGCCGCCGGAGAGCCCGGAGCCGGGCTTGTGCAGCCGGTCGTGGACCTCGCGCCACAGGTTCGCCGCCCGCAGCGAGCGCTCGACGAGGTCGTCCAGGTCGGACTTCTTCATCCGCTTGTTGTTCAGCCGGAGCCCGGCGGCGGCGTTCTCGTAGATCGACATCGTCGGGAACGGGTTGGGCTGCTGGAAGACCATGCCGACCTGCCGGCGGACCGCCACCGGGTCGACGCTGGAGCCGTACAGGTCGTTGCCGTCCATCTGCAGGCTCCCGGTGACGTACGCGCCGGGGATCACCTCGTGCATCCGGTTCAGCGACCGCAGGAACGTCGACTTGCCGCAGCCCGACGGCCCGATCAGCGCGGTCACCGACTTCGGCTCGATCGTCATCGAGACCTGCTCGACGGCCAGGAAGGAGCCGTAGTAGATGCTCAGGTCGGTGGCGTCGATGCGCTTGGCCATGGGGTCCTCTGCCTGGGTCGTCGTGCCGGGGTCTGCCGGCCTCGTGTCCGTCGAGATGTCCGTCGGGATGTCCGTCGGGGGTGTGGTGGGGGTCAGCGGCCGGTCTTGGGTGAGAACAGCCGGGAGATCAGGCGGGCGGCGAGGTTGAGCACCATCACGATGATGATGAGCACGAGCGCCGCCGTCCAGGCCCGGTCGGTGTAGGGGTCCCGGGGGACCCCCGGGGAGACGTAGGAGTAGTAGGCGAACACCGGCAGCGTCGCCATCCGGCCGTCGAACGGGTTGAGGTTCGTGCCCGTGGTGATGCCCACCGTGATGAGCAGCGGCGCGGTCTCGCCGATCACCCGCGCGACTGCCAGCGTGACCCCGGTCGCGATCCCCGCGGCGGAGGTGGGCAGCACCACCTTGACGACGGTGCGCCACTTCGGGACGCCGAGCGCCAGGGACGCCTCGCGCAGCCGGTTGGGGACCAGCTTGAGCATCTCCTCGGTGGAGCGGACGACGACGGGGATCATCAGCACGGTGAGCGCGACGGCGCCGGCGATCCCCATCCGGACGCCGGGCCCGAAGAACACGGCGAACATCGCGTAGGCGAACAGGCCGGCGACGATCGAGGGGATCCCGGTCATCACGTCGACGAAGAAGGTGATGGCACGCCCGAGCCGTCCGCGGCCGGCGTACTCGACCAGGTACACCGCTGCCATCAGGCCGATCGGCACCGACATCAGCGTCGCCAGCCCGGTGATGATGAGCGTGCCGAGGATGGCGTGGTAGGCGCCGCCGCCCTCACCCACCACCCCGCGCATCGAGAACGTGAAGAACTCCACGTCGAAGCGGGTGATGCCGTTGGTGACCACCGTGAGCACGACGGAGACGAGCGGCGTCATCGCCACGACGAACGCGCTCGTCACGACGGAGGTGACCACCCGGTCGGTGGCGCGGCGGGGGCCCTCGACGTGGCGGGACCAGGCGCCGAGCGTCAGGGTGTGCACGACGGCGGCCAGCAGCGCGGCGGCCACGAGGTTGCCGCCGACGAGCAGCAGCGACAGGCCGTAGCCGGCCAGCATGGACCCGCCGAGCACGAGCCACGGCGCCCGGCGCGGGAGCGTGTCGTGGATCAGCGGGATGGCGCCCCGGGCCGGCTGGGTGCCCGGCCGCTGCGGCGTCGTGATGGCCATCAGTTCGCCCCCGAGAACTCGGCGCGGCGGGAGATCACCCAGCGGGCGACCATGTTGACCGCGAGGGTCACCACGAACAGCACGAGACCGGTGGCGATCAGCGTGTTGACGTCGAGCCCGGTCGACTCGGGGAACTCCAGGGCGATGTTCGCGGCGATGGTCGACGGGTTGCCGGTGCCGATCAGGTTCAGGGTGATCCCGCCGGAGACCGACAGCACGATGGCGACCGCCATCGTCTCTCCCAGAGCCCGGCCGAGACCCAGCATGCTGCCCGACACGATGCCCGAGCGACCGAAGGGCAGCACCGTCATCCGGATCACCTCCCACCGCGTCGCACCCAGCGCCATCGCGGCCTGCTCGTGCAGCTGCGGCGTCTGCAGGAAGACCTCGCGCACGATGGCCGTCGTGATCGGCAGGATCATCACGGCCAGGACGATGCCGACGGTCAGCATCGTGCGACCGGTGATCGACGCGGGCCCGGCGAACAGCGGGATGAAGCCCAGGTTCGCCTCCAGCCAGCGCGCCACGGGCACGGTGGCCGGGGCGAGCGTCTGGAAGCCCCACAGCCCGTAGATGATGCTCGGCACCGCCGCGAGCAGGTCGACGAGGTAGCCGAGCAGCTGCGCGAGCCGTCGCGGGGCGTAGTGGGAGATGAACAGGGCGATGCTCACCGCGAGCGGGGTCGCGATGAGCAGAGCCAGCAGCGCCCCCAGCAGGGAGCCGAAGGCCAGCGGCAGGACGTAGGCGACGAGGCCCTCGCCACCGGGGACCTGCTCGGAGGGCGCCCGCAGCGCCGGCCATGACTCCCGCAGCAGGAAGACCGCGACCCCGGCGAGGACGACGAGGATCGTGATGCCCGCCCCGGACGCGGCGTGGGCGAAGACGCGGTCACCCAGCCGCGCCGGCGGCCTGGTGCGCGTGGGGGTCTGGCTCACGGTCCCTCTCTGACGTCGACGCCCGGACGGCGAGCGGTTCCGGCCCGCGCGGCGGCGACGGGGACCCGGGTGGTCATCCGACCACCCGGACCCCCGTCACGTCACGCACTCAGCCCGCGGAGATCGCGTCGATCGCGGTCATCGCGTCGGCGCGGGCGTCGGCCGAGATCGGTGCCGACCCGGCGGCGTCCGCCGCGGTCTGCTGGCCCTCCTCGCTGACGACGTAGGTGAGCAGCGCCTTGACGTTGTCGGCGGTCTGCTGGTCGTCGTAGGTCGTGCAGGCGACGTGGTAGGACACGAGCACGATCGGGTAGTTGCCCGAATCGGTCGTGTCGCGGGCGATGTCGATGGCGTAGTCGTACTCGCCGCGGCCCGCGACCCGCTCGGAGCTGTCCACCACGGCTGCGGCGGCCTCGGGGGAGTACTCGACGAACCCGTCGCCGACGCCGACCGCGGCCACGCCGAGGTCGCCGACCTGGCTGGCGTCGGCGTACCCGATCGCGCCGTTGCCGGCCTCGATCGCGCCGATCACGCCCGAGGTGCCCTGCGCGGCCTCGCCGCCGGAGACCGGCCAGTCGCCGCTGGGCTCGTGCGGCCAGGCGTCCGGGGCAGCGGCGGCGAGGTACTCGGTGAAGTTCTCGGTGGTCCCGGACTCGTCGGACCGGTTCACCGGCGTGATGGCGGTCGCGGGCATCTCGGTGTCCGGGTTGTCGGCGGCGATCGCCGGGTCGTCCCAGGTGGTGATCTGCTGGTTGAAGATGCCCGCGATCGTGGCCGGGGACAGGTTCAGGGTGTCGACGCCCTCGAGGTTGAAGGTGACGGCGATCGGGGAGATGTAGTCGGGGAGCTCGATGACCTCCCCGCCGCACTGCTCGGTGGCGGCGGCCATCTCCTCGTCGTCCAGGTAGGCGTCGGAGCCGGCGAAGGCGACGGCGCCGGCGGTGAACTGCTCCCGGCCGGCCCCGGACCCGGCGGGGTCGTAGTTGACCTGCAGGTCGGGGTAGATGTCGGTCATCGCCGCGATCCAGGCCTCCATCGCGGCGGCCTGCGAGCTCGCGCCCGCGCCGGACAGGGTGCCCGAGGCCCCCTCGACGGCGGGCTCTGAGCTCGGGCTGCCGCCGCCGGCGGAGCCGGACTCGTTGGCCGCGCCGCAGGCGGCGAGGCCGGTGGTGAGGACGACAGCGGGCAGGACGGCGGCACGACCCAGGGTGCTGCGCTTCACGGTGGTCCCTTTCGACGTGGTGGTGGCGCGGTGACGGCGCGGCACCTGCCGCGCCGTCGTCCGGACGTGCGGAACGCTAGGGAGCGTCGGTGAAGCGGGGGCCCGTCCCGGGTGAACCCGGGGTGAACGGGGCAGGGCATCGCACCGCGGGCAGGACGCACAACCGGTGCGCTCCGCCCATGTCGCGACGGTCAGAAATCAAACCGATACTGAAGGTGACATTTTGACCGTGCGCGATGTACCTTCGGCGACGGACCGGGTCCCAGGGCAGCTCTCTCGCGCCTGCCCGGCCACGAGAGGAGAACGCCGCATGCGCAAGAGCCTCGCGGCCGCGGCCGCCCTGGCACTTCCCCTGGCCTTCCCGGCCACGGCCTTCGCCGCCACCGATGGTCCGCAGATGTACGTGGCCCAGCTCGGCGAGCTGAACGACTCCGGTGCCACCGGCACCGCCGAGGTCACCCTCGACGGGGACCAGCTCACCGTCTCGATCACCGCCTCCGGGCTGCTGGCCGACCAGCCCCACGCGCAGCACATCCACTACCCGGAGGAGGAGGAGGGGCAGCCCACGATCGAGGGCACCTGTCCGACGAGCGCGGACGACGCGGACGGCGACGGCTTCCTCAGCACCACCGAGGGGCAGCCGAAGTACGGCATGATCGTCACCTCGCTGACCACCGAGGGCGACGCGAGCCCGGACAGCGCGCTCGACGTCACCCGGTTCCCCACCGCCCCCGGCGGTGAGGAGTCCTACGACCGCACCTTCACCGTGCCGGAGGGCTTCGACGCGGCCGAGGACCTGGGCGAGTCGGTGATCGTCGTCCACGGCATCGACGCCAACGGCAACGGCGAGTACGACGCGGGCGACCTCGGGGCGAGCGAGCTCAACCCCGACCTGCCCGCCGAGGCGACGAACCCGGCGCTCTGCGGTGCGCTCAGCCCCGCCGGTGACGGCGGCGTGGCCGCCGGCTTCGGGGGCACCTCCGGTGTCGAGAACACCGGCCTGATGCTCGCGGGTGCTGGGACGATCGCCGCCGCGGGTGGCGTGCTGATCTACTCCCGCCGCCGGAGCGCCCAGGCGTGAGCCACCGGGCCGACCGCGGTCACCGGCGCCTGCTGGCGCCGGTGGCCGCGGCGGTCCTGCTCGTCAGCGGCCTCGGCATGGTCGGCGTCGCGGCCGCGACGCAGCAGGGCCCACCGCCCGAGGTGCCGTCGGCCTCGGCGCAGGGCGCACCGGCCGACGCCACCGCCCGACCGGCTCCGGCGGCCGCCGCCGGAACCCCAGCGCGAGCGGAGGCACCGAAGCCCCGCCGGACCGGGCGGCCGCGGGCCGTCGACCCGGCCCCGGCTCGTGCACCGGCCCCCGCCGCGGACCCGGTGCGGCTGCGCGTGCCGTCGATCGGCGTCGACACCGACCTGCTGGACCTGGCGCTCGACGCCGACGGGGCGCTGGAGGTGCCGGAGGACCCCGACCGGGCGGGGTGGTTCGCGGGCGGCACGGCCCCAGGCGACCCCGGGGCCGCGGTGCTCGCCGGGCACGTCGACTCGATGGACGGCCCCGCCGTCTTCTATCTGCTGTCCGCCCTGCGCCCCGGCGCCGAGGTGCTCGTCGACCGAGAGGACGGCACCACCGCGACGTTCCGCGTCGACCGGGTGGTGCGCTACCCGAAGGACGAGCTGCCGACGGCCGACGTCTACGCGGCGACGGGTACGGCGCTGCGGCTCGTGACGTGCGGGGGCGTGTTCGACGACGACAGCGGTCACTACCGCGACAACGTGGTCGCCTACGCGACCGTGGCCGGCTGACCCGCACCCACCCGCTTGCTCACCCCGTACTGACGCTGCGGCTAGTCCAGGAGCGGCCGGCGCCGTTCCACGGCGACGACCCGGTCGCGGCGTCCGACGTGCGCCACCAGCACCTCGGCGGCCGCCAGGAAGGGGTCGGCGCCCGGCACGTCCTCGCCGACACCGGCCGAGCAGTGCCCCGCCAGCGAGCCCAGCAGCGTTCCGAGCACCGGGCGGTGGGTGCAGACGGCGGCCGGGTCCCCCGCGTCGACGAGGCGACCCAGCAGGCGGGCGACCCCGGCCGGGTCACGGCGGTGCCCGGTCTCGCTGAGCGCGTCGTCCCGGCACAGGGCCGCGGCGGCCGCGGCCGTGTACGGGGCGACCGTGTCGACGCACCGGCGCCACGGGCTGGTCACCACGGTGCGGGGCTGCCAGGTCCGCAGCAGCGCGTCCAGGGCGGCCGACTCCCGAGCCCCCACCGGCGCCAGCGGCCGGTCGGCGTCGTCCCCCCGCCACTGCGAGCGGGCGAAGGCCTGCGCGTGGCGCACCACGACCAGCGGCCAGGTGGTCAGACGGCCCTCGCCCCAGGCGTCGCGGACGGCGTCCAGCTGGGCGCGGTCCCCTCGGCGGGTCAGCATGCCCGCGGCGGCTGCCGGGGCCACCCAGCGCGTGCGGTCGACCTCGTCCGGGCGCGGCGGGTCGGGCAGGTCGGTCGTGACGTGGGCCGCCCAGTAGCTGACCACCTTGTCCGCTCCGGGTCGCAGCCGGTACCGCGCGGTCGGCAGCGACGGGCCGAGGCGTACCCGCAGCCCTGTCTCCTCCTCCACCTCCCGGACGGCGGCGACCGCGGGGACCTCGCCCGCGTCGAGCTTGCCCTTCGGCCACGACCAGTCCAGGTAGCGAGGACGGTGCACGAGCAGGACCTGAAGGCCCTCGGGTCCGTCGCGCCAGCAGACGGCGCCCGCCGCGCGCACCACGTCGGGTGCGACGCCGCGCGTCCCGGCGACGGGGCGGGCGCGCACGTCCGCTCCCGCACCGGACCCGGCGTCGCCGGAACGGGGGGGCGGTGCGGTGTCGGCCACGGTGTCGCGGGCGCCGTCAGCGGCGCCGGGACGGTCGGCGCCGCGACCGTCCCGCCATCTGGTGCTCCTGCAGGTCCCGCAGCGGCTCGCCGTCCGGCCCGGTCGCGTGGCGCACCCAGGTGCCGTCGGCCTGGAGGTGCCACGACGCGGTCCCCTCGTCCATCGACAGGCTCAGCAGCTCGTCGAGCTCGGCGAGGTGCGAGGGGTCGACGAGCCGCACCAGCGCCTCCACGCGCCGGTCGAGGTTGCGGTGCATCATGTCGGCGCTGCCGATGTAGACCACCGGGTCACCTCCACCGGCGAAGGAGAACACCCGGGAGTGCTCGAGGAAGCGACCCAGGATGCTGCGGACGCGGATCGTCTCCGACAGCCCCGGGACCCCCGGGCGCAGCGCACAGATGCCCCGGGCCACGACGTCGACGGGCACCCCCGCCATCGAAGCCCGGTACAGGGCGTCGATCACGGCCTCGTCCACGATGGAGTTGACCTTCATCCGCACCCGGGCGGGGCGGCCCTCGCGGTGGTGCTCCACCTCCCGCTCGATCGCCTGCACGAGCCCGCTGCGCAGGTTGCGCGGCGCCACGAGCAACCGCCGGAACGCCGTCTTCGGGGCGTAGCCCGACAGCTGGTTGAACAGCCGGGTCAGGTCCTCGCCGACGTCGTCGTTGCACGTGAGCAGGCCCAGGTCCTCGTACAGCCGGGCCGTCTTCGGGTTGTAGTTCCCGGTGCCGACGTGGCAGTAGCGGCGCAGACCGTCGCTCTCCTGGCGGACCACGAGCGAGAGCTTGGAGTGCGTCTTCAGGCCGACGATCCCGTAGACCACGTGCACGCCGGACTGCTCCAGCTTGCGCGCCCACGAGATGTTCGCCTGCTCGTCGAAGCGCGCCTTGATCTCGACCAGCGCGAGCACCTGCTTGCCGGCGTCCGCCGCGTCGATCAGGGCGTCCACGATCGGGGAGTCACCGGAGGTGCGGTACAGCGTCTGCTTGATCGCCAGCACGTGCGGGTCCGCCGCCGCCTGCTCCAGGAACGCCTGCACGCTCGTGGAGAAGGAGTCGTAGGGGTGGTGCAGCAGCACCGGCCGGGTGCGTAGGGCGGCGAAGACGTCGCGCGGCTTGGCGGTCTCGCGGCCGTCGGTCAGGTGCCGGTGGGTACGGGGCACGAACCGGGGGTAGTGCAGCTCGTGCCGCTCCACGTCGGCGACCACGTTGAGCCCCCGCAGGTCGAGCGGCTCCGGCAGCTCGTAGACCTCGGTGTCGGCGACGCCGAGCTCGCGGACCAGCAGCTCGCGCACGTGCGGGTCGATGTCCCCGGCGACCTCGAGTCGCACCGGCGGCCCGAACCGGCGCCGCAGCAGCTCCTTCTCCAGCGCCTGCAGCAGGTTCTCGGCGTCGTCCTCCTCGACCTCGAGGTCCTCGTTGCGGGTGACACGGAACGTGTGGTGCTGCAGCACCTCCATCCCGGGGAAGAGCTGGTCGAGGTGGACCGCGATGATCTCCTCGAGAGGCACGAAGCGGGCCGTGCGGGACGCAGCGCTGCCCGGCTCGGCGTCGGGCGCCCGCTCGACCGCCACGAACCGGGGCAGCAGCGGGGGCACCTTCACCCGCGCGAAGTGCTCCGCGTCGGTCGCCGGGTTGCGCACCACGCACGCGAGGTTGAGCGACAGCCCCGAGATGTAGGGGAAGGGGTGGGCCGGGTCCACCGCCAGCGGGGTCAGGACCGGGAACACGTTCTCCCGGAAGAAGCGGTGCAGCCGCTCCTGCTCGGCCGGGGCCAGGGCGCCCCAGCGCACCAGGGCGACACCGGCGTCCTCCAGCGCCGGCCGCACCGCGTCGGCGAACGCCGCGGCGTGCCGCGAGTGGAGCTCGTGGGCCCGCAGCGAGATGGCCTCCAGCACCTCGCGCGGTTCGAGGCCGCTGGCGGCGGTGACCGCGAGACCGGTGGCGATGCGCCGCTTCAGCCCGGCCACCCGGACCATGAAGAACTCGTCGAGGTTGCTCGCGAAGATGGCCAGGAAGCGGGCCCGCTCGAGCAGCGGCAGGGACTCGTCCTCGGCGAGCTGCAGCACGCGGTCGTTGAAGGCCAGCCAGCCCAGCTCACGGTCCAGGAACCGGTCGGCGGGCAGCTCCTCGCGGTCCGGCGCCTCCGCGTCGTCGCGGCGCGGGGTGACCGGTGCCGCCGCGTGCGGGGCGGCCGTCCGTGGCAGCGCGGGTCGCGACGAACGCCGTGCGCTCGTGCGGGTGCCCTCCGTCATGCCACGTACTATGTCAGCCCGTTCTCCCGGGCGCCGCCGAGCCGGGGCCGGGCGGAGGAGGCTCAGTCGGCGTGCGAGCGGAGACGGCTGAGCAGGTGCGCGGGGGCGTCGTCGCGCACGTCGGCCCAGACCACCTTCTCGCCGTCCTCGCGGTACCAGCCGGCCCGGTCGGACAGCGCCAGCACGAGATGCAGCCCGTGCCCGCCGGCAGCCGTGGGCTCCTGCTCCTGCAGGGACGGCACGCCGTCGCCGCCGTCGCGCACCGTGAGCAGCCAGCCGTCGTCGCCGCGGGCGAGGTCGGCGCGCACGTCGGGTCCGCCGTGGCGCAGGGCGTTGCCGGCGATCTCGTTGAACAGCAGGCCGAGGCGCTCGTGGGCGCAGGCCAGCACAGGGTCGGGCTGCTCGCGCGACCCGGACGGCGGGCTCGCGGGGTCGTGGGCCGAGACGATGGCCGTGATCGCGTGGCGGACGGGGCCGAGCGCCCGGGCGTCGGCGACGTCCCACCAGCCCGCCCGGTGGTGGACGGCGGCGGGCTCCGGGTTCCCGCGCGGGAAGGTGATGTCGGCCTCCTTGGCGACTCGCTCGCGGCTGGCCGCGTGCACGGCTCCCCATCCGGTGACGACGTCCGCCTACGACCGTACGCGCGGTGGGGCGGCACCGCGCGGTGGACCGGCGCTACGTCTGCCCGCCGGGGGTGTCGTCCTGCCACCGGAACAGCTGCTGCGCCCCCATCAGCGTGAGCAGCTCGTCGAGCCGGGGTGACGGACCCCGCAGCACCATCGTGCGGCCGCCGTCGCGTGCCGACGCGGCGAGCCGCACCAGGAACGACGCGCCGACCGAGTCGACCATGTCCACCCGGCGCACGTCGGCGACGATCGGCGTGCCGGCGTCCACGGCGTCACGACCCGCCTGCTCCAGGTCGTCGGCGACGGCGAGGTCGACCGCCCCGCTGAGCAGGATCAGCGTGTGGTCGGCCTCGAAGAGGACCGTGACGTCGCCGGCGGGGCCGTCGGTGGCTGACGTCATGCCGTGCTCTCCTCCTGTGGTTGCTCGACAGGGCGCTCCGGTTCCGGGTGGGCCCGCAGAGCGAGCACCGCGACGTCGTCGCCCGGAGCCGGTGGAAGCGTAGCGGTGAGCACGTCGTCGCAGAGGTCCTCCAGCTCCCGGCCCGCGAGACGGGACAGGTTCTGCTGGAGCGCCGCCATCCCCGCCAGCAGGCTGCGCTCCCGCCGCTCGACGAGGCCGTCGGTGTAGAGCAGCACGGTGGACCCCTCCGGCAGCTCCACGGTGTGGTCGTGGCGCGGTGTCCTCGGTTCGATCCCCAGCAGCAGGTCCGGGGGCGTCGCGAGCGGTCGCCCCGACCCGTCGCGCAGCAGCAGCAGGGGTGGCAGATGACCGGCGCTCGACCACAGCAGCCGTCGCGTCGCGTCGGTGGGTCCGCTCGGGCGCTCGATCCGGCCCACGAGCACGGTGGCCGCGGTGTCGACGTCGAGGCCGCGGATCGCCTCGTCGACGCGGGTGAGCACCCGGGACGGCGGGTCGTCGCGACCGAACGCCATCGCCCGCACGAGGTTGCGCAGCTGGCCCATCGCGGCCGCGGCGGCGATGTCGTGGCCCACGACGTCACCGATCACGAGCACGGACGCGCCGTCCGGCTGCTGGAAGGCGTCGTACCAGTCACCGCCCACCTCGTGCTCGGAGGCGGCCGGACGGTAGCGGACCGCGACCTGGAGGTGGTCGGGCTGCACCGGGTGGGTGAGCATGGACTCCTGCAGCACCAGCGCGACCTCGCTCGACGCCGCCCGTGCGAGCACGTCGAGCACGTGGTCGTCGCGCTCGGTCCAGGTCCGCGGCCGGGTGTCGACCACGCAGAACGAGCCCAGCACGAAGCCGTCGGGGACCGCACCGGGTGCCCCGCCCAGGCGACGACCCCCATCGTCTCGATCGACGGGTTGTCGCGCGTGCGGGCGTCCTCGCGCGCGTCACCGATGACGACAGGTCCGTCCTCACCCACCACGTACTGGCAGAACGACTCGTCGACCGTGGTCCCGGCCTGACCCGGGTCGAGCCCGTCGCCCTGCCGGCTCTTCCAGAAGGACTGCTCGTCGTCGACGAGCGTGACGAACGCGAACGGCGCGTCGAGCAGGTCCCGCGCGAGCTCCGCGAGCCGGTCGAACGGCTCCTCGGCGGGGCTGCCGACCAGCCCGCTGCGCGCGACCGCCGCGAGCCGGGCGGGGTCCTGCAGCTGCTCCGGGCGCACCCGCCCATCGTGGCACCGACCGCACAGGTCCGGGGCGCCCCACGGTCTGTCGCCGGTTCAGCGTCGAGACGTCTCAGGTGGAGACGTACTGCACGTCGGTCGCCGCCACGGCGAAACCGAGCGCGCGGTAGGTGGCGACCGCCGCGGCGTTCTCGGCGTCGACGTACAGCAGCACCTCGGGCAGGCGGCGACCCGCGAGGTGCTCCAGCCCCGCCAGCGTCAGGGCGCTGCCGAGGCGCCGGCCCTGCTCCGCGGGGTGCACACCCAGCACGTAGACCTCACCCGCGGCCGGCTCGTCCCCCGCCGGGGGGTGCGTCTTGGTCCAGTGGAATCCCAGCAGCCGTCCGTCGTCGGCGTCGACGGCGAGCAGGAGACCGTCGGCGTCGAACCACGGCTCCGCGACGCGCGCGTCGAGGTCCTGCTGCGTCCAGCGGCCCTGCTCGGGGTGGTCCGCGAACGCGGCGGCGTTGACGGCGAGCCAGGCCGCGTCGTCCCGACCCGGGGAGAAGGGCCGCAGCCGGACCCCCGCCGGCAGCCGGACCTCCGGCAGCGCGTCGCCGCCGACCAGCGGGCGGCGCATCTGCCACAGCTCGCGGGCGCGCCGCCAGCCGAGCCGCGCCGCGAGCGCGGCGGCACCGGGCTGGTCGCCGTGGCTCCACAGCGCGAGCGGCCGGCCGGCCGCGGCAAGCGTGGCCTCCACCAGGGCCCGGCCGGCCCCGCGGCGGCGGTGCCCGGGGTGGACGACGACCTCCCCGGTCGCCGCATCGGCGTCGGCGGGGACCTGTCCGTAGCCGACGAGCGCCCCGTCGGCGTCGCGGGCGAGCAGGTGCACCGCCCGGTCCGAGCGCAGCGCCAGCTCGGCGTCCTCGGACAGGGGGGAGGCCGCGTCCTGCGCGGCGGCGGCCGCGGCGAGCGCGAGCACCTCGCGCGCCACGGAGTCGTCGAGGCGGCCCCGGTGCGACGCCGGTTGCGGTGCCGGGTGGTCGGGTGCGGTGTCCACCCCGGCATCCTGCCCCGTGCCCGCCCCGTCGTGGCGGCCGCGGCCCCCGCGCGGCGTGGGCTCAGCGCGCCGTGGTGCCGGCCGGGCCCTCGGGACGCAGGGAGCCCCCGGGACGCAGGGACGGCACCGCCAGGGCGGCCGCGTCCGTGTCCTGCAGCGCCGCCGCGTCCGTGGCGGCCGACCGCTCTCGGCGTGGCAGCGGCACGCACTTGTAGCCCACGTTCCGGACCGTGCCGATGAGCTGGTCGTGCTCCGGGCCGAGCTTGGCCCGCAGCCGGCGCACGTGGACGTCGACGGTCCGGGTGCCGCCGAAGTAGTCGTAGCCCCACACCTCCTGCAGCAGCTGGGCCCGCGTGAAGACGCGTCCCGGGTGCTGGGCGAGGAACTTCAGCAGCTCGAACTCCTTGTACGTCAGGTCGAGCACGCGACCATTGACCCGCGCGGTATAGGTCGACTCCTCCACCACGACGTCGCCCGCGCGGATCTCGTCGCCGTCGTCGCCGGACTCGTCCGCGAGCCGCGCCCGGCCGGTCGCCACGCGGATCCGTGCCTGCACCTCCGCCGGCCCGGCGGTGTCGAGCAGCACGTCGTCCATGCCCCAGTCCGCGGACACCCCCGCCAGGCCCCCCTCGGTGACGACGAGCAGCAGGGGGGAGGAGACCCCGGTGGTGCGCAGCAGCCGGCACAGCGACCGCGCGGTGACGAGCTCGCGCCGTCCGTCGACGAGGACGGCGTCGGCGGGAGGGGCGTCGACGAGCGCCGCCGGCTCCGCCGGGACGACGCGCACGTGGTGCGGCAGCAGGGCCAGGGACGGCAGCACCTCCGCCGACGGCGCCAGGGCGTTGGTGAGCAGCAGGATCCGGGCCACGCGAGGCCTCCAGAGGGGTCGTGCGGCAGCCGGGCGAGCCGCCGGCGCCGTCGCAACGTGCTCATGACGGTACCGGGTGACCACGAAGTGGACACACAGAGTTCACCTACCGATACCGTGCCGCTGCTCACACTGCTGCCCACAGGACTGCTCGCAGGATCCCTGCTCGCACCACTGCTCGCCGTCACATGGCACCGGTCATGCAGGGCGGACACGAAGGCCGACTGTGCGGGGCGTCTTGGCAGGATCGGGCTGTGCCCCCTCCCCGACCCCGGTCGCCCTCGACGCCGCTGCGCCCCCGGGCACGACCCGCCGGTGGGCGGCTGCTGCTCGCGGCGGACGGCGTGCCGCTGTGGGCCTGTCACGACGAACCGCACGGAGGCGGTCGCGCCGTCGCCGTCGTGCTCGTGCACGGCTTCACGCAGTCGGGGGCCGCACCCGCGGCCCGCTCGCTGGTCGCCGCGCTGCGCCGTCGGGCCGGGGTGGTCAGCCTCGACCTGCGCGGCCACGGCGCGTCCGGCGGCGAGAGCACCGTGGGCGACGCCGAGGCGCTGGACGTCGACGCCGCCGTGGCGTGGGCGCGGCTGCTCGGCTACCGGCGCGTCGTGACACTCGGCTTCTCGCTCGGGGCGGCCTGCGTGCTGCGCCACGCAGGCCTGCTGGCAGGCGCGGCGAGCGACCCCGACGCCAGCCGGCCCGGCGCTGGTGGCGACCGGGTGACGCGCCACCCCGTCGACGCCGTGGCCGCGGTCAGCGGGCCCAGCCGCTGGGGCTACCGGGGCACGGTGCCGATGCGCCGGCTGCACCGGGGCATCACGAACGCGGCCGGCCGCGCGGTGGTGCGCGCCGCGCTGTCCACGCGCGTCGCCGCGCGCGGTTGGGACCCGTGGCCGGCACCGCCCGACGTGGTGGCCGGTGCGGTCCGGGTGCCGCTGCTCGTCGTCCACGGCGGTGACGACGCCTTCCTGCCCGTCGAGCACGCCCGCTGGCTGGCAGCGGCGGCGCCGTCGGCCGAGCTGTGGCTGGAGGCCGGGATGGGGCACGCGGAGGTGGCCGTGGACGCCGACCTGGCCGGCCGGCTCGCCCGCTGGCTCGCGGGACCCGGCCCGGACGGAGGTCTGCCAGGATGCGGCGGTCGTGCCGGTGCGGCGCCGGGAGCCGGGACGCCGGGGACGGAGACGCCGGCAACGGAGACGCCGGCAACGGAGACGCAGCCGACGGGAGGGCGCGGGACGTGAGGACGGGCACCGGGCGCGTCCTGACCGCGGTCACCGGGGTCGCCTGCGCCGCGCTCGTGCTCGCCGCCGGCACCATGGGACCCGCCGTCGTGGCGATCGCCGTCGTGGTCGTCGCCGTGGCGATGTCGCCCGGGTGGACCGAGCTGCTGCACCTGCCGACGCCGCGTGGGTCGACCGCGGTGATCGCGTCCTGCGGGGCCGTCGCGGCGGCCGTGGTGGCGCTCACCGAGACCGAGCCCTACCTGCGGTGGCTGCCCGGCGTCCTGGCCGTGTGCCTGCTCGTCGAGTTCTGGCACCAGCTGCTCCGCCGGGACATGCGCCCCCGCCTGGTCGAGTCCGTGACCGGCGTCGTGGCCGCCGTCGTCGTGGTCGTGCTCGGGGCGGGCTGGGTCGCGGTGCTGCGCGTCCCGGGGGGCTGGGCGCTGCTCGTGCTGGGGACGGTCACCCTCGCCACCGCGAGCGCCGCGACGGCACTGCCCTGGCCGCAGCGCCTGCTCGCCCCCTTCACCGTCGCCGCCGGGGCGGTCGCCGGGGTGGCCGTGGCTGCCGTCGTCCCCGGCCTGGCGGCGGTGCCGGCCGCGCTGCTCGGCGCCGCCGTCGCCCTGCTGACCAGCGCGACCGACCGGTTGCTGGAGTCCCTGCCGTCCGCCCACGCGGTCACGGCGGCGGTGGCACGGGGCGCGGCCCCGGTAGCAGCCGCGGGCACCGTCGTGTACCTGCTCGGGCGGGTGCTGCTGGGCTGACGGAGCCCCGCCCGTACCATCGGCGGCATGGACCTGGCTGCCCTCGAGATCTTCTACGCCTCGCTTCTCGTGCTCAGCGCCCTGGTGATCGGGTGGTTCTCCGTGTACGTGGTCTACAAGCTGTTCAAGGGCCAGAGCTGACCTCGGCGATGCCGGTCGAGATCTCCGCCGATACCCCTGCGCCGCTGGTCCCGCTCGCCTGGCTGATCGGCCGCTGGGAGGGCGTGGGCGTTGTCGGCTACCCCACGATGCAGGAGTCCCGATTCGGCCAGGAGGTCGAGCTGTGGCACGACGGACGTCCGTTCCTGCACTACCGCTCCCAGGCGTGGGCCCTGGACGACGACGGCGCGCGGGTGCAGCCACTGGCCAGCGAGACGGGCTACTGGCGGGTGCCCCTGGACGACGAGGGCAGGCCGCGGCTGGCGACCGGCGACCCGGCCGGGGGGTCGCAGGGCAGCGGGATCGAGGTCGAGGTGCTGCTCGCGCACCCGACCGGGATCTGTGAGGTGTACCTCGGCCGCGCCACCGGCGGCCGGGTGGACCTGGCGACCGACGTCGTCGCCCGGACCGGCACCGCGAAGGGCTACACCGCAGCGCAGCGGATGTACGGCCTGGTGGAGGGCGACCTGCTCTGGGTGATGGACATGGCCGCGGTCGGTCAGCAGCTCGCCCCGCACGCCTCGGCGCGGTTGCGGAAGGTCGAGTGAGGCGTCGGCTGCTGCTCCTCGGCGCGCTGGTCCTGGTGATGCTCCTGGCGCTCACCGTCTGGGTCGGTGTCCGCGCGTGGCAGGCCACCTCGCACCTGCAGGACGCCGCCGACCGGCTGCCGGTGCTCCAGGAGCAGCTCGTGGGCCTCGACGTGGACGCCGCCCGGACGACCGTGGAACGGCTGCGGCAGGACACCTCCGCCGCGACCGACCTCAGTGGGGACCCGGTGACGGGCGCGGTGGCGGCCTTCCCGCTCGGCGGCCAGAACCTGGCGGCGCTGCGGGACGGGTCGACGGCGGTCGACGCCTTCGTCCGCGACGGCGGTCCCGGGCTGCTGACGGCGGCCGCGGCGGCGGACGCCTTCGCCGGCGGGCTGTCGGGCGGCGACCTCGACCCCGGTGCGCTGCGGGACGCGGCCGACGGCCTCGAGCAGCTCCAGACGGCACTGGAGCGGGCGCGCGCCGAGGTCGACGCGATCGACCGCCGCTACCTGCTCGACGGCGTCGAGGCCGCGCTGGCCGAGCTGGAGGCGTCCCTGCGGCTGACCGACGAGGTCGGCGGCGAGCTGGCACCCGGGCTGCTGCCGTGAGCGGTGGGAAGGCTGCGGGGCCCGCCGGTGCTGCACCGGGCATGGACGAGACGACGGAGCACCCTCCCGCGACGGCTACGGCGCGGAGCCCGCTGCTGGAGCGGTCTGGCGCGGTCGAGGGCGAGGGCGCCGACGCCGGCGTCGCCTGGCACTACGGCGACCCGGTCCGCGAGCAGCGGCTGCTGGAGCAGGGCCTCGGCTTCGTGGACCTGTCACACCGCGGCGTGGTGCGGGTCGCCGGGCCAGACAGGCTGTCGTGGCTGCACTCCCTGACGAGCCAGCGCCTGACCGACCTGCCGCCGCGGACGTCGACGGAGTCGCTCGTGCTGAGCCCGCAGGGCCGCGTCGAGCACGCCCTGCACGTCGTGGACGACGGGACGGCCACCTGGCTCACCGTGGAGCCCGGCACCGCACCCGCCCTGGTCGCCTGGCTGGACCGGATGCGCTTCATGCTGCGCGTGGAGGTCGAGGACGTCACGGCCGGCTGGGCGGTGCTCGGTGAGCCCCGCGACGCCGAGGGCACCGACGCCGAGCCCCCGACGTGGCGCGACCCGTGGCCGGCGCTGGGGGCGGGGTCGGCGTCCTACGCCGCCGTCGCCGACGAGGAGCACCCGGGTGGCGGCTGGGCCTGGCGCGAGGTGGTCGTCCCGCGCGACCGGCTGGTCGAGCACGTGGGCGACATGGACCTCGCCGGCACGTGGGCGTCTGAGGCGCTGCGGGTCGCGGCGTGGCGCCCCCGGGCCGGGTTCGAGAGCGACGAGCGCGCCATCCCGCACGAGGCGGACTGGCTGCGGACCGCCGTCCACCTCACCAAGGGCTGCTACCGCGGTCAGGAGACGGTTGCCAAGGTGCACAACCTCGGGCGCCCCCCGCGCCGGCTGGTGATGCTGCACCTCGACGGCTCGGGCCACCACCTGCCCGCGGCCGGGGTCGACGTCATGGCCGGCGAGCGGCGGGTGGGTCACGTCACCACCGCGGCGCGCCACCACGAGCTGGGGCCGGTGGCGCTGGCGCTGGTGAAGCGGTCCCTGCCGGTGGAGCAGGTGCTCCTCGTGGACGGCGCCAGCGCCGCCCAGGAGGTCGTCGTCCGCTCCTGACCGCCGGTCCGTCCTCTCGGTCGCGGTGGGCGGCCGTCAGCGGACCGTGCTGCCCAATGTGGCGTCGGGGTTCTCGGCGACCCACCGGGCGAGGTCGTCCTGGCGGAACGCCTGCCAGAGCCCCTCGCCCGCACCGGCGTCGAGCCGGACGATGCTCTGGCCGTCCCCGCTGCGGCCGAGGCCGGCGACCGGCGCCGTCATGAACTCGACGTCCTTGCTGCGGACGCCTCGCAGGTCGAAGGCGAGGTCGCGCATCGCGCCGGTGGTCCAGCCGTCGTCCACCGCCAGCGAGCCCGTCACGGCACGCAGGAACGCGTTGAGCTCCAGCGGGTCCTGCACGATGCCCCGCGACAGGGCCTCGGACATCACCGCGCGGATCCAGTTCTGCTGCCGCTTCACCCGGTCCAGGTCCCCGCCGGGCAGGCCCTTGCGCTGACGCACGTAGTCGAGCGCGGTCGCGCCGTCCATGTGCTGGGTGCCCGCGGTGAAGCTCGAGCGGCCGTCGGCGGTGTCGGCGGCGACGGTGATGTCGATCCCGCCGAGGGCGTCCGTCATCGCGGTGAAGCCGGCGAAGTCGACGACCGCGACGTGGTCGACGCGGACGCCGGTGAGCTGCTCGACGGTCTGCACCATCAGGGCCGGGCCGCCGAAGGCGAACGCTGCGTTGACCTTGTTCATCCCGTGCCCCGGTACCTCGACCCAGGAGTCCCGGGGGATGGAGACGACGTAGGCGCCGGAGCGGTCCGCCGGCACGCGCGCCAGCATGATGGCGTCGGTGCGCTGTGCCCCGGCCTGCCACTGGGAGGGGTCGCCCGCGGAGATCCGCGAGTCCGAGCCGACGAGCAGGATCGTCTGCGCGTCGCCGACCGCGGGGGCGTCGGGGGCGGGCTGGGCGGGCTCGGGCCGGGAGGCCTCCGGGATGGCGGCGAACGGGTCGCCGAACCGCTCGATGTTGCGGTCGAGGCTCGTCTGCAGCCCCACCAGCGCGACGCCGACGAGGGCGACGACGGTCACGAGCAGGACCGCGAGGAGGACGAGGGGGCGGCGCCGGGACCGGCGTCGGCGCCCCCCGGGCGGGTCCTCCCGACCCACACCGAGGTCGGACACGGTGCTGCTCACGGATCTCCTCGTGCAGGCGGTGCGGTCACGTCGGGGTCGACCGGCCGGGTGAGGTCGGACAGGGCACGTGCCCCGCGCGGGGAATGGTAGTCCGGCGATGTGTCGCTGCTCCCGGGAAGCATCGGCTCCTCACGCTCACGACTTCACCCGTGACGTGCAGCCGCCGGACGGTGAGCATTGCGGTCACCGTGCGTGCGGTCGGGCGCCCTCACCGGGGCCCGGTGACGGCGCGCGCCACCGAGGAGGGACTCGATGACCGGACGCACGATCCAGGCCACCGCTGCCACGGACGTCGACCCCGGCTGGCCCTCGGTCGCCGTCCGGCGGGGTCGGGCCGAGCTGCGGCTGTACGGCCTGGACCCCGACGAGTACGTGTTCCGGCGAATCCGCGACTCCGCCAACTTCTACGAGTCGGTGCCCTTCGCCGCCGTGTCCGCCGCGGGCGAGGCGGACGGCGTGGTCGTGGACGTCGGGGCCAACATCGGCAACCACACCGTCTTCTTCGCCGGGCTGCTCGGAGCGCGCGTCGTGGCGGTCGAGCCGGAGGCCCGCAACGAGCGCGTGCTGCGCGCGAACGCCACCGCGAACGGGCTGGGCGACCGCGTCGAGGTGCACCGGGTTGCACTCGGGGAGAGCGCCGGGTCGGTCCGGCTGGTCCAGCGGGTCGCCGGCAACGCCGGCACGTGGCACACGCAGGAGGGCGACGGACCCGACGCGTTTCCCCGGGTCCGGGTCGACGACCTCGCCGGGGGCCTGCGTGGCGTCGCCGTGCTCAAGGTCGACGTCGAGGCCGCGGTCGGGGCCGCCGCGGCCGCCGCCGACTACGCGGGGGACGAGGTCGCCGTCCTTCGCGGGGGGATGGCGCTGCTCGAGCGGGAGCGGCCTGTGCTGTGCGTCGAGACCCACGGCGCGCTCGACTACCGCGAGACGGTCGCGCTGCTGCGCAACCTGGATCCCCGCCTCGTCGGCGACTCCGGTGACGACGTCGCCTCCGAGCTGGCGGCCCTGCGGTCGGCGCTGCTCGCCGCCGAGGCGGAGCACCGCTCCCGGCTCACGCGGGAGCTGGGTCGTCGCCGACGTCGGAGCGGAGGTCGGAGCTGGCCTCGACGTTGGCGTCCTCGCTGTCTTCGACGGTCGACGCGTCCATCACGGCGGTGTCCCGCCGCCAGGAGGCCTCCGCCCGGGAGTAGGTGACCACGGTCGCCTCCACCGTCGACGAGCGGATGTCCGTGGGGGAGCAACACCTGGCGCGGATCGAGACGGGGCTCGCGACGCTGCGGGAGGGGCTCGGCGCCGTCTCGCCGCGTTGGCCGACGAGCGCGCCGACGCGGTCGCCGACCGCAACGCCGCGCAAGCGGCTGCCGCTGCGGCCGAGCGGGAGGCAGAGATCGCCCGGCGCACCGGCGAGCACTGGCGTGGCGGCTACCTCAGCGTGGTCCGGTCCCGGTCGCTGCACCTGTCCCACGCCGCCCGCGTGGGCATGTCCCTCGTCAACGGCAGGCCTCCGAAGCCTTCCCCGGTCGCTCGCGTGCAGCGGCTGGAGGCACGGGCGCGGCGGACCGGCGGGGGCGCCGAGATCGGTCTGGAGACGCCGCCGTCGGCCCTGCGGCAGGGCGGCCGGATCGTCGCGCCCGACGTCGTGCGGGCCTCGGTCGCGGCGGTCGCGACGCGCCAGGAGGGACTGCGGCGGGTCGTGGAGTCGCTGCTGCCCCAGGTGGACGAGATGTACGTCTGGCTGAACGGGTTCCCCGACGTCCTGGACTTCCTGCGGAACGAGAGCCGCCTCAAGGTCTTCTGGGGAGACGACCTCGGAGACCGGGGCACGTTCCGTTTCGTCGACGAGTTCGAGGGCTACTGCCTCAGCTCAGGTCGACGACGACATCGACTACCCAGCGTTCTACGTCGAGCACCTGCTCGACGGGATCGAGCGCTACGGGCCCCGGGCCGCCGTCGGCCGGCACGGGTCCATCCTCGGACGCCGTTCACGAACTACTCCGACCCGGCGTCACGGCAGGTGCCGTCCTTCCGCACCGAGCGCGGCAGGGACACCCAGGTCCACGTCCTCGGCACGGGATGCGTCGGCTTCCACACGGACACGCTGCGCCTGAGCTACACCGACTTCGAGCTGCCGAACATGGCGGACCTGTTCTTCGCGCAGGCAGCGCAGGAGCAGGACGTGCCGCGCGTCGTTCTCGACCACCGCAAGGACCGGACCACGCCGATCGAGGACATCCCTGCCGTGTCGATCTCGAGGGCATCGATGACGGGCGGCCCGGCCCACCACGATGTCCGGGCGGAGACGAACCGCAGTGTCACCGCGCAGCAGCCGTGGCGGATGCCTGCACTGGACGCGCCCGCGCCCGGCCGCTCTCCGTGGCCCTCGTCGGCCGCGTCGACCGAGACCGGTGGAAGAAGGGCGGCATCATCAAGTCCGCGCACCTCACCAGCGAGATGCTCGCGCCGCTGGGCGTCGACATCTCGCTGCACAACCTGGAACGCGACGACTGCCTGACGCTCGCGGGCCGTGACCCTGGCGTCGTCCTGGTCTACCCGGGCGACCCCAACCGTCCCGACTTCGCCACGGTCGAACGGATCGTGGACCACCACCTCGAGTCGGGCCGGGTGGTCGTGGTCAACCTGTCGCTGAACCTGCGGCCGGCGCAACCGAGTTCATCGTGAAGCGGATGTCCACCTGGGCGGAGCGGCACGGCGAGCGCATCCGGATGATGGCGTTCGCCACATGGTGCGCGACATGCCGGCGCTCGACCCGATCCGGCCCCTCGTCACGGTGATCCCGAAGACCAGCGCCGTCCCCTCGGGGCACCGCGCGACCTTCCACGAGACGTCCGGCGTCTTCCTCGGGGACTACGGCAAGCTCTGCGGGCCCGCGCTGATGGACCACCCCGTCGAGGAGTGGGTCGCCGCCGTGCGGCGGTGCCTGCCCGGGGTGCTGCTGCACGCCGTGCAGCAGTACAAGCCGCGGGAGGCGAAGGACTTGCGCCTGGACGTCGCGCCGTACCTGCACGCGGACTACGGCTCGTGGCTCACCGGGATGCGGATGATGGTCAGCCCCTTCCGGTTCTGCACCTTCGAGATGGTGCCGATCGAGGTCGCCGGGGATGGGCGTACTGGTCGTGGGGTGCGGCTCTCGTAGAGGGACAAATGCGGCCATCGGTATCGTCTGGCCGGCGTAGCGCGTCGAGTGGATGCGGTGTCGTTCGTTGTTGAGGTTGAGGTGGAACTTCCAGGAGTCGTCGAAGTCGTCGTTGGCGCGCACGACCCGTAGCTTGAGCACGGCTTCGGCCCCGTAGACGGACCAGCGGGCTCCGGTGATGTCCATGCGGTCAGCTACGAGGTATCGGCAGGTCCCTTCGATGACGCCGCTGGCGACTGGCCAGCCTTCAGCGAGTGCCGTCGGGTAGTCCAGGTAGTCCGCCTTGTTGGTCAGGTACTTGGCGCAGGCGTCGGCCTTGATGCGTTTTGCGTTTGTTCAAGCGTGCGGTGCGGTGGTGGCTCCCTGCGTCTGATGCCGGCGGCGACCTCTCGGGCGTTGCCGTTCAACACGACCAGTGCCCGGTCGTGCACCCATGCCTGGCGGCGGGGTCTCCTTCGGCGAAGAAGCACCAGACCGCTCCCCAGAGGTACTCCAGCACGTGGATCAGGTCGACCACGATGGCGACGTCGACGCCTCGGGTCTTGGCTTCTGCCTCGATGCGGTCGATCTGATGGTTGTTGCCGTCGACCAGGGCCACCCATCGACGCGAGTGGCTCGGGTCGCGTCGTTCTGCCTCGTCGAAGACCGTTGCGATCACCGCGGCGGCGTCTTCGAGCACGCTCGCGGTCACCCACTTGGCACCGGCTTTCGGTGCCGGGGGTGGGGCGTCGCAGGCCTTGCTGGCCAGGACGTCGGCGGACGTGCGGGTCACCGGCGTGAGGTCGTAGACGGCACCGACCTCGGCGAGGCGTTTGCGGTTGCGCTTCTCGCCCTTGGACAACCGGCAGGCCAGCTTGTTGGTTGCGGCGGCGGCCTCCTTCGCGGTGGCTGGGCGCAGCGCGTCGGGTCGCATCACGATGCCCTTGCCGTCGGCGGAGATGACCAGGATGTCGTCCTCGGCGCCTGCTTCGGCGTGGCGAGCTCGGGTGGCATAGAACGCCTCGACGTCGGCGGCGGCTCGGTCGGTGAGCGCCTCGACCTGGCGTTTGCCCAGGTGCTGAGCGGTGGCGCGCTCCAGCGCGGCGGCGGCCTCCTCGAACGATCCCCGCGCTGCTTTCCGTGGCCGCCAGACGGCGCAGCCCGTGGCTGTGACGCTCAGCGGGCAGGTTCAAGGCCGCGTCGGCGGGATACAGGTTCGCCTGGCCACGGCGGCGGTAGGCCAGTCGCGTCACGTCGACCTGCCCGAAGACGGTCGCCAAGGGCCTGCGATGGCCGGCCTCGACAGCACCATGGGTGCGGGCCTGGGCGTCGCGTACCCCTTCCAGGCGCGTCTCGGTCATCGCCCGCAGGCTCAGTCAGGTGGTCGGCGAACATCCGTCGCAGCAGCTCGCGGCCACGACGATCGAGCTGGTCTTCGAGCTCAGCGTGGCTCAGAGCCGCGGCATCGGGCCCTTCGAGCCGCCTGAGCACCTCCACGAAGCACTCTCGGCTCTGTCGGAAGCTGTCCTGGTCGGCCTGGGGGTTGTCCATCGGCACTGCTCCCATCTCCGCCGCAGCCCTGGCAGCCCGCGATCCCTACAGCGTGACCGCTGTAGGGTTTCCGGGTGGGGGATGTCCACGGTGGTCGCAGGGGAGAAGCGATGCGCAACACCGAGGCGAACCAGCTCTGGGAGGCGACTCGGCGCGGCATCGCCGAGGCCATGGGCGAGATCGACGGGGCGCTGCCCGGCAGCGTGGTCGTGCGCCACATGCGCTGCGGGAAAGCGGGCTGCGCCTGCAAGGCAGACCCACCCGGACCCACCCGCCCTGCACGCCCCCTACCTCCAGTGGACCCGGACCGTGGACGGCGAGACCCTCACCAGGTTCCTCAGCGAGGACCAGCTCGCCCGGTATCAACCGTGGTTCGACAACGCCCGAGGCCTCAAGGAGCTCATCGCGATGCTCCAGATCGTCTCGGTGCACGCCGTCGAGATGGCCGAAGGCTGGGCCACACAGGCCTCGGGCGACTCACCATCGCCCGCCCCCCGACGCCAATCGCCCCCCAGCACCGGCCGGTAGGACGCCGCCGGCGACCCCACTCACCCGTCCCTCCAGCGGAGCCGCACCCATATCAGCAACCCAGGGCCCTTCGGGCCCGCCGTGGTGGGGCGAAGATTCGGTGGGTGGCTCACGTCCGCGCGGGCCTGGCAATGCGGCTGGGGCGGAGTGAGAATCGGCCGTGTGCGCTGCGGTTGGACGCCGAACTGACTGTAGTGCCGGTGTGCCTGGATATCAGCATGGTGGTGGAGGGCTTCCACGGGAACCGTGGACTGTTGCCGTTGAGCACGAGAGTCAGACTCCTGAACTGATCCCTGCCCTCCCCGCAGCGCCCACGCCGTCACCCGCGACGAGGCCGTAGGAGTGATCAACCATGGAAGTGATGCACCCGCGATGCGCGGGACTCGACGTCTCCAAGAAGGACGCCAAGGTGTGCGTCCGCGTCGCCGGGGCCGGGCGCCGCAGGACCACCGAGACAGTCACGGGGTGGGGATCGATGACGAACCAGATCCTCGCGTTGCGTGAACACCTGGCGGCCGCGCAGGTCACCTGTGTGGTGATGGAGGCCACCGGTGATTACTGGAAGCCGTTCTACTACGTGCTCGAGGACCTACCCGAGACCGAGGTGATGCTGGTCAACGCCCGCGACGCCAAGAACCTGCCTGGCCGCAAGACCGACGTCTCCGATGCCACCTGGCTCGCACAGCTGGCCGCGCACGGTTAGTTGCGGGCCTCGTTCGTCCCACCAGAACCAATCCGAGAGCTGCGCGACCTGACCCGGACCCGGACCGCGATCACCCGGGAACGGGGCCGCGAGGTCCAACGGTTGGAGAAGCTCCTCGAGGACGCCGGGATCAAACTGTCCTCGGTCGCCTTTGACATCACCGGGGTCTCGGGTCGGGCGATGCTTCAGGCGATGATCGGGGGCCAGCGTGACCCGGCCGTACTGGCCGATCTTGCCAAGCGGCGGTTGCGGTCCAAGATCCCAGAACTGACCGAGGCCTTGACCGGTCGGTTCAACGAGCACCACGCGTTCTTGACGCGGATCCACCTGGACCTGATCGACCGCCACACCGAGGCGATTGAGGAGCTCACGGCTCGGATCGAGGTGGTGATCGAACCCTTTCGTGGTTTCCGTGACCTGATCTGCACCATCCCCGGGATCAGCACCGGTGTCGCCGACGTCCTCACCGCGGAGACCGGTGCGGACATGACCCGGTTCCCCACCGCCGGGCACCTGGCGTCCTGGGCCG
>JBBRBF010000030.1:0-35684 GCA_038206105.1 Actinomycetales bacterium | reverse complement strand
GGCGGTCTTGCCCGCGGCGGTCTTCTCGGCACCGGACTTTCCAGCACCAGCCTTCCCAGCACCAGGCTCGACGGACTCAGGCCTGCCCGGGCCCGTTCCGGTCCGCGGCGGTGCCGACGTCGACGACGTGGCCGCGGTCGGTGCGGTCGGTGCGTCACCACCCGGCTGCCCGCGACCCGAGGACCCCCGGCGCGGCCTCTTGGTGCCGGTGCCTCCGGTCGCCGCCTCGGGCGCCGCGCCCGGCGCGGTCTCGGGCTCCGGCCCGGAGCCGGCGGCGTCGCGCGGGGTCGTCGTCGTGCGTGCGCCCGCCTGGCCCCGCTGCGTCTCGTCCGACGTGCTCACGCGCCACCTCCGTCAGCGTCGGGACCCGACGCTACGCCATCGTCTCCGGTACCCACGTCACCGCTGCCGCCGCCGTCCGGACCGTCCCCCCCGACCGCACCAGCGTCGGCGCCGGGAACCGCCGGCTCGTCACCCTGGGTGTCGGCCTCGGGCGCCCCGTCGTCCTCAGCCTCGCCGACACCGGCCTCCGGCGCCTCTCCGGCCTCGATCTCGAGCTCTACCGCGCGCTCGGCGCTGCGGGCGACCGCGATGATCGAGTCACCCGGGTCGGGCGCGGCGAAGCGCACCCCGGACGTGTCGCGCCCGGTGAGGCGCACCTCCTCGACCCGCGAGCGGACCACCTTGCCGCGCTCCATCACCACGAGCACCTCGTCGGTCTCGGCGACGATCAGGGCGCCGACGAGGTCGCCGCCGCGCTCGGAGAGCCGGGCCACCTTGATCCCGAGACCGCCCCGGCCCTGCACCCGGTAGTCGCCCACCGGCGTCCGCTTCGCCATCCCCGACGCGAACACGACGAACACGGCGTCCTCGCTGCCCTCGCTGACCCGGCCCATCGCCAGCAGCTCGTCGCCGCCCCGGAACCGCATCCCGGTGACCCCGCTCGTGGCCCGGCCCATCGGGCGCAGCGTGTCGTCCGTGGCCGTGAACCGCAACGACTGGCCCTTGCGCGAGACGAGCAGCAGGTCGTCGCCGGTGTCGACGAGCCGTGCCGAGACGAGCTCGTCGTCCGCGCGCAGGTTCACCGCGATCAGCCCGCCGGCGCGCGGCGAGTCGTACTCGGTGAGCCGCGTCTTCTTCACCAGCCCGCGGCGGGTGGCGAGCACGAGGTAGGGGGAGACGTCGTAGTCGCGCAGGTCGAGCACCTGCGCGATCTGCTCCCCGGGCTGGAACGCGAGCAGGTTCGCCACGTGCTGGCCCTTGGAGTCGCGGCCGCTGTCCGGCAGCTCGTACGCCTTCGCCCGGTAGACCCGACCCAGGTTCGTGAAGAACAGCAGCCAGTGGTGCGTCGTCGTGGTGAAGAAGTGCTCCACGACGTCGTCCCCGCGCAGCTGCGCACCGCGCACGCCCTTGCCACCGCGGCGCTGCGAGCGGTAGGCGTCCACCCGGGTCCGCTTCGCGTAGCCGCCACGCGTGATCGTGACGACGACGTCCTCGGTGGGGATCAGGTCCTCCATCGACATGTCGCCGTCGAAGGGCACGATCCGGGTCCGGCGCTCGTCGCCGAACTTGGCGACGATCTCGCCCAGCTCGTCGGAGACGATCTGCCGCTGCCGCTCCGGGGAGGCGAGGATGTCCGTGTAGTCCGCGATCCGCCGCTCGAGCTCGGCGAACTCGTCGGTGATCCGCTGCCGCTCCAGGGCGGCGAGACGCCGCAGCTGCATGTCGAGGATCGCCCGGGCCTGCACCTCGTCGATGTCGAGCAAGCCCATCAGCCCGTCCCGCGCGGCCTCGACGGTCTCGCTCGCACGGATCAGCGCGATCACCTCGTCGAGCGCGTCGAGCGCCTTGAGCAGGCCCCGCAGGATGTGCGCGCGCTCCTCGGCCTCCCGCAGCAGGTACTGCGTGCGCCGCACGACGACGTCGACCTGGTGCTCCACCCAGTAGCGCACGAACGCGTCGAGGGTCAGCGTGCGCGGCACCCCGTCGACGAGCGCGAGCATGTTCGCCGAGAAATTCTGCTGCAGCGCGGTGTGCTTGTAGAGGTTGTTCAGCACGACCTTTGCGACGGCGTCACGCTTGAGGACGACGACGAGCCGCTGCCCGGTGCGCCCCGACGTCTCGTCGCGGATGTCGGCGATGCCCGCCAGCCGGCCCGCCTTCACCTGCTCGGCGATCGACAGCGCCAGGCTGTCGGGGTTGACCTGATAGGGCAGCTCGGTGACGACCAGGCAGGTGCGGCCCTGGATCTCCTCCACCTCGACGACCGCGCGCATCGCGATCGAGCCGCGACCGGTGCGGTAGGCGTCCTCGATGCCCCGGCGGCCCAGCACCAGGGCCCCGGTCGGGAAGTCCGGGCCGCTGACCCGCGCGAGCAGGGCCTCGAGCAGCTCCTCGCGGCCGGCCTCGGGGTTCGCGAGCAGCCACTGGACGCCGTCCGCGACCTCCCGCAGGTTGTGCGGCGGGATGTTCGTCGCCATCCCGACGGCGATCCCGGCGGAGCCGTTGACGAGCAGGTTCGGGAACCGGCTCGGGAGCACCAGCGGCTCGCGGGTGCGGCCGTCGTAGTTGTCCCCGAAGTCGACGGTCTCCTTGTCGATGTCGCGGACCATCTCCATGGCTAGCGGCGCCAGCTTGCACTCGGTGTACCGGGGAGCGGCCGCGGGGTCGTTTCCTGGCGAGCCGAAGTTGCCCTGTCCCGAGACCAGCGGGTAGCGCATCGACCAGTTCTGGACCAGGCGCACGAGCGCGTCGTAGATCGCGGTGTCGCCGTGCGGGTGGTACTGACCCATCACGTCGCCGACGACGCGGCTGCACTTGGAGAAGCCGCGGTCGGGGCGGTACCCGCCGTCGTACATCGCGTACAGCACGCGGCGGTGCACCGGCTTGAGGCCGTCGCGGACCTCCGGCAGCGCCCGCGACACGATCACGCTCATCGCGTAGTCGAGGTAGGAGCGCTGCATCTCCAGCTGCAGGTCGACCGGCTCGGTGCGGTCGGTCAGCGGCGGGGTGGTGGGGGGCTGCTCGGTCACGGTGGCCCTTCGTGGTCGGGGCGGCTCGCTGCTCGGTGGTCCGGGTCACCCGCGGCGGCGGGTAGATCGCATGTCCGCCGCGAGGTCCCGGGGGAGGGGGTCAGATGTCGAGGAAGCGGACGTCCTTGGCGTTGCGCTGGATGAACGCGCGGCGGGACTCCACGTCCTCGCCCATCAGCACCGAGAAGATGTCGTCCGCGGCCGCGGCGTCGTCGATCGTCACCTGCCGCAGGGTGCGGTGCTCCGGGTCCATCGTGGTGTCCCACAGCTCGGAGTAGTCCATCTCCCCGAGCCCCTTGTACCGCTGGATGCCGTTGTCCTTCGGGATCCGCCGGCCCGCCGCGGCGCCCTCCGCGAGCAGCACGTCGCGCTCCCGGTCGGAGTAGACGTAGTCGTGGGGGGCGTTCGACCACTTCAGCCGGTACAGCGGCGGCTGCGCGAGGAACACGTGGCCGTGCTCGATCAGCGGCTTCATGTAGCGGAACAGCAGCGTGAGCAGCAGCGTGCTGATGTGCTGGCCGTCGACGTCGGCGTCCGCCATCAGCACGATCTTGTGGTACCTCAGCTTCGCGAGGTCGAAGTCCTCGCCGATCCCGGTACCGAACGCCGTGATGAGGGCCTGCACCTCGTTGTTGCCCAGCGCCTTGTCGAGCCGGGACTTCTCGACGTTCAGGATCTTGCCGCGGATGGGCAGGATCGCCTGCGTCTCGGGGTTGCGCCCGCGCACCGCCGAGCCGCCGGCGGAGTCGCCCTCGACGATGAACACCTCGCAGCGCGTCGGGTCGTTGAGCTGGCAGTCGCGCAGCTTGCCGGGCATCCCGCCGCTCTCCAGCAGGCCCTTGCGGCGGGTCGCGTCGCGGGCCTTGCGCGCCGCCATCCGGGCCACCGACGCCGAGATCGCCTTGCGGACGACGTCCTTGCCCTCGCGAGGGTTGCGCCCCAGCCAGTCCCCGAGGTGGTCGGTGACGATCCGCTGCACGAACCCCTTGACCTCGGTGTTGCCGAGCTTGGTCTTCGTCTGGCCCTCGAACTGCGGCTCGCCGAGCTTGATCGACACCACCGCGGTCAGGCCCTCCCGGATGTCCTCTCCGGTGAGGTTGAGGTCCTTCTCCTTCAAAAGGCCCTGCTCGCGCGCGTAGCGGTTCACCAGCGACGTCAGCGCGGCCCGGAAACCCTCCTCGTGGGTGCCGCCCTCGTGCGTGTTGATCGTGTTGGCGTAGGTGTGCACGCTCTCGGAGTACGCCGACGTCCACTGCATCGCGAGCTCGACGCTCATCAGCCGCTCGCCGTCCTCGGCCTCGAACGCGATCACGCCCGGGTGGACCCGCTCGGCCTTCTTGCTCGCGTTGAGGTGCTCGACGTAGTCGACGAGACCGCCGTCGTAGCGGAAGCTGACGTGCCGCTGGGCGGCGTCGCCGTCGTCGGCCTCGTCCTCGCTGGCGTGGCCGGGACGCTCGTCGACGAGGGTCAGGCGCAGGCCCTTGTTGAGGAACGCCATCTGCTGGAACCGCCCGCGCAGCGTCTCGAAGTCGAAGTCCGTGCTCTCGAAGATGTCCTCGTTCGGCCAGAACGTCACCGTGGTCCCGGTGCGGTCCGTGGCCTCGCCCCGGGCCAGTGGCTCCTGCGGCACCCCCATCGCGTACTCCTGTCGCCACACGTGGCCGTCGCGGTGGATCTCCACCGCCAGCCGGCTGCTGAGCGCGTTGACCACCGAGACGCCGACGCCGTGCAGCCCGCCGGAGACCGAGTACCCGCTGCCGCCGAACTTGCCGCCGGCGTGCAGCACCGTGAGCACCACCTCGACGGCGGGCCGACCCTCGCTGGCGACGACGTCCACGGGGATGCCGCGGCCGTCGTCGGTGACCCGGATGCCGCCGTCGGCGAGCATCGTGATGTCGATCGTCGTCGCGTGCCCGGCCAGGGCCTCGTCGACGGAGTTGTCGACCACCTCGTTCACGAGGTGGTGCAGCCCCCGTGCGCCGGTGGAGCCGATGTACATGCCGGGGCGCTTGCGGACCGCCTCGAGGCCTTCGAGCACGGTGATGGCGCTGGCGTCGTACCCCGAGGCGCGGGGCTCGCCGCCGTCGCTCGGCGCTGTCACCGTGTCCGCGAGGGACGCCGCCGCCTCCGGTGGTGTGCGTTCGAGGTCGCCGACCGGCCCGCCGTCGCCAGAGGTGCCGGGGGCGTGATCGGAGGTGTGATCGGGGGCGTCGTGTGCGGGGGTCTCGTCGGGCACGGGTTCGGGACGCTCCTCGGACGGGACGGCGGGCCGGGCGGGCCTGGCATGGCGGACGGCCGCCTGGGTGGCCGGCGCACGACCGCAACGGGGGCCCCGGTTCGTGCGCGGGGCAGCGCTGCGGGACGTCACCGGCCGGCGACCGTCGTTCGTCGCTCATTCTACCCCTCGCGACGGGCAGGACCCGCATTCCAGGGCCCGTGCCGTGGTTGCTGCGCGCCCGCGGTACCGGTAGGCGAGGGCGGGTACGTCGGAGGACCCCTGCGCGGCTCAGCGTGGCGCGGGCCGGTCAGCCGTAGGTGTCCCGCGGGCCGCGCCCGGGGGCGGTGCGCGGTCCCCGGCGCCAGCTCGGGCCGGCGGGGCCGCGGACGACGATCCGGGTCACCACGCCGGGGCCGAGGTCCTCGGCGAGCCGGCGCAGCAACGTCGGCACGAGCAGGCGCACCTGCGTGGCCCAGGCCGTGGAGTCGGTGCGGACCGTCAGCGACGTCTCCTCGAACTCCTCGGGGTGGCAGTGTGCCGCGACGTCGGGCCCGACGACCTGGTCCCAGCGGCCCATCACCCCGCCGACGGCGACGTCGGTGGTCCAGCCACGCTCGGCGACGAGGCGCTGCAGGGTGCGGCCCAGCAGCTGCGGGTCGCGGTCGTCCGGGCCGGACCCCGACCGGCGCTCGCCGGCCACCCGCGGTCGGCGGCGACCGGCGCCGGTGACGCCGCGGCCCGGCACGACGCCCTGCCCCCGGGAGGTGGCGGCGGCGCGCGCACGGTTCAGGGCCGAGCGCACCGCGTCCGCGCCCGCGTCGTCACCCCCCTCGCCCACCCCCTCCCCGCCACCCCCCTCGCCGTGATCATGCACTTCGGGTACGGGGCGTACCCCCAGTGCATGATCACCGGGGGTGGGGGGGTCGGGGGTGGGGGGGTCGGGGGTGGGGGGGTCGGGGGTGGGGGGGTCGGGGGCGGGGGACGGGTCAGGGGTGGGGGGGCCGACGTCGTCGTCGGGAGGGGCGGGGGTGGGGGCACCAGGGGTCGGAGGCTCGTCAGGTGTCACGGCGCACCTCGCCGTCGGCGACCCGCATCCGGACGCCGGCGAGCTCGGCCGGCACGTCGTCGTCCACGGCAGCGGTGAGCAGCACCTGCTCGGCCCCGGCGACGAGCCCCGCCAGCCGGGTCCGGCGCCCCACGTCGAGCTCGGCGAAGACGTCGTCGAGCACGAGCACCGGCTCGGACTCCGCCGCCACATCCTGCTCCGGACCGCCCGCGGGGTCGTCCCCGCGCAGCAGGTGGTAGCTGCCGAGCCGCAGCGCGAGCGCGAATGACCACGACTCCCCGTGGCTCGCGTAGCCCTTCGCGGGCATCCCGCCGAGGTCGAGCACGAGGTCGTCACGGTGCGGACCGACGAGCGAGACCCCGCGCTCCAGCTCGGCGGCACGGCGCTCGCCGAGCTCGGCGAGCAGGGCCGCAGCGAGCTCCTCGCGCCCCGGCACGTCCCCCGACGACCCGGGGGCGCCGGGGGTGTCCGCTACCGGCAGCGTCGCCCGGTACCCGAGCACGGCGTCCGCGGCACCGCCGCTGACGTCCGCGTACGCGGCCGCGACATGGGGCGCCAACCGGGCGACGAGGTGACGTCTCGCGTGCAGCAGCTCGGCGCCGGAGCGCGCGAGGTGGGAGTCCCAGACGTCGAGCGTCGACCCGGCCAGGTCGTCCGCGGCGGCGTCGCGGCGCCGGGAGCGCCCCGTCCCCGCCTGGCGCAGCAGGGCGTTGCGTTGCCGCAGCACCCGGTCGTAGTCGGCGCGGACCCCTGCCAGGCGCGGCGCCAGCTGCACCAGCAGGTCGTCGAGGAACCGGCGGCGACCGTCCGGGTCGCCCTTGACGAGCGACAGGTCCTCGGGTGCGAACAGCACCGTGCGCAGCACGCCCAGCACCTCTCGGGGCCGCGGCAGCGGGCTGCGGTTCAGCCGCGCGCGGTTCGCCTTGCCCGGTGTGATCTCCAGCTCGACCAGGCTCGACCGCCCGCCGCGGTCGACCGCCGCCCGCACCACGGCACGCGGCGCCCCGGCGCGCACCAGCGGCGCGTCGGTCGCGACCCGGTGGCTTGCGAGCGACGCCACGTAGCCGACGGCCTCGACGAGGTTCGTCTTGCCCTGGCCGTTGCGACCGACGAACGCCGTGACGCCGGGGTCCAGCGGCACCTCCGCTGCGGCGTAGGACCGGAAGTCGACGAGGGACAGGTGCGTCACGCGCAAGCGCGCACGCCGCCCGCCACCCCGGTCACGGGACCCCGGTCACGGGGTCGGCGGGCCCGACGACGGTCCGGCCGCGCTCGCTTCGGCGTCCTGGGGCTCGTCGGCGGCGGTCACGGCGTGCCCGCCGAACTGGTTGCGCAGCGCCGCCACGGCCTTCATCGCCGGGGAGTCCTCCTGGCGGGAGGTGAAGCGGGCGTACAGCGCAGCCGTGATCACGGGCGCCGGGACCGCGTTGGCGATGGCCTCCTGCACGGTCCAGCGGCCCTCGCCGGAGTCGTCCACGTAGCCCTTGATCCCGGCGAGGTCCGGGTCCTCGGCGAGCGACGCGACGAGCAGGTCCAGCAGCCACGAGCGCACCACGGTGCCGCGGGTCCACGCCCGGAAGCAGCCGTGGACGTCGGTGACGATGTCCTTCGCGTCGAGCAGCTCGAAGCCCTCGGCGTACGCCTGCATCAGGCCGTACTCGATCCCGTTGTGGACCATCTTCGCGTAGTGGCCTGCGCCGACCGCACCGGCGTGCACGAAGCCCTCCTCCCGGGGACCCTCGGGCCGCAGTGCGTCGAACACCGGCATCAGCTGCGCCACTGCGTCGGCGTCACCGCCGCACATCAGCCCGTAGCCGTAGTCCAGGCCCCACACCCCGCCGGAGACCCCGCAGTCGACGTAGCGGACGCCCCGCTCGGCGAGGTGCTCGGCGTGCCGACGGTCGTCCTCGAAGTGCGAGTTGCCGCCGTCGACGACGACGTCACCGTCGGAGAGCAGCCCGCCGAGGTCCTCCAGCACACCGCTCGTCACATCACCGGCGGGCACCATCACCCACACGGTGCGCGGCGAGGGCAGCGTCTCGACGAGCGCGGCGAGGGACTCGACGTCGCTGACCGCGGGGTCGCGGTCGTACCCGGTGACCTCGAGGCCGGCGCGGCGCATCCGCTCGCGCATGTTCTTGCCCATCTTGCCGAGCCCGACGAGTCCGAGGTGCATCGCAGTGCCTTCCGAGGTCGGTGGCGCAGGTCGTGCGCGCGGGGGACGGTCCCAGCCTGGCGGAGCGTCGGTCAGCCGGCCATCCGGACCGGCATCAGCAGGTAGCGGTAGCCCTCGACGTCGTCGCCGTCGACCTCCCGCTGCCCGGAGAGCACCGCCGGCTTCGTCGCCTGGGTGAACGACAGCCGCACGAACGGGGTGCCCAGCGCCTGCAGGCCGTCGAGCAGGAACTGCGGGTTGAAGGCGATCGAGATGTCGTCGCCGACGAGCGTCGCGGGCAGCGCCTCGGAGGCCTGCGCGTCGTCGCCGGTGCCGGCCTCCAGGCGCACCTGGTCGTCGCCGAAGCTCAGCCGCACCGGGGTGTTGCGCTCCGCGACCAGCGCCACGCGACGCACCGCCTCGATCAGCGGCGCGGTCTCGGCGACCGCGTACACCGGGGACTCGAACGGGAACAGCGCGCGCACCTTCGGGTACTCGCCGTCGACGAGCAGGGACGTCGTGCGCCGGCCTCCGACCTCGAAGCCGATCAGCTCGCTGGTCCCGTCGGCGGCGAGGGCGAGGTCGACGTCGGCACCGCCACCGAGCGAGCGGGCGACGTCGGACAGGGTCCGTGCCCGGACCAGGGCCACCGACGAGGTCTCGGGCGTGGCCGGCCGCCACGGGATCTCCCGCATCGCGAGCCGGTAGCGGTCGGTGGCCAGCAGCGTGAGGGTGTCGTCCTCGATCTCGATCCGGACACCCGTCAGGATCGGCAGCGTCTCGTCCCGGCTCGCGGCCACCGTCACCTGCGCCACCGCCTCGGTGAGCACGTCACCGGCGACGGTGCCGGCGACGGCCGGCATCTCCGGCAGCGCCGGGTACTCCTCGACGGGCATCGTCAGCAGGGTGAACCGACTGGCCCCGCAGGTCAGGCCCACCTTCGCGCCGTCCTGGACGACGTCGACGGGCTTGGCCGGCAGGCTCCGGGAGATGTCGGCGAGCAACCTGCCGGACACGAGCACCGTGCCCGGCTCGGTGACGTCGCCGCCGGCGACGACCCGCGCCGAGACCTCGTAGTCGAAGCTGGAGAGCACGATCGTGCCGTCGGTGGAGGCCTCGATCCGCAGACCTGCCAGCACGGGGACGGGGGGGCGCGTGGGCAGGGTGCGCGCGGCCCACCCGACTGCCTCCGCGAGGACGTCGCGCTCGACCGTGAACCTCACCGCAGGACCGTTCCTCTCGCTCGCCCGGACGCCGACGACCCGGTGCCCCGGACGGGACACCGGCGCACGTGCGGCACCGCACCCGGGCGGTCCCGCCGCGTGTGCGAGGCCCGACAGTACGGCAGCGGGCCTGCCGCGGTGAACCGGGTGATCCGGGTGATCCAGGTGATCCGGGTGATCCGGGTGCCGGCAGGCCGGGACGACGCGTCATCGCATCCCGGTCGGACGTCGGGCGCGTGCCGATGGGGTGCGCTCCGGGGCTTCAGGTCCGCCCTCGGGCTGCCGACACCCTCGAGGGGGTCTCTCCTCGTCCACGGATCGGGTGGGGTGTGGATGTGCGCGGTTGACCGAGCCGGAGGAGATGAGACGTCACGTCGTGGTCGTCGCGCCTGTGGTTCGTGTGGACGACGGGCGTTCGTGCCGGTCATCCCGCTGATGCCGCTGTGGACGGCGCTGGGGACGGTGCAGGCCGGCGGCGGTGGGGCGGTGGACGGCCGCGATCGTCCGCAGGCGGGGCGCGTCGGGTCCCCCGCGCGTCCCCCGGTCGGTCGCCGTGATCCACAGGGTTGTCCACAGAATGTGGGTGACGTGACGCTGTGTGCCTCGTCCGGACCGGCGAGCAGCGTGCCGGGGCAACGCAGAGCGACATGAACGACACGTTGAGCCAAGTGGGTGACCTCGAAGACGCGACTCATGACGGTGCGTGACGGCGGCGTGGCCGGTTCAGCCGCGGTGCTGCTGCTTGATCCGGTTCGTCAGCTCGGTCACCTGGTTGAAGGTGGACCGACGCTCGGTCATCATCTCGCGGACCTTGCGGTTGGCGTGCATCACCGTGGTGTGGTCGCGACCCCCGAAGGCCTGCCCGATCTTCGGCAGGGACAGGTCGGTGAGCTCGCGGCACAGGTACATCGCGATCTGGCGCGCCGTGACGAGGACGCGGGAGCGGGACGACCCGGACAGGTCCTCGATGGACAGGCCGAAGTAGTCCGCCGTCTGAGCCATGATCGCCGCCGAGGTGATCTCGCCCGCGGCGGAGTCCGTGATGAGGTCCTTCAGCACCACCTCCGCCAGCGGCAGCTCCACCGCCTGGCGGTTCAGGTTGGCGAAGGCGGTGACCCGGATCAGCGCGCCCTCGAGCTCGCGGATGTTCGTGGAGATCTTGCTGGCGATGAACTCCAGCACGTCGTCCGGAGCGGTCATGGCGTCGCCCGCGGCCTTCTTGCGCAGAATCGCGATCCGCGTCTCCAGGTCCGGCGGCTGGACGTCGGTGAGCAGGCCCCACTCGAACCGGGACCGCATCCGCTCCTCGAAACCGCTGAGCTGCTTCGGCGCGAGGTCGGAGGTGATGACGACCTGCTTGTTCGCGTTGTGGAGGGTGTTGAACGTGTGGAAGAACTCCTCCTGCGTCTGCAGCTTGCCCTGCAGGAACTGGATGTCGTCGATCAGCAGCACGTCGCTGTCGCGGTACCGCCGCTGGAAGGCGTTGGCCTTGTCGTCGCGGATCGAGTTGATGAAGTCGTTCGTGAACTCCTCGGAGTTCACGTACCGTACCTGCACCCCGGGGTAGAGGTGCTGCGCGTAGTGCCCGATCGCGTGCAGCAGGTGGGTCTTGCCCAGACCGGACTCGCCGTAGACGAAGAGCGGGTTGTACGCCTTAGCGGGTGCCTCCGCGACCGCGACCGCGGCCGCGTGGGCGAACCGGTTGCTCGAGCCGATCACGAAGGTGTCGAACGTGTACTTCGGGTTCAGCCGTGCGGGTTCGGTGTGCCGGTGGGCCTCCCGAGCCCGGCGGGCGGGTGGGGGCGTCGGCCCGATCCCCAGGTCGAGGACGCCAGGGTCGCCGGCGTCCTGCGCTGCGGGGTCCGCGCCGTCCGCCCCGGCGTCCGCGACGTCGAGGTCCGGGTGGACCGTGACGGCCAGTCGCACCTCGGTGGCCAGCTCCGCCGACAGGGCCTCGACCAGCGGGTCGCGGATCCGCGACTCCACCACGTCCTTGGTGAGGTCGTTCGGCACCGCGAGCAGGGCGGTCCCGTCGATCAGCCCGAGCGGCCGGGTCAGACGGGTGAAGCCGAGCAGGTGGCCGGTGACCCGGTCGTCTGCGGTGAGGCGCTCCACCACGCGTGCCCACACCTGCGGCAGGTCCTGCCCGTCGGCCACGTGGTCCCCTTCTCGAGCGTCGCACGGCGCTGGCCCCGCGGCCTGGCTCGATGCACCGGCCGGGGCGAGCATGCCGCACCCACGCTAGAGGTACCACCGGGGTTTCCACAGAGTTCTCCACAGACTGTGGAGGACAGGTCGCGGAGCGAACAGGCACGTGGCCTGCGACCGCCTACCGAACCGCGGCACGGCCATCGGCTCCGGACGACGACGGTAACGCCTGCCCGGGACCGCGACAAGCCCGCGCGCGCCCCGATCCCACCGCAGCCCCGGTCGGCGGCGGATGCTCCTCGCCGGCCTGCACGGGGCCGTTTGACCCCCGTGTGAGGCGGACCGTACCGTGAGCGGGTACCGGCTAGGTCGGCTACCGGTCCCATGCCTGCGCGCCCAACGCTTCGGCATCCGGTGGCGGTCGGCCGGATCGCGGTCGGGATCGGCTGGGGCGGCGCCGGGAGCAGCCGCGGACGCCGCCCGCCCGGACGGCGACCAGACCGCACCCGTGACCACACCGGTGCCAGCACAGCCGTGCTGGCACCCGCCAGAGCGGAGAGCACCTCGTGAGCAAGCGGACCTTCCAGCCGAACAACCGGCGACGCGCCAAGACCCACGGCTTCCGGCTGCGGATGCGCACCCGCGCCGGGCGGGCCATCCTCTCCGCCCGCCGTCGCAAGGGTCGCGCCGAGCTGTCCGCCTGACCGGCGGCTCCGCCGGCTCCGCGTCGTGCTGCCCGCCCCGCACCGGATGCGTCGGCCCGAGACCTTCAGGGCCGCCGTCCGCTCCGGGGTGCGCGCAGGTCGCCGACACCTGGTCGTGCACCTGCTGCTGCCCGCCGCGGCACGCGACGAAGCAGCCTCCGGCGCGGTGGTCCCCACCCGGGTGGGACTCGTCGTGTCCCGGCCGGTCGGCTCGGCGGCCGTGCGCACGACGGTGAAGCGGCGCCTGCGGCACCTGGCCGCGGCGCGCCTCGACGTCCTGCCCCCGGGTTCGTCCCTCGTCGTGCGGGCGACACCCGCGGCCGCCGGGCGCTCCAGCGCCGTGCTCGGCAGCGACCTCGACGCCGCGCTGACGACGGCCCTGCGCTCGGCCACCCGCGCCGGCGGACGCCGCGGAACCGCCGTCGGTGCAGCGGGCCGGCGATGAGCCGCGCCGCGTCGACCGCCGCGGCGGCGCTCCGGAGCGCGGGGATCGTACTCGCGGCCACGCCGAGGCTGCTGCTCGTCGTCCTGGTGCGCGCCTACCAGCTGCTGGTGTCCCCGCTGCTCGGGCCGACGTGCCGGTTCTACCCCTCCTGCTCGGCCTATGCCCTCGAAGCCGTCACCGAGCACGGTGCTCTGCGCGGCACGTACCTCGCCGCACGGCGCCTGGGACGCTGCCATCCGTGGAACCCTGGCGGGGTGGACCTCGTGCCCGGCACCGCGTCGCGGCATGTGCTGCCGCCCGACCCGCCAGCCGGCTCGACAGACCCACCTTCGGACCCGCCGGCAGCGGACCGGGCGGACCACCAGACCACCGCCTACCGGGCGGACCCCCACCAGCGGACAGCGCCTCGTAGCGCGCCGGCCGCCTGAGACGCGAGGACCCTTGTGGAGGACTTCTTCGGCTTCCTGAAGCCGCTCGAGATCGCCGTGGCGTGGATCATGGTCCGTTTCCACGACCTGCTGACGGCGGCCGGCATGCCCAGCATCTCCGGCTGGACGTGGGCCCTGTCGATCGTCGGCCTCGTGATCGTGATCCGGATCCTGCTGATCCCGCTGTTCGTGAAGCAGATCCGTGCCTCGCGGGGAATGCAGCTGATCCAGCCCGATATGCGCAAGCTGCAGGCGAAGTACAAGAACAAGAAGGACCCTGCCAGTCGGCAGGCGATGCAGCAGGAGATGATGGCTCTCTACAAGCGGGAGGGCACGAACCCGTTCGCGTCGTGCCTGCCGATCCTGCTGCAGATGCCGATCTTCTTCTCGCTGTTCCGCGTCCTCAACTACGGGATCCGGCGCGAGGAGGGCGTCGGGGCGCTCACGCCGGAGCTGGCTCGCCAGGCCGGGGAGTCCACGCTCTTCGGGGCGAAGCTCACCGACACGTTCCTGGGCTCGGGCGAGCTGAACGTGCAGGTCGTCACGGTGATCCTCATCATCGCGATGTCGGCGTCGACGTTCCTGACGCAGAAACAGCTGATGACGAAGAACATGCCGGCGGCCGCGCTGGACGGCCCTTTCGCGCAGCAGCAGAAGCTCCTGCTCTATGCCTTCCCCTTGATCTTCGCCGTGACGGGCGTGAACTTCCCGATCGGCGTCCTGCTCTACTGGCTCACGACGAACGTGTGGTCGATGGGCCAGCAGTTCTACGTGATCCGTCGGATGCCGGCCCCCGGGTCGGCCGCCGAGAAGGCGCTGCTGGAGCGTAGGCGACGCAAGGCAGAGCGCAAGGGCACGCCACTGCCGGAGGGCTCGGAAGCGGACGCCACGCCCGAGTCCCCGCCCGACCCCGGCCCCGTCAAGGGCCAGCGGCAGCAGCCGAAGCGCAAGGACCGCCAGAAGCGCCGTGGCACGCGCCCCGGTGGAGACGCCCCGGGTCGCGCTCCCGGCACGCCACGCGGGGGCGGGAAGGGGCCCGGCGGTGGTCCGCCGCCGCGCCCCGGCACGAGCGACCGCGCCCGCGACGAGGACGGCTCGGGGCAGCAGCGCGCCGGTTGAGCGGCCCCGAGTCCGCTGCGCCGCTGGCGGGACCGCCCACGGCACGTCAGCACTCAGCCAGGTCGAGACAGGGACGACGCGACGCCGGTGCGGCGGACGCGGCCCCCTCGTCCCCGATCCACCCCAGACCCAGCACACCCCGGCGGCTCGGCCGCCGCGGATCCCCTGAGGAGACACCAGTGAGCGAGCAGGACACCAGCACGGTCGACGGGCCCGGCACGGTCGACGGGCCCGGCACGGTCGACGACGCCGTGGCGGCTGGGGAGCCCGGGACGGCTGGGGAGCTCAGCACGGTCGACGACGCGGGCACGGCTGAGGAGCCCGGCGCGGCCGAGGAGCCCGGCACGGCCGAGGAGCCCGGCACGGCTGCCGACGCCGCCGCTGCCGAGGGCGAGAGCGGCGGCGGGGCTGCCGGCTCCCGGACCAGCCGCAGACTCGAGGAGGAGGGCGAGGTCGCCGCCGACTACCTCGAGGAGCTGCTCGACATCGCAGACCTGGACGGTGACATCGACATCGACGTCGAGAACGGCCGCGCCGCGGTGTCGGTGGTCGCAGAAGAGGGCTCCGAGCGGCAGCTCCGCCGACTCGCCGGTCCCGAGGGCGACGTGCTGGAGGCGCTGCAGGAGCTCACTCGGCTCGCAGTCCAGACGCGGACCGGCGAGCGGAGCCGGCTCATGCTCGACGTCGCGGGATTCCGCGCCTCCCGGCGGCGGCAGCTGGAGCAGCTGACCGAGCGCGCTGTGCGTGAGGTGGACCGGACCGGGGAACCGGTACCGCTGGACCCGATGACCCCGTTCGAGCGCAAGGTCGTGCACGACGCCGTGGCCTCGGCAGGACTACGCAGCGAGTCCGACGGTGTGGAGCCGCACCGCCGTGTCGTGATCCGCCCGCGCGGCTGACTCCACCCGGGTGGACGATGAGCCCGCGGTTTCCCGTGAAACATCTGCGGGACGCCCCGGCGCAGGTGCGGACGAGGGCGCAACCGAGCCGGCCCCGCCTGCGGCCGATGCCCTGTTCGGTGACCGACGCGCGGTGGCGGAGCGTTTCGTCCACCACCTGGTGACCACCGGGGTCGACCAGGGCCTGCTCGGACCCCGTGAGGTCGGGCGGATCTGGACCCGCCACGTGCTCAACTGCGCCGCGGTCGCCGAGCTGCTGCCCCCCCGGGCCGCTGTCGTCGATGTCGGGAGCGGGGCGGGGCTGCCGGGGCTCGTGCTGGGGATCGCACGCCCGGACCTGCGCGTGACCCTCGTCGAACCGATGGAGCGCCGTTGTCGTTGGCTGTGCGACGTGGCGGACGACCTGGGCGTGGTCGTCACCGTCCACCGCGGCCGGGCCGAGGAGGTCGCCGGAACGGTGTCGGGCGACGTCGTCACGGCCCGTGCCGTCGCTCCCCTCGACCGGCTGGCGCGCTGGTGCCTGCCGCTGCTCCGGGGAGATGGGGAGCTGTTGGCCCTGAAGGGACGCACCGCGGCGGCGGAGGTCCAACGGACCCGTTCCGCGGTGACCCGCCTGGGTGCGGAAACGGTCGACATCGTGACCTGCGGCACGGGTGTCCTTGCCGAACCCACGACGGTGGTCAGGGTTAGGGTCGGGCGACCGCCGGCCCCGCGACGACGTCCTGGACGACGTCCTGGGTGATCTCGCCGGGGGCACCAGCAGATCGCGAGCGGCGCTCCCGCCCGAGGAGGACGAGCAGTGACCACCACGGCCGACGCCGGTCGGGCAACCGGCCTCGGGTGGCCCGGGCCCCCGGTTTCACGGGAAACCTCGCCGCGCGAGGCGCAGCGGCGGCGTGGCGCTCTGGGATGGCCGGACCGTCACGACGCCCCACTGCGTCCGCGGCGCCACCCCGGGACCCCCGCGGACCCTGCACCGGTCATCTCGGAGACCACGATCATCCGGGCCGCCGTCCCCGAGCCTGCTGCCGCCCCGGCGGCTGGTGCGGGAGCGGCGGCCGTGGTGGCTGCCGAGGCCGCCGTGGAGGCTGTCACCGGGGGCGGTGTGGACGATGGCGCCGTTGGGGACACGGGCGCGGACGCATCCGGCGTGGACGGCGTCGTTGCGGACGCCCAGCGGGCGCAGCTCGTGTCGTCGCTGCCCGGGCCGGACGAGGACACGCCGCTGGCACGGGCCGTCGCGGCGGACGCGCGGATGCGCATCGACCTCGCCGGTCGTCGCTTCCCCCGACCGGCCTCGACCCGCGTGCTCACCGTGGCCAACCAGAAGGGCGGGGTCGGGAAGACGACCACGACCGTCAACGTGGCCGCAGCCCTGGCGCAGGCCGGGCTCTCCGTGCTGGTGCTGGACGTGGACCCGCAGGGCAACGCGTCGACGGCACTCGGGCTGGAGCACGGCGCGGAGGTCGCGAGCATCTACGACGTGCTCGTCGAGGGGACCCCCCTCGCGGACGTCGTGCAGGAGTGCCCCCACGTCCCCGGTCTGCTCTGCGCGCCCGCGACCATCGACCTGGCGGGAGCCGAGATCGAGCTCGTCTCGATGGTGGCGCGGGAGACGCGCCTGCACCGCGCACTGGAGGCGTACCTCGCGGCGCGCGACGCCGCCGGACAACCGCGGATCGACTACGTGCTGCTCGACTGCCCGCCGAGTCTCGGCCTGCTCACCGTGAACGCGTTCGTCGCGGCGCGCGAGGTGATGATCCCGATCCAGTGCGAGTACTACGCCCTGGAGGGTCTGGGCCAGCTGCTGAAGAACATCGAGCTGATCCGCTCCCACCTCAACCCTGCGCTGCACGTCTCGACCATCCTCCTGACGATGTACGACGGGAGGACGCGGCTCGCGGCCCAGGTCGCCGACGAGGTGCGAGCGCACTTCCCCGACACGGTGCTGCGCACGGCGGTGCCGCGCTCCGTCCGGATCTCGGAGGCACCGAGCCACGGCCAGACCGTGATGACGCACGACCCGGGATCGAGCGGCGCCCTGTCGTACCTGTCGGCGGCGCGCGAGCTCGCCGACCGTGCCGATCCGGGGCGGATCGCCGGGGAGAGCAACCAGGCCACGGCGGCAGGGCGCGCTGGGGTCACTGCACCGACGGGAGGACAGGCGTGAGCGAACGACGGCGGGGTCTCGGACGCGGGCTGGGGGCGCTGATCCCGAGCGCGCCGACCGGTGAGCGTCCGGTCGACGTGTTCTTCGGTGACCAGCGGCACGGCGCCGGCGACCGGGCGGGGGAAGGTTTCACGGGAAACACGGTCACCGCGCACGCCGGGCACGGCTCGGGTGCGCCGAGCGAGGCACGGGTGGTCGACCCTGGCGTCGGCGACCGGGCGGTCCCGACCGACGTCGAGTCCCCGGGCCCGACCGGACCAGGGCACCTCGGGTCCGGCGAGGGCCAGGATGTCGACGAGGCCCCGCACGACCCCGCCGACGACCCCGGCGCCACGGAGACCGACGCCGCCGACGCCGCCGACGCCGCCGCGGACGGCGCGGCGACGCTGATGCCAGTGCCGGGCGCCCGCTTCGCCGAGGTACCGCTGCAGCAGGTGCGTGCGAACCCGCGGCAGCCGCGGCGCACCTTCGATGCCGACGCCCTGGCCGAGCTCGTGCACTCGGTGCGCGAGGTCGGCGTGCTCCAGCCGGTGGTCGTGCGTCAGGTGGGGACCGACGCCGGTGGGCCGACGTACGAGCTCGTGATGGGGGAACGCCGCTGGCGGGCATGCCAGGAGGCCGGCCTGGACCGGGTGCCCGCGATCGTCCGGGAGACCGCCGAGGACGACCTGCTGCGTGACGCGCTGCTGGAGAACCTGCACCGAGCCGACCTCAACCCCCTGGAGGAGGCGGCGGCCTACCAGCAGCTGCTCGACGACTTCGGGTGCACGCACGACGATCTGGCCCAGCGGATCGGTCGTTCCCGACCGCAGATCACGAACACGCTGCGGCTGCTGCGGCTCCCGCCCCTGGTGCAGCGCCGTGTGGCTGCCGGGGTGCTGTCCGCCGGCCACGCCCGCGCCCTGCTCGGTCTGGACGACCCGGCGGCGATGGAGCGGCTCGCGCAGCGGATCGTCGCCGAGGGACTGTCGGTGCGTGCCACCGAGGAGGCCGTGGCCGTCGGTGCCACCGGCCCCGACGAGGAGCCGGCCGCGCGGAGGCGCCCCCGTGCAGGCGAACGCCACGTCGCGCTGGACGACCTGGCGGGGCGCCTGTCCGACCGCCTCGACACGCGGGTGCGGATCGCGCTGGGACGGCGGAAGGGCACCCTCACGGTGGACTTCGCGAGCGTGGAGGACCTCGACCGGATCCTGGCGACGATGGTCCCCGGCGAGGGCCGGGTCCTGGGCCACGAGCAGTCGCAGGCGTAGCATGACCGACCTGGGCGACTCGCCGCGGCGAGGTCGGTACGTTCCACCGGTGACGACCGGGCGGGTCCGGGAGGTGGCGCCGCGATGACATGGGGTCGCCTGGCCCTGGCTGCGGTGGCCGCCGGAGCGGCGGGCGCGTTCCTCGCCGAGCTGCTCCGGCCGCGGCAACGCCCGGGCGCAGCGTTCCTCGCCGACTCGCCGAGCCGCACGGGATGAGCCGACGGCTCGCGCCCCTCACGCTCGACGTCCTGGACGACCTGCCCGCTCCGTGTCGGCGCTGCGTGTTCTGGGAGCTGGACCAGGTGGCAGCCGACCGCGCCCGCCGGGATGGGGACCCCGGCTTCGAGAAGGAGGCGTGGGTCTCCGCGGTGCTGCTGGAGTGGGGCAGCTGCGGCCGGATCGCCTACGTGGACGACGTCCCGGTGGGCTACCTGCTGTACGCGCCGCCGGCCTTCGTGCCGCGGGCCGCGGCGTTCCCCACGTCCCCGGTGAGCGGGGACGCCGTCCTGCTCGCCGGTGGCGGGCTGCTGCCGGAGCACCGGGGCGGCGGGCTGGCCCGGATGCTCGTGCAGGGGGCGGCGAAGGACCTCGTGCGCCGCGGCGTGCGGGCCGTCGAGGCCTTCGGGCAGGCAGGGGCGCCCGGCCCCGGCGAGGCGGTGGCTCCGCTGGGGCCGGGCCCCGCCGGCTGCGTGCTGCCCGCCGACTTCCTGCTCGCTGTGGGCTTCCGCACGGTGCGGCCGCACCACCGGCACCCCCGGCTGCGGCTCGAGCTGCGGACGGCGCTGTCGTGGCGGGAGGACGTGGAGCAGGCGCTGGAGCGGATCCTCGGCTCCGTCCGGGCCCCCGTGCCCACCGGCTGAGCAAGGCCCGTGCGCGGTCAGCGTCCCGCGGCCTCCGCGGCGTGGACGCGCGCCATCACGTCCCGGACGTCGAGCCGGCCGGTGTCGGTCTGGTCGTCCTCGGGCAGGAAGAGCCGCTGGACGGCGACGAGGACCGCCTCGGCGCAGGTGTCCCGGAAGCCGGGGTCCGCCAGGCGCCGGGCGTCCCCGGGGTCGCTGAGGTAGCCGAGCTCCACCCGCACCGCCGGCATCCGGGTCAGGCGCAACAGGTCCCACTGCCGCGCGTGGGAGCGGCAGTCCTGCAGGTCGGTGCGCGCCAGCAGCTCGCGGCGCACCAGCCCGGCCAGCTCCTCGCCGGTCGTCGAGCGACCCCTCGGTCCGCCCCAGTAGAAGGTGGCGACACCGCGTCCGCCGCCCCCGCCCTGGGCGTCGCAGTGCAGCGAGAGGACGACGTCCGCGCGCAGGTCGGTGGCCAGCGCCGCCCGCTCCAGCGTCGTCGGGTCCTGGTCGCGGCCCCGCGTCGTCACGGCCGTCACGCCGCTGGCCGCCAGTCGCCGTTCCAGCCGGCCGGCGAGGTCGAGCACCACGTCGGCCTCCACCAGCCCGTGCCCGATGGCCCCGAGGTCCGCGCCGCCGTGCCCCGGGTCGATGCACACGACGCGCCCCACGAGGCTGGGACCGCTGCGCCAGACGCCCGCCCGTTCGCGCAGCGCCACGGGGTCGCCGCCGGAGACGGTGCGGTCGAGCTGGCGCAGCGCCCGCAGCGTGTCGGGTCCGCAGATGCCGTCGGGGGCCAGCCCCACCGCGCGCTGCAGCTCCCGCACGGCACCCTCGGTCTCGGGACCGAGCACGCCGTCGGCGCGCGTGCCGAGGAGCCCCAGCTCCAGCAGCCGGGCCTGCAGCCGGGCGACGTCGTCGCCGACGAGCAGATGACCGGGCAGGTAGCGCAGCACCCGGTCCCCCAGGCGCCAGTGGGCTGCGTCCAGGGCACGGGACGTCTCCGGGCCGACGACGCCGTCCGCGTCGATCCCCCGGTCCTGTTGGAACGTCCGGACAGCGCGCTCGAGGTCGGTGTCGAAGGCCGCGTCCCCGTCCGGACCCGGCGGGGGCACGGGCACGCCGGCCGCCTCGAGGAGGACGCGGACCCCGCGGACGCGGGGGTCGACGGCATCGCGTCGCAGCGTCGTCCCGGCCCGGGTCATGCGTCGTCGTCCTCTCGGGAGGGTCGTCCCGCCGCGGCGATCGTAGCCGTCACAGAGCCGTCACAGGCCGTCGCCGAGCCGGTGGATGCGCCGGTGGATCGTCCGGCGGAGGCGCCGACGCAGCGGCGGCCACCCGACCGCTCCGGTCCGGGACGCACGACGCCCCGCCCGGGACGGCCCGGGCGGGGCGTGCGGTGGTACGGCGTGATGCCGCGTGGTGGCGTGTGAAGCGGGGGTGACTGCCTCAGCCGAGGTAGTCGGAGAGCTCCTTGACCAGCGCCGGCTTCGGTCGCGCGCCGACGATCGTCTTGACGAGCTCGCCGCCGGAGTAGACGTTCAGCGTGGGGATGGACGTGATGCCATACGCGGCCGCGGTCCGCGGGTTCTCGTCGGTGTTGACCTTCACGACGTCGATCTTGTCGGCGTGCTCGGCGGCCAGCTCCTCCAGGATGGGGGAGACCTGGCGGCAGGGCCCGCACCAGGGGGCCCAGAAGTCCACGACGACCGGCTTGGCGGCCTGCAGGACCTCGGTGTCGAACGTGGCGTCGGTGACGGGCTTGGTGGCGCCCATGGGGGCGACTCCTTCCGGTAGGGGTGGGAGGTGCGGTCGAGTGTGCTTCCGGGTACGGACTGTTCCGGGGCTGTCCCGGTCTGTCCGCTTCCTGTGGTCGTGGGGGATGTGCCGGGTCTGTACCGGTCGGTGGGATCAGCCGCGGACGGCGACCGGCTCCGGCTTGCTCTCGGCCTGGCTGTGGGAGGGGTCCGGACCACCCGCGTCGCCGGACGCCGCGAGGTACCGCTCGGCGTCCAGTGCCGCGACGCACCCCGACCCGGCGGCGGTGATGGCCTGCATGTACTCGTGGTCGACCACGTCGCCGCACGCGAACACGCCCGGCAGGTCGGTCCGGGAGGAGCGCCCGTCCACGAACACGTACCCGTTCGGCTCGATCCGGACCTGGTCTGAGAACAGCTCGATCCGCGGGTCGTGGCCGATCGCGACGAACAGCCCCGTGACCGCGAGGTCACGCTCCTCACCGGTCACCGTGTCCTGCAGCCGGACCCCGCTCACCCGGTCGTCCCCGAGCACGTCGACCACCGCGGCGTTCCACACGAAGGAGATCTTCGGGTTCGCCATCGCGCGGTCCTGCATGATCTTGGACGCTCGCAGCGCGTCGCGACGGTGCACCACGGTGACCGAGCGGGCGAACTTCGTCAGGAACGTCGCCTCCTCGACCGCGGAGTCCCCGCCGCCCACCACGACGATGTCCTGGTCGCGGAAGAAGAACCCGTCGCAGGTCGCGCACCAGCTCACGCCCCGCCCGGACAGCCGCTTCTCGTTCTCTAGCCCGATCTCCCGGTAGGCCGAGCCGGTCGCCAGGATCACGGTGCGGGCCCGGTAGGTGTCGCCGTTGCCGCTGCGCACCGCCTTGACGGGCCCGTCCAGCTCGAGCTCGACCGCGTCGTCCCAGACGAGCTCGGCGCCGAAGCGCTCGGCCTGCGCCTGCATCGCCTCCATCAGCTCGGGGCCCTGCAGACCCTGCGGGAAGCCCGGGTAGTTCTCGACCTCGGTGGTGTTCATCAGGGCGCCACCGGCGGTGACCGAACCGGTGAGCACGAGCGGCTCGAGGTTGGCGCGCGCCGCGTACACGGCAGCGGTGTAGCCGGCGGGGCCGGAGCCCACGATCACGACCTCGCGGACGGTGTCCGTGGTGGTGTCGGCGGTGGCGGTCACGCTGGCGGCTCCTTCGCACTGCGGAGGTGTCTGCCCCGCCTGTCGGCGTGGCACGTCGGGCACTGACCACGGCAACCCTGCCAGGTGGTCGCGTGTTCCCGCGCCGGTGGCGTCACCCGGGCGGCCCCCTCCGGCGGCGGGGGGCGACGGGTCAGCGGTCCACGCGCGCGGTGTGGCGGAGCTGGACGACGTCCCCGTCCCCGCAGCCGCGGCCGACGACGAAGACCTGCACGTCGGGCCCGGCGCCGGCGAGCGGTGCCACGACGACGGCGGCCGCCTGCCCCTGCCACCGTGCCAGGTCGACGGCCAACGGCGCCGTGGCGTCGTCGCCGAGCGCCCGCAGGCAGGCCGCCAGGTCGGCCGCGCGGCCGAGGCCGGGGGCGGCGGCGTCGACGCGGGGGGCGCCGTCGACGCCGGCAGCACCGGTGCCGGCACCAGCCAGCAGAGCGTCGACCTGGGCAGCGAGGCGCGCGGGGGTGTAGTCGGTCCCGGTCGCGACCGGGACGACGAGGGCGCCGGCGTCGCCGAGGACCTGCGGGCCTCGGGACGGGGTCGGCCCGCCCGACTGCGCTCCGCCGTCCGCTGCGTCGTCGCCACCCTGCTGGGGCTCCGGCTGTCCCTCGGCCTGCGTGCTCGCGGCCTGCTCGGCGGGCGGGTCGAGGAGCTGCGTGGCGGTCACGGCGGCCCCGCCGAGCACGATCAGGGCCGCTGCCGCCGCGAGCCACCGGGGCGGCCGGGCCGGGACGCGGCTGCGGGTGCCGGACGGCAACGGCGTCGCGGCCGACGGGACGGACCGGAACGCGGACTCCCGTTCCAGGGCGTCGGCGACCCGCCGCTGCACGTCGGCAGGCACCGGCGGGGTGACGGCCCCCTCCGCACGGAGTCGCTCGCGGACCGCTCGCACCCCGGCGAGCGTCGCGCGGCAGGTGGGGCAGGCCGCGACGTGCGCCGACACGGTCGACTCGGTCGACTCGGACGGGGGCGACGGGGCCGACGGGGCACCGGCGAGCTCGTCCAGCTCCTCCGGGGTGGGGTGGGGTCCGGGACCGGCGGTGCTCATCCCGCTCCTCCCGACGGCGGGCGCTCCGGCCGCTCCGGCGCATCGGGCCGGTCAGGCCGTAGTGGCCGGTGTGCGGTCGCGTCGCGTAGGTCTGTCGGCCCTGCGACGCCCGAGCCACCCTCCGGGTTCCCGCCGGGTGCCCCGCCCCGCCGGTCCGGGTCCAGATGGACGGCCAGCGCCGCGCGACCCCGGGCGCAGCGGGACTTCACCGTGCCTTCGGCGACGCCGAGCAGCCGGGCCGCCTCGGTCACCGGCAGGTCCTCGAGGTCCACGAGCACGAGGGCGAGCCGCTGGTGCTCGGGCAGGCGGGACAGGGCGGCGTGGACGTCGAGACGTGCCTCGGTGCCGGCGTTCGGGTCGCCCGGCTCCGGGGGCTCGTGCTCCCCGATCGGGACCGTCGGCCGGGCGCGACGGCGCCGGACGCGGTCCAGGCAGGCGTTCACGACGATGCGGTGCAGCCACGTCGAGACGGCGGCGTCACCGCGGTAGGAGGCGCCGTGCCGGAAGGCCGAGACCAGGGCGTCCTGCAGCGCGTCGGCGGCGTCGTCCGGATCCCGCATGGTGCGCAGCGCGACGGCCCACAGCCGACCCTGGTGGCGCCGGACGAGCGCGGCGAACGCGTCGGGGTCCCCGGCGACGTGCGCCGCCATCAGCCGACGGTCCTCGACCGGGCCGTCGACCGGTTCGTCCGGGTCGCCCGCCGGGTCCTGCGCGTCCGGCGGCGGCACGGGCCGCGGCCCGGTGCCGGCGGGGGTCACCGCACCTGCACCTGCTGGAGCTCGATCCGGTACGAGCCGCCGACCTGCGGCAGGTCGGTGAACCACAGCACGAGGTTCTGGGTCTCGACGGGCTCGTCGGGCGTGAGGTCCACGGTCCCGCTGGCCGGCTCGGCGGCCGCCACGACCCGGGACTCCTCCAGCCCGGCCCCCGGGGCGACCCGCAGCTCGACGCGGCCGCCGCTGCCGGCGACGTCGAGGGTGGCACCGGAGACCTGGGCGCGGTCGCGGAGCACGACGACGAGTCCGACGCCGTCCTTGAGGTTGCCGAACTCGGCGGTGGTGTACGTGCTGGACTGCCACGCCGACTCGGGGTCGTCGTCCACGGCCTGCGCCGCCGTCTCGTCGTTCTCCACGCCGTCCCCCTCCGGGTCGAGGGTGCGCACCCCGGAGATCACCGGTGGCGGCGGGGTCGGTGTCGCGGACGGCGTCGCCTCGGGGGAGGCGGAGGGCTCGGCGGCGGTGCCCGGCTCGGTGGCGGGCGCGGTCGACGCGGCCCTGTCACCACCCTGCGCGGTGCCGGGGCTCCGCAGTGCGTCGACGGCGAACCAGAGCCCGGCGAGCACGAGCGCGGTGATGACGGCGAACACCACGAGCGTCTGCCTGCTGCCGCCACGGTGGCCGCGGTCGGGTGCCTCGGGGGGGTCCCACTCCGCGCTCGCGACAGGGTCGTCGCCCGGTGGGCCGGCAGCGCGGTGGGCGGCGAGGTGCGGTGCCGCCGCCGGTTCGGCCGTCGGTGCCGCTGCCGGCGCCCCGCCTGCAAGGGACGCCCCTGCGAGGGACGCGACAGCGAGGGACACCGGGAACCGGCCGGGCGGGCGCATCGGCAGCGCGTCGTGGGCGGGCTCCTCGGGGATCGTGCTGCGGCCCCACGGCGCCAGCTCGCGGGCCAGCTCGGCCGGGCTCCTCGGCCCGTCGTCGTGGCCGCCGAGCGTGACCGAGCACAGGGTGTCGAGGTCGTTGGGGACCGCGGCGACCAGGTCCGCGGGCGGCACCGGCAGACCCTCGACGCGCGGTGCCTCGGGCAGCCCGCCGGCGTCCGCACCGCCCGGGTCGTCCCGCGGCCAGAGCCCGGTCAGGGCCGCGTAGAGCACCGCGACCAGCGCGACGGCGTCCGCCCGGTCGGCGGCCGCGGAGTCCTCGGTCTCGGTGCCGTGGGCCGCGGCCTCGACCGCGGTCCCGGTGACGGTGACGGCCGAGTCGCGGCTGAGCAGCAGCGAGTCGGGGGTCAGACGCAGGTGGTGCAGCCCGCCGCGGCCGGCGCGCTCCAGGGCGGCCGCGGCCTCACCGACGACGGCGCGGGCCTGTGCCGCGGGCAGGGGACCCTCGTGCACCCGCTCGGCGAGCGTGCGGCCCCCCGTCAGCTCGGTCACCACGTAGACCCCGTCGTCGTCGGCGGGTGCGACCGAGCCCGCGTCGAGCACCCGCTGCAGCCGCGCGTCCTCCACCACCGACGCGCGGCGGGCCGCGTCGAGCACGTCCTCGTGGTGGGGGCCGGCGTGCAGAAGCAGCAGGACGGGACGCTCCAGCGTGGTGTCGACGGCGCGCCACGTCGACCCGTGCGGCGTCACGCGGACCCGGTCCTCGAGCCGGTAGCGGCCGGCGACGACCGAGCCGTGCCCCACGTCGTCCAGGTCAGCCACCTCCCGCGTCCCGGTCCCGTCGGGCGCCCGGCCCTGCCGCGGCCGGCGGCCGGGCGGCGACCATGCTAGGTGCGGGCGCAGTGCGGCCGGTGTCCCGGCGCGCGGGCGGCGGCGGAGTGCCTGCACCGCGAGGCGGCGGGTGGCTCAGACGCCGCCGGCACGACTGACGGTGGCCTCGACCCGGGACCAGCCGGCTGTCCACGGGACCCGGTGCACGACGACGGTCGGCGCCTCGCGGCGCACGAGGAGGCTGATGCCGCCGTCGGCTGTGATCCGGAACGACGCGGGGGGCACCTCGTTGTGCGGGTCGTCCTCGCGCGCGGCCGCCGTCGCGGCGGCGTACGCGCGCTGCACGTCGTGGCCCTCGTCCCACGCCCGCGCCGCGACGCGGGCGGCGGAGACGCCGGTGTCCTGCACCGCGAGCCGGCTGCTGCCGATCGAGAGGCCGTCGAACACGGCGAGCCCGAGCACGGCGAGGCCCACCGTGACCCGCACCAGCCACCCGAGCACGATGTCGCCCCGGTCACGCCGGTCACCACGCTCGGTCAGCCCGGCCTCCCGGCGCGGGCGTGCTGCCGCGGGCGTGGGGGTCATACTCCGTGCGTCGGGCGACCGGGCGCTGATCTTGAGGGGACGGCGACAGGCGGACGGCGCGTTCGGACGCGGGCTCAGCCCCGCCGCAGCCGTCCGAGCACCGCCGTGGCGAGCTGGTCGAGCTCGCGGACCCGCATCACCCGCAGCGCGCCCGCGTAGACCGCGGTCATCGCGGCGCCGGCGACGAGGCAGGTCGTCAGCGCCCCGAGCCGCCCGGTCCAGGTCACGCCGTCCATGAGCTGCGCGACGCCTGCGCCGGCTGCTCCCGTGACCACGGCGGCGACGCCGAGACGCACGAGGTGCCGCAGGGTGCGCCGGCCCTCCAGGTGCCCGAGCCGGCGCCGCAGCAGGGTCGCGGACGCCACCGCCCCGGTCAGGTGCCCGGCCGCCACCGACAGGCCGACGCCGACCACCACGTAACGGGCGGGCAGCAGCAGTGCGGACGCCACGTTGCCGAGCAGCAGCACGGCGATGTTCGTCAGCTGGGCCAGGAACGGCGTCCGCGCGTCCTCGTAGGCGTAGAAGGCGCGGACCACGAGGTAGTTCGTGCTGAAGCCGACGAGACCCAGAGCCATCGCCGACGTCACGAGCCCGACCGCCTGCCCGATCTCGGGAGTCCCCCCGGCGACGACGAACGACGCGGGACCGCCCAGCACCACGAGGGCCGTGGACGCCAGCACCGAGAACACGGCCAGCGAGCGGATGCCGGCGGCGACGTCCGAGCGGACCGCGGCGTGGTCGCCCGACGCGGCCGCGGCGCTCATCTGCGTGAACAGCGCCGTCACCAGCGACACCGCCACGAGCGAGTGCGGCAGCATGTAGAGCAGGAACGCGAGCGTGTACGCGAAGTTGCCGGGCGTCACGGCCTCCAGCGGCGTCCCCCGGTTCGCCTCTCCCGCCGCCGCCGCGACCCGTGACGTGACGACGAAGGCCAGCTGCGCGGTCGTGACGCTCGCCAGGGTCCAGCCGGCGACGCGCGAGGCCGCGCGCATCCCGACGCCGCGCACCCCGAACCGGGGCCGCCACCGGAAGCCGGCCCGGCGCAGCGGCAGCACGAGCACGAGCGCCTGCGCGACGACGCCCAGGGTCGCCGTCCCGCCGACGAGGGCGATCATGGCGGCGTCCCACTCCCGCACCGGGTGCTGCCCCTCCGCCCCGACGCCGTACACGGCGATGAACAGGGCCAGGCCCGCGATCGCGACGACGTTGTTGACCACCGGCGCCCACATGTACGGTCCGAAGCTGCCGCGGGCGTTGAGCACCTGGCCGAGCAGGGTGTAGAGGCCGTAGAAGAAGACCTGCGGCACGCACCACAGCGCGAACGCCGTGGCCAGCGCCAGCTGGTCGGGGGCCCAGCCCTGGCTGTACAGCCGCACCAGCAGGCCGGCCAGCAGGGTCAGGACCACCGTGATGCCGAGCAGGAAGGCGCCCGCCACGGTCAGCAGCCGGTCGGAGAAGTCGCGGCCGCCGTCCTCGCGCTTGCTGGCGCGCACGAGCTGCGGCACCAGGACGGCGTTGAGCATGCCGCCGGCGACGAGCATGTACAGGTTGTTCGGGATCTTGTTCGCGATGTCGAACGAGTTGCCGGCGGCGAACGTGGCGCCCAGCGCGGTGGCCAGGACGGCGGCACGCGCGAACCCCAGCGCGCGCGAGACCGCGGTGCCGGCCGTCATCACGGCCGTCGACCGGAGCAGGCTCACTGGTCCCCCCGCGCCGCGGTGCCGGCCGGATGGTTGGGATCGGCCGGGTGGGCGTCGGCCGGGTGGGCGTCTGCCTGGTGGGACGTGCTCACCGCCGGCGCGACGACCCGGTCGGTGCGACGGCCCCGCCGCACGGTGCGCACGAGCCCGGCCACGAGCAGCAGCAGCGCCACCGCGGCCGCGAGCAGGGTGCCGCGGCTCTCCCAGTCCGCGCGCAGCCGCACGTCGAGCACCGCGGGCTCTCCGAGCCGCGCCCCATCGGGGGTGGTCACGATCACGTCGACCTGGGTGTCGCCGCTGGCCAGCACCCGTACCGGGACGGTGACCCGCTGGCGGCCCCCGGCGGACAGGGTCACCTCCACGTCGTCCTCGGGCAGCAGGCGGGACGACCGCGGCCGAAGCGTCAGCACGACGTCGACGGCCTGGCCGAGGTCGTTCACGACGGTCACCGGCAGGCCGGTCTCGGCCGACAGCACGTTCACCGTCGCCCCGGGCACGACGCGCACCCCCGCGGGGACGGCGGCCGCCGCGCGCCGCAGGGCGTCGAGCCCCTCCCGCCAGCCGTCCAGGTCGGCGCGCCACGCGACGGAGACCGCCGCGACCGCGGAGCGCTCCACCGGCTCGACGACGGCCGCCGGGTCACTCAGCGCGCTCGCCGTGGAGCTCGCCGCCGCGACCGCGTCGCCCGCCACGCGCACCCCGTCGCGGGGGAGCTCCAGCGCCGCGTCCGCCGGCGGGTAGGACGGCTCGCCGCGACCCGGGCCGGTGGCCGCCAGCAACGCGTCGAGGCCCTCGGGCTCCACCCAGGGCGCGCCCAGCAGCGCGTCGACGGCATCGCGGGCCGCACCGGGGTCGGGGGCCCAGTCGCGGGGCACGGCGACCGGCACCGACGGTCCGCCGCCGTCGCGGGCGACGACCGCGGTCTCTGCCAGGAGCCGCTGCGCCGGGTCGGCCGGTGCCTGCTCGGTGGTGACCTGGCTGCCGGTGCCGGCGAGCAGGAGGGACAGCGTGGCGTCGACGAGCAGCGTCTCGACGGTCTGGTCGTCCGCGGTCGCCACCCCCCGGCCGGTCGGCGTGCCTGCCACGGCCGGTTGCGGTGGCTGCGTGCCGGCGGTGAGCACGACCGCGGAGCGACCTCCTCCGGCCAGCAGCCGCAGCGCGGCGGGGCCCACCGACCCCGCCGCCGGCCAGGCCACGTCGGTGCGGGCGCCCGGCGCGAGCCGGCCACCGAGGGCCGGGTCCCGCACCGTGGACCGGCCCTGCTGCTCGGCGAGGCCGTACACGTCGCCCTCGCCGGCGGCGGCCAGCGCCGCGACGTCCGGGTCGGCGTACGGCAGTGCGACCACGTCGTGGTCGGCGGCACCGGCACGCCACCCCCGCAGCCAGGCGCGGGCACCGTCGCCGCCCCGCGCCGCGGAGGCCAGCAGCGCCGGGTCGACGAACCAGGTCGCCCCGCGCACTCCCGCGACCTGCCGGACGACGTCCAGCCGCCCCCCGGGGGCGGTCAGCCGCTCGATGCGGTCGGGGGGCAGCAGCGCGTCCGACACCCGCGGCGCCCCGGCGGTGAACGGCACGAGCAGGCTCACCCTCGGTCGGTCCGCGGCGGGTACCTCGCCGGCGGTGTCCTCGGGGGACCACAGCACGAAGGTGGTGCCGGCGGCCACGGCCCGGAAGGCGCCGGGGGTGTTCTCCGCGAGCTGCAGGCGCAGCCCGTAGGCACCCCAGCTGCCGGCGTCGGCGCCGAGCCCGAGGCGACCGGACGGTACGTCCAGCACGACCTCGGCGGACTCCCCGGGGGCGAGCGCGCGGCCCACCGGCGTGTCCCCGACGAGGCGCTGCGCCGTGCGCTGGCCGTCGGCCCACTCCTGCACCTGCGCGCGGGTGTCGAGCCGCCGGGTCCGCAGCACGCCCTGCACGAGCGGGGTCGCGATCGTCGCCGTGCCCGTGTTCTCGACACGCACCCGCACCTGCAGCGCCTCGCCGGGCGCGAGCACGCCGGGGGTGACCTGCTGCACGACGAGCGAGCCCTGCACCGTCTCGGCGGCCGGGGCCGCGCCCGCTGCCGGCAGCGTCCACAGCGGGACCGGAGCCGCCAGCAGCAGCACGAGGCCCACCAGCAGCAGCCGCAGGGCAGGCGGCACCACCGAGTGGGTGCCGCGCCTCACGCGGGGTCCGACAGCAGCGACCGGGCCGCGCGGGCGATCCGCCGCTCGTTGGTGAAGGCGAGGCGCCGGTCCACCTCGTCGAGCGGCACCCACGCCGCCTCCACGGCCTCGGCGTCGGGGTCGCCCTCGACGCTCAGCGCGCCGCCGGTGGCCTCCAGCAGGTAGTGGTGCACGGTCTTGTGGATCCGGCGGTCCGAGACCGAGAACCAGTAGTCGATGCTGCCCAGCTCGGCCAGGACCCGGCCCTCGATGCCGGTCTCCTCCGCGATCTCGCGGACGGCGGCCTCGACCGGGGTCTCGCTGCCCTCGAGGTGGCCCTTCGGCAGGCACCACTCGATCCGACCCGCACGGTTCACGCGCGCGATGAGCGCAGCCCGGGCCACCCCACCGTCGCATCCGACGACGAGCCCGCCCGCGGACGTCTCCTCGACGGTCCGCGGGGTCCGGCCGCGCGGCGGCCGGGGTCGGGCTCGGGACATGGTCGTCACTGTAATGAGCCGCGGCGCCGCTCCCGTGCCACCGCGCGGGCCCCGCCGGGGGGCAACGCCGGGTTCTGGCACTCTGCTCGTCGTGCCGGCCGACCGTCCCGCCCCGCGCGGCGCCCCCGGGGCCGCGCCGGCGCCGGGCGCCCGCCGGACCCCTGCGGTCGCCGGCTCCCCCGGGCCGTCCTCCGGCGGGGCGGCGTCCCTGCGACGCCGCGCCCTCGCCGACCTCGCGGCGCTCACCCCGGTCCTCGGGGGCCTCGGGGAGCGGTTCGCCGCCGCCGGGCACGAGCTGGCCCTCGTCGGCGGCCCGGTGCGTGACGCGTTCCTGCAGCGGCTCGACGCCGGGACCGACCTCGACCTGGCCACGGACGCCCGTCCGGAGGAGACCCTGCGGCTGATCACCGGCTGGGCGGACGCCCACTGGGACGTCGGCGCCGCCTTCGGGACCGTCGGTGCCCGACGCGGCGGCCACGTCGTGGAGATCACCACCTACCGCACCGACGCGTACGCGCCGGGGTCGCGCAAGCCCGAGGTGGTCTACGGCGAGTCGCTCACCGACGACCTGGAGCGGCGGGACTTCACCGTCAACGCGATGGCGGTGCGGCTACCGACGCTGGAGTTCGTGGACCCCTTCGGCGGTCTGGACGACCTCGCCGCGCAGCGGCTGCGGACGCCGGCCACGGCGCAGCGGTCGTTCTCCGACGACCCGTTGCGGATGCTGCGCGCCGCCCGCTTCGTCGCCCAGCTCGGCGTCCGCGTCGACCCCGACGTGCAGGACGCCATGACGGAGATGGCGGGGCGGCTGGACATCGTGTCCGCGGAGCGGGTCCGCGCCGAGCTCGAGAAGCTGCTCCTGGGGGCAGACCCGCGGGCCGGTCTCGAGCTGCTGGTGGCGACCGGTCTCGCCGACCACGTGGTGCCCGAGCTGCCGGCGCTGCGGCTCGAGGTCGACGAGCACCACCGGCACAAGGACGTCTACGAGCACTCCCTGACGGTGCTGGACCAGGCGATCGCGCTCGAGGACGGGCCCGACGGTCCCGTGCCGGGGCCCGACCTCGTGCTGCGGCTCGCCGCCCTGCTGCACGACGTCGGCAAGCCGGCGACCCGCCGCTTCGAGCCCGCGGGCGGCGTCAGCTTCCACCACCACGAGGTGGTCGGGGCCAAGCTGGTCGCCCGCCGGATGAAGGTGCTGCGCTTCGACAAGGCCACCACCAAGGAGGTCGCGCGTCTCGTCGAGCTGCACCTGCGCTTCCACGGCTACGGGGACGGCGCCTGGACCGACTCGGCGGTGCGCCGCTACGTCACCGACGCGGGGCCGCTGCTGGAGCGGCTGCACCGGCTGACCCGCTCGGACTGCACCACCCGCAACCGGCGCAAGGCCGCGCGGCTGGCGGCGGCGTACGACGACCTGGAGCGGCGGATCGCGCGTCTGCGGCAGCAGGAGGAGCTGGACGCGGTGCGCCCCGACCTCGATGGCAACGAGATCTGCACCGTGCTGGGGATCAGCCCCGGCCCCGTCGTGGGCCGCGCGTACCGGCACCTGCTGGAGCTGCGGCTCGAGCGCGGCCCGCTGGGTCCCGACGTGGCCCGCGAGGAGCTGCGCACCTGGTGGGCCGCCCAGCCCGAACCCCCGGTGATCAAGGACGACGCGCAGCCCCACCCGCGGTGATCAAGGACGACGCGCAGCGGCACTGCGCTACGGCCACTCGTCGTCCTGTCCTCCGAGGAAGGCCAGCCGCGCGTCGATCAGGTCGGGTGACGCGCCCTGAGCCAGCATGACGGCGCGCATCTGGCCCGCCAGCTCCAGCGTCACCGGGGGCACGTCCGTCTCGTACTCGTGGGGCACGTTGGCCGGGACGGGGGCACCACCGGCCACCGGCCTCCGGCGGTGGAGTGAGGCTGATGTTCAGGTCCACCGACCTCTTGCGGCGACGCACCCGCCCCTGACGCTCGGCCGGGTCCGGTGTGACGAAGGGGTAGAGCCGCAGCACCTCCGTGGCGGACTGGGCCCACCACCGCTGCCATCGCCGGGTCGGCCCTGAGCCCGTCCACGACCATGTCAACTCCCAAGTCGTACGCGGGCAGCAGCGCGACGTCGAGGTCGAAACCCCGGCCCGGCTCCAGCCACCCGAAAGTCCACCCGCCCGACCCCGCCCGGAGCCACGTCCCCCGCGTCCGGCTCGCACTCCTGCGCCCACAACCCGCCGGTCGCCTCCTCGTAGGCGTCGGCCACCAGGCCCAGCAGCAGCTCACCGTCGGAGAGGAACCACACCCCCCGCAGCGCCACCGGGTCCGCGGCGACCCGCTCCCACGCGTGCCGGCCGGCCGCGACCACCGCGCACCGCGCGTCCTGGAACACGTCTGCCGACATCGGCAACGCCGGAGATTCCGGGTCCTCGCTGACGTCCCGCACGTCCTGCGCCGCGTGGGCGCTGGTCCCGATCGCAGCGAGCGCCTGCCCGAACTGCACCCCGAAGACCGCCACCTGCGCATCCGGCAGGGCGGCCAGCGCCACCCGCAAGGGCACCAGGGACTCCTCGTCGCACCGACCACCGGTCAGCGCGACGAGGTCCCAGAACGCGTGCGACGGCGCCACGTCGTCCTTGATCACCGAAGGCCCCCTGCGTGCAGCGTGGTCAGTGCGGGGTGGGGTCGCCGCGTTCACCCAGGGGCAGGTGTACCGGGTCGCGAGGTGCGACGGCGGGGGGTCGCCCGGCCTTCACCGTGATGCCGTAACCGACGGACGTCGCCAGGTACACCACCGCGATGCCGGCGTAGAGCACCCTCGAGAAGCCGTCGTCCGGCACCACGAGCACCGCCAGCGCCGCGGCTGCCACGAAGGCCGCGTTGAAGACCACGTCGTAGAACGAGAACACCCGCCCGCGGAATGGGTCGTCGATCTCACGCTGCACGATCGCGTCGACGCAGATCTTGGCGCCCTGGGCGGCCACCCCGAGCACGAACGCGCCGAGCAGCATCAGGGGCACGGTCAGGAACACGACGAACACCAGCTCGGCGAGAGCCGCGGCCGCGAAGCATGCGGTGATCCACCCCCCGGCGCCGAGCCGGCGGGCAGCCACCGGGGTGACGAACGCGGCGACCGCGAACCCGGCGCCCGAGGCCGCGAACACGGCAGCCAGCAGCGCGAGACCCGCGTCGACGTCCGCAGGGTCGGCGAAGTAGTTGCGGCACAGCAGGATCGTGGCGATGGTCGACACGCCGTAGGCGAACCGGTGGGCGCCGACCGCTGCCAGGGCGTGGAAGGCCCGGCGCCGCTCCCGGACGTGCCGCGCCCCCGCGACCAGGCCGCTGACCACCGACCGCAGCGCGCGACGCGTCGGCGCCGGAGGGGCGTCGTCCGGCCCGAGCAGGTCGGGGTGCATCCGGGCGGCGAGGGCGGCCGAGCCCAGGAACGCGGTGACCGAGAACAGCAGCACGACGGCGTCGGTGGTGTCCCCGGCTCCGAGCAGGGAGCGCAGCAGGTACCCGGCGCCGGCCCCCGCGACGGCGGCGAGCGTGCCGCACGTCGGGGTGATCGCGTTCGCCATCACGAGGTGCTCACGCGGGACGACGTGCGGCAGCGAGGCGCCCAGCCCGGCGAGGAAGAACCGGTTCACCGACAGGCAGGCGAGCACGGCGACGTACAGCAGCGGGCCGACGACGCCGCCGAGGACGAGCGCTGCGACGCCGACCACCATCACCGCGCGCACGAGGTTCGCCCGCAGCAGCACCTGCCGCCGACGCCACCGGTCCAGCATCACCCCGGCGAACGGCCCGACGAGCGTGTACGGCAGGAGCGCGGCGGCGAAGGCGGCAGCCGCCGCTGCCGCGGTTGCCGCGCGCTCGGGGGAGAAGAAGAACAGCGACGCGAGCCCGACCTGGAAGGCCCCGTCGCCGGCCTGGCTGACCACCCGTGTCGCCAGCAGCCGACGGAAGTCGCGACCACGCAGCACCACCCGCAGGTCGGCGACGGCGTGGCCGCCGACGTCGGCGGTGGCGCTCACGTCCCCCACTCTAGGTCGGCGGTCACGCGCCCACGGGCCGGACGACGGTGCCCGGGGTCCGCACGGGGACCCCGGGCACCGTCGTCACCGCGCGACCGTCAGCGCTCGACCTCGCCGCGGATGAACTGCTCGACCTTCTCCTTCGCGATGTCGTCCGGGTACTGCTCCGGCGGCGACTTCATGAAGTAGGACGACGCCGACAGGATCGGCCCGCCGATGCCGCGGTCCAGCGCGATCTTGGCGCAGCGGACGGCGTCGATGATCACGCCGGCCGAGTTCGGTGAGTCCCAGACCTCGAGCTTGTACTCCAGGCTCAGCGGCACGTCGCCGAAGGCGCGCCCCTCCAGGCGGACGTACGCCCACTTGCGGTCGTCGAGCCACTGCACGTAGTCACTCGGGCCGATGTGGACGTTGCGGGTGCCGAGGTCGTGCTGCAGGTTGCTCGTCACGGCCTGGGTCTTGGAGATCTTCTTGGACTCCAGGCGATCCCGCTCGAGCATGTTCTTGAAGTCCATGTTGCCGCCGACGTTGAGCTGGTACGTGCGGTCCAGCGCGACCCCGCGGTCCTCGAACAGCTTGGCCATCACGCGGTGGGTGATCGTGGCCCCGACCTGGCTCTTGATGTCG
>JBBRBF010000029.1:0-37325 GCA_038206105.1 Actinomycetales bacterium | reverse complement strand
TGGCCGGCACACCCGCATGCTCCATGACCAGCGATCACACCAGTCACACCAGTCACATACGTCACGCCACGCCGGACGTCGTCACGCCGAACACAAACGGAGCCCCAGCGCCCAAGATCGACTTACGCTACGTGGCATTGCGTCGAGCCCCGGTCGCGAGCACCGCCGACCGCGGCTGCCGAGCACGCGGTGCGGAGCCTGCCGGGAACGTGAGACGGGAACGAGGTCATGGGACCCCCTTCTGGCCAGGTCGACGCCGTCGTCGACCCCGACGAGACTAGCCTGAGCATGTGGCCATTGTGGGCTCGAACTGACAGCAGGAGACCGCATTCATCGCGGAGATGACCTCGACCCGGAACCAGCTTGCGTACGGCATCCGGGTCATCCGCACCGGCGCGTTCATTGAGACCACCAGAGACCCCATTCTGACAATGCTGTCGATCGGCGTCGAGAAGCTCTACAAGCTCGCGCCTGGGTTGGTCGCACTGGACTGTGACGGAAGCTGGCCGAGCGCTGCCGGGATGAAGGCATGGGGGCACAAGCTCGTCCCGACGCACCAAGCTGTCATGCAGGAGCTGCGCACGCGCACGGTGGGCACGAGCCAGCATGTTCAGGAGCTGGTGGCCAACGTTTGAGGCCGACCCCGTAGTGATGCCGGTCGTCGAGGCGCTGGACATGTACGGACACATGGGTCGGTTCTACTGCCTGGAACCCGCTCGGTGAGCAAGCTCAGCCGGCTAGTCCTGACGATGCGTGCCAGAAGATCGAAGCTGCGGCTCTCACCGACCCAGTGGTCGTCGGGTTCCACAAGCGGGCCTCCGATCTGCGCGGGGACAGCGAAACGCGGAACCTGTTCCTCCGAGCTCTCAACGAGCGGATTGCGGTTGCTGTGGAACGGGTTTGGACCACGATCGCTGTCTCTGGACGAAACCACGCTCTTGGAGCCACGGGCGATGCCTTCGGGTTCGAGGTGCACCCCTACGCCGTGGGGCGGCAATGACAAACGCGCGTGACCGGCCCGGAACGGTCTACGCCCGGTCTACGCCGCAAGCGATCTGCCGTGTGGACGACCCGTCCTCGCTGTCGGTGGTTCCTGGCAGGGTGTGGTCATGGCGACAGAGGGCGTCGGTTCGGACCGGACCGAGGACCACGCGGGCGGCGGCCGTGTCGTCGCTGCGCACGTGCTCCGGGACGACGTCGTCGGCGGCCTCGCGGGCCGACCCGGCCCGGACACGCTGGCAGCCGTCCTGCGTCTCCTGGACCGCGACGACGTGGTGCCGACGGCGCGGGAGCTGGTCGAGGTGTCCGCGGCGCTGAAGGCGGTGGAGGCCGTGTGCGTCGCTGCGCGCCTGGCCGCCACGGTGGCACTGGACCGGGCGCTGCAGCCGGAGCCGACGCGTCGCGGCCCGACGCCCTTGGTTGCCGGCCGTCGCGCGGCCGACGAGCTCGCTGCGGCGCTCGGGATCGCGCCGGTCGCGGCCTCGCGCTGGGTGGCCCTGGCGCGCCGTGCCGACCGGGACCTGCCTGCCGCCGTTGACGCCGTCTCCGAGGGCCGGATGGACCTGCCGCAGCTGCGGGTGGTGGCAGAGGTGACGCGCGGACTGCCCGCCGCCGCAGTACGGGCCGTCGAGGCACTGGCGTTGCGGCGGTGCCCCACCAGCCCGGTGGCGAGACTGCGCTGCGACCTCGTCGCCGAAGCACAGCGCCAGGACCCCGGCCACGCCGCCCGCGAGTGCGCGCTCGGGCGGGCGGACCGCGACGTCGTGGTGCGGGCCTCGCCGCTGCCGGGGTGCAGACGCCTCGTCGCCGACCTGCCCAGCGTTGCCGCGCAGGCGGCGTGGTCCGCCGTCAACGCAGCCGCGACGACGGCCCGGGACCGTGGCCGGCGCGCTGACGGGGCTCCCGAGGAACGGACGCTGGGACAGCTGCGAGCGGATCTCCTGACCGCACTGCTCACCGGCATGGACGATCCCGTCGACCCGACCGCGGTGCCGACCCGCGAGCTCCTGGCCACGCTTGCCGAGGTGCAGGTCGTCGTGGCAGCGGACACCCTGCGCGGCGAGCACGGCGGCCGCTGCGGGAGCGGCGGCGGAGCGGGCGGGAACGGAGCGGGCGGGTACGACGGCTGCGGCGCTGAGGTCGGCGACCCCGATGCCGGGGCTGACTGCGGTGCGAGCGGCGGCGGAAGCGGTCGAGCAGGCGCCCGCAACCGGACGGGGTGCCGCGTCGACCTGCCGGCGAGCATCCCGGGAGCGGGTCCGGTCGACGCCGCCGAGGCCCGGCGGATCGCGGCGGCGGCGCGGTGGCGCCGCCTCGTGGTGGATCCTGACTCGGGCGTCCTGCAGGCCCACGGACGGCGGACGCACCCGCCTCCGGCGCTGACAGGTCCGGCGGCTGGGGCAGTGCCGGGCTCGAGCCTCGCCGACGACCGCCGATGGCGGGACCTGCTGGGCGAGCGCCTCGGGCCGACGCCTGACGTCGGCGTCAGCCGGTACCGGCCACCACCGTCGCTACGACGCCACGTGCACGTGCGCGACGCCACATGCCTCGGCCCGGCGTGCCACCACACCGCCCGCGGCACGCAGCTCGACCACACCGTCGACCTCGGCCGCGCCGATGCTCGCGGTCGGCCGGGGACGACGAGCGCCGGCAACCTCGGCAGCCTGTGCCGCCGTGCTCACGCGGCGAAGACGCACGGCGGCTGGCGGCTCACCCAGTCCAGCCCGGGCAGCTTTCGGTGGACGAGCCCGACCGGCCGCCACTACGAGCGTCCGGTCCGCCCCCTCGTCCCCGGATGGTGAGGCCCAGCCCCAGCGGCCCCTGGTCGCGCTCCTCGCCGAGGGACGTGCCCGTCCCGTGGGATCGCGGCTTCCTAGACTCGTGCCGGTGAGCGCACCCCGCACCCCCCTGCACGAGCTGCCGCTGCGTGACGACCTACGCGGCCGCAGCCCCTACGGTGCGCCGCAGCTCGACGTCCCGGTCCGGCTGAACACGAACGAGAACAGCTACGGCCTGCCCGACGACGTCGCCGACGCGATCCTGGCCGCCGTCGCCGCCGAGGTGCACCACCTCAACCGCTACCCCGACCGTGAGCTCACCGACCTGCGCGCAGACCTCGCGACCTGGGTCGCGCGCCAGCCCGCCACCGGCGGTGCGAGCGTCACGGCGGACCAGGTCTGGGCGGCGAACGGCTCCAACGAGGTGCTGCAGCAGCTGCTGCAGGCGTTCGGCGGCCCGGGACGCACCGCGCTGGGCTTCACGCCGTCGTACTCCATGCACCCGGTGCTCGCCGCCGGCACCGGCACCGCCTGGCTCGACGGGGAGCGCGACGACGACTTCGACCTGGACGCCGCGCACGTCGCCGAGCAGGTCCGCCGGCACGACCCCGACGTGGTCTTCCTCTGCTCGCCGAACAACCCCACCGGTACCGCCGTCGACGCCGTTGTGGTCGAGGCGGCCTGCAGCGCGGCGCGCGGTCTCGTCGTCGTCGACGAGGCCTACGCCGAGTTCGCGCGCCCCGGCGTGCTGTCCGCGGTGACGCTGCTGCCGGGCCGGCCCCGGCTCGTCGTCACCCGCACGATGAGCAAGGCGTTCGCCCTCGCCGGGGCGCGCCTCGGCTACCTCGTCGCCGACCCCGGCATCGGCGATGCCCTGCGGCTGGTGCGGCTGCCGTACCACCTGTCGTCGCTGACCCAGGCGGCTGCCCGCGCCGCGCTCGGCCGGGCCGACGCGCTGCTCGCGACGGTCGAGACGGTCAAGGCCCAGCGCGACCGGATCGTCGCCGAGGTGGCGGGCCTCGGGCTGCACCCCGTTCCGAGCGACGCGAACTTCGTGCTCTTCGGCGGGCTCGACGACGCCCGCACCACGTGGCAGGGGCTGCTCGACCGGGGCGTGCTCGTGCGGGACGTCGGGATCCGGCACCATCTGCGCGTGACGGCGGGCACCCCCGACGAGACCGACGCGTTCCTCGCGGCCCTCGCCGCCGTCCTCGACCCCCAGGGAGCACCCGCGTGAGCACCCCCATCGGCGACGCCGCACCGCGCCGCGCCCGGATCGAGCGCGCGACGGGCGAGTCCACCGTCACCGTCGAGCTCGAACTCGACGGCACGGGTACGTCCCGGGTCCGCACCGGGGTCGGCTTCTACGACCACATGCTCACCAGCCTGGCGCGGCACGCCCTGCTGGACCTCGTCGTCGACGCGGACGGTGACACCGGCGTCGACGCGCACCACACCGTCGAGGACGTCGCGATCGTGCTCGGGCAGGCACTGCGCGACGCCCTCGGGTCCCGCACCGGCATCGCCCGCTTCGGCGACGCCACCGTCCCGCTGGACGAGTGCCTCGTGCAGGCGGTCGTCGACGTCTCCGGCCGGCCCTACTGCGTCCACACCGGCGAGCCCGAGGGCCAGCCGTACGCGCTGATCGGCGGTGGCGGCGGTGGCGTGCCGTACGCAGGGTCGCTGACCCAGCACGTGTTCGAGACCCTCGCCCACCAGGCCGCGATCGCGCTGCACGTCCGGGTGCTCTCCGGCCGCGACCCTCACCACGTCGTCGAGGCGCAGTTCAAGGCGGTGGCCCGTGCGCTGCGGGCCGCCGTCGCCCCCGACGCGCGGGTGGCGGGCGTGCCGAGCACGAAGGGTTCGCTGTGACTGACGCCGACAGCCCGGACGACGCCCAGCCCGATGCCCGGCCCGACGCCCGGCCCGGCGCCGGCGACGAGCGCGCCCAGGACCCCAGCCCGCAGGAGGCGGCGGCCCCCACCGGGGGGCTGCGGCGCGAGGTGCTGCTCGTGCCGCTGCCGGAGGCACGCGCCGGGGCCGAGCTGGCCGCCTACCTCGAGGTGCCGGCCGTCGCCGTGCCCGCCCGGCCCGGCGTGCTCGTGGTACCCCGCAGCGGCCAGGTCGAGCAGAACCTCGCCGTCCGCGCGTCCCGCCTGCTGCGCCGCTCGGAGGTGCTCGTGCTCCGGCTCGCCGACGAGCGCGTCGGCGTCGAGCGCTGGCGCGGTGGCCGGATGGTCGACGAGCCGCCCTTCGGGGCCCTCGGCGACCTCGGGGACGACGCCGAGCGGGTCCTGCTCGGCGGCGCCGCGGGCGACGTGCCCGGGGCGGTCGCCAGCGAGGACGTCGACCGGCGCGCATTCGCGCGGACCGCCGTCACCGCGGCCCGGGGGCCCGTTCGTACCTGGCAGGTGGTGCTGCAGGCCGGGTTGGCGCTGTTCGCCGGGTTCCTCGCCCTCACCTACGTGCTCGAGGCCGTCACCGGCGGGGTCCAGGGCGCCGGCGAGTGGTTCCGGCTGGTGCTCTGGCCGCTGCTCGCGCTGTTCTGGCTCGTCGCGCTGCGCGGGTTGCTACGACGCCGGGCTGCCGAGCGCCGGGGCACCGCAGCCGGGCTGCCGCCCGGTGCGCAGCCACCCGGTGAGGGTGCCGGTGGGCCACCGTGAGCGCACCCGACGTCGTCGTCCTCGACCACGGCTCCGGCAACGTGCGCTCCGCGGTCCGTGCCCTGGAGCGGGTCGGGGCCCAGGTCGAGCTCACCGCGGACCGCGCCGCCGCGATGCGGGCTGACGGCCTGGTCGTCCCTGGGGTGGGGGCGTTCGAGACCGTCGTCAACGGTCTGCGCGCGGTCCGCGGCGACCAGGTCGTCGACCGGCGCCTCGCCGGTGGCCGCCCCGTGCTGGGGATCTGCGTCGGCCTGCAGGTGCTCTTCGCCACCGGCGCCGAGCACGGCCGCCGCACGCCGGGACTGGGGGAGTGGCCCGGGACTGTGGAGCGGCTGCCGGCGGCGGTCGTGCCCCACATGGGCTGGAACACCGTCGACGTGCCCACCGGCAGCACGCTGTTCGCCAGTGTGGAGGCCGAGCGCTTCTACTTCGTGCACTCCTACGCGGTGCAGCGCTGGGAGCTCGACGTGCCCGCCGACGGCCCGACGCGGGCGCCGCTCGTGACGTGGTCCGAGCACGGGGCCCGGTTCGTGGCAGCCGTGGAGAACGGGCCGCTGTCGGCGACCCAGTTCCACCCTGAGAAGTCCGGTGACGCCGGCGCCGAGCTGCTGCGGAACTGGGTGCGGTCGCTGCGGTGAGCAGGGAACGCGCCCGCCGCCGCGCCGAGCGCGAGGCCGCCGCCGACGCCGCCCGGCACCGCGCGCAGGACCGGGCCCGCCGCGACCGCGGCCGCCGCGACCGCCGGCTCCGGGTCACCCGTGCCCTGGGGCTACGGAGCCGACGCCCGCCGAGCGCGCTGCGACGCCGCCGGCGCCGGCAGGACGCCGTCCTGCTCGGCCTGCTCGTGCTGCTGCACGCCGTGATCTGGCTCGCGACCGGCTCGTGGGCGTGGCGACTGACCGCGGTGGCTCTGTCGGCGATGGCCTGGCCGGTGCTCACGACGCTGCTGTTCGACCGGCGCCCCACCGGCTGAGCCCCGCCCCCGCGACTCGTAGGCTGGCCGCTCGTGACACACGACCAGGCCACCGACCAGGCCGACCCGCCACGGCTGCAGCTGCTGCCGGCTGTCGACGTCGCCGACGGCAGGGCGGTGCGGCTCGTGCAGGGCGAGGCCGGCAGCGAGACCTCCTACGGCGACCCGATGGACGCGGCGCGGGCCTGGCAGGAGTCGGGCGCAGAGTGGATCCACCTCGTCGACCTCGACGCCGCCTTCGGCCGCGGCTCGAACGCCGTGCTGCTCGCGGGCGTCGTCGGTCGCCTCGACGTGGCCGTCGAGCTCTCGGGCGGGATCCGCGGCGACGCCTCGCTGGCCAGGGCCCTGGCAACGGGCTGCGTCCGCGTCAACCTGGGCACCGCCGCGCTGGAGGACCCGGCCTGGACGGCGCGCGTCGTCGCCGAACACGGGGACCGCATCGCCGTCGGGCTCGACGTGCGGGGCACGACGCTCGCCGCCCGCGGCTGGACGTCCGAGGGCGGCGACCTGTGGGAGACCCTGGCCCGGCTCGACCGGGACGGCTGCGCCCGCTACGTCGTCACCGACGTCACCAAGGACGGCACCCTGCGCGGGCCGAACACCGACCTGCTCGCCCAGGTCTGCGCCGCGACAAGCGCCCCCGTGGTCGCCTCCGGCGGCATCGCCAGCCTCGACGACCTGCGAGCGCTGCGGGCCCTCGTGCCGTCCGGGGTCGAGGGCGCCATCGTCGGCAAGGCCCTGTACGCCGGGGCCTTCACGCTGCCGGAGGCGCTCGCCGTCGCGGGGCTGCCGGTCCCGTCGTGAGCCGGCGGTGATGCTGCCGCCGCAGGGCCCTCCCGCCGACTCCGCCGGCACGCCCTGGGCGGGACGCTCCCTCGCGTCGACCGGCTTCGAGGCGGACGACGGCTCGCCCGACCCGGCGCTCGCGGCCGCCCTCGCCGCCAGTGACGCCGCCAGTGACGCCGCCAGTGACGCCGGCGGCGACGGGCTCGCCGCTGTCGTGGCGGCGATCGGCACCGCCCGCCTGCTCGTGCCGGTCGTCGCTGTCACCGCCGACCGCGCCGGCGACCGCGACGTCGACCCCGGCACCGGCCTCGCCGTCGAGGCGTCCGCGGACATGGCCCTGCCGCACCTGCGCGCGCCGGACGGACGCACCGCGCTGCCGGTGTTCAGCTCCGTCGCCGCGCTCGCGGCCTGGGACGCGACCGCCCGGCCGGTGCCCGTCGACGCCCGCCGCCTGGCCCTGTCGGCGGTGGACGACGGCTGCGACGTGCTCGTCGTCGACCCGGCCGGTGCCGCCGTGATCGTCCCTCGCCCCGCGGTCTGGGCACTCGCGCAGGGCCGGGCCTGGACGCCGTCCCCGCAGGACCCCGAGGTGGTAGCCGCGGTCGTGGCCGCGGTCGCCCGCGTGGCCCGGCAGCACCCGGCCCTCGGGCGTGCCCGCTGCGAGCCGGGGAGCCGCGCCGAGCTGCGGGTGGTGCTGCCCGTGGCGCCTGGGCTGGACGCCGAGGGGCTGCGGGCTCTCACCGACGCGGTGTCAGCGGCGCTGGCGGCCGAGGTCCTCGTCGCCGAGCGGGTGGACTCTCTCGAGCTCCGCCCGGTTCCCGAGGGCGGACAGCGCCTTCCTTCGTAGGTTAGCCTTACCTGCGTGTACATCTGCCACTGCGCGGTCGTCACCGACCGTGATGTCGTGCGGACGATCGACTCCGGCGCCAGCACGCTGGCCGAGCTGTGCCGCGCCACGCGAGCCGGGCAGGGATGCGGCCGGTGCGTGAGCACCCTGCGCGACCTGCTGTGCCAGCATTGCCCGGTCGCGAGCCGCTCGGCCGCGGACCGACCGATCGAGGAGGTGGCCGGTGCGGCCGTCTAGCCCCCGCGTGGTGGAGCTGCTCAACGACGCCCTGACGTTCGAGCTCACCGTCACCAACACGTACTTCCTGCACGCCAAGATGCTGCAGTCGTGGGGCCTGGGCCGGCTCGGGAAGGTCTTCTACGACCTGTCGATCGAGGAGATGAAGGACGCGGACTCCCTGATCGAGCGGATCCTGCTCTTCGACGGCCACCCGAACCTGCAGCGTCTCGGCCCGATCACCGTCGGCGAGGACGCCGAGGAGATGCTGCGCCTCGCGCTCGCCAGCGAGGTCGCGGCCGTCGCGCAGTTCAACGCGGCCGCGAAGGAGTGCCACGACCTCGGCGACCACGGCAGCGCCGCGGTGTTCGAGGAGCTGGTGCGAGACGAGGAGGGCCACGTCGACTGGTTCGAGGGCCAGCTCGACGCCCTCGCCCGCGTCGGCGCGCCGCAGTACCTCGCGCAGCAGGTGGAGACCAGCACCCCCGGCGGCTGAGGCTGCCGCCGGCCCGCGAACGAGACCAGGCGACGCCCCGGCGACGCACGACCGTCCGGCCCCCCGAGGGGGACCGGGCCGTCGTCGCGTCGTGGGCGAGGCGTCAGGCCTTGGCCTGGGCCATCTCCCGCGCCTCGTTGCCCTGCTGGCCGGCCTTCGGGTCGAGCTCGCCGGACTTCTCGGTCACGCCCTGGCGCACCCGGGCGCCGAGGTCGGCGTCCACGTTGGTCCAGTACGCGCAGGCGCGCTCGAGCACGTCCTCGGTGACGCCGTTGAGCAGGTGGCCGACGATGTTGTCCACGAGCCGCTCGCGGGCGGCGTCGTCCATCACCTCGCGCACCAGCGTGCCGGCCTGGCCCCAGTCGTCGTCCTCGGCGTGCTGCACGTACGCAGAGCGCACCATCTCGCCGGACGCCTCCCAGCCGGCGGGCTCGCCGAACCGCTCGGTGTCCGCGGCGGGGCCGCCGTAGGAGTTGGGCGCGTAGACGGGGTCACCCGGGTTGCTGTAGCGCATCGGGCCGTCCTTGGCGTAGCTGTTGCGCGCCGACTTCGGCGCGTTCACCGGCAGCTGTGCGTAGTTCGGGCCGATCCGGTACCGGTGGGTGTCGGCGTAGGAGAAGATCCGGCCGAGCAGCATCTTGTCCGGGCTGGGGCCGATCCCGGGCACCATGTTCGACGGCTCGAACGCGGCCTGCTCGATGTCGGTGTGGTAGTTCGCCGGGTTGCGGTTCAGCTCCATCGTGCCGACCTTGATCAGCGGGTAGTCGTCGTGCGGCCACACCTTCGTCAGGTCGAACGGGTTGAACCGGTAGTCGGCGGCGTCGTCGAACGGCATCACCTGCACGTACATCGTCCACGACGGGAACTCACCGCCGTCGACGTGCTGGTAGAGGTCGCGGATGTGGTAGTCGGTGTCCATCGAGGCCATCTGGTCGGCCTCGTGCTGGCCGAAGAACTCGATGCCCTGGTCGGTCTTGTACTGGTACTTCACCCAGTGCTTTTCGCCGGCCGCGTTCACCCACAGGTAGGTGTGGGAGGAGTACCCGTTCATGTGCCGCCACGTGCGCGGGATGCCCCGGTCGCCCATCAGCCACGTCACCTGGTGGGCGCTCTCGGGCGAGAGCGTCCAGAAGTCCCACTGCATGTTGTGGTCGCGCAGGTGGTTGTCGGCGCGCCGCTTCTGCGAGCGGATGAAGTCCTGGAACTTCATCGGGTCCTTGACGAAGAAGACCGGCGTGTTGTTGCCGACCATGTCGTAGTTGCCCTGCTCGGTGTAGAACTTCAGCGAGAAGCCGCGCGGGTCGCGCCAGGTGTCCGGGCTGCCGAGCTCGCCGGCCACGGTCGAGAAGCGCGCCAGCATCTCGGTCTGCTTGCCCGGCTGCAGGAAGTCGGCCTTCGTGTACGCGCTGACGTCCTCGGTGACGGTGAACGTGCCGAAGGCGCCGCCGCCCTTGGCGTGCACGACCCGCTCGGGCACGCGCTCGCGGTTGAACTGCGCCATCTTCTCGATCAGGTAGTGGTCGTGCAGCAGGATGCCGCCGCCGGTGCCCTGAGTCAGCGAGTGCTCGTCGCTCTCGACGGGGATGCCGGTGTTGCTCGTGGTGTAGGGACGCTCGTTCATCGCCTGTCCTCTCCTGTGGGGGTGCGGTGGTGCGGGGAGCCCTGGCACGACGGGCAGAGCCCCCAGTAGATGACCTCGGCCTCGTCGACGACGAAGCCCGAGACGGTGACCGGGTCCAGGCACGGGGCCCGGCCGGTGGCGCAGTCCACGTCGTCCAGCGAGCCGCAGGCCCGGCAGACGACGTGGTGGTGGTTGTCCCCGACGCGCCGCTCGTAGCGGGCGGGGTGGCCCGCCGGCTCGATCCGCCGGACCAGCGCGGCCGTGGTCAGCGCCCGCAGCACGTCGTAGACGGCCTGGGTGGAGACGGTGCCGAGCCGCTCGCGGACCTCGCGGGCGACTCCGTCGGCGTCGCGGTGCGGCGAGCGCGCCAGGACGTCGAGCGTCGCCACCCGGGGTGAGGTCACCCGCAGCCCGGCGTCACGCAGCACGGTGGCTGCGTCGGAGGGCGGCGTCGCGGCGGGGAGATCGGTGGTCATCAGGCACAACACAACCATGCTGTCTGGATCGGGTCAAGAAAGCGGGCTGTGACATTCCTGGCACCCAGGAAGACGCGTGGCGCCCGGAAAACCGGGTGCGGACCCGGGGGTGAGGGCTGCGACCATCGCCGGGTGACCTTCGCGCCATACCTGCGGCTGCTGCGCCGCCCCGCGGTGCGGCGGCTGCTGCTGCTCGGGGTCGTGGCCAGGGTGCCGCACACCGCGGCGGGTGTCGCGCTGACGCTGCACGTCGTGATCGGCCTCGACCGCGGCTATCTGCAGGCCGGCCTGGTGGCGGCCGCGGTCACCGTCGGGATGGCGGTCGGCGCACCCTGGCGAGGCCGCGCGGTGGACCGGGTCGGGCTGCGCCGGGCGCTCGTGCCGTCCGTGGTCGCCGAGGTGCTGGTCTGGGGCAGCGCCCCCTTCCTGCCCTACCCGGGGCTGCTCGCCGTCGCCGTCGTCGGCGGGCTGCTGACGGTGCCGGTCTTCACGGTCGTGCGGCAGTCGCTGTCGGTGCTCGTGCCGCCGGAGGGCCGCCGCAGCGCCTACGCGCTGGACTCGGTGTTCGTCGAGCTGTCGTTCGCGGCCGGGCCGGCACTCGGGGCGCTCGTGGCCACCCAGGTCTCCACCACAGCCGCCCTCATCGGCGTCGGGTTCGCCGCCGCCCTGTCCGGGCTGGCGCTGATGGCGCTGGATCCCCCGACCCGCAGCGAGCAGCTGGCCGGCGCGCCGGAGCAGGCAGCGACGACCGGGGACGCCCGGTGGGGCGACGGACCGGCGGACGATGCCGAGCTCGTCGCCGTCGACGTCGTGGGCGCCCTGGCCCCGGTCTCCCCGGCCGGGGTCGAGCACGCCGGCCACCCGGGGGCCGCAGGGGTGGCCGAAAGGGGACCGGCTGCCGACCCGGCGTTGGCGCGTGTGGCGTCCGGGGGATCGGGGCCGGGTTCGCCGGCGTCGGGGCAGTCGTCGCGGGCGTGGATGTCCCCGGCGCTGCTGCTCGTGCTGGCCACGTCGAGCGGCGCGACGATGGTGCTCTTCGGCACCGACGTCTCGGCCGTGGCGTACCTGGAGCGCCGCGACGCAGCCAGCCTGCTCGGGGTCGTCTTCGGTGCATGGGCTCTCGGGTCGATCGTCGGGGGACTGGCCTACGGCGCCTGGTCGCGGCCCGTGCACCCGCTGTGGCTGCTGCTGGGACTCGGCCTGCTGACGGTGCCGATGGGGCTGGCCGGCGGCGTCGTCGGCCTGTGCGTCCTCATCGCCGCGGCGGGCCTGCTGTGCGCGCCGACGATCTCCGCGACGGCCGAGGCGGTGGCCTCCCTGGTGCCCGAGCGGGTGCGCGGCGAGGCGATGGGCTGGCACGGCTCGGCGCTGACGCTCGGGGGCGCCGTCGGAGCCCCCGTCGTCGGCTCGGCGATCGACGGTGTCGCGCCGTGGGCAGGCTTCGTCGTCGCCGGCGGCCTCGGCGCCGTCGTCGCCGTCGCGGGACTGCTCGTGCTGCGAGCCCGGACGGTGGGGGTCAGCTCACCGGCCCGGTGAGCCGCTCACCCGGCCCCTGCCCGGGCGGGTCGGGCACGACCGAGGCCTCCCGGAAGGCGAGCTGGAGCGTGCGCAGCCCGTCGCGCAGCGCCCGGGCGTGCGTGTTGCCGACCTCCGGGGCCGCCGCGGTGACCAACCCGGCGAGCGCGGTGATGAGCACCCGGGCCTCGGCCAGGTCGAGGTGTCCGGCGGCCTCGGCGTCCTCCGCCAGCCCGCACTTGACGGCCGCGGCGCTCATCAGGTGCACAGCCGTCGAGGTGACCACCTCCGCCGCGGCGACGTCGGCCAGGTCGCGCAGCGCGGTCCGCGACCCCGCGGCAGCGGCCGCTGGGTCGGGGACGGGCCTCCTGTCGGTCATGGGTGCTACCCTCGCAGACGACCGACCGTGGTCCAGGACCGGCTGACGGCCCCGGGGCACGGCGCGCGAAAGCGGAGCCAGCTCCCACCCGCAGCGACCTCGCGCCGGCAAGCGACCGGCGCCGTGGCCGCCGGGTCCCGGTCCACCCGGGGACCATGTCCCCGGGGCCGCGTGCACCCGCGCGTAGGCCGTCCCCAGGGGCGGACGCGAGCGTGGTGCCCGGACCGGTAGCAGCCCAGGCCTCCGCCCAGCGTCCGCAGGCGGGGGCCTTTCCCGTCGGCGGCGGACCACACCGCCGAGCAGGAGGAGCAGCTCATCAGCGAGCCCCGCATCAACGACCGGATCCGCGTCCCCGAGGTGCGCCTGGTCGGTCCGAACGGCGAGCAGGTCGGTATCGTCCGCGTCGAGGACGCGCTCCGGCTGGCGCAGGAGGCGGACCTCGACCTCGTCGAGGTGGCGCCCCAGGCCCGACCGCCGGTCTGCAAGCTCATGGACTTCGGCAAGTTCAAGTACGAGGCGGCCATGAAAGCGCGGGAGGCCCGCAAGAACCAGGCCAACACCGTGCTGAAGACCATCCGGCTGCGCCTGAAGATCGACCCGCACGACTACGCCACCAAGCACGGCCAGGCGGAGAAGTTCCTCGGCGCGGGCGACAAGGTCAAGGTCCTCATCATGTTCCGGGGCCGCGAGCAGTCGCGGCCCGAGATGGGCTACCGGCTCCTGATGCGCTTCGCCGAGGACGTCGCCGACCTGGGGTCGGTGGAGTCCACGCCGCAGCAGGACGGCCGCAACATGGTCATGGTGATCGGACCGCACCGCAAGAAGGCCGAGGCCAAGGCAGAGCAGCGCCGCCAGCGCGACGCCGACCGCCAGCGCACCGAGGAGCCGGACGCGCCGAACGCCGCCCCGGTCGAGCCAGCCACCGCGGAGGGCTGAGCGCCACCGAGCACCACCGAGCGCCACCCGGCGTCCCGGGCAGCACCCGGGCCGCGCCCGGGCACCAGCAGCAGTCGCGGGCCCCGGCCTGGGACCGAGATCAGTCCCGCTACCCACCGCCAGCGGTGGGTAGCGGGTCGACCACGAGGAGAGACTGACGGCCATGCCGAAGCAGAAGACGCACAGCGGCGCCAAGAAGCGCCTGCGGATCACCGGGAGCGGGAAGGTGATGCGGGAGCAGGCGTTCCGCCGCCACCTCTTCGAGAAGAAGAGCTCGTCGCGCACCCGCCGCCTCGCCGCGGACCTCGTGCTGTCCCCCGCCGACACCAAGAAGGCCAAGAAGCTGCTCGCCAGGTGACCCGCAGACCCCGCGCGAGCGGGGTCCGGCACCACCCACCGACACCGACTGAGGAGAAGCACAGTGGCACGCGTCAAGCGGGCGGTCAGCGCCCAGAAGAAGCGACGCACGACCCTCGAGCGCGCCAGCGGCTACCGCGGCCAGCGCTCGCGGCTGTACCGCAAGGCGAAGGAGCAGGTTACCCACTCCCTCGTCTACGCCTACCGCGACCGTCGCGCCCGCAAGGGCGACTTCCGCCGGCTCTGGATCCAACGGATCAACGCGGCCGCCCGCTCCCACGGGATGACGTACAACCGGTTCATCCAGGGGCTCAAGGCCGCCGGCGTGGAGGTCGACCGGCGCATGCTCGCCGAGCTCGCCGTGAACGAGCCGGCCGCGTTCGCCGCGCTCGTGGGGACGGCGAAGGCGAACTTGCCGGCCGCCGGCGAGGGCTCCGCGGCCTGAGTCACCACGACCGCCCGCACCACGTCGTGCACGGGGACCCCACGAGGGACCCGGACCACCCGGGCGCCCGGACCGAGCCGGTGCTGACCAACCCCCGCAGCGAGCGGGTGCGGTCGGTGGCGGCCCTGTCCGAGCGCTCGGCGCGTCGCCGGGCGGGCCTCTTCGTCGCCGAGGGGCCGCAGGCCGTGCGCGAGGCGGTGACGTGGGGGGCCGGCCGCCCGGGCGCGGTGCGCGACGTGTTCGCCTCGGTGGCCGCTGCGGCGCGGCACACCGACCTGCTCGACGCGGCCCGGTCGGCGGGCGCCCACGTCCGCGAGTGCACGGACGAGGTGCTGGCCGCGATGTCGGGCACCACCACCCCCCAGGGACTGCTGGCGACCTGCACGCCGGTCGACGTCAGCCTCGAGCAGGCGCTGTCGGCGCGACCACCGCTCGTGGCCGTCCTCGCGCACGTCCGTGACCCCGGCAACGCCGGCACGGTGCTGCGCGCTGCGGACGCCGCCGGCGCCGGGGCCGTCGTGCTCACCGGGGACAGCGTCGACGTGCACAACCCCAAGTGCGTCCGGGCGAGCGCGGGGAGCCTGTTCCACGTCGACGTCGTCACCGGCGCCGACCTGGCGGCGACGGTGGCGGCGCTGCGGGCCGCCGGCACGTCCGTGCTCGCCGCCGACGGTGGTGGGGCGACCGACCTCGACGACCTGCTCGACGCCGCCGAGGCCGGCACCGGGCCGCTGGCCGGCCCGGTGGCCTGGGTGCTCGGCAACGAGGCCTGGGGGCTGCGGCCGCAGGACCGCGACCTCGCGGACGCCGTGGTGCGGGTGCCGCTGCACGGCCGGGCCGAGAGCCTGAACCTGGCGGCAGCCGCGACCGTGTGCCTGTACGCCGCGGCCCGTGGTGCTCGCAGGGCCCGCCGGGCGGGGAAGCCGGGGACCGCCCGGCGCTAGCCTGCACGGCGTGGACGCCACCCCGCCCGGGACCGCACCTGCAGGTCCGGGCCTCGCGCCCGACGACCTGCCGGACGGCCTCGTCGTCGCCGACTCGAGGGCCCGTGTCGTCCTCGTCAACGACACCGCGCGGGTGCTCGCGGGCCTGACCGGCGACGTCGTCGGTGCCGACGTCCGCGACGTGCTCCCGCTGCAGGACACCACGGGCCGGCGCTGGTGGCAGTGCACGGACCCGTGGTCGGGGCTGCGCACCCGCACGGGGCACCGCGAGCGCCTGCTCGTGCTGCCCGGTGGCCGCGAGCTGCTCGTCACCGCCCGGTACGTGCGGTCCGGGCGCAGCGCCCCCGTGGACCGGGTCGTGATGCAGCTGCGCAGCACGGAGTCGCGGCGTCGTGCCGAGCACGACCACGCCGGCCTGATCTCCACCGTCGCCCACGAGCTGCGGTCGCCGCTGACGAGCGTGAAGGGCTTCACGTCCACGCTGCTGCGCCGCTGGGACCGGTTCACCGACGAGCAGAAGATCCTCATGCTGACCACCGTCGAGTCCGACGCGGACCGGGTCACCCGCCTCATCACCGAGCTGCTCGACATCTCCCGGATCGACGCCGGGCGGCTCGAGGTCCGGCGGCAGGTCGTGCACCTACCGTCGATGCTGCACGGGCAGGTCGAGCGGCGGGTGGCCGCCGGGGTGGCGGCTGAGCGGTTCACGGTCCGCGCGCAGGGCGACCTGCCCGACGTCTGGGCCGACCCGGACCGGATCGAGCAGGTGCTCGCCAACCTCGTCGAGAACGCGGTGCGGCACGGTGAGGGGAACGTGGAGCTGGCGGTCGCCGCCGACCCCGACGGCGACGGCGTCGTGCTCACCGTCGACGACGACGGCCCGGGCATCCCCGAGGAGCACCTCGGCCTGGTCTTCACGAAGTTCTGGCGGGGTGCCCGCCGGGGCGGCACGGGCCTGGGCCTGTACCTGGTGCGCGGCCTGGTCGAGGCCCACGACGGCCGGGTCAGCGTCGGCCGCTCGCCGGGCGGCGGCGCACGGTTCCGGATCGTGCTCCCTGCGGCGCTGCCCGAGCACGAGCTCCTGCTGCGTGGCGACGGCACCCACCCGGCGGGCGCACCCGGTGGGACCGCGCGACCCGGCCGGACGGAAACCGCGTCGAGCAGCGGACCCCGCGCCACCTAGACTCGCGCCGCCGCCTTTCGCCCGGGCCGCGGCGCCCGCCGCCGCGAGCTCGGGCGACTCCCGCACACGACCCTCACGCCACGGAGAACGATGCCCGCCCCGAGCTCCGACTACGACCCCGTCGAGGTCACACCGCTGTCGGCCGAGGAGGTCGAGGCCGCGACCGCCGCGGCGCTGGCCGCCGTGGCGGCCGCGGCCGACCTCGGTGCCCTCAAGGCCGCCCGGATCGCGCACACCGGCGACACCAGCCCGCTGGCGCTCGCGAACCGCGAGATCGGTGCCCTGCCCCCGGCCGCCCGTGCCGACGCGGGCAAGCGCGTCGGGGCGGCACGCGGCCGCGTCCGCGCCGCTCTGGAGGCACGGACCGTCGAGCTCGAGGTGGAACGGGACGCCGCCGTGCTCGCCACCGAGACCGTCGACGTCACGCTGCCCGGCGACCGGCGTCCGAGGGGTGCACGGCACCCGCTGACGACCCTGACCGAACGGATCGCGGCGGTGTTCACCGCGATGGGCTGGGACGTCGCCGACGGTCCCGAGGTCGAGGCCGAGTGGTTCAACTTCGACGCCCTGAACTTCGGCATCGACCACCCGGCCCGGCAGATGCAGGACACGTTCTTCGTCGAGCCGCCCGGCTCCGGCCTGGTCCTGCGCACGCACACCTCGCCGGTCCAGGCCCGGGCACTGCTGGAGCGTGGCGTCCCGCTGTACATCGCCGTGCCGGGTAGGACGTTCCGCACCGACGAGCTCGACGCCACCCACACCCCGGTCTTCCACCAGGTCGAGGGCCTCGCGGTGGACGAGGGCCTGACGATGGCCCACCTGCGCGGCGCACTCGACCACTTCGCGACGGCGCTGCTCGGGCCGGGTGTCGTGACCCGCCTGCGTCCGTCGTTCTTCCCGTTCACCGAGCCCAGCGCCGAGTTGGACGTGCGCTGCTTCGTCTGCGCCGCCCCGACCGGGGTGGTCGACCCCGCCTGCCGCACGTGCGGCGGCACGGGATGGGTGGAGTGGGGGGGCTGCGGGATGGTCAACCCCAACGTGCTGCGCGCCTGCGGCGTCGACCCGGACACCTACTCCGGCTTCGCGTTCGGGATGGGCATCGAGCGCGCCCTGATGTTCCGCCACGGCGTCGCCGACATGCGGGACATGGTCGAGGGCGACGTCCGGTTCTCGACCCAGTTCGGGATGGAGGTCTGATGCGCGTCCCGGTGGAGTGGCTGCGCGAGCACGTCGACGTGCCGGCCGACGCGTCCGGCGAGGACGTCGCCGCGGCCCTCGTGCGGGTGGGTCTGGAGGAGGAGGCGCTGCACGGCGGCGACGTCGCCGGGCCCCTCGTCGTCGGACGCGTCCTGGCGTTCGTCGAGGAGCCGCAGAAGAACGGCAGGACGATCCGGTGGTGCTCGGTGGACGTGGGCAAGGACGGGCCGGGTGCCGCCGCCGACGGACCCGCCGAGCGCGGCCGAGGGATCGTCTGCGGCGCGCGCAACTTCAGCGAGGGCGACCTCGTCGTCGTGGTCCTGCCCGGGGCGGTGCTGCCCGGTGGCTTCGCGATCGCGAGCCGCCGCACCTACGGGCACGTCTCCGACGGGATGATCTGCTCCGCGGCCGAGCTCGGGGTCGGCGGCGACGACGGTGGCATCGTCGTGCTGTCCGAGTGGGGTCTCGATGCGAGCCCCGGCGATGACGCGGTCGCACTTCTCGGGATCGGCGAGCCCACGGTCGAGGTGAACGTCACCCCGGACCGCGGGTACGCCCTCTCGGTGCGGGGGGTGGCGCGCGAGTACGCCCACGGAGCCCGCCTCGCCGTCGCCGACCACTACCGCGACCCGGTCACCGCGACCGAGCCCCCCGCGTCGGACGCCGGCCCGGGGGGCCACCCGGTGTCGCTCGCCGAGGACGACGGCATCGAGGGCGTCCCCGGGTGCGACCGGTTCGTCGCCCGGGTGGTGCGCGGCGTCGACCCGCAGGCGCAGACCCCGTGGTGGGTGCGTCGGCGCCTGGTGGCCGCGGGGATGCGGCCGATCTCGCTGGCCGTGGACGTCACCAACTACGTGATGCTGCTGCTCGGCCAGCCGCTGCACGCCTACGACCTCGCGGCGCTCGACGGCGAGATCACGGTGCGCAGGGCGGCCGCCGGGGAGCGGCTGACCACCCTGGACGGCGTGGACCGTGCGTTGCACGCGCAGGACCTGCTCATCACCGACGGCGACGCGGGCCGCCGGGTGATCGGGCTGGCCGGGGTGATGGGGGGTCGCAGCACCGAGGTCGGCCCGGACACGCGGGACGTGCTGGTGGAGGCGGCGCACTTCGACCCCGTGTCGGTCGCCCGCACCGCCCGCCGCCACAAGCTCCCGAGCGAGGCGAGCCGCCGCTTCGAGCGTGGCGTCGACCCGCTGCTCGGGCCGGCGGCAGCGGACCTCGTCGCCCGCCTGCTCGCCGAGCACGGCGGTGGGCGGCCCGACGAGGCCGTCACCGACGTGGGCCGGCCCGCTCTACCGGTGCCGGTCGAGCTCGACCCGGAGCTGCCCACCCGGCTCACCGGGGTGGCGCTGCCGCAGGCTCGCGTGGTCGAGCTGCTGTGCGAGGTCGGGTGCACGCCCGACGGCTCGGTCGGCCCGGGCGACGACACGCGGGCGGCCGGCGCCGTCCTGCTCGTCCGTCCCCCGTCGTGGCGGCCGGACCTGGTGCAGGCGGCGGACCTCGTCGAGGAGGTCGCCCGGCTGGCCGGCTACGACGAGATCCCGTCGGTGCTCCCCGCGGCGCCCCCGGGCCGCGGCCTGGACCCGGCCCGCCGGCAGCGCGCCACGGTCGGCCGCGCGCTGGCCGAGGCCGGCCTGGTGGAGGTGCTGAGCTACCCGTTCGTCGCGCCGGGCCGGCACGACGAGATGGGCCTGGACGCCGACGACCCGCGCCGCCTCGCCGCCCGGCTCGCGAACCCGCTGTCCGACGAGCAGCCGGAGCTGCGCACCTCGGTGCTGGCCACCCTCGTCGACGTGCTGCGCCGCAACGTCTCCCGCGGCGCGACGGACGTCGGGCTCTTCGAGGTCGGTCGTGTCACCCGCCCCGTGCCGGGTGCGGCCCCCGCCGGGCGACCGGGAGTCGCCCGGCGGCCCGGTGACGACGAGCTGGCCGCGCTGGACGCTGCCGTCCCGCCGCAGCCGTGGCGTGTCGCCGCGGTGCTCTCAGGACCCCGCGACCCCCGCGGCTGGTGGGGTGCCGGGCGGGCCGTGGAGGCCACCGACGCGGTCGAGCTCGGCCGTGTCGTCGCGGCTGCCTGCGGGGTCGAGCTCGGTGTCGCGGCCGACGACCACGCCCCCTGGCACCCCGGCCGGTGCGCTGTGCTGACGCTCGGCGCCGCCGGTGACGCCGTGGTGGCCGGTCACGCCGGTGAGCTGCACCCCCGCGCCGTCGAGGCGCTCGGCCTGCCGCCACGGACCTGCGCCCTGGAGCTGGAGCTCGACGTGCTGCTCGCGGCGTCGCCCGGACCGGTCCGGGCCCGCCCCGTCGTGACGTTCCCCGTCGCCACCCAGGACGTCGCGCTCGTGGTGCCCGACGCCGTGCCGGCCGGCGAGGTGCTCGCCACCCTCCGGGAGGGAGCCGGCGACCTGCTGGAGGGCGTCCGGCTCTTCGACGTCTGGACCGGTGACCCGGTGCCTGCCGGCCATCGGTCGCTGGCGTTCGCGCTGCGGCTCAGGGCGCCGGACCGGACGTTGACCAGCGCCGAGGCGACCGCCGCGCGGGACGCCGCGGTGGCGCTGGCGGGCCGCCGCCACGACGCGGCGGTGCGCGGTGAGGACGGGGACCCCCGTGGCTGAGCTGAGGTCGCCGTCCGTCGCCGGCGGCGGGGATCCGGCGCCCAGCCGGGTCGCCCTGGTGACCGGGGGGTCCCGCGGTATCGGCCGTCACATCGCCCTGGCGCTCGGGCGGGCCGGTGTCGACGTCGCCGTGCTGGCCCGCGACGCGGACGCGGTCGCCGCCGTGGCAGCCGAGATCGCCGAGGTCACCGCCGCCGAGGTAGGTGCCGGCGCGGCCGGGGGACCGCGGGTGCATGCGGTCTCGGCCGACGTCACGGACCTCGACGCCGTGTCGGCAGCGGTCGAGGACGTGGAGCGCGAGCTCGGTGGCGTCGACCTCCTGGTGAACAACGCTGGGGCGATCGACTCCGGCGAGGTGCCGCTGTGGGAGGCCGACGCGGCCGACTGGCGGCACGTGCTCGAGGTCGGCGTCCTGGGTCCGTTCCACTGCGCCCGGGTCGTGGTGCCGGGCATGCTCGCGCGCGGTGGAGGCCGGGTGGTGGACCTCAACAGCGGCTCCGGCACGCGGGACATGGAGATGTACTCCGCCTACAACGTCGCCAAGACGGCCCTGTTCCGGATCGGCGGCGGGCTGCACGCGGCCGGCCACGACCGCGGCCTGCGCACCTTCGAGGTCGCGCCCGGCGTCGTCCGCACGGAGATGACCGGCGCGATGGGCGTGCACGCCGACCGCACCGAGTGGACCGATCCCGACGCGGTCGCCGAGCTCGTGCTCGCGGTGGCTCGCGGCGAGCTCGACGCGTTCTCGGGCCGCTTCCTGCGCGCGGGCTCCGACGACGTCGCGACGCTGCGCGCGGTCGCCGAGCGCGGGTTGCCGGCCCGTGCGCGGACCCTCGGCGTGCTGCCCTGGGGCGACGACGACCCGCTCGCCTGAGCACACCTGCGGTGATCATGCACCTCGGGGACGCAGACGTACCCGAGGTGCATGATCACGGATGGAGGGTGGTCAGGTCTGGCTGCGCGGGATGATGATCCACAGCGCGATGTAGACGAGCTCGCCCACACCGAGCAGGCCGAACAGCACGAACCCGATGCGGACCAGCCAGCGGGGCAGCCCGAACCGGTCCGACAGGGCGGAGCACACCCCGGCGATGACCTTGCCGTGCCGCGGCCGGACCAGCGCGTTCGTCATGTCCCGACCGTACCGCCCTTGCTGCGGGTCAGCTCGGGGTGTGGATAGACAACCGCTTGCCTGTATGGTCATGCACATGGTGAGCGTGGCGGTGGCCGGGGCCAGCGGGTACGCCGGTGGCGAGGTGCTGCGGCTGCTGCTGGCGCACCCGGGGGTCGAGGTCGGGGCGGTCACCGCCCACGGCAGCGCGGGCAGCCGGCTGGGGGAGCACCAGCCCCACCTCGTGCCGCTCGCGGACCGCGTGCTGGAGCCCACCACGGCTCAGGCTCTCGCCGGTCACGACGCCGTCTTCCTCGCCCTCCCTCATGGGGCCTCGGGCGAGATCGCGGCCGAGCTCGGTGACGACGTGCTGGTGCTCGACGCCGCTGCCGACCACCGCCTCGTCGACCCCGCCGACTGGGAGGCGTTCTACGGCGAGGGCCACGCCGGGTCGTGGCCCTACGGCCTGCCGGAGCTCGTGCTGGCCGGCGGTGGCCGGCAGCGCGAGAACCTCCACGGCGTGCGGCGTGTGGCCGTTCCCGGGTGCAACGTCACCGCGGTGACCCTCGCGCTCGCACCGGGCGTCGCCGCGGGCGTGGTCGACCCCGGCGACGTCGTCGCCGTCCTCGCGTGCGGACCCTCCGGAGCCGGCCGGGCGCTGAAGCCGCACCTGCTCGCCAGCGAGCTGCTCGGGTCGGCCACCGCCTACGGGGTCGGCGGCGTCCACCGCCACGTGCCCGAGATCGAGCAGAACCTGCGCGCCGCCGGGGCGCCCCACGTCGGGCTGTCCTTCACCCCGACCCTCGTGCCGATGTCCCGCGGCATCCTCGCCACGGTCACCGCCCCGCTGGCAGCGGGCACCGACGCCGGTGACGTGCGCACGGCATGGGAGAAGGCGTACGCCGCCGAGGAGTTCGTCCACCTGCTCCCCGAGGGGTCGTGGCCCGCGACGGCGAGCACGCTCGGCGCCAACACCGCGCAGCTGCAGGTCACCGTGGATGAGCGCGCCGGCCGGGTCGTGGTGGTCTGCGCGCTGGACAACCTCGGGAAGGGCACCGCGGGCGCAGCGGTGCAGTGCCTCAACCTCGCCCACGGCCTGCCCGAGGCCACCGGCCTGACCACCGTGGGGGTCGCACCGTGAGCACCACAGCACCCGCCGGGTTCCGGGCCGCCGGCGTCGCCGCCGGGCTGCGCTCGACCCCCGCGCCCGACGTCGCCCTCGTCGTCAACGACGGCCCGCTCGACGTCGTCGCCGCGGTCTACACGTCCAACCGCTGCCAGGCCCACCCGGTGGTGTGGAGCCGGCAGGTGACCTCCGACGGGCGTGCGGCGGCCGTCGTCCTGAACGCCGGCGGCGCCAACTGCTACACGGGGCCCGACGGCTTCGCCCTCACCCACGAGACCGCGGAGCGCGTCGCTGCGCTGCTGGAGGTCTCCGCCGCCGACGTCGTGGTCTGCTCGACCGGCCTGATCGGCGAGCCGCTGCCCCGTGAGCGCCTGCTCGGTGGTGTCGACGCCGCCGCCGCGGCACTCGACGCGGCCGGAGGCGACGCGGCCGCCGCGGCGATCCTCACCACCGACAGCCACGCCAAGACCGCGGTCGCCACCGGGGACGGCTGGTCCGTCGGCGGCATGGCCAAGGGCGCCGGCATGCTCGCGCCGGCACTCGCGACCATGCTCGTCGTGCTGACGACGGACGCCGTCGTGGAGGCGGCGGACGCCGACGCCGCCCTGCGCGCGGCGTGCGCGAGCACGTTCGACCGGCTGGACTCCGACGGGTGCCAGTCCACCAACGACACCGTCGTGCTGATGGCGAGCGGCGCCAGCGGTCGCACGGTGGAGCGCGCCGAGCTCACGGAGGTGCTCACCGCCGCCTGCCACGACCTGGCGCAGCAGCTGCTGACCGACGCCGAGGGCAGCGAGCACGACATCGCCATCACCGTGCGCGCCGCCGTGAGCACCGACGACGCGGTCGAGGTCGCCCGCTCGGTGGCCCGCAGCAACCTGTTCAAGGCCGCCGTGTTCGGCCGGGACCCCAACTGGGGCCGGGTGATGGCGGCGGTCGGCACGACGACCGCGGCGTTCGACCCGACCGTGCTCGACGTGTCCTTCAACGGCGTGCAGGTCTGTCGCGACGGCGGCGTCGGCGACCCGCGCGACGGTGTCGACCTGTCCGGACGGGAGGTCAGCGTCGTCGTCGACCTCAAGGCCGGCGACGCCCGCGCGACGGTCTGGACCAACGACCTCACGCACGCGTACGTGCACGAGAACAGCGCGTACTCCTCATGACCACCACGTCCGGGCAGGGGCAGCCGATGAGCGACGAGACCGTGACCGCACCGCGGTGGGGCACGACCAGGGCGATGCGCGCCGACGACCCCGAGCACGACCGTGCCCGCGCCGCCGTCCTGCTCGACGCGCTGCCGTGGCTGAAGGAGTTCTTCGGCCGCACCGTCGTCGTGAAGTACGGCGGCAACGCGATGGTGGACGAGGAGCTGAAGGCCGCCTTCGCCGAGGACATGGTGCTGCTGCGCTACGTCGGCATCCGGGTCGTCGTCGTGCACGGCGGCGGGCCGCAGGTCTCCAGCATGCTCGACCGGCTCGGCATCGTCTCGGAGTTCCGCGGCGGGCTGCGGGTGACCACCCCGGAGGCCGTCGAGGTGGTGCGGATGGTGCTCGTCGGCCAGGTGGGCCGCGAGCTCGTCGGGCTGATCAACTCGCACGGGCCGCACGCGGTCGGCCTCTCGGGCGAGGACGCCGGCCTGTTCCGCGCCGAGCCGGCCCGGGTCGAGGTCGACGGCGAGACGGTCGACCTCGGTCGCGTCGGGGACGTCGTCCACGTCGAGCCGGGCGCTGTCCTCGACCTCGTGCAGGCCGGCCGGATCCCGGTGGTCTCCAGCATCGCGCCCGACGCTGACGGGTCCGTGCTCAACGTCAACGCCGACACCGCGGCCGCCGCGCTCGCGGTTGCGCTGGACGCGGTGAAGCTCGTCGTCCTGACCGACGTCGAGGGCCTGTACAGCGACTGGCCCGACCGCGGCTCCCTGGTGCAGCAGCTCGGCGCGGACGAGCTCGAACGCGTTCTGCCGCAGATCGACTCCGGGATGCGGCCGAAGATGACCGCCTGCCTGCGCGCCGTGCGGGGCGGGGTCCGCCGGGCCACCGTCGTCGATGGCCGACTACCGCACGCCCTCGCGCTGGAGATGCTCACCAGCGAGGGAACCGGCACGATGGTGGTGCCGTGATGGCGGCATCGCAGGGCGACGTCGTCGGCACCGGCGCGGCCGGCGTCGAGGCCCCCGAGGGGCTGCTTCCCGACCGGGACGGCGGCTCGGCCGCGTGGCTGGAGCGCTACACCGGCGCCGTGATGGGCACCTACGGCACGCCGCAGCGCGTGCTCGTGCGCGGGGAGGGCGCGCAGGTCTGGGACGCCGACGGCCGCCGTTACCTCGACCTGCTCGGGGGGATCGCCACGACCGCCCTGGGTCACGCCCACCCGTTGCTGCTCTCGGCCGTGACGTCGCAGCTCGCGACCCTCGGCCACGTGTCGAACTTCTTCGCCACCCCGGTGCAGATCGCCCTCGCCGAGCGGCTGCTCGCGCTGCTGCGCGCCCCCGAGGGCTCCCGGGTGTTCTTCTGCAACAGCGGCGCCGAGGCCAACGAGGCCGCCTTCAAGATCGCGCGGCGCACCGGACGGCCGCGGGTCGTCGCGGCGACCGGCGGCTTCCACGGCCGCACCCTCGGTGCGCTGAGCCTGACCCACAAGCCTGCGATCCGGGAGCCGTTCGAGCCGCTCGTCCCAGGTGTGGAGTTCGTGCCCTTCGGCGACGTCGACGCACTCACCGACGCCGTGGACGGCGACGTGGCCGCGGTCGTGCTGGAGCCGGTGCAGGGCGAGGGCGGCGTCCTGCCGGCGCCCGACGGCTACCTCGCTGCCGCCCGTCGCGTCACCCGAGCCCACGGCACCCTGCTCGTGCTGGACGAGGTGCAGACCGGGATCGCCCGCACCGGTGCGTGGTTCGCCCACCAGCTCCCGGTGCTCGGCCTCGAGGCCGGCGACCTGCCCGACGTCGTGACGGTCGCGAAGGGCCTCGGCGGCGGGGTGCCGGTCGGCGCCGCCGTCGGGATCGGCGAGCGCGCCGGGTCGCTGCTCGGCGCGGGCGCCCACGGCACGACCTTCGGCGGCAACCCCCTGGCCGCCGCGGCCGGACTGGCGGTCCTGCACGCGGTGGAGCGCGACGGCCTGCTTGCGCACGCGGCGACGCTCGGGAAGCGGATCGCCGACGGAGTGCTCGCGCTGGACCACCCGCTCGTCACCGGTGTCCGTGGTGTCGGCCTGCTGCGGGGGATCGCACTCGCGGAGCCCGTCGCCCCCGCGGTCGCAGCGGCCGCGCTCGACGCCGGTTTCATCGTCAACCCGGTCGCGCCGGACACCGTGCGGCTCGCGCCGCCGCTGGTGCTGACCGCCGACCAGGCCGACGAGTGGCTCGCGGCGCTGCCGGCGCTTCTGGAGGCCGGGGCGCGGGCCGGGCGGGGCGCGTCGTGACCGGCGCGGCGACTGGTGCGAGTGACGTCGCCGGGGTCACCCCCCGGCACCTGCTGCGCGACGACGACCTGTCGCCGGCCGAGCAGGCGCAGGTGCTCGACCTCGCCGCGGCGCTGAAGGCGGACCGGTTCTCGCGCCGTCCACTCGAGGGCCCGCGGACGGTGGCCCTGCTGTTCGACAAGCCGTCCACCCGCACGCGGCTGTCGTTCGCGGTCGGCGTCGCCGAGCTCGGTGGCCACGCGCTCACGCTCGACGCCGCCGGCACCCAGCTGGGCCGCGGCGAGCCGGTCGCCGACACCGGGCGGGTGCTCGGCAGGCAGGTGGCCGCCGTGGTCTGGCGTACCTTCGCCCAGGAGCGGCTCGCCGAGATGGCCTCCGCCGCAGGCGTCCCGGTGGTCAACGCCCTCACCGACGCCTTCCACCCCTGCCAGGTGCTGGCTGACCTGCAGACCATCGCCGACCGCCGTGGCCCGGGCACCTCGGCGTCGCAGGTGCTGCCGGGCACGGTGCTGGCCTATCTCGGCGACGGCGCGAACAACATGGCCTGCTCGTACGCCCTGGGCGGTGCCACCGCCGGCCTGCACGTCCGGATCGGGACCCCGGAGGGGTTCGATCCCGACGCGGGCGTCCTCGCCGACGCCCGCGGGATCGCCGAGGCGACAGGGGGGTCGGTGACGGTGACGCACGACGCGGCCGAGGCCGCCGACGGCGCGCACGTGCTGGCGACGGACACGTGGGTCTCGATGGGGCAGGAGTCCGAGTCGGCCGCGCGGGAACGGCCGTTCGCGCCCTTCGCCGTGGACGCCGCCGCGGTCGCGCGCGCCGCGGCCGACGTCGTCGTGCTGCACTGCCTGCCAGCCTACCGCGGCAAGGAGATCGCGGCCGACGTGATCGACGGCCCCGCGTCGGCGGTCTGGGACGAGGCGGAGAACCGGCTGCACGCGCAGAAGGCGCTGCTCTGCTGGCTGCTGGAGCGCTCGTCGTGACCGGGCACGCACAGGTCGCGACCCGCCCCGCCACCAAGGCGGCCCGGCACGCCCGCATCCTCGAGCTGCTCGAACGCACCCCGGTGCGCTCCCAGGTCGAGCTCGCCGCCCTGCTGGCCGACGACGGGCTGGTCGTCGCGCAGGCCACCCTGTCGCGCGACCTCGTCGAGCTCGGCGCCGTCAAGGTGCGTGACCCGGCGGGCGGGCTCGTGTACGCCGCGCCCGGCGAGGGCGGGGACCGCTCGCCGCGAGCCGCGCTCGCCCAGGAGGTGCTCGACGCCCGGCTGGCGCGCCTGTGCGAGGAGCTGGTCGTCACGGCCGAGCACTCCGCGAACCTCGTCGTGCTGCGCACGCCCCCGGGCGCCGCGCAGTTCCTCGCCTCGTCCGTCGACCACTCCGTCCTGCCCGAGGCGCTCGGGTGCGTCGCCGGCGACGACACCGTCATCGTCGTCGCGCGACGACCGGACGGCGGGGAGGCGCTCGCCCGGCGCTTCCTCGACCTGGCCGGCCGCGGCGACACCCCGACAGCAGCACCCCCCACCACAGCAAGGAGCACATCGTGACCGACCGCGTCGTCCTCGCCTACTCCGGCGGACTGGACACCTCCGTGGGCATCGGCTGGATCGCCGAGCGCACCGGCGCCGAGGTCGTCGCCGTCGCCGTCGACGTCGGGCAGGGTGGTGAGGACCTCGACACGATCCGGCAGCGCGCCCTGGACTGCGGCGCCGTCGAGGCCTACGTCGCCGACGCGCGCGACGAGTTCGCCGACGAGTACTGCCTGCCTGCGCTGCAGGCCAACGGGCTGTACATGGAGCGGTACCCGCTGGTCTCCGCGATCTCCCGCCCCGTCATCGTCAAGCACCTCGTCACCGCGGCGCAGCAGCACGGCGCGACGGTCGTGGCGCACGGCTGCACCGGCAAGGGCAACGACCAGGTCCGATTCGAGGCCGGCATCGCGGCGCTCGCGCCGGACCTGACGTGCCTGGCCCCGATCCGCGACCTGGCCCTGACCCGCGACAAGGCGATCGAGTTCGCCGAGGCCAACGACCTGCCGATCGAGACCACGAAGCAGAACCCGTTCTCGATCGACAAGAACGTCTGGGGCCGCGCGATCGAGACCGGCTTCCTGGAGGACATCTGGAACTCCCCGAGGGAGGAGGTCTACGAGTACACCGCCGACCCCGGCGTCCAGCGCGACCCCGACGAGGTGCTGATCACCTTCGAGCGGGGCGTCCCGGTGGCCCTGGACGGCGAGAAGGTGACCGTGCTGCAGGCCGTCGAGGCCCTCAACGCCCGCGCCGGCGCGCAGGGCGTCGGCCGGCTCGACCTCGTCGAGGACCGGCTCGTGGGCATCAAGAGCCGCGAGGTCTACGAGGCGCCCGGTGCCATCGCGCTCATCACCGCGCACCAGGAGCTCGAGAACGTCACGATGGAGAAGGACCTCGCCCGGTTCAAGCGCACCGTCGAGCAGCGCTGGAGCGAGCTCGTCTACGACGGGCTGTGGTTCTCACCGCTCAAGCGGGCCCTCGACACGTTCGTGGTGAGCAGTCAGGAGCACGTCAGCGGCGACATCCGGATGACGCTGCACGGCGGCCGCGCGGTCGTCACCGGACGCCGCAGCGAGCACGCCCTGTACGACTTCTCGCTGGCGACGTACGACTCCGGGGACGCCTTCGACCAGTCCCTCGCCAAGGGCTTCGTCGAGCTGTGGGGGATGCCCAGCCGGATCGCCGCCGCACGGGACCAGCGGATCGCCCGTGGCTGAGGCCGTCCGCCCGGGGGAGCGGGCGGGGGCGCTGTGGGGCGGCCGGTTCGCCGGCGGCCCGGCCGACGCGCTCGCGGAGCTGAGCCGGTCCACCCACTTCGACTGGCGGCTCGCCCGGTACGACGTCGCCGGGTCGCGCGCCCACGCGCGCGTGCTGCACGCGGCGGGGCTGCTGTCGGCAGACCAGCTCGGGGGCATGCTGGCGGCGCTCGACGCACTGGAGGCCGACGTGGTCTCCGGCGCCTTCGCCCCCGAGCCGGGCGACGAGGACGTCCACTCCGCCCTGGAGCGGGGGCTGCTCGAGCGTGCGGGCACCGACCTCGGGGGGCGGCTGCGGGCGGGGCGCAGCCGCAACGACCAGATCGCGACGCTGGTGCGGATGTACCTGCGCGACGCCGCTCGTCGGCTCGCGGGCCTGCTCCTGGGCCTCGTCGAGGCGCTCGCCGACCAGGCCGCCGCGCACCCCGGTGCGGCGATGCCCGGTCGCACCCACCTGCAGCACGCCCAGCCCCTGCTGCTGGCACACCACCTGCTCGCGCACGCCTGGCCGCTGCTGCGCGACGTCGAACGGCTCCGTGACTGGGACGCCCGTGCCGCCCGTTCCCCCTACGGGTCCGGTGCGCTCGCAGGAACCTCGCTCGGGCTCGACCCCGCCGCCGTGGCAGCCGAGCTGGGCTTCGACGGCCCGGTCGAGAACTCCGTCGACGGGACCGCGGCCCGCGACGTGGTCGCCGAGTTCGCCTTCGTCACCGCGATGGTGGGCGTCGACCTGTCGCGCCTGTCGGAGGAGGTGGTGCTGTGGGCCACGAAGGAGTTCGGGTTCGTCGTCCTCGACGACGCCTACTCCACCGGCTCGAGCATCATGCCGCAGAAGAAGAACCCCGACGTGGCCGAGCTGGCGCGCGGCAAGGCAGGTCGCCTCGTCGGGGACCTCACCGGGCTGCTCACCACGCTCAAGGGGCTGCCGCTGGCGTACAACCGCGACCTCCAGGAGGACAAGGAGCCGGTCTTCGACGCCGTCGACACCCTCGAGGTGCTGCTGCCCGCCGTCACCGGAATGGTAGCGACGCTGCGGTTCGACACCGCGCGGATGGCGGACCTGGCGCCGCGGGGCTTCGCCCTCGCCACCGACGTCGCGGAGTGGCTCGTGCGCGAGGGCGTGGCGTTCCGGGAGGCGCACGAGGTGGCGGGCGCGTGCGTGCGCGAGTGCGAGCGCCGGGGCATCGAGCTCTGGGACCTCACGGACGCCGACCTCGCGGAGGTGTCGGCGCACCTGGAACCGGGCGTCCGGTCGGTGCTGTCCGTCGCCGGTTCGATGGCCTCCCGCGACGCGACCGGCGGGACCGCCCCGGCGCGCGTCGCCGAGCAGCTGCGCGAGTGCCGGCGCGTGTCCGCCGGCGCCCGGGCGGGGCTCGCGACGTGAGCACCGGCCGGTCCTCGGCGCACCCTTGTCCCCGGCGGCGCGGCGCGCCAGACTGACACCGCAGAGGCCGTGCGGTGCACGGCTCGGCGCCGGCGACGAGGAGCCCGCATGACGGTCACCGAGGACTTGACGGCGGCCGCGGACGCGATCGCGTCGCTGCGGAACGCCGCCGCGGCGCTGCAGGGGCGGCTCGGCGAGACCGTCGACGTCCGCCGGCTCGCGGACGACGCCGCCCGGGCGGCGGCCGACCTGGAGCTCCTCACACGGGCGACGGGTGCCGCGGCGGCGCCGGCCGCCGGCGAGACGGTGTACATCCCGGACGGGGACTACGACCCGTCGCTGTGGGCCGACGTCGAGGACGAGGGGCTGGGCACGCTCGGCCGCTCGCCCGGTGTCACCGGTACCGCCGACGGCCCGGGAGGGCGCGCAGCGGGCCGCGCGTGAGCACGGCGTCCCGGCAGGCCCCCGGCGGGGGCTCGGCCGACCCGCGAGCCGGCATCGGGGCCCCGGGCCGCGCCGACGTCGGCGCCCGTACCCTGCGCCAGGACCGCTGGTGGGTACCCCCGGCCGCGACGGCCGCCGGGCTGCTCGCGTTCGTCGTCTACGCCACCGTGCGCGCGGCGTCGCAACGGGCCTACTGGGTCGACGACTACCACTACCTGACGCCGTTCGCGTCCCCCTGCGTGAGCGCCTCGTGCATCCCGGCGGCGAGCCACTTCGGCCAGCCGCTGCCGGAGTTCCCGCCGCTGGTGCCCCTGGCGATCCTCACGCTGCCGTTCCTGCTGCTTTTCCGGGTGACGTGCTACTACTACCGCAAGGCCTACTACCGGGCCTTCTGGCTCTCCCCGCCCGCGTGCGCGGTGCCGGAGCCGAGGGCCGGGTACACCGGCGAGACACGGTTCCCGCTCGTGCTGCAGAACTCGCACCGGTACTTCTTCTACGCCGCCGTGGTGATCAGCGCGATCAACACCTACGACGCGGTGCTGGCGTTCCACTCCCCGAGCGGCTTCGGGCTCGGCCTGGGCAACGTCGTGCTGGTCGTCAACGTGGTCCTGCTGTGGGCGTACACGGTGTCGTGCCACTCGTGCCGGCACATCGTCGCGGGGCGGATCAACCACTTCTCGCGCCACCCGGTCCGGTACCGGGCCTGGCTGCTCGTCAGCCGGCTCAACGGCCACCACATGGGGCTGGCGTGGATCACTCTCGCCAGCCTCGTCGTGACCGACGCGTACGTGGCCGCGCTCGCCTCCGGCCTGCTCTCCGACCTCCGGTTCGTGGGGTGAGCCGGTGAGCGTCGAACGGCACGCCTGGGACGTCGTCGTCGTCGGTGCCGGTGGCGCCGGGCTGCGCGCCGCCATCGAGGCGGCGGAGCAGGGACTGCGGACCGCCGTGGTGTGCAAGTCGCTGTTCGGCAAGGCGCACACGGTGATGGCCGAGGGCGGCATCGCCGCGTCGATGGGCAACGTCAGCTCGCGTGACGGGTGGCAGGTCCACTTCCGCGACACGGTGCGCGGCGGCAAGTTCCTGAACGACCCGCGGATGGCTGAGCTGCACGCGCAGGAGGCGCCGCAACGGGTCTGGGAGCTCGAGACCTACGGCGCCCTGTTCGACCGGACCGCGGACGGACGGATCTCGCAGCGCAACTTCGGCGGTCACGAGTACCCACGGCTCGCGCACGTGGGCGACCGGACCGGCCTCGAGCTGTTGCGCACCCTGCAGCAGAAGGTCGTCTCGCTGCAGCAGGACGACGAGCGGACCCACGGCGACCCGCACGCGCGGATCCAGGTGTACGCCGAGCTCACCGTCACCGAGCTGCTGACGCACGACTCCGGGGCCGTCGCGGGCGCGTTCGCCTACTGGCGAGAGTCGGGCCGCTTCCTCGTGCTGGAGGCGCCGGCCGTCGTCCTCGCGACGGGCGGGATCGGCAAGTCCTACAAGGTCACCAGCAACTCGTGGGAGTACACCGGCGACGGCCACTCCCTCGCCCTGCGCGCCGGCGCCGACCTCATCAACATGGAGTTCGTGCAGTTCCACCCCACCGGGATGGTCTGGCCTCCCTCGGTGAAGGGGATCCTCGTCACCGAGTCCGTCCGCGGCGACGGCGGAGTGCTGCGCAACAGCGAGGGCGACCGGTTCATGTTCGACTACGTGCCCGACGTCTTCCGCACGCAGTACGCGACGAGCGAGGCCGAGGCCGACGGCTGGTACACCGACCCCGACACCCACAAGCGCCCGCCGGAGCTGCTGCCGCGCGACGAGGTCGCCCGTGCCATCAACACCGAGGTCAAGGAGGGCCGTGGGTCCCCCCACGGCGGGGTGTTCCTCGACGTGTCCACCCGCCTGCCCGCCGACGAGATCCAGCGGCGGCTGCCGTCGATGCACCACCAGTTCAAGGAGCTGGCCGACGTCGACATCACCGCAGAACCGATGGAGGTCGGGCCCACCTGCCACTACGTGATGGGCGGCGTGCGGGTCGACGCCGACACCGCCGCCACGTCGGTGCCGGGGCTCTTCGCCGCCGGCGAGGTGGCCGGCGGCATGCACGGGGCGAACCGGCTCGGCGGCAACTCCCTGTCCGACCTGCTGGTCTTCGGGCGCCGGGCCGGTGCGGGTGCCGCCGAGTACGTGCGCGGGGTCGACGGGCGCCGCGCTGCGGCGGATGCCGCGGTCGCCGACGCCGCCACCGCTGCGCTGGTCCCGTTCCGGGACGACGCCACCGGGGCGGTGAACCCTTACGCCCTGCACGCCGAGCTGCAGCAGACGATGAACGACCTGGTCGGCATCATCCGCCGCGGACCGGAGATGGCCGACGCCCTCGAGCGGTTGGAGGATCTGCGCGGCCGCCTCGACCAGGTCGGGGTGGAGGGGCACCGGCAGTTCAACCCCGGCTGGCACCTCGCGCTCGACCTGCGGCACATGCTCGTGGTGTGCGAGTGCGTCGCGCGGGCTGCGCTGGAGCGCGAGGAGAGCCGCGGGGGGCACACCCGCGAGGACTTCCCCCGGATGGAGCCCGGTTGGCGGGGCGTCAACCTCGTCTGCCGGCTCGCCGGGGGCACGGTGGGGCTGGCGCGGGAGCCGGTGCCGCCGTTGCGCGACGACCTGCTCGCGCTGTTCGAGCGCGACGAGCTGGCGAAGTACCTCACCGACGACGAGCTGACCGCACGGGACGCGGCCGCCGGCGACGGTGCCGGGGACCGGTCGGGGGGGAGCGGGGCGTGAGCTACGACGGGCGGTTCCGGGTGTGGCGCGGCGACGCCGAGGGGGGTGAGCTGCAGGACGTCGTCGTCGAGGTCAACGAGGGCGAGGTGGTGCTCGACGTGGTGCACCGGCTGCAGGCCACGCAGGCGCCCGACCTCGCGGTGCGCTGGAACTGTAAGGCCGGCAAGTGCGGCTCCTGCAGCGCCGAGGTCAACGGGCGGCCGCGGCTGCTGTGCATGACGCGGATGAGTACCTTCACCGAGGACGAGACCGTCACGATCACACCGATGCGTGCGTTCCCCGTCGTGCGGGACCTCGTCACCGACGTGTCGTTCAACTACGCCGCGGCGAGCGCGGTCGCCGCCTTCGAGCCGCCCCCCGACGTGGCCCCCGGCGACTACCGGATGGCACAGGTCGACGTACAGCGCTCGCAGGAGTTCCGCAAGTGCATCGAGTGCTTCCTCTGCCAGGACACGTGCCACGTGGTGCGCGACCACGAGGAGGCGAAGCGGACGTTCGCCGGACCCCGCTTCCTGATGCGCGTCGCGGAGCTGAGCATGCACCCCCTCGACCAGCGGGACCGTCGCCAGGAGGCGCAGGACCGCCACGGCCTCGGGATGTGCAACATCACCAAGTGCTGCACCGAGGTGTGCCCGGAGGGCATCAAGATCACCGACAACGCGCTCATCCCGCTCAAGGAGCGCGTCGCGGACCGGCGCTTCGACCCGCTGGTCCGCCTCGGGTCCACGATCCGTCGCCGGCGGCGGTGACAGGTCCCGGTGCCGGACGGCGGCTGACCCGCTCGCTGCTCGCGCGCGACGTCCTGGTCGTCGCGCCCGACCTGCTGGGCGCGGTCGTGGAGAGCCGTGTGGACGACGTGCGGGTGGCGGTGCGCCTCACCGAGGTCGAGGCGTACGCCGGACCGGGCGACCCGGGCTCGCACGCACGCAGCGGTCGCACCGCGCGCACGGCGGTGATGTTCGGCCCGCCGGGTCACCTGTACGTCTACTTCTCCTACGGCATGCACTGGTGCGCCAACGTCGTCACCGGTCCCGACGGCACGGCGTCCGCGGTGCTGCTGCGCGCCGGCGAGGTCGTCGCGGGCCAAGAGGTGGCGCGACGGCGGCGCCCGGCGTCCCGCAGCGACCGGGACCTCGCACGCGGCCCGGCCAGGCTCGCCGCCGCGCTCGGTCTCGACGGCCGGGTCGCCGGCGCGGACCTGCTCGCGGCCGGTGCCCCGGTGCGGCTCGGCGGCCGGGCGGGTGGGGCTGGCCTGACCGGGGGGCGCGTGCGCAGCGGAGCCCGGGTGGGCGTCTCCGGAGCGGGCGGTGACGCAGCGGTGCACCCCTGGCGCTTCTGGCTCGACGGCGAGGCGACGGTGTCGGCGTACCGGCCTGCCGCCCCGCGGGTCCGTCGGACCCGCTGACGTCGGACCCGCCGAGGCGACCCCTCGGCGCTCGACACGGGCAGGGCTGCGCCCTGCCGGTGATCGTGCAGGCCGGTGATCGTGCGGGCTGGTGATCCGGCAGGCTGGGGCCCTCGCACCGACGTCCCCGGGAGGGCCCGCCGTGACCGACATCCTCGACGAGCTGCACTGGCGCGGCCTGGTGGCGCAGTCCACCGACGAGACCGCGCTGCGCTCCGCACTCGGCGACGGGGCCGTCACGTTCTACGTGGGGTTCGACCCCACCGCCCCCAGCCTGCACATCGGCAACCTCGTGCAGGTGCTCACGGCTCGCCGGCTGCAGCTGGCCGGCCACCACCCGCTGGTGCTCGTCGGCGGCGCGACCGGGCTGATCGGCGACCCGAAGATGGCGGGGGAGCGCACCCTGAACGACCCCGACGTGGTCGCGGGCTGGGTGCAGCAGATCCGCGCCCAGATCGAGCCGTTCCTCGACTTCGACGGCGACCACCCGGCCCGTCTCGTCGACAACCTCGACTGGACCGCGCCGATGTCGGCGATCGAGCTCCTGCGCGACGTCGGCCGGCACTTCAGGGTGGGACGGATGCTCGCGAAGGAGTCCGTCGCTGCGCGCCTGGCGTCGTCCGACGGGATCAGCTTCACCGAGTTCAGCTACCAGGTGCTCCAGGGGATGGACTACCTGGAGCTGTACCGGCGCTTCGGCTGCGTGCTCCAGACCGGTGGCAGCGACCAGTGGGACAACCTCACGAGCGGCGTCGACCTCGTGCACCGCGCGGAGGGGGCCTTCGTGCACGCCCTCGCCACGCCGCTGCTGACCAAGGCCGACGGCACGAAGTTCGGCAAGACGGAGGGCGGCACCGTCTGGCTCGACGCCAAGATGACGAGCCCGTACGCGTTCTTCCAGTTCTGGCTGAACGTCGAGGACGCCGGCGTCGGGCAGTACCTGCGGGTATTCACCTTCCGGACCGAAGCGGAGATCGCGGCCCTGGAGACCGAGACCGCGCAACGCCCGCAGGCACGAGCGGCCCAGCGTGCCCTGGCCCGCGACGTCACGGCCACCGTGCACGGCCGGGCCGCAGCGGAGGCGGCGGAGGCGGCGGCGGCGGCGCTCTTCGGCCGGGGGGACCTCGCCGACCTCGACGAGCCGACGCTGCGCGACGCCCTCGCGGAGCTGCCCGGTGCGACCGCGTCGCCCGGTGACCTGTCCGTGGCGCGGCTGCTGACCGCCAGCGGGCTCGTGCCCAGTTTGTCGGCGGCCCGGCGTGCGATCAGCGACGGCGGCGCCTACGTCAACAACGTCAAGGTCAGCGGGGTCGAGGCCGAGCTCGGCGCCGATGAGCTGCTGCACGGTCGCTGGGCCCTGCTGCGCCGTGGCCGACGGTCGCTGGCAGCGGTCGAGGTGCTCCGCTGAGGGGTGTCCGGCCGACGCCGGCCCCCGATTTGACGACCTTCGGAGCCCTCCGTAGGGTTCCCTCCCGTTGCCCGGTAGGGAGGAACGAACACCGCACGCGGTGGTCGGTCTCGCGGGCAGGGAAGCAGATGGAACTCAGGTGGAAGCGGGTCGCATCGCGGCCGGGGACCCCCTGGTACAGTTGCCTCCACCAACGGGCAGACCGGACACCTCGTGGCCGGGACCGCTGGTACCGGCCCGGACGGGCGCACGCCGAGACGGGTCACCGGCTCCACGTGCTCGCGTCCCGGGTACCGCACGGGAGACCGACGGTCACCACGCAGCAGCGTGAAGTTGACCGGCACGGCGCCCTGCGGCTAAGTTAGAACGGTTGCCCCGAGACGAGGCCGAGAGGCCCCGGAACGGTGCGCGCCCGCTCCTTGAGAACTCAACAGCGTGCCAAAAGTCGATGCCAGAAACCGTGGCGGAGACCAGACCCACCCGACACCGTCGGGCGGTGAGGTCGTCGCCGCGGAACTACTGGTATGGACAGATGAACAGATCATCTGAATCAGCCAGATCACATACCTCGGTCTCTCGCCAGGGACCGGGGGCGTTAATGACGGTCGTCCCCGTGCTCGCACGGGGACAGTGGCCGAAAGTCATCAACGGAGAGTTTGATCCTGGCTCAGGACGAACGCTGGCGGCGTGCTTAACACATGCAAGTCGAACGGTGACGTCGGTGCTTGCACCGGCTGATCAGTGGCGAACGGGTGAGTAACACGTGAGCAACCTGCCCCTGACTCTGGGATAACTTCGGGAAACCGGAGCTAATACCGGATACGAACCGTACGGGCATCCGGGCGGTTGGAAAGATTTATCGGTCAGGGATGGGCTCGCGGCCTATCAGCTAGTTGGTGAGGTAACGGCCCACCAAGGCGACGACGGGTAGCCGGCCTGAGAGGGCGACCGGCCACACTGGGACTGAGACACGGCCCAGACTCCTACGGGAGGCAGCAGTGGGGAATATTGCGCAATGGGCGAAAGCCTGACG
>JBBRBF010000028.1:0-38198 GCA_038206105.1 Actinomycetales bacterium | reverse complement strand
CTCGACGACCTTCTTGCCGATGGCGTGGACGCCGGCGTCCAGGGCCGCCACGGTGCCCGACCCCTCCGGCCGCCGCTCCGCCCGGTCGGCGAGCTCGGCGAACAGGTCGTCGAAGGTCTTCACAGGCGGCCAGCCTACGTGCCGGCCCCGGCGCGGGTCAGTGCCGGGCGGCGCGGCCCGCGAGCGCCCGCAGCTCGCCGATGGCGGCGGCGGCGTCGTCCGCGCCGTACACCGCGGAACCCGCCACGAACGTGTCCGCGCCCGCCTCCGCGCAGCGTTCGACCGTCTCGGCCGAGACGCCGCCGTCCACCTGCACCGCGACCTCCAGACCGGCGGCGCGCACCGCCTCGCGGGCGCGGCGGACCTTCGGCAGGCACACGTCGAGGAACGCCTGCCCACCGAAGCCGGGCTCGACGGTCATCACGAGCACGAGGTCGAGCTCGGGCAGCAGGTCCACGAACGGCTCCACCGGGGTCGCCGGCCTCAGCGCGATACCGGCCCGCGCCCCGAGCCGGCGCAGCTCGCGCGCCAGGCGGACCGGCGCCGCGGCCGCCTCGGCGTGGAACGTCACGCTCGCGACACCCGCCTCGGCGTAACCCGGCGCCCACCGGTCCGGGTCGTCGATCATCAGGTGGCAGTCGACGGGGACCGGGCTGACCGCCACCACCCGCTCCACGACCGGCAGCCCGAGGGTGAGGTTCGGCACGAAGTGGTTGTCCATCACGTCGACGTGCGCGTAGTCGGCGTCGGCGATCCGGGCCAGCTCGCCCCGCAGGTCGGCGAAGTCGGCGGAGAGGACGCTCGGGGAGATCGTGACGGCCACGGACGCGCAGGCTAGCGGCGGCGCAGCAGGGCCACGAACATCGCGTCGGTGCCGTGGGCGTGCGGCCACAGCTGCGCGGACGTGCCGTCCGGGCAGCGGGTCCGCTCCGGGCCCTCGTCGGCGAGGCTCTCCCCCGCGCCGCCGGGTGCCTCGTGGGCGGCGCGGGCGAGCAGACCCGGGGTGTCGAGCCGCACGACGTCGTCGCGTCGCCGCATCACGTCGGTGACGACGGTCAGGGTCTCCGCCGGGTGCGGCGAGCACGTCACGTACGCCACCACGCCGCCCGGGCGCACCGCCGCGAGCGCGGACGCCAGCAGGTCGCGTTGCAGCGGCGCGAGGGAGGCGAGGTCGGCGGGTGAGCGCCGCCACCGGGCCTCGGGACGGCGGCGCAGCGCACCGAGCCCCGTGCACGGGGCGTCGACGAGCACCCGGTCGTAGCGGCCGGGCTCCTCGTCGCCGACGCCGCGGCCGTCCCCGACGCGGACGTCGACCGCACCGGCCGGGAGGGCCTGCACCGACGAGCGCACGAGCGCGGCGCGGTGCTCGGCGACCTCGACGGCGACCAGGTGCGCGCCGCGACGGGCGGCCTCGGCGCCGAGCAGCGCCGCCTTGCCGCCCGGCCCGGCGGCCAGGTCGGCCCAGGTGGAGTCCTCACCCTCGACGTCGGCGACGAGCAGCGCCAGCGCCGCGAGCTGGCTGCCCTCGTCCTGCACCCGGGCACGACCCTCACGGACCGCCGCGAGGCCGCCGGGGTCACCGCCGGGCAGCACGGCCCCGACCGGGGACCATCGCCCCGGGCGACCTCCGGCGGAGACGAGCTCGGCGGCGTCCGCGAGGCCGGGCAGGGCCGCGAGGGCGACCGCAGCAGGGGCGTTGTCCGCGGCCAGCAGCGGTTCCAGCTCGGCCGGGTCGCGCCCCGCGGCCACGAGAGCGCCGTGCAGCGCGCGGACCACCCACGCGGGGTGGCTGTGGACGACGGCGAGGTGGCCGGTGCGGTCGGTGGCGGCGTCCGGTGCGACCGCGACCAGCCAGACGTCGCGGTCGCGCTCGGCGACCTTGCGCAGGACCGCGTTCACGAGGGCGCCGGCACCGGCGCCGACGCTGCTGCGGGCCAGCGCGACGCTCTCGCTGACGGCGGCGTGCGCGGGGACCCGCATCGCGAGCAGCTGGTGGGTCCCGAGGCGCAGGACGTCGAGCACCGCCGGGTCCAGGTCCGCCAGCGGCCGGTCGACGCACTCGGCGAGGACCGCGTCGTACGTGGCCCGGCCACGCAGCGCGCCGTACGCCAGCTCGGTCGCCAGCGCCGCGTCGCGGCCCGCGAGCCGGTGCGCCCGCAGCCGCTTCGGCAGCACGAGGTTGGCGTAGGCGTCGTCCGCCTCCACCGCACGGAGCACCTCCAGGGCGGCGACGCGCGCCGGCTCGGCGCGGTGGGCCCGCTGCGCCGGTCGCTGCCGCGACCACGAGCCGTCACGACGGGGCTGGTCGCTCACGTGAACGCCTCACCGTCGCCCGGCCGTGCCCCGCGGGCCCAGTCCGCGGCGGGCATGTCCCGCTTGCCGGCGGGACGGACGTCACCGAGCCACACGGCATGCGAGCCGGTCCCGACGGCGACGGCGCCGTCGTCGAGGCGCACCTCCCCCGGGGGCAGGCCCTCCGGGCGTACCCGAAGTGCATGATCACCATGGGGGGGCAGGGGGGCGAGCTTGAGGCGCTCGCCGCGCCACGTCGTCCACGCCCCAGGTGCGGGCGTGCACCCACGGACGCGCCGGTCGACGGCGAGCGCGGGGGCGGCCCACTCCACCCGCGCGTCCTCGACCGTGAGCCGGGGAGCGGACGACGCGCCGTCCGCAGGCTGGGGCACGGGGGTCAGCGCCCCGGCCTCGAGCCCGTCGAGCGTCGCCACGAGCAGCGAGGCGCCCGCCACCGCGAGCCGGCCCAGCAACGCGCCCGCGGTGTCGTCCGCGCGGACGTCCTCGGTGAGCGTGCCGAGCACCGGCCCGGTGTCGAGGCCCTCCTCGAGGGTGAACGTCGTGGCCCCGGTGACGGCGTCACCCGCGATGATCGCGTGCTGCACCGGTGCCGCGCCCCGCCAGGCCGGCAGCAGCGAGAAGTGCAGGTTCACCCAGCCGTGCCGGGGCACAGCGAGCGCGCCCGGTGGCACCAGGGCGCCGTAGGCCACGACCGGTACGCAGTCCGGCGCCAGGTCGCGCAGCGCGGCGAGCGCCTCGGGGTCGCCGGGGCGGCGGGGCTGCAGCACCGGCAGCCCGACGTCCACCGCGCGGCGCTTGACCGCGGAGACCACCTCGTGACGCCCCCGGCCCGCGCGGGCGTCCGGGCGGGTCAGCACCGCGACGACCTCGTGCCCGGAGCCGAGCAGCGCGTCGAGCGAGGGCACCGCGACGTCCGGGGTGCCCGCCAGGACCACGCGCACGCCGCTAGACCGCCCGGCCGTGCGTCGCGTGGGGGCTCAGGCGCACCGCGGGGGGCTCCACCCCGGCCCACTCCGCGTCCCGGATGGCCTTGAGGGCCAGCTTGCGGGCCCGGCGGTCCAGCCGGTCGATGAACAGGATCCCGTCGAGGTGGTCGGTCTCGTGCTGGATCGCCCGGGCGAGCAGGGCGCTGCCCTCCACCCGGACGGGCTCCCCGTGCATCGACCAGCCGCGGGCCACGACCCGCACCGCCCGGGGGGTGTCGGCGACGATCCCCGGCAGCGACAGACACCCCTCCTCCCCCTCCTCGGTCTCGACGGACAGGTCGAGGTCGGGGTTGACGAGGTGGCCGAGCTCGCCGTCCACGTGCCAGACGAACACCCGCAGCCCCACGCCGAGCTGCGGCGCCGCGAGGCCAGCGCCGGGCGCGTCGAGCATCGTGTCCTGCAGGTCGGCCACCAGGGCTCGCAGCTCGGCGTCGAAGTCCGTGACGGGATCGGCGGGGGTGCGCAGCACGGGGTCGCCGAGCAGCCGGATCGGCCTGGTCGCCACGGGTGGGTCCTCCGGGTGCCTGGGGTCGGGTCGAGCAGCGGGTCGCGTGTCGAGCAGTCTAGGAGCCGGGACGTGCTGCCCTGGCGTCTGGCGCTGCCGGGTCGGTACGGTCGCCGGGCCGGGCGATCGGCCGGCCCGGCGCCCCTGCCCCAGCACCTGGAGGACCCACCGTGAGCGAGACCCCCGACGCCGACGTGTCGCTGCCCCCGACGTCGCACGACAACCCGGTCTTCGTCGCCGGTGTGGACGGCAGCCCTGCCAGCAAGCGGGCCGTCGAGTTCGCCACCCGGCGCGCGGTCGCCACGGGCGGTCGCCTCGTGCTCGTGCACGTCGTGGACTGGCGCCCCTACAGCTTCCCCACCGTCGAGGAGAACCAGGAGCGGCCCGCCCGCCGCAAGCAGGAGCTCGAGGCCGCTCAGCAGGGCCTGGACCCGGTGGCCGAGGAGGCCCGCGCGGCCGGCGCGGACGTGAGCACCGAGGTCAAGTTCGGGCACCCCGCCGAGGCGATGATGGACGTCGCGCACGCCGAGCAGGCCACCCAGGTCGTGGTCGGCCGCACCGGTCAGACGCGGCTGCGCACCATGCTGTTCGGCAGCACGCCGTCCCACCTGGTGCAGATGGCCGACGTCCCGGTGACCGTCATCCCCTGACGCACGTCGGCCGGCTACACCAGGTCGACGGGGTCCAGGGCCACCCGGACGGCGCCGGGCTCCTTGCGGGCGCTGCGGGCCGCGGTCGCGGCCTTCAGCGCCGCCGCCAACGCGTCCCGTCCCGAGACGGGCGTCCTGACGACCGCCCGCACCGCACCGTCGGCGACGGGGACCGGCCCGAGCACCTCCGCGCCCGGCGGCAGCCGGGCATGGCCGAGCAGGGCCGCCACGGCGTCCCGGTCCCCCGTGAGGGTGGCCACCGCCGCCGCCGGCGGGAACCCGAGCTCGGTCCGCTCGGCCAGCTCGCGCGCCGCGTGCCAGGCGGGGTCCCAGCGCACCAGGGCCTCGACCGGCGGCAGCCCGGCGGGGGCGTGGAGCACCACGGTGCCGCCGTCCGCGGCGGGGCGCACGAGCGCGGCCGCGGCCGCCCACCGGCGCAGCGCCTCCTCCCCGGCACGCAGGTCGGCCCGGTCCAGCAGCGCCCACCCGTCGAGCAGCAGGGCGGCCGCGTAGCCACCGGCGGCGACCGGCTCGGCCCCCGGCGTAGCCACCACCAGGGCCGGCGCGTCGTCCACGGCCGCCAGCACCTCGTCCCCGCCGGACCGGCGGACGAGGACCCCGGGAAAGGCGCGGCCGAGCTCCTCGGCGGTGCGCCCCTGCCCGACCACGAGCGAGCGCAGCGACCGGCCGCCGCAGCGGTCGCAGGCCCAGGCACCGTCGGGGCGCCCGCACCAGCGACAGGCCGGGACGGCGTGACCGCTGCTCAGCCCGAGCGGTCCGTGGCACGTGCGGCACCGGGCGTGGGCACGGCACCGCTGGCACGCCACGGTCGGCACGTAGCCCCGGCGCGGCACCTGCACGAGCACCGGCCCCCGACCCAGCGCCTCCCGGGCCGCCCGGAACGCCAGCGACGGCAGCCGCGCGCTGCGAGCGCCGGCGTCCCGGGCCGCCTCGGTGTCCTCGCCGGGCAGCACGACCCGGGGGGCGGAGCGGCGGACCGCGTCCCGAGGTGCCTCGAGGGCGCGCGCCCACCCCGAGGTGAGCCAGGCCTGGGTCTGGGCGGTGCGCACGTGGCCACCGACGAGCAGCGCCGCGCGCTCGCGCCCGGCCCGCAGCGCCAGGACGTCACGCACGTGCGGGTACGGGGCGTGCGGCTCCACGAGGCTGTCGTCGCCGTCGTCCCAGACCGCGAGCAGCCCGACGTCGGCGACCGGCGCGAACATCGCGGCCCGGGTGCCGACGACGGCGCGCACGTCGCCGCGCCGCAGGGCGAGCCACGCGGTGTACCGGGCGGCGGTCCCCTGGTCGGCGGTGAGCCGCACGTGCCGGCCCCGGCCCAGCAGGGCGGTGAGCGCGGCGTCGACCCGGACCACGTCGCCGTGGTCGGGCACCACGACCACCGCGCCGCGGCCGGAGGCCAGCGCGGCGGCGGCGGCCACCGCCAGGGCGTCCGGCCAGTCGCGGCCCGCCGCGCGGCCGGGCAGCGCCGTCCACACCGCCCGGGGGTCGCCGCCGGCGCTGAGGCGGGCGACGAAGGCCGGGCCCGCGGGGTAGTCCTGCCACGGCCCCGGTGCAGGCGGGTCGGGCGGGGGGGCCGCTCCGGCCGGGGGCCGGCGCTCGCCGGCGGCACTGCGAGGGGGTACCGCGAGGCGCAGCACGTCGGGCAGCACCCCGGCCCAGTGGTCGGCGACCGCCCGGGCGAGGTCGAGCTCGCCGGGACCCAGCACCTGCTCGTCGGAGACGACCCGGCGCAGCGGCGCGAGCCGGCCCTCGTGCTCGGCGACCTGCGTGCGCGCGAGCACGAAGCCCTCGACGTCCTGGCCCGCGAAGCGCACCCGGACCCGGGCGCCGGGGACAGCCGTCGCCGCCATCGACTCCGGCACCGCGTACTCGAAGGGCCGGTCCAGGTGCGGCAGGGGCACGTCCACGACCACCCGGGCCACCGGGTCGACGGCCGCGAGCCCCTCCGGCGGGGGTGGCCGCCGCGACCGTGAGGCGTCCGCGGCCAGGGTCAGCTGCTCGGCGTCACCCGAGGGCTGCCCGACCCCGTCCGCGTCCACACCCCGATCCCACCAGAGCCCGCGGACAGCCTCGCAGGGCGGACCCGAGGTGCATGATCACCGCTGAGGAAGGGGGTCAGGACGTGGCGGCGCGCAGCGCGTCGAGGCGGTTGGTGCGCTCCCACGTGAAGCTCTCGCCGTCCCGGCCGAAGTGGCCGTAGGCGGCGGTGCGGGCGTAGATGGGGCGCAACAGGTCGAGGTCGCGCACGATCGCCGCCGGGCGCAGGTCGAAGACCTCGCGGACTGCGCGCTGGATCCGTCCCAGCGGCACCGTCTCGGTGCCGAAGCACTCGACGTACAGGCCCACCGGGTGCGCCGTGCCGATCGCGTAGGCGACCTGCACCTCGCAGCGGCGTGCGAGCCCCGCTGCGACCACGTTCTTGGCGACCCAGCGCATCGCGTACGCGCCGGAGCGGTCCACCTTCGAGGGGTCCTTGCCCGAGAAGGCGCCACCCCCGTGCCGGGCCATCCCGCCGTACGTGTCGACGATGATCTTGCGGCCGGTGAGCCCTGCATCGCCCATCGGGCCGCCGATCTCGAAGCGACCGGTCGGGTTCACGAGAAGCCGCAGCCCGGACGTGTCGAGATCGACCTGCGCGAGCACCGGCTCCACGACGTGCTCGTGGACGTCGGGGCCGAGCATCGACTCCAGGGAGACGTCGGCGGCGTGCTGGGTCGACACGACGACGGTGTCGACCGAGACCGCACGGTCCCCGTCGTAGCCGATCGTCACCTGGGTCTTGCCGTCCGGGCGCAGGTACGGCATCGCGCCGTTCTTACGGACCCGGCTGAGCTGCTCGGACAGCCGGTGCGCCAGCCAGATCGGCAGCGGCATCAGCTCGGGCGTGTCGTCGCAGGCGTAGCCGAACATCAGGCCCTGGTCGCCGGCGCCCTGGGCGTCCAGGGGGTCGCCTGCGGCGGTGTCGTCGCGGCTCTCGTACGCCTTGTCGACCCCGGCGGCGATGTCGGCCGACTGCGAGCCGATCGAGACCTCCACGCCGCAGGACGTGCCGTCGAAGCCCTTGGTCGAGGAGTCGTACCCGATCCCGAGGATCGTGCGGCGCACGATGGCGGGGATGTCGGCGTAGCCCTGCGTGCTGACCTCCCCGGCGACGTGCACGAGGCCGGTGGTGACCATGGTCTCCACGGCGACGCGGCTGCCGGGGTCCTGGCCGAGCAGGTCGTCGAGGATCGCGTCGCTGATCTGGTCGCAGATCTTGTCCGGGTGGCCCTCGGTGACGGACTCGGACGTGAACAGGCGCAGCTCGTCGTGGGTCACGGTTCTCCTGGCGGCGTCGGCGGGCGGTGCGGCGACCCGGCGAGCGCGCACGGGCCCGCAGCCCCGGGGGGTGCGATCGCCGCCAGCCTACCCAGGGGTGGGCCAGCGCAGCGCGACGTCGTCCCAGACCGCGTGGGCCACCGCCAGCTTGCTCGCCGGCCCCACCTCGCGCACGGAGGCATCGGCGCCGAGCAGGACGACGGTGTTGTGCTCGCTGCCGAAGGCCGCGCCGCCGGAGACGTCGTTGACCACGAGCAGGTCGGCCCCTTTGCGCGCCAGCTTGCGGCGCGCGTGGTCCAGCACGTCGCCGTCGGCGTCGCCCGTCTCGGCGGCGAAGCCCACGACGACCTGCCCCGGCCCGCCGGGGCGCGCGGCGGCGAGCTCGGCGAGCACGTCGGGGTTACGGACGAGCTCCACGACCGGCGCGCCGTCGTCGTCCTCGCTCTTCTTGATCTTCGTCACGGCCGCGGTGGCGGGGCGGAAGTCCGCGACGGCGGCGGCCATGACCACCGCGTCGGCGCCGCCGGAGGCGCGCGCAGCCCCCAGCACCGCCTCGCGCAGCTCGCGGGCCGTGGCGACGCGGACCACCGTGACCCCTGCCACGCCGGCCGGGTCGGGCAGGTCGGTGCCTGCAGCGACCAGCGTGACCCGCGCTCCCCGCACCGCCGCCGTGGCCGCCAGGGCGTACCCCTGCCGGCCCGAGGAGCGGTTGCCCAGGAACCTCACCGGGTCGAGCGGCTCGCGGGTACCGCCGGCGGAGACCACGACGTGCCGACCGGCGAGGTCGAGCGAGGGCGCCCCGGCCTCGCGCTCCAGCAGCGCCGTGGCCGCAGCGTGCAGCGAGGGCGGTTCGGGCAGCCGCCCCGGCCCGGAGTCGGTGCCGGTCAGCCGGCCCGTCGCCGGGTCCAGCACCACGACGCCGCGCGAGCGCAGCGTGGCGACGTTGGCGCGGGTCGCGGGGTGCTCCCACATCTCGGTGTGCATCGCGGGCGCCATCAGCACCGGGCAGCGCGCGGTCAGCAGCACGTTCGTGAGCAGGTCGTCGGCCAGGCCGTGGGCCGCCCGCGCGAGCAGGTCTGCGGTCGCCGGGGCCACCACTACGAGGTCGGCGTCCCGGCCGGCGCGCACGTGCGGCACCTCGTGGACGGCGTCCCAGACCCCGCTGGCGACGGGACGGCCCGACAGCGCGGCCCAGGTCGGCTCGCCGACGAACCGCAGCGCGGCCTCGGTGGGCACGACCTGGACGTCGTGCCCGGCCTCGCGCAGCAGCCGCAGCAGCGCGGCCGCCTTGTACGCGGCGATGCCGCCGGCGACGCCGAGGACGACGCGCCGCGCGGCGTCGCCGGCCACCGGGGGCGGGCTCAGATCTCGGGCAGCGGCTCGGACTCCATGCCGCCGACCGCACCGGGCGCCAGGCCCTCGGACGTGGTCTCGCCGGGGGCGACCTTCTCGCAGGTCAGCCGGCCGCGGTCGATCTCGCGCAGCGCCACCGACAGGGGCTTCTCCTGCACGTGCGTCTCCACGAGCGGGCCGACGTACTCCAGCAGGCCCTCGCCGAGCTGGGAGTAGTACGCGTTGATCTGGCGGGCACGCTTGGCAGCGTAGATCACCAGGGCGTACTTCGAGTCCGCCGCGGTCAGCAGGTCGTCGATCGGCGGGTTGGTGATGCCCTCGGGTGCGGCGATGGTGCCTGACACGTCGTCTCCTCGTGCGCTGGGATGTCGTGCGGGTCTCGTGCGTGCGCCGTCCCCGTCAGGGGCGGTGGTCCTGCGCCCCGGGGCGCCGCCGGGGCGGGTCCGCCGTGCTCGCGGCGGGGGGCGGTCCCACCCATGATACGAGCTCGTCGGTGGCGCGCTGCACGTCGTCGTTCACGACGGTCACGTCGAACTCCGACTCGGCAGCCATCTCGGTGCGGGCGGTGTCCAGCCGCCGCTCGCGCTCGGCGGCGTCCTCGGTGCCCCGGCCCAGCAGCCGGCGGACGAGCTCGTCCCAGCTCGGCGGTGCCAGGAAGACGAACCGCGCCTGCGGCATCGCGGCACGTACCTGCCGTGCGCCCTGCAGGTCGATCTCGAGCAGCACGTCGCGGCCGGCCGCGAGCGCCTCCTCCACGGGGCGCCGGAGGGTGCCCGAGCGCTGCTGGCCGTGCACGACCGCCCACTCCAGCAGCTCGCCGCCGGCGACCATGTCGTCGAAGCGGGCGTCGTCGACGAAGTGGTAGTGGACGCCGTCCACCTCGCACGGCCTGGGCCGGCGGGTCGTGGCGGACACCGACAGCCAGACCTGCGGGTACCGCCGGCGCACGTCCGCCGAGACCGTGCCCTTGCCGACGGCGGTGGGGCCGGCGAGCACCGTCAGCCGGCCGGAGGGCGGGCCACCGCCCGGTGCCCGCTCGCCGGGGCTCAGCGGTCGAACCGCTCGACGAGCGCCCTGGCCTGGTGCTCCCCCAGCCCCCGGAGCCTGCGGGACACCGAGATCCCGATCTCGTCCATGATCTGGGCGGCCCGGACCTTGCCGACCCCCGGCAGGGACTCCAGCAGGGCGCTGACCTTCATCTTGCCGACGACGTCGTTGTGCCGCGCCTCGTCGATCACCTCGGCGAGGGACCCGTGCTCGTACTTCAGCCGGTTCTTCACCACGGCACGCTCCCGGCGTGCCAGCGCCGCCTTCTCCAGGGCGGCGGCGCGCTGCTCGGGTGTCAGGGGCGGCAGGGGCACGGGGGTCACCTTCGCTGGGGGTCGATCGTGGCTGGGTCGATCGTGACGGGACGGCGAGACGGGTCGGGCTGGTCCGGTCGGCGGGCCCGGCGACCGCCCGGCGACCGCCCGGCGACCGCCCGGCGAACCTAGCGAGTGCGGGGCGGGGCCAGCAACGCCGGGGAGCGCCTCACGGCCCTTCGCCACCGAGCGCGGCGCGCACCGCCGCCAGGGTCCGCGCAGTGGCGTCGCGCAGCCCGGACGCACCCGGCCCGGCCGCCAGCACCTCGCGGGACGTGCTCGGCAGCACGAGCGGCAGCGCGGGCCCGAACACCGCCTCCAGGTCCGCCGCGGTGCCTCCCTGCGCACCGAGGCCGGGGGCCAGCAGCGGGCCGCCGACGTCCAGGTCCTCCTTCGTGCGGCCCACCGTCACGCCGACGACCGCGCCGACGCTCCCGTGCGGCGCGGTCGCCGCGTTGCGGGCCCGCACGTGGTCCAGCACGGTCCCGGCGACGCTCCTCCCGTCGTCGGTGCGGGCACGCTGCACGCGGGCGCCCTCGGGGTTGGAGGTCAGGGCCAGCACGAACACGCCGCGGCCGTGCTGGGCGGCGGTGTCGAGCAGCGGGTCGAGCGAGCCGGCGCCCAGGTAGGGCGTCGCGGTGACGGCGTCCCCCGCGAGCGGGGACCCCTCGCGGACGAACGCGTCGGCGTAGGCCTGCACGGTGGAGCCGATGTCGCCGCGCTTGGCGTCGACGAGCACGAGGGCCCCGGCGGAGCGGGCGTCGGCCACGACCCGCTCCAGGACGGCGACGCCCCGGCTGCCGTGGCGCTCGAAGAAGGCGGCCTGCGGCTTCAGGACGGCCACGCGGTCGGCGAGGGCGTCGACGACGGTGCCGCAGAAGCGCTCCAGGCCGGCGACGTCGTCGTCCAGGCCCCAGTCGTGCAGCAGCCCCGGGTGGGGGTCCACGCCGACGCAGAGCGGACCCCGGTCCCGGCGCGCGGCGTGCAGGCGCTCCCCGAAGGTGCGCGGCGCCGGGTCCGCGGGGCTCACGGTGCGACCGCCTCGGAGCCGACCGCGTCCTGCAGGCGGGCGAAGCCCGCCGCGTGCAGCCGCGCCGCGAGGCCTTCGTGCAGCCGCCGGGGCAGCAGCGGCCCCTCGTACACCAGGGCCGTGTAGAGCTGCACGAGCGTCGCGCCGGCGCGCACCCGGTCCCACACGTCGTCGGCGGTGGCGACCCCGCCGACGGAGACCAGCACCGGCCCGGGCCCGAGGCGGGCCCGCAGCATCCGCAGCACCTCCAGCGAACGCTCCCGCAGCACGGGGCCGCTGAGGCCGCCCGCGCCGAGCGCGGCGACGTCGGCGGCCGGCGTGAGGAGGCGCTCGCGGGAGACGGTCGTGTTGGTCGCCACGACGCCGTCCAGTCCGAGCTCGACGGCGAGGTCGGCGACGGCGAGCACGTCGGCGTCGGCGAGGTCGGGAGCGATCTTGACGAGCAGGGGCACCTGCCGGCCGGCGGCAGCGGCCGCCTCCCGGACGGCGACGAGCAGCGGCCGGAGCGCCTCGACCGACTGCAGGTCGCGCAGTCCCGGGGTGTTGGGGCTGGAGACGTTCACCACGAGGTAGTCGGCGACGCCGGCCACGGCGCGGGTGCTGGCGACGTAGTCGGCCACCGCGCCCGAGTCCGCGACCGCCTTCGTGCGCCCTATGTTCACCCCGACCACGACGCGGGGCCCGCCGCGCCGCGACCCCCGCCGGGCCAGCCGGGCCGCCGCCGCGGCGGCACCGGCGTTGTTGAAGCCCATCCGGTTCACGACAGCGCGGTCCGCGAGCAGTCGGAACAGGCGGGGCCGGGGGTTGCCCGGCTGGGCGACCGCGGTCACCGTGCCCACCTCGACGAAGCCGAAACCGAGGGCGGCCAGGCCGTCGACGCCGCGGGCGTCCTTGTCGAAGCCCGCCGCGAGTCCGACGGGGCCGGGCAGGTCGAGGCCGAGCGCCCGCACCCGCAGGGCGGCGTCGCGGGGCCCGAGCAGCCGCACGCCGGCGGCGGCGGCGCCGGGCACCCGGGCCACCGCGCGCAGCGCGGCGAACGAGGCCCGGTGGGCGGTCTCGGCGTCGACGCGGACGAGCACGCGCTCCAGCAGCAGCCGGTACGGGCGGGGCGTCACGGCCGGACCGCCGACGCCCACGACTGCAGCGACCTCACGTGCGGCAGCCGCGGCACTCCGACGCCGTCGGTCGCCTCCAGGCCGTGCTCGATGCCCTGCACCGCGGCGGCGAGCTGCTGCACAGTGGTGACGATCGGCCGGTCCATCGACGTCGTGGCGGCCCGGATCTCGTAGCCGTCGGCCCGCGAGGAGCGGCCCGAGGGGGTGTTGACGACGACGTCGACGTCACCGGCGAGGATCCGCTGCACGATGGTCGGCTCCCCGTCGGCGCCCTCCCCCTGGCTGTGCTTGCGCACCAGCGTGCTCGCGATCCCGTTGCGACGCAGCGTCTCCGCAGTCCCCTCCGTCGCCAGCACCTCGAAGCCGAGGTCGACGAGCCGTTTCACGGGGAAGATCATGGCGCGCTTGTCGCGGTCCGCGACGGAGACGAACACGCGCCCCGACGTCGGCAGCCCGCCGTAGGCCGCCGTCTGCGACTTGGCGAAGGCCGCGGGGAAGTCGGCGGCGATCCCCATCACCTCGCCGGTGGAACGCATCTCGGGCCCCAGCAGCGAGTCCACGACGAGCCCGTCCGGGGTGCGGAAGCGCCGGAAGGGCAGCACCGCCTCCTTGACGGACACCGGGGAGCTCGCCGGCAGGTCGCCGCCGTCCCCGTGCGGCGGGAGCATGCCCTCGGCACGGAGCTGCGCGACGGTCGCGCCGAGCATCACGCGCGCGGCGGCCTTCGCCAAGGGGACCGCGGTGGCCTTGGCGACGAACGGCGCGGTCCGCGACGCCCGCGGGTTGGCCTCGAGCACGTACAGCACGTCGGAGACGAGCGCGTACTGCACGTTGAGCAGGCCGCGGACGCCGACCCCGCGGGCGATCGCCTCGGTGCTGGCCCGCACGCGCTCGATCTCGCGGCGCCCGAGGGTGACCGGCGGCAGCACGCACGCGGAGTCCCCGGAGTGGATCCCGGCCTCCTCCAGGTGCTCCATCACGCCACCGAGGTACATCTCCTCGCCGTCGAAGAGGGCGTCGACGTCGATCTCGACGGCGTCGTCGAGGAACCGGTCGACGAGCACCGGGTGGTCGGGGCTGACCGTGGTGGCGCGGGCGATGTAGCCGGCGAGGGACTCCTCGTCGTAGACGATCTCCATCCCCCGCCCGCCGAGCACGTACGAGGGCCGTACCAGCACCGGGTAGCCGATCTCGTCGGCGACGGCCCGGGCCTCGGCGAAGCTCGACGCGGTGCCGTGCTTGGGCGCCGGCAGCCCCGCCTCGGCGAGCACGCGGCCGAACGAGCCCCGGTCCTCCGCGAGGTGGATCGCCGCAGGCGACGTGCCGACGATCGGCACACCCGCCGCCTCCAGCCGCGACGCGAGCCCGAGCGGGGTCTGCCCGCCGAGCTGCACGACGACGCCCACGAGCTCGCCCGAGCGCTGCTCGGCGTGCACGACCTCGAGGACGTCCTCCAGCGTCAGGGGCTCGAAGTAGAGCCGGTCGGACGTGTCGTAGTCGGTGGAGACGGTCTCGGGGTTGCAGTTGACCATCACCGTCTCGTACCCGGCTTCGGACAGAGCGAAGGCGGCGTGCACGCACGAGTAGTCGAACTCGACGCCCTGCCCGATCCGGTTCGGGCCCGAGCCGAGGATGACGACCTTGCGCCGGTCGCTGGGGACGGACTCGTCCTCCTCGTCGTAGCTGGAGTAGTGGTACGGGGTCGACGCGGCGAACTCCGCGGCGCACGTGTCCACGGTCTTGAAGACCGGGCGCACCCCGAGGGCGTGCCGCAGGCCGCGGACGACGTCCTCGGGCATCGAGCGCAGCGAGCCGAGCTGGGCGTCGGAGAAGCCGTGGCGCTTGGCCTCCCGCAGCACCTCTGGCGTCAGGGCCGGGGCCTCGCGCACCCGGGCGGCGACCTCCTCGACGAGCAGCACCTGGTCGAGGAACCAGGGGTCGATGCGGGTCGCCGCCGCCACCTCCGCCACGGCCGCGCCGGCCCGCAGCGCCTGCTGCACCGTCACGATCCGGCCGTCCGTGGGCGTGCGCGCGAGGTCCACGAGAGCGCCCGCGTCGCCCGGCTCGCCGTCCCAGTGGAAGGCGGACCCCTTCTGCTCCAGGGACCTCAGGGCCTTCTGCAGCGCCTCGGTGAAGCACCGCCCGATCGCCATCGCCTCGCCGACCGACTTCATCGTGGTGGTGAGCTCGGCGTCCGCGGCGGGGAACTTCTCGAAGGCGAACCGGGGCACCTTCACCACGACGTAGTCGAGCGTCGGTTCGAAGGAGGCCGGTGTCTCGCGGGTGATGTCGTTGCGGATCTCGTCGAGCGTGTACCCGACGGCGAGCCGTGCCGCGATCTTCGCGATCGGGAACCCGGTCGCCTTGGACGCCAGGGCCGACGAGCGCGACACCCGGGGGTTCATCTCGATCACGACGACGCGGCCGTCGACCGGGTCGACCGCGAACTGGATGTTGCAGCCGCCGGTGTCGACGCCGACCTCGCGGATCACGGCGATCGAGACGTCCCGCAGCCGCTGGTACTCCCGGTCGGTGAGCGTCATCGCCGGGGCGACGGTGACGGAGTCGCCGGTGTGGACGCCGACCGGGTCGACGTTCTCGATCGAGCAGACGACCACGACGTTGTCGTTGCGGTCGCGCATCAGCTCGAGCTCGTACTCCTTCCACCCGAGGATCGACTCCTCGAGCAGCACCTCGGTCGTGCGGCTGGCGCGCAGCCCGGCGCCCGCCATCCGGCGCAGGTCGCTCGCGTCGTGCGCGAACCCCGACCCCAGCCCGCCCATCGTGAACGAGGGGCGCACCACCACCGGGTAGCCGAGCTCCTCGGCACCGGCCAGCGCCTCGTCCAGGGTGTGGCAGACCACGCTGCGGGCGGACTCGGCGCCGCACCGCTCCACCACGCCCTTGAAGGCCTCCCGGTCCTCGCCGAGCTGGATCGCCTCGACGTTCGCGCCGATCAGCTCGACGCCGTACTTCTCCAGCACACCGTTCTCGTGCAGCGCGATCGCCGTGTTCAGCGCGGTCTGCCCGCCGAGGGTGGGCAGCAGGGCGTCGGGTCGCTCGGCCGCGATGATCGCCTCGACCACCTCCGGGGTGATCGGCTCGACGTAGGTGGCGTCGGCGAACTCCGGGTCGGTCATGATGGTCGCGGGATTCGAGTTCACGAGGACGACGCGCAGGCCCTCCTCGCGCAGCACCCGGCAGGCCTGCGTGCCCGAGTAGTCGAACTCGCAGGCCTGACCGATCACGATCGGGCCGGACCCGATCACCAGCACGCTGGCCAGGTCGTCACGGCGCGGCATCCGGCGCTCCTCGCTGCTCGTCGGAGGTGCTGCCCATCAGGTCCACGAACCGGTCGAAGAGGTAGCCCGCGTCGTGCGGACCGGCGGCCGCCTCGGGGTGGTACTGCACCGAGAACGCGGGCACGTCGAGCAGCCGCAGACCCTCGGTGACGCCGTCGTTCAGGCAGACGTGGCTGACCAGGGCACGCCCGAACGGCGTCGTGAAGGCGTCCCCCTCGTCCGTGCCGTCGGGCGGCGCAACGGCGAACCCGTGGTTGTGCGCCGTCACCTCGACGCGACCGGTCGCCCGGTCGAGCACCGGGGCGTTGATGCCCCGGTGCCCGTAGCGCAGCTTGTACGTCCCCAGCCCGAGCGCCCTGCCGAGCATCTGGTTGCCGTAGCAGATGCCGAAGAACGGGATCCGGCGGTCGAGCACGTCCCGCAGCAGCGCGACCTCGCCGGTCGCCGCGGCGGGGTCGCCCGGGCCGTTGGAGAAGAACACGCCGTCCGCGCCGGTCGCCAGCACATCCGCGGTCGTGGCGGTCGCGGGGAGCACGTGCACCTCGACGCCCCGCTCGGCGAGCCGGCGCGGCGTCGCGGTCTTGATCCCGAGGTCGACCGCGGCGACGGTGAACCGTCGCTCCCCCACCGCCGGGACCACGTACGGCTCGGGCGTGGTGACCTCGCCGGCGAGGTCGGCCCCGGTCATCGCCGGTGCGCGCCGGACCTCGGCGACGAGGTCGTCGTCGGCGCGCCGCCCCCCCTGTGGTGCCAGGGCATCGCCGGAGAACACGCCGACGCGCATCGCGCCGCGCTCCCGCAGATGGCGCACCAGGGCTCGCGTGTCGATGCCGGAGATGCCCACGACGTCCTGCGCCGCGAGCTGGTCGTGCAGCTCGGACGTGGCCCTCCAGGACGACGCCCGCCGCGCGGGGTCGCGCACCACGAACCCGGAGACCCAGATCCGCCGCGACTCGTCGTCCTCGTCGTTCCAGCCCGTGTTGCCGATGTGCGGCGCCGTCATCACCACGACCTGCCGGCGGTAGGACGGGTCGGTGAGCGTCTCCTGGTACCCGGTCATCGCGGTGCAGAAGACGGCCTCCCCCACGCAGGAGCCCGTCGCCCCGTAGGCGCGACCCGCGAAGGTCCGCCCGTCCTCGAGCACGAGGAGCGCGTCCTGGCGAACCGCCGCCGTCACGCCGCCTCCCTCTCGAGCAGCCGCTGCACCGCGGTGGCGACCGTGTCGGCGTCGACGGCCGAGCGAACCCGGAGCCCCGTGTCGAGCCCCGTGTCGCCCAGACGCCACGACAGCACCACCAACGTGCGCGACCCGACGAACTTGCCCGCCATGCCGGCCTCGCGGCGCACTCCGACGAGGTCGGCCGCGGGCACGAGCACCGACCGGGCGCCGGTGCGGTGCAGGGCCACCCCGGCGGCACCGACCTCGACGCCCACCTCGGAGCGGACGCCGAGGCCGTGCGCGACCACCCGGTCCAGCCAGTCCCCGGCCCGGCAGGTGGACACGTAGACCCCTTGCACCGCACCCGGACCGGGCCCGCCGGCCGGCTCGGCGGGGGCGGGCAGGTCGCCCTGGCGGCGGGCGCGCCGGCGCCACCCGGACCACATCAGGGCCCACAGCGCCGGAACGAGCAGGAGGCCGAGCAGCGCGGCCCCGGTCTCGCTCACGGCCGGTCCCCGCTGTCGGCGGCCAACGAGGCCGACTCGGCGAGGGCGCCGTCGGCGACCACCCGGTGCCCGCGCAGGAACGTGGACACGACCCGGCCGGGCAGCTCCCGACCCGCGAAGGGGCTGTTGCGGCCCATCGTCGCCATCGCGGTCACATCGACCGTCTGCCGGTGCGCCGGGTCGACGAGGACGACGTTCGCGGCCGCGCCGACGTCCAGGCCGCGACCGTGGTCCGTCAGCCGTCCGATCCGGGCCGGAGCCGTGGACATCACGCGGGCGACGTCGTCCCAGCCGAACCGTCCGGTCTCGACCATCGTGTGCTGCACCACGGACAGGGCGGTCTCGAGCCCCGTCATCCCCATCGCGGCGGCCGCCCACTCGCAGTCCTTGTCCTCCACGGTGTGCGGCGCGTGGTCGGTCGCGACGACGTCGATCGTGCCGTCGGCGAGGGCATCGCGCAGTGCCTCGACGTCGGCGGCGGAGCGCAGCGGCGGGTTCACCTTGAACACCGGGTCGTAGGAGCGCACCTGCTCCTCGGTGAGCAGCAGGTGGTGGGGCGTGACCTCCGCGGTGACCTGCACGCCGCGGGCGCGCGCCCACCGCAGGATCTCGACGGTGCCGGCGGTGGAGACGTGGCAGACGTGCAGCCGCGAGCCGACGTGACCGGCCAGCAGCACGTCGCGGGCGACGACCGCCTCCTCGGCGACGGCCGGCCAGCCGGTGAGTCCGAGGACGCCGGAGACGTCGCCTTCGTGCATCTGCGCCCCGCCGGTGAGGCGGGGCTCCTGGGCGTGCTGGGCGACGACCCCGTCGAAGGCCTTGACGTACTCCAGCGCCCGCCGCATCACGACCGCGTCGTGCACGCACCGGCCGTCGTCGGAGAACATCCGGACGCCGGCGGCGGAGTCGGCCATCGCGCCCAGCTCGGCGAGCCGCTCGCCACCGAGTCCCACGGTGACCGCGCCGACCGGCCGCACGTCGGTCCAGCCCGCGCGCCGTCCCAGCCGCCACACCTGCTCCACGACGCCCGCGGTGTCGGCGACCGGGTCGGTGTTCGCCATCGCGTGCACCGCGGTGAAGCCCCCCAGGGCAGCGGCCCGGGACCCGGACTCCACCGTCTCGGCGTCCTCGCGGCCAGGCTCGCGCAGGTGGGTGTGCAGGTCGACGAGGCCGGGCAGCGCGACGAGGCCGTCGGCGTCGACGACCTCGGCGCCCCCGGCGGACAGGGAGCCCGCCGCGCCGACGTCGGCGACGCGGCCGTCGACCAGCAGCAGGTCGGCGGGGTCGCCGCCGAGCGCTCGCGCGCCGCGCACCAGGTAGTCGGTCACTGCCCGTCCTCCCCCGCCAGCAGCAGGTACAGCGCGGCCATCCGGACCGCGACGCCGTTGCCGACCTGCTCCACGACGGTGGACCGGTCGCAGTCGGCCGCCTCGGCCGAGATCTCCAGGCCGCGGTTCATCGGCCCCGGGTGCATCACGATCGCGTGCTCGGGCAGCAGGCGCAGCCGCCGCGAGTCGAGGCCGTAGCGCCGGGAGTACTCGCGCTCGGAGGGGAAGTAGGAGGCGTTCATCCGCTCGCGCTGCACCCGCAGCATCATCACGGCGTCCGCGTCGGCGAGGGCGGCGTCGAGGTCGTAGGAGACCTGGCACGGCCAGGTCCCCACCCCGACCGGGAGCAGCGTCGGCGGGGCGACGAGGGTGACGTGGGCCCCGAGGGTGTTCAGCAGCAGCACGTTCGAGCGGGCGACGCGGCTGTGCAGCACGTCGCCGACGACGGTGACCCGCCGCCCTGCGAGGTCGGCCCCGGTCGCGTCACCCCCGTCGCCGACCAGCCGGCGGCGCATCGTGAACGCGTCGAGCAGCGCCTGCGTCGGGTGCTCGTGGGTGCCGTCGCCGGCGTTGAGCACGCTGCCCCGCACCCAGCCGGAGTGGGCGAGGCGGTGCGGCGCGCCCGACGCGCCGTGCCGGATCACCACCGCGTCCGCGCCCATGGCCTCGAGCGTGAGGGCGGTGTCCTTGAGGGACTCCCCCTTGGAGACGCTGGATCCCTTGGCGGAGAAGCTGATCACGTCTGCAGACAACCGCTTGGCGGCCGCCTCGAACGAGATCCGCGTCCGGGTCGAGTCCTCGAAGAAGAGATTCACCACGGTGCGGCCGCGCAGGGTCGGGAGCTTCTTGATCTCCCGCTGCTGGGTGGCCGCCATCTGCTCGGCCACGTCGAGCAGGGCGACGGCGGAGTCCTTGCCGAGGTCGGCCGCCGAGAGCAGGTGCCGCATCAGGCGTTCACCGCGGTGCCGTCGCTGGTGGGACCGGAGATCAGGACGGCGTCCCGGCCGTCGGTCTCGTCCAGCAGCACGTCGACGCGCTCGGCGGACGAGGTCGGCAGGTTCTTGCCGACGTGGTCGGCGCGGATCGGGAGCTCACGGTGGCCGCGGTCGACCAGCACCGCGAGCCGTACCGCGCGGGGGCGGCCGAGGTCGGACAGCGCGTCGAGCGCGGCACGGACTGTGCGGCCGGAGAACAGGACGTCGTCGACGAGGACGACGACCTTGTCGTCGATGCCGCCGGGCGGCAGCTCGGTGGCCTGGAGCCCGCGGGTCGGGTGCCGCCGCAGGTCGTCGCGGTGCATCGTGACGTCGAGGGCGCCGGCGAGCGCGGCGGGGTCGACACCAGGCTCCACGCCGGCGACCCGCTCCGCGAGCCGGTGCGCCAGGGGGACGCCCCGCGTCGGGATGCCGAGCAGGACGAGGTCGGTGGCCCCCTTGTTGCGCTCGAGCAGCTCGTGCGCGATCCGGGTGAGGGCCCGGGAGATCTCCGGTGCGTGCAGCACCGGGCGTGGCGAGGCCATGGCCCTGAGCTCCTTCCCCGCCTCTCGGTGCGGAGGTTGAAGGATGCCGGTCGGTCGCGGGGAGCCTAGCCGACGTCGCGGCGTGCACGACGTTCGGCCAGGTGGGTATCCGGTGGGCCGTTCCGCTTGACGGCGTACGTCACGCTCCGTGAGCATCATCAGGACCGCGCAGGGCTGGTCACGCACGGTGGGTCAGCCGCCGGCGCGGTGGGGCGCAAGCCCCTTCGAAGGGAGTTCCATTGAGCACGGAGTACGCCAAGGCGCTGGGAACGCGGCTGCGCTCGATCCGCACGCAGCAGGGGCTGTCCCTGCAGGGTGTGGAGCAGAAGTCCAAGGGACGGTGGAAGGCCGTCGTCGTCGGGTCCTACGAGCGGGGCGACCGGGCGGTCACGGTGCAGCGGTTGGCCGAGCTGGCCGACTTCTACCAGGTGCCGGTGCAGGCGCTGCTGCCCGACGCGGCGCCGAGCGCGGCGGCCGAGCCGCCACCCAAGCTCGTGCTCGACCTGGAGGCCCTGACCTCCGTGCCGAGCGAGCGGGCAGGACCCCTTGCGCGCTACGCGGCCACGATCCAGGGTCAGCGTGGGGACTACAACGGCAAGGTGCTGTCGATCCGTACGGACGACCTGCGCACCCTCGCGGTGATCTACGACGTGCCGCCGGCGACGCTTGCCGAGGAGCTCATCTCCTGGGGCGTGCTCGACCCGGAGGCGCGGCGGGCGGTGGCGCTCGAGCCCGGTCACCGCTGACGTCCGGGACCGCGGGCACCGACCGCGACGAACTACGCTGCGTAGCGAGTGATCGTCACAGCCACATGTACGCAGCGTAGTCTCGCCTCACCCCGCGGCGACCGGGCGCACTGCGCGGGCGAGCGCCTGACCACCGTCGACGGCGGCTGAGCCCGCCGCCGCTCAGACGCCCAGCGTGGGCTTCAGGCTCAGCAGCCGGCCGAGCAGGCCGTTGACGAAGGCGGGCGAGTCGTCCGTCGACAGGGCCCGCGCCAGGTCGACGGCCTCGTCGACCGCCACCGCGTCGGGGACGTCGGGCTCCCACAGCAGCTCGTAGGTGCCCAGGCGCAGGATCGCGCGGTCCACCGGTGGCATCCGCTGCAGCGACCAGCCCTGGGAGTACGTCGCCAGCAGCTCGTCGATCTGCTCGCCGTGCGCCTGCACGCCCTCCACCAGGGTCACCGCGTACTCCGGCAGCGGCGGGTCCGCGGCACCCACCCGGTCGTGCAGCAGCCCGGCCGGGTCGATGCGACGCTGGTCCGCCTCGAAGAGCACGTCCAGCGCCCGCTTGCGGGCCTTGGTGCGGGCGCCCACGTCAGGCGTTCACGCGGCCGAGGTAGTCACCGGAGCGCGTGTCCACCTTCACACGGGTGCCGGTCTCGAGGAACAGGGGCACCTGGATCTGGGTGCCCGTCTCCAGCGTCGCCGGCTTCGTGCCGCCGGTGGAGCGGTCGCCCTGCAGGCCAGGCTCGGTGTACGTGATCTCCAGCACCACCGACGTCGGCAGCTCGACGTAGAGCGGCGTCCCCTCGTGCAGCGCCACCGTGGCGTCCTGGTTCTCCAGCATGAAGCCGGCAGCGTCGCCCACGGTCTGCGACGGCACCATCAGCTGGTCGTAGGTGCTCGCGTCCATGAAGACGAAGTCCTCGCCGTCCTTGTACAGGTACTGCATGTCGCGCCGGTCCACGGTCGCGGTCTCCACCTTCGCGCCGGCGTTGAAGGTCCGGTCCACGACCTTGCCGCTCAGCACGTTCTTGAGCTTGGTGCGCACGAACGCCCCACCCTTGCCGGGCTTGACGTGCTGGAAGTCCACCACGGCCCAGAGCTGGCCGTCGATGTTCAGCACGGTGCCGTTCTTCAGGTCGTTCGTCGTCGCCACAGGGTCTCTTCCGTCCGTGGGCACGCCGGTGCCCGGTGGAGGTCGTCGGGGTCGGCGCAGATCCTACCGGCTGATCTCGGCGTAGGCGGCGGCGAGCAGGCCGGGGTCGGGGCCCTCCAGCCGCGCGGGACGGGCCACGTCGTCGAGGACGACGAAGCGCAGCAGGTCGCCGCGGGTCTTCTTGTCGCGGCGCATCGCGTCGAGCAGCTGCGGCCACCGGTCGCCGCGGTACGTCGTCGGCAGCCCGAGGGCGGTCAGCAGCGACCGGTGCCGGTCCACGACGTCCTCGCCGAGACGGCCTGCGAGCCGGGCCAGCTCGGCCGCGAAGACCATGCCGACCGACACCGCCGCACCGTGGCGCCACTGGTACCGCTCGACGAGCTCGATCGCGTGGCCGAGGGTGTGGCCGTAGTTGAGCACCTCGCGAGGGCCGGCCTCGCGCAGGTCGGCGCCGACGACGTCGGCCTTGACGCGCACGGAGCGCTCCACGAGCTCGCGGACGACGGGAGCGTCCCAGCGGCCGGCCGCCTCCGGGTCCGCCTCCAACAGGTCGAGCACGGCCGGGTCGGCGACGAAGCCGCACTTGACGACCTCCGCCATCCCGGCGAGCAGGTCGTTGCGCGGCAGCGTGCGCAGCACGTCGAGGTCGCAGAGGACGCCGGCCGGCGGGTGGAAGGACCCGACGAGGTTCTTGCCCTCCGTGGTGTTGATGCCGGTCTTGCCCCCGACCGCGGCGTCCACCATGCCGAGCAGCGTGGTGGGCACCTGGACGACGCGGACGCCGCGCAGCCAGGTCGCGGCCACGAAGCCCGCGAGGTCGGTCGTCGCCCCGCCGCCGACGCCGACGACCGCGTCGGTGCGGGTGAAGCCGGACTGGCCGAGGACCTGCCAGCAGAACGACGCGACGGGTGCGAGCTTTGCCTCCTCGCCGTCCGGCACCTCGGCGGTGACGGCCTCCAGGCCGCGGGTCGCCAGGTCCTCCCGGACCGCCTCGCCGGTGCTGCGCAGCGCCCGGGGGTGGACGACGAGCACCCGCTGGGCGCCGTCCAGCAGCTCGGGCAGCGCGTCGAGCAGACCGTGGCCGACGACGACGTCGTAGGGCGCGGCGCCGCCGACGGTGATCCGGGTCGGGGCGGGCTGTGAGGTCGGTGGGGAGGCGGGGGGCACGATGGCCGAGTCTAGGAGTGCCGTGCCGACCGGTCCGTGGCCAGCAGGGCGGCGACCTCCGCGGCGACGTCGGCGGCGGTGCGGCCCGAGGTGGTGACGACGTGGTCCGCGACACGTTCGTAGACACTGCGCCGCGCGTCCATCTGCCGCTTCCACTGCGCTCGGGGGTTGCCGATGAGGAGCGGGCGGCTCGCGTCGAAACCGATCCGCCGCGAGGCGTCGGCGAGGCCGACGTCGAGGAACACCACCGTGTGGGAGCCGAGGTCGGCCTCGGTGCGGGGGTCCATCACCGACCCGCCGCCGACGGCGAGCACACCGTTGAACCCGGCGAGTGCTGTGATGACCGCCGCCCGCTCCAGCTCGCGGAAGGCCGGCTCACCGTCGTCCACGAAGATCTCGGCGACGCTCTTGCCGGTGGAGGCCACGATGTCGGCGTCGGTGTCGCGCGCCGGCACGCCGAGCAGGTCGGCGACGGCCGTCGCGACCGTGGACTTGCCGGCACCGGGTGGCCCCACGAGCACGGCCACGGGGCGGGCGGTGTGGCCGCTCACGAGGCGCCGCTGCGCATCGGCTCGGGGACGGCGGCGAGGTAGCCGGCGAGGTTGCGCCGGACCTCCGCGACCGAGTCGCCGCCGAGCTTCTCCAGCGCCGCGTCGGCGAGCACGAGCGCGACCATCGCCTCGGCCACGACCCCGGCGGCGGGCACCGCGCACACGTCGGAGCGCTGGTTGATCGCCACGGCTGCCTCGCCGGTGACGACGTCGATGGTGTCCAGGGCCCGCGGGACGGTGCTGATCGGCTTCATCGCGGCACGGACCCGCAGCGCCTCGCCGGTGCTCATGCCGCCCTCGGTGCCACCCGCGCGTCCGGTGCGGCGACGCAGCACGCCGTCGGTACCCCGCTCGATCTCGTCGTGGGCGGCGGAGCCGCGGCGCGCGGCCGTGCGGAAGCCGTCACCGACCTCGACGCCCTTGATGGCCTGGATCCCCATCACGGCACCGGCCAGCCGCGCGTCGAGCCGGCGGTCGCCGTGCACGTGGCTGCCCAGCCCGGGGGGCAGGCCGCGGGCGACGACCTCGACGACGCCGCCCAGGGTGTCGCCGTCGCGACGGCACGCGTCGATCTCGGCGACCATCGCCTCGGACGTCGGTGCGTGGTGGCAGCGCACCGGGTCCGCGTCGAGGGCCGCGACGTCGTCCCGGGAGGGCACCGGCGCACCCTCGGGGACCGCGACGGGACCGATCGCGACGGTGTGGCTCACCAGCTGCACGCCGAGCGCCTGGTCGAGGAACGCGGCGGCGACCGCTCCCAGCGCGACGCGGGCGGCGGTCTCGCGGGCGCTGGCACGCTCCAGCACGGGCCGCGCGTCGTCGAAGCCGTACTTCTGCATCCCGACGAGGTCGGCGTGCCCGGGCCGGGGGCGGGTGAGCGCGGCATTGCGGGCCTGCCCGGCCAGCACGTCGGCGTCCACCGGATCGGGGGACATCACGGTCTCCCACTTGGGCCACTCGGTGTTGGCGACCTCGACGGCGACCGGCCCACCCTGGCTGGTGCCGTGGCGTACCCCGCCGAGGAAGCGGACGGCGTCCTGCTCGAACGTCATCCGCGCGCCGCGGCCGTACCCGAGCCGGCGTCGTGCGAGGGCGCCCCGGACGTCGTCGGAGGTGACCAGCACCCCCGCGGGCAGCCCCTCGAGGACACCGACGAGAGCGGGGCCGTGGGACTCCCCCGCGGTCAACCAGCGCAGCATGCGCCGATCCTCGCAGAGCCGCCGGTCGTGCCGGCGACGGCGTCAGCCGCGGGGAAGCAGCCGAGGACGTCCCGGAGCCAGCGTGTACGTGGCGGTCGAGGCGTCGGCGACCCGGACACGGACGTTCGCGGCATCCGACGCAGACGGACCCAGGTAGGTGATGTCGCTGCCCGGCAGGGCGACGTCGTCCTCCAGCTGCTTGCCGGCAGCGACGCTCACCAGGACCTCCTCGGCGGTGCCGTAGTCCAGCGCGAACCTGGCCCGTGCCCGGTTGGCGCCGTCGTAGCCGAGGAAGGTCACGGCGGCAGGCAGGACGGCGTCCTCGCCGTCCGTACCGTTCTTGCCGTGCCTGCCGTCGTCGCCCGGGCGGCCGAGGTGGCCGTGGGCGCCTCGCGGACCCTGCGGGCCCGGCGGCCCCGCCTCGCCGGTCGTCGTGCCACCGGTGAGCGTGGCGCCGTCGACCGGTGCCGTGGTGGTCGTCGGGGTGGCCGTGCTGTCGGCTGCCGCTGCACCACCCGTGGTGCCGGAGGTGGCCTCCCCCGAGTCGGCAGCGGAGTCCGCGGTGGAGTCCGCGGGGGAGTCCGCGGGGGAGTCCGCGGAGCCCGTCGTGGACGCCGCGCCGCCCGAGGACTGGAGGACGTCGGCCTGGAAGGGGTTGCGGTCGTTGAACTGCACGTCGGTGGGGAGCTCGACGGGCTCCTCGACAGGTGCCTGGTCCGGCGCCGCAGACGCGGCCGGGAGCGGGAGCGCGGCGGACTCGTCCGCAGGCGCGTCACCACCGGTGAGCAGCACGAGGGCGAGCCCGCCGGCGACGACGAGGCCCGCGAGACCGGCGCCACCGAGCAGCAGCAGGCGGCGGCGGTTGCCGGCGACGGCGTCCTCCTCGGGCTGTACGTGCGGCGGCACGGCCGCGGGTGCGGGGGTGCCGAACGGTGACTGGTTCATCGGGGTTCTCCTGCGGTCCGTCGCGTCACGAGGTGGTGGAGCCGTCGGTGGTCTGCTCGGTCGCGGTCGGCGCCGCGGGGTCCGCGGCGACGCCGGTCCCGGTGCCGCCGGAGGCCGTGTCGGTGGCCGGGTCGGAGAGTACGAACACGCTGCCGGTGAGGGTCATCGTGATGTCCCCGTTCTCGGTGGCGGGCTTGCCGCCCGAGGCGTCGGCGGACTGCTCCGCCTGGATCGCGAGCGTCTCGACGAGCAGGGCGCGCTTCATCTCCGCCTGAACCTCGCGCAGGAAGAGCTCGGCCTTGAAGAACTCGCCGACCACGACCACGGTCGTCGGCAGCTGGTACAGCTGTGGTCCTGCGGGCTCGACGGGGGTCACGGTGCCGTCGGCTGCCGCACCGTCGGCTGCCGCACCGTCGGTGCCGGCCTCCGGGGTGACGGCCGCGGGCGCGGCGGTGGGGTCGACGACGGCGACCGGCTGGCCCGGTGCGACGTTCATCAGGGTGACCCCGGCGCGGTCGGCCATGGCGTCGAGGTCGCGCACCAGCGTCGGCAGGTCGGGGGTCACCGGCATGGAGCGCCTGACCTCCTCGAGCTCGGCACGTCGCTCGGGCAGGTCCTCGAACTGCGCCTCCAGCTCGGCGATCCGGACCTGCAGATCGGCGTTCTGGGCGTCCGTGTCGACCGTCTGCTGCTGCAGCGCAGCGGCCTCGGCGCGCTTCGGTGCGACGAGGGTGAACCACGAGGCGGCCACCACGACGAGGGCGACCAGCACGGTTCCGGCGACCCACAGCCGCGTGCTCGAGCGTGTCATGGTCACTGCGCCTTCCGGTCGTAGCGGTGCGAGAGGGCCGACTCGGTGAGGACCACCTGCGACGTGAACTGGACGACGTCGGTCTCCGCGACCTCGGTGCGGCTGGAGTCGGAGAACGCGGCGTCGGAGAACCCGCCGGTACCGCCGAGGACGTCGAGCCAGCTGGCGACGTCGGAGTGCTCCCCCGCCTTGCCGGTGAACGTGATCGTCCCGATCCCCGGTGTCGCCAGGGGGTTCTCCCCAGCGACAGGGACGGCGGCGGCACCGGCTAGGCCACCGGGGCCGGCCACGCTGGCGGTGATGTTCTCCAGCCAGATCTCGGTCGGGTACGTCAGCGCGATGTCGTTGAGGTAGCGGTACCAGAGCACGTCGGTGCCCATCGCGAGCTCGCGCGCGGACTCGGCCGCCTCGACCTGGCTGAGCACCAGCGGGACCTCGGCGTACTGCGCCTGCTCCGCCTGCAGCTCCGCGGTGCGGGCCTGGGCGACGGCGAGGTCGGCAGCCGCGTCGTCCGCGCTGCGGGCGGCGAGCAGGTACCCACCGGCGCAGGCCGCGACCACGCCGACGAGTCCGCCGGCGAGGACGCGCTGCGTGCGGCGGAGCCGGCGCGCCTGCGCGATCTCGGGCGGCAGCAGGTCGACGCGCGGGACCACGTAGCCGGCGCCGAGGTCCTCCATGGCTCCGGAGAGGGGGCCGGGGAGCGACAGCGGGGTCGTCGGGGTGCTCATCGCGCGGCTCCCAGGGCGAGTCCGACCGGCACGGCGGCCAGAGGCTGGATCAAGGCGAGCTGGTCGTCGTCCAGGCCGGTGCGCCCGACGTGCATGGCCCCGATCGGGTTGCCGGCGCGCACCCGGAGGCGCGTGGCGCCCTCGAGCCGGTCGACGAGGCCGCTGAGCTGGGAGCCGCCGCCGGAGACGACGAGACGCTCGACGGGCGCGCCGGGGTGGGAGGCCGCGTAGTAGTCCAGCGAGCCCCGGACCTCGTCGATGAAGGCGCCCGCGGTCGCCTCGACTGACCGGGCGGCGGCGGCGTCGTCGGCGTCGGCGTCGGGCGTGAGGCCGACCTGCTGCTTGATGCCCTCGGCGTCCTCGATGTCGACCCCGAGCCGCTCGGAGAGGGCGTCGGTGATGTCGGCGCCGCCCATCAGCAGGATGCGCACGAAGCGCGGCACCCCGCCGGAGTGGACGACCACGTTCGTCACGCGGGCGCCGACGTCGACGAGTGCCTCCGTGCCGACCTCCGGGTCGAGCCGGGTGCCGACGGCGCGCAGCAGCGCGAAGGAGGTGAGGTCCACGCTCGACACCGTGAGGCCGGCCTTCTGGGCGCAGCGGACGTTGGCGAGCACAGTCTCCCGCGAGGCCGCGACGAGCAGCCCGCGACGGAGCCGGTTGCCGCTCGCGTCGGTGACGTCCTCCAGCGGGTAGAAGTCGAGCACCGCCTCGTCGACCGGCATCGGCAGGAAGTCCTGCACCTGGAAGGGCAGCGCCTTGCGCAGCTCGGCCGGTTCCATCGCGGGCAGGTCCACCTGCCGCACGATCACGCGCTGGTTCGCCACCCCGAGCACGACGCGCTTGTGGCCGAACCGGGTGGCCTGCCACAGCTGGCGCACAGCGGCGGTGACGGCCTCGCTGTCGACGACCTCGCCGTCGCGCACCGCGCCCGCCGGTACGGCGACCTGGCCGAACTTCTCGAGCGTGATGCCGTTCCTGCCGAACGACAGCTCGGCGGCACGGACACCGGACGTGCCGATGTCGAGGCCGATGGCGGTTCGTCCTGCCACGTTGTTCCCCTTCCTCACGGGCCGACATGCGGCGCCGTGGACGCCCTGCTCGGGGCGTCCTGAACTGGTGTCGGGCAGGTGGGGCGTCCCCTTGAGCCTCAGAGCCCGATCACTGTGAGGTACCACCCGGCGAGGGGGTCGCCCGCGACGACGCCGGCGGCGGTGCCCGCGAGCATGAACGGCCCGAAGGGGATCCTGGCCTTGCGGCCGGCACCGCGAGCGAGGGCGATCGCGCCCCCGATGAGGCCGCCGAGCACGAAGCCCGCGAACCCCCCCACGGCCAGCTCGGCCCAGCCGAGGTAGCCGAGGTACATCCCCAGCACGCCCGCCAGCTTCACGTCGCCCAGACCCATCCCGGCCGGGTGCACGACGGCCAGCAGGAGGTAGAGCCCGAACAGGGCCGCGCAGCCGGCTGCCGCACGGACGAGGGCGGACAGGTCCTGCTCGACGAGGCCCGCGGCCACGAGCAGCACCCCGGCCACGACGTAGCTCGGCAGCACGATCGCGTCGGGCAGCCGGTGCACATCGACGTCGATCACGGCCAACGCCACTCCGGCTGCCGCCAGGTACAGGAACGCCGGCAGGTGCCAGGCGGGCCCGAACCACGCAGCCGTCGCGCCGAACAGCACGGCCGTCCCGGCCTCGACCAGGGGGTAGCGGACCCCGATCGGCGCGCCGCAGTCGCGGCACCGGCCTCGCAGCAGCAGCCACGAGAGCACCGGCACGTTGTCCCGGGGCCGCACCGGCTCGTCGCACGCCGGGCAGGCGCTCGGCGGGCTGACCACCGACGCACCGGCTGGCACTCGGTGGACCACGACGTTGAGGAACGAGCCGACGAGCAGCCCGAGCAGGGCACTGCCGACGACCAGGAACCCCACGGCCGGTCAGCTCCCGACCGCGGGCGGGCCGTCGGGGCGCCGGTTCAGCGCGTCTCCCGCTTGTACACGACATCGACGGCGTACGCCGTCGTCGGCATGCTCGACGGGCTGACACCCCACAGGGGGAGCCTGCGGAACGTCAATGTGTACTGGTTGTTGGTCGTCAGTTGGCTGCCGCTGTACACCTGGCCGTAGCTGCCGCCCTGGTTGCCGTAGCTGATGTCGCAGGGCGAGTACCACATAAGGCTGATCTGCGGTGTGGACGAGAACTGCTGGGTCGGGCCCATCACGGGGCTCGTGGTGCACGGGCGAACAGCGGCGTCGTACGGCTGGACCAGGTGGACCGTGCGGGTCGTCGTGGAGCTGGTCGAGGCGAAGCCGACCTGGTTGCTCGTGGAGACCCCACCCCGGGCGAACACCGCCACGTCCTGTGCGAACTGGATCTCCTTGGTCTTGCTGAACTCCACGGCGCACGCGGTGGTGTACAGCGTCCGGGTGGACAGCGTGGCTACGCGGGCGGCTAGCCAGTCCCCCGCTGCCGCGCCGCACGTGACGCTGGGGATCGCGACGGTCGTGTACCCCGGCCCCGGCGAGGTCGCCTCCCACGTCGCGAGTGTGGCGGCGTCACCGCGTAGCTCCGGGAACGGTGACGTCGGCGGCAACGGGACAGCCGACTGGTTCGTCAGGCACTTGGCGGCGGTGCACTTCGACCAGCCGATGCTCCCGGCGGCGATCAGCGTGCCGTTGACGTCGGTGTTGCCATCAGCCGTGATGCTGCCGGTGGCGGACAGCGCCCGACCCCCGATGGTCTTGTTCCCCGACAGGACCACGTTCCCCTTGGCCCAGACGTCCCCGGTGGCGCTGCACGTCGACTCCATCGTGATGCTCCCGTTGGGAGCCAGGATGCTGCCTTGGAACGTGGGACTGTTGTCGCAGAAGAAGTTGCCGTTGCTGTACACATCGGCGTTCAGACCCGAGGCGCCGCTGACCTGAGCGTTGTTGGACAGCGCGACCAGGGACTCGCCGAACAGGGCCTTGTCGAGGCCGTCACCGGCCACCGGTGTGAGGTTGACCAGGGCTTGCATCTTGCGCTGCTGGGTTCCCCCCGACCAGGTCGTGCCCGTCCCCGTGATGACGGCGCGGACCGGGACGACGCCGGCGGCCAGCGGGCAGCTGGTCGGGCCGGCCGCGGTCTCGTAGCTGATGACGGCACTCGTCGTCGCGGTGTCGGGGTAAGCCCGGACGTCGCGTGTGCCGGAGGCGGGCCACGCGCAGGGCAGTGACAGCCCGCTGGCCTGGATGCTCGCGTATGCCGCGTCGACAGCCGCCTCAGCCGCGTTCACGGCGACCAGGCGCTGACGGTCGGCGCCCGTCGTCCGGCTCGATGTGATCGCGACGCCGATGACCACCAGGCTCAGCGACAGGGCGACGCCCATCACCATCATGGCCACGACGAGGGTCGAGCCGCGGTCGTCACGCCTGTCGTGGCGCCAGATCTGCCTCATGGTGCGCTCCTACGATGCCGGTGGCGTGCAGACGCCTGGGTCGAAGCCGTACTGGGTGTTGCGCCCGCTGAGGGACGCGCGGACCTCGACGGCACTGCCGCCGGCCCTGGGGTCCTTGACGAGGAACAGCACGTCGACCAGGCGGGAGCCGTACGTCGTCGTGGCCCCGCCGCCGGCGAGGGCGAAGGGCGCCTCCGCGTCGACCGTCGTGGGGTCGCCGTCGACGGTGTTGACGATGTTGCGGGCGATGGGGTGCCAATCGGTGAGGATGGTGCCGGTCAGGGGCTCCCAGGATCGGGTCCGCAGCTGTCCGCCGGTCACCTGCCACTGCACGCACCGCGGGACGCCGTTGGACTGGGTGTAGACGCGCATCGACATCGGCAGGGTCTCGTAGACGGGGTCGTAGAAGACGTTTCCAGAGCGAACCTGACGGTCGATCTGGGCCAGCCCGATCCGCGCCTGGTCGACGGCGTCCGCGCGGCGCACGGTGTCGGCCGTCTGGCGCTGGACCGAGATCAGCACGCCGTAGATCACGGCCAGCAGGATCGAGAAGATCACCATCACCACGAGCGTCTCCACCAGCGTTACGCCCCGGTCGTCTCGGTCGCCCCTGCGGCCTCCAGGCAGGCAGCGCTCACGCACTGGGTGCCGCCCGGTAGCTGCTCCCGGCGGTGGCGGCACCGAGGTCGAGGTCGACGGTGAAGTGACCCGCGAGCGAGCCGTTCACCGTGATGTCGTAGGTCACCGAGGCCACCACGGCGCCGGATGTGGACTCCACCCCGCAAGCGGTCGGCTGGCACGGCGCCGACCCGGAGGCCTGGCTGCCGGAAGCCCCAGCAGTGACGTCTCCCGACATCGCGACGGTCACCGGGACCCCGTCGCTGGTGTACGAGTAGGTAACCGCGCCGAGGTCGACGGCCAGGGACGCTCCCGTCCCCAGGTCAAAGTCCTGCCTGCCGGTCGCACCCCAGTAGGTCAGCGTCCCGGCCCGGGTCGCCTGGGGTGCTGCTGCCCCGTTTCCGGACTCGGCTCGGGCGACCCCCTCGTAGCCGGTCACAGCGGCCATCGCGACGAAGCCTGCCGGTAGCCCGCTGACGCCGGACGGGGCGCCGCCGACGGTGGCTTTCCCCAGGGAGCGTCGGACCTCTGCCGCCACGCACCCGATGCCGCTGGCGGTCGGGCACTGGGCGCCACCAGGAGTCAGGTAGCGCGCCGACACTGCCCGGGACGCCGTCGGTGAGGCCGTCACGGATGCCAGCGGGATGGTCACGCCCATGGTCAGCGTGGCCGACATCGGGCCGCCCAGGGTGCCCTGGCCGGACGAGCAGACCTGCTCGCTGGCCACGGTGGCCCCCGAGGCCGTCTGACAGCCGGTGGCGGCAGTCGCCTTGCTGGCGCTCGCTGCCCCCGCGGAGTCGCTGCCGCCGGCCCCCAGGGTGAACGTGCTCGCGGCACCGATGGACCCCACGGGACCGCCGGACTGGGAGACGGACTGCTGTGCGGGCGTCGTGGTCGTGCCCGTTGCCGGGTCGGTCGTGGCGCCCGTGGAGGCGCTCACGCCACCCGACGCCGTCTCACCGGCGCCGGTCGTGTACGCGGCCCGCGACGTCACGCTCTTGCTCTGCGTGGACACGATCTGCTCGGACTGAACGACGGTCGACAGCGACGGCCCCGAGACCGTGCCGGTGCGCAGGTCGTTGCCCTGCAGCGCGAGACCGCCGGCCGAGTCGGTGGAGATCCGGATGCCCGAGGGAGTCGTCCCGGCCGTCGCGTCGAAGAATGCCTGGCACGGCCCGGAGAACGGGTGGGTCGCGGTGGCGAGGCAGCCGGACGGCGAGAACGCCTGCGAGCGGGTGCTGACCATCTTGGTGGCGCCACGCGTCTGCGGGCTCGACCACGTCACGAGCGACGTCAGCCAGTAGCCCTTGCTGGTGTCGCCGGCTGTGGCGGAGACCAGCGTCACGTAGGTGGCGACATCGAACTGCACGGTGCCGACCTTCGTCGAGGCGCCGTCCTGCACGTGCGGGTAGAGCGGTACGGAGGACGCCGTGCCGCCGGTGACGAGGATCTCGTCGACGCCCGTGGTGTACGTAGGCCGAAAACGCCCACTGGAGACGTTCGGGTCCGAGGCGAGGGACGGGTCCGTGGTGCGCGAGCCGGCCGTGACGATGTCGTACGGCAGGGCCCTGAGCTGCTCCATCGTCCGGTTGGCCAGGTCGGTCGCCTGCTGGCGCTGCCGGCTCAGGGTCACCGTGGACAGGGCCTGCAGCTGCACGCCCATCAGCCCGAGCAGGGTCGTCCCGATCACGAACATCGTGACCAGCAGCTCGACGAGCGTGAAGCCGGAGTCGTCGCCACTGGCAGATCGCCCCGCGGGGGGGCGTGGTCGGAACCTGCTCATGGCGTCGTCTCCCTCCCTCGTAACGGGTGTCTGCGGTGTGTGGTGCGGGGGCGGACGCCGACGGCGCCCGCCCCCGCAAGGGTTCAGCCCAGGGTCAGCTGGAGCCCGTGCAGGTGCCTGCGACGAGGCCGGCAGCCGAGGAGTACTTCCAGTCCTTCTTGTCGCCCTTGGTGTTGGTGAGGCCCACGCACCAGGCCGAGTCGCTGACGATGTTGGTCGCGGCGCCGGCCGCCACCGTCACGTTGTCGCTGGACCGCCCGAGGTCCACCGTCGCTGGGCCGCCCGCAGGGGTCGACGGCGTGAAGATGTAGTTGCCGGCGGCGTTCTTCGCCACGCTGCCGCTGCCGGTGCCGTCGACGTAGAAGGTCGCGATCTCCTTGCCGATCGTGGAGACGTCGGCCTTGGTGGCGGAGTCCTGCGCCTTTGCGCGCTGGGACAGGAAGACCGGAATCGCGATGGCCGCGAGGATCCCGATGATGATCATGACGACGAGGAGCTCGATCAGGGTGAAGCCCTGGTCCTTCTCCTCCATGGACTTGCGGATGCGAGCGAGCATTGGTGCCCCTTTGGGATGAGGGTCGAGAGCCGCCCTCAAGGGGTGGTGCGGCTCGATGACATCCCTGGTATCGGTCCGCTCCGGACGCGCCTTGAGCGCGGATCCCGCTCGTTTTCGCCCGGGTGCACCCGGCACCCGCCGCGACGACGGGCGGGGCCCGGCCCGTGGCCGTGCCCCGCCCTCCTCCGGCTCGCCGGCGGTCCTGCTCTACTCGATGAGATCGAACACCCCGAAGATGGGCATGTAGAGCGCGATGATCATGGCACCGATGATGCCGCCCAGGACGGCGATCATCAGCGGCTCGATCAGGCTGGTGAGGGCCTCGGTGGTCGCCTCGACCTCCTGGTCGTAGAACTCGGCGATCTTCTCGAGCATCGTGTCCATCGCGCCGGTGTCCTCGCCGACGGCGAGCATCTGGACCACCATGGGCGGGAAGACGGCGTGCTGGGAGAGCGGGCCGGCGAGCGACTCGCCGCGCCGGACGCTCTCCTGCACGTCCTTCGCGGCCTTCTCCAGCACGAGGTTGCCGCTGGTCTCCCCCACGATCTCCAGGCTCTGCAGGATAGGGACGCCGGAGTGCAGCATCGTGCCCAGGTTGCGGCTGAAACGAGCCAGCGCCACCTTCTGGAACAGCGAGCCGAAGATCGGCACCTTGAGCTTCAGCGGGTCGACGACGCCGCGCACCGCGTGCTTGTGCCGCACTCGGGACCACACGACCGCGCCCACGATGCCGCCGACGAGCAACACGGGCGCCATCACCTTCATCGCTGCGGACAGGAACACGAGGACCTTCGTCGGCGCCGGCAGCTCGCCGCCGAGGTCGGCGAACATGCCCGCGAACACCGGGACGATGAACAGCAGCATGCCGACCACGGCGATGATCGCGATGACGAACACCACGACCGGGTACGTCATCGCCGACTTGATCTTGCCGCGGAGCTTGACCTCGGCCTCGTAGTTCGCGGCGACCTGGAGCAGCACGGCATCGAGGAAGCCGCCCACCTCGCCGGCCCGGCACATGTTGATCATCAGCGGCGGGAACGTCTGCGGATGCCTGGCCAGCGACGTCGACAGGGCCTGCCCCGACTCCACGTCGTTGCGGACCTCGCCGAGCGTCTTGCCGAGCGCCTGGTTCTCGGTCTGCTCGGCCAGGATCGACAGTGCCCGCAACAGGGACAGGCCTGAGTTGATCATGGTGGCGAACTGGCGCGACATCACCGCGAGGTCCTTCAGCCCGACCCGGTTGCTCCCTGGCAGGCGGATCTCGCGGCTCATGCCGCCACCGGTCTGCTTCACCGAGACCGGGGCGTACCCCATGCCCTTGAGCCGAGCGACCAGCGCCGCCTCGTTCGGTGCATCGAGCTTGCCGGTGACCATCGCCCCGGTTCGGTCCCGGACCGAGTACTCGTACGTCTTCGTGGCAGCAGCCATCGTGGTTCTCCTCAGCCCCGGCCGGTCAGGCGGATGTAGTCCTCGACGTGGTGGCACTTCTCGAGGCCGTGCTCGTAGGTGATGCGACGGGTCCGCACGAGGTCGGCCAGGTGCTGGTCGAGCGTGTGCATGCCGTGCTTGGCCCCGGCCTGCATCGCCGAGTAGATCTGGTGGGTCTTGCCCTCACGGATCAGGTTGCGGATCGCGGGGGTCGCGATGAGCACCTCGGTGGCGACGACCCGGCCCTTGCCGTCGGCGGTCTTGCACAGGGTCTGGCAGACGATCCCCTGGATCGCGCCGGCGAGCATGGTGCGCACCTGCTGCTGCTGCTCAGGCGGGAACACGTCGATCACACGGTCGATCGTCTGGGCCGCGTCCTGCGTGTGGAGGGTGGCGTAGACGAGGTGCCCGGTCTCAGCCGCGGTCAGGGCCACCGAGATCGTCTCCAGGTCACGCATCTCGCCGACGAGGATGATATCGGGATCCTGGCGCAGCACGTGCTTCAGCGCGTTCGCGAACGACCAGGTGTCCTCGCCGACCTCGCGCTGGTTCACCAGGCACGACTTGTGGCGGTGAAGGAACTCGATCGGGTCCTCGACGGTCATGATGTGGTCCTGGCGGGTGCGGTTCGCCAGGTCGACCAGCGAGGCGAGCGTCGTCGACTTGCCCGAGCCGGTGGGGCCCGTGACGAGCACCATGCCTCGGGGCAGGCCGGCGAAGTTGTTCACCGCCGGCGGCACGCCGAGGTCCTCGAGCGGCTTGATCTCGTACGGGATCAGGCGGAACGCCGCCCCGATCGCCTCGCGCTGCTGGTAGATGTTCACGCGGAACCGCGCCCGCCCCGGCAGGGCGAACGCGAAGTCGAGTTCGAGCTCGGCCTCGAACTTCTCGCGCTGCCGCTGGCTCATGATCGCGTACAGCACGCGGCGGAGGGACTGCGGGACGAGCTTCGGGTAGTCCTCCAGCGGCACGAGCGACCCGCTGAGGCGCAGCGTCGGGTGGGCGCCGGTCGTCAGGTGCAGGTCGGACGCACCGCGGTCGATCATCTCGCCGAGCACCGACGCGACGTCGAGGTCGTTGTCGGTCACCTTCTGCTCGGTGGACGCCCTGTCGTAGCTCGCCGCGGACGGCGACGGCGACAACCCGACCGCCGGCTGCGGCACGGGCAGCGGCTGCTGCGGCACGGGGGCGGCGACGGGCGCGAGCGGCGCCGCGACGGCGGGTGCACCCGGCGTCCCGTCGAACGCGAAGGCTTCTGGTGTGTACGGGCTGCCGTAGCGTCCCGCCTCGTGCTCGTTGCCTGGGCTCACGACGCTCCCCTCGGTCGACCCGGAGTCGGGGGACGGCGGGCGGTGCCGTCCCCGGTACCCATCGGCGTCCGGGGGCCGGGTCTGAAGCGCGGGCCCCAGCCCGGCGCCCGGGACCGGGTTCGGAGGACTCAGACCGTCCGGACCGCGGACAGCACCGCGGAGACGAGGTCGTCGGAGACCTCCGTGAGGCCGTGGTCGCGGCGTGCGTGCGCGCCGACCTGGCCCAGGATCCCGGCGTCGTCGGGGGCGGTGAACGTCGCGCCGCACCCGGGGACGACGTCCCCGCAGGCGAAAACCTTCATGCTGGCTTCCCCTCTGCACTGGGGCTGCCGTGGTGCGGCGGCGCCCGACCGCTCGGTGCGGTCGGACAGATATCGGCGCAGCGCCCGCACGCCTTGATGCGCAGCTCAGGCGACCGCGCCCGCGAGACGCGTCAGCAACCGCTCGACCGGCACGATCCCGGCGAGGCGGCCGGTGGCGTCGACGGCGACGAGCGGGAGGAACCGGTGCAGCGGGTCGCGGGCGACGACCAGGTGGGCGGCTTCGACCACGGTCGTCGCGAGCTGGCAGCGCAGTGAGACCGGTGCGGGCGCCCCGTTGACGAGCAGGCCCACGGGCAGTCGAGAGGGTCGAGGACGACGACGTGCGGCTCGCGCGCGTCCGGGATCTGGCCGAGCGAGCTCGCACAAGCCCGGTGCGGGCCCACCCAGCGCGTAGCCCTGGGCCAGGGGCACGCCTATCGCCACGAGGACGTCGAGCTCGACGAGGGACGCGCGCGCGGGGTCGGCGTCGAGCTCGCGCCGGCTGGGCGTGCAGCGTCAGCTGCGCGGGGTCGGCGAGTGCCTTGCGGACCCCGGCCCAGGCGGCGCGGTCGCGGGCCCGGCCTCGGCGGTGGTGGCCTGCTCAGGCTACGACACGCAGGATCTCCTCCAGCGACGTCACACCCTGCAGCACCTTGGCCCACCCGTCGTCCCGCAACGTGATCATCCCTTGGTCGCGCGCCACCTGGCCGATCTCGGTACCCGATGCGCGGGTCACGGCGAGCCGCTCGATCTCCTCGGAGACGGTCATCACCTCGTGCACCGCCAGGCGCCCGCGGTAGCCGGTGTTGGAGCAGCTCGCGCAGCCCACCGGCTTGTAGAGCACCGGCGCCTGGATATCCAGGCCCGCGCTGAAGCGTAGGTGCGCGAGCTCGGCGGGGTCGCGCACATCCGGGGCCTTGCAGCGGTCGCAGAGCCGACGGGCGAGCCGCTGCGCGACGACACAGTCCAGCGCGGAGCCCACCAGGAACGGTTCGATGCCCATCTCGGTGAG
>JBBRBF010000027.1:0-38870 GCA_038206105.1 Actinomycetales bacterium | reverse complement strand
CCGGGCAGGTCGCGGACGCGCCCGTCGCCGAGCATCGCGACCTGCCGGTCGCAGACCCGCTCCAGCAGGTACCGGTCGTGGGAGACGACCACGAGGGTGCCGGCGAAGGTGTCGAGCACGTCCTCGACCGCGGTCAGGGTGTCGGTGTCCAGGTCGTTCGTGGGCTCGTCGAGCAGCAGCACGTTGGGGGCGCGCACGAGCAGCCGGGTCAGCTGCAGCCGCCGCCGCTCCCCCCCGGAGAGCTCGGCGACCGGCGTCCAGGCGCGGTCGGCGGTGAAGCCCAGCTGCTCGACGAGCTGGGTCGCGCTCACCTCACGGCCGCCGACCTCGAGCACCGCGGCCTCGCGCTCCACCGCCTCCAGCACACGCAGGTGCGCCACCGGCGCAAGGTCGCCCAGGTCCTGGGACAGCACTGCGGCCCGCACGGTCGCCCCGCGGCGCACGCGGCCGTCGTCCGGGGTGAGGTCGCCGGCGAGCAGCCGGAGCAGTGTGGTCTTGCCCGAGCCGTTCACGCCGACGACGCCGACGCGGTCCCCGGGCCCGAGCCGCCACGTCACGTCGTCGAGCAGCACCCGCCGCTCGTCCCCCGAGCCGACCGCGAAGGTGACGCCCTCGACGTCGAGCACGTCCTTGCCGAGCCGCGTGCCCGCCGTGCGCGTGAGCTCGACGGTGTCGCGCGGAGCGGGTTCGCGAGCCACGAGCGCCTCCGCCGCGTCGATCCTGAAGCGCGGCTTCGACGTGCGGGCGGGGGCACCGCGGCGCAGCCACGCGAGCTCCTTGCGCAGCAGGTTGGCCCGGCGCTCTGACGTGACCGTCTCCACCCGTGCGCGTTCGGCCCGGGCCAGCACGTACGCGGCGTACCCGCCGTCGTAGGCGGCGACGGCGCCGCCGTGCACCTCCCAGGTCCGCGTCACGGCGGCGTCGAGGAACCAGCGGTCGTGGGTGACGACGACGAGGGCCCCGCGGCCGGCGGGCCAGCGCCGGGCGAGGTGGTCGGCGAGCCAGGCCACGCCCTCGACATCGAGGTGGTTCGTCGGCTCGTCGAGCAGCACGACGTCGTGCTCGCCGACGAGCAGCCGCGCCAGTGCCACGCGCCGCTGCTGCCCCCCGGACAGGGAGCCCACCGGCGCCGCCCAGCCGCCCGGGACGTCCTGCTCCTCCCCGGGTCGCGGCAGCGGCCCCCAGTCGCCCAGCAGGCCCCGCAGCACGTCGCGCACCCGCGGGTCGGACGCCCAGACGTGGTCCGGGACGTCGCCCACGACCGCCTCGCGCGCCGGCAGCCCGGGCGGCAGGTCGTCGTGCTGCGCCAGGCGCCCCAGCCGCGTGCCGCGGGCCCGCGTCACACGGCCCGACGCGGGTTCGGCGTCCCCCGCCAGCACCCGCAGCAGGGTCGACTTGCCGTCGCCGTTGCGGCCCACCACGCCGACCCGGGCGCCGTCGTCGAGCCCCAGGGAGACGCCGTCGAGCAGGACGCGCGTGCCCGCCGTCACGGTCGCGGACTCGACGTTCAGCAGATGGGCCACGGCGTCGAGCCTGCCAGGCGGGCGTGGCCGCGCCGGTGCCGGTGCCGGTGCGCTCACGCCCGGTGGGCGGTCACCGCCTCGACGAGACGGGCGCCGTGCACCGGGCCCTGCACCCGCTGTACGGCCCGCGCCGTGCCGGACGCGGTCAGCGCCACCGAGACGTCGAGGGCGGCCTCGGGCCCGTCGACGAGGAACGCGACGGTGGGCCCCGAGCCGGAGACCACCGACCCCAGCGCCCCGCAGTCGCTGCCGACCTCGAGCGTCCGCTCCAGGTTCGGCATCAGCGAGCAGGCGGCCGGCTGCAGGTCGTTCACGAGGCTGGCACCGAGGGCGGTCGCGTCCCCGGTGCGCAGCGCCTGCATCATCCGGTCGGGCACGTGCGGCTGCGGCAGCAGCCGCCCGGTCCGCAGCCGGTCGCACTCGGCGTAGACGTCCGCCGTGGCCAGCGACCCGTGGGCGAAGGCCAGCACCCACTGGTACTCCCCGCGCGCCAGGGCGGGCGTGAGGCGGTCGCCCCGGCCGGAGCCGAGCGCGGTGCCCCCGAGCAGCGAGAACGGCACATCGGCACCGAGCTCGGCGCCGATCTCGCGCAGCTCAGTGCGCGACAGGCCGGTGCCCCACAGCGCGTCGCAGGCCATCAGGGCGGCGGCGGCGTCCGCGGACCCCCCGGCCATGCCGCCCGCGACGGGCACCTGCTTGCGGATCCGCAGGTGCGCGGCGGCCGGGACGCCGGTGCGGTCCGCGAGCAGCCGGGCGGCACGGACCGCCAGGTTCGCGCCCCCGGTGGGGACGGCGTGCGCGCCCTCGCCCTCCACCTCGCAGGTCAGGCGGTCCGACGCCAGCGCCGTGACGTCCTCGTACAGGGACACGGCGTGGAACACGGTCGCCAGCTCGTGGTACCCGTCCTCCCCGACGCCGCCCACGCGAAGGGCGAGGTTCACCTTCGCGGGGGCCCGCACGCAGACCTCGTCCGCCTGCCGTGACATGCGCCCGACACTAGGCCAGAGCGGGCCCGGCTGCCGAGAACCCGCCCGGGCGCGCGCCTCCCGCGGACCCGCGTGGGGTCGCCGGACCTACGGCCGGTCGAGCGCGTCCGCGATCCGGGCGAAGTCGGCGATGCCGAGCCGCTCTCCGCGGGTGCCCGGGTCGACGCCGGCGGCGCGCAGCACCCGCTCGGCGGCGTCGGGTCCACCGGCCCACCGGGCGAGGGCGGCGCGCAACGTCTTGCGCCGCTGCGAGAACGCGGCGTCGACCACGGCGAACGTCGCGGCACGGCCGGCCCGCGACGGCGGCGGCTCGCGTCGCCGCAGGGCAACGAGCGCGGAGTCCACGTTCGGGACGGGCCAGAACACACGCCGGCCCACCGAGCCCGCCCGCGTGGCGGTCGCCCACCAGGCGACCTTGGCCGACGGCACGCCGTAGGTGCGGCTGCCCGGGGGTGCGACGAGCCGGTCGGCGACCTCGGCCTGCACCATCACGAGCACCCGGCGCAGCGAGGCGAAGCGCTCCAGGAACGACAGCAGCACCGGGACCGCGACGTTGTAGGGCAGGTTGGCCACCAACGCGGTGGGCGGCGGTCCCGGCAGCGTCACGACGCGCAGCGCGTCGGCGGTCACCACGGTGAGCCGGGCGGCGAGGTCGGGACGGCGCGCCGCCACCGTCAGCGGCAGCTCGGCGGCCAGCAGCGGGTCGAGCTCGACGGCGGTGACGTGACCCACCTGCGGCAGCAGCGCGAGCGTGAGCGACCCCAGCCCGGGTCCCACCTCGACCACGACGTCGTCACCGCCCAGCGCGGCGACGCGGACGACCCGGGTCACCGTGCCCGGGTCGACGACGAAGTTCTGCCCCCGGGTCTTCGTGGGCCGCAGCCCGAGACGGCCTGCCAGGCCCCGCACGTCGGCGGGGCCCAGCAGGCCGTCGGGTCGGGCTGCGTCGCCCGGGGGTGGTGCGGTGCTCAGCGCAGGCCGAGCTTGGCCGAGCAGGACGGCCACGCGCCCCAGCCCTGCGCCGCCTTGAGCTTCTCGCCCATCGCGATCTGGGTCGCGCGGCTGGCCTGGTGCGGCAGGCCCGAGCCGCCCATCGCGGCCCAGGACTGCGCGGAGAACTGCAGGCCGCCGTAGTAGCCGTTGCCGGTGTTGATCGACCAGTTGCCGCCGGCCTCACACTGCGCCAGGGCGTCCCACGTGCTGCCGTTCGACACGGCCGGGGCCGGCGCGGACGAGCCGGAGTCGGAGGACGACGAGCCCGAGTCCGACGAGCTCGAGTCCGAGGACGAGGAGCTCGAGTCCGAGGACGAGGAGCTCGACGAGGACGACGACCCGGAGGACGACGACCCGGAGGACGACGTCGCGGGCTCCGGCGCCGGAGCCGGCTCCGGTGCCGGACGCTCCTTGACCCCGACGAGGACGACCTTGTCGACCGGCTGGCGGCTGACCCGCTCGGAGACGACCTCGCGGTTGACGTCGACGCCGTCGGCCAGCACGCGCCGGTAGGTCACGCGGTGCTCGCCGGAGCGGCCGGCGCGGCTCACCTCGGTCTCGCCCTCGTACAGCGACCCGCTCTTCTGCTCGACCGTGTCGAAGGCGATCGTCGAGGCGCGGGTGATGGTGTCGGTCGTGATCCGGGTGACGGTCACGACGAGGCCGTCGACGACGGGCGCCGACGCGGGCACCGACAGACGGTCGCGCTCCGAGACCTTCACCTCGGCCTCGTTCAGCAGCTGGCGGACGGTGCGGGCGGGGGTGCGCAGATCACGCCGCTTGCCGTCGACGGCGATCGTGACGTCCTTCGGCGTGCTGACCTCGACGTCCAGGCCGGCGCGACCCAGGGGCCGCGAGCGCGATGCGGACACGAGGGCGCCGTCGCGGACGCCGGCGTCATCGAGGGCGGCGTCGACGGTGCGGGCCGTCGTCCAGACGCTGCGGGTCTCACCGTCGACGGTCAGCCGCAGCTCTCGGGCGTGGTTGACGACGACCGAGCCGCCGTCGGAGACCTTCTCGTCGAGGCCGGGGGCGACGACGTCGCGCTCGGTGACCTCGACGTCGGCCGCGTCGAGCACGTCGGAGACGGTGTTGCCGAAGGAGCGGACCTCCTCGGTCTTGCCGTCGACGCTGAGGTCGACGGTGGTGTCGGCTGCCGCGTAGGCGGCCGTGCCACCGATGAGGGCGGTCACGACGACCGCCTGACCGGCGATGCGCGCACTTCGGCGCGTGAACAGGCTGGAAAGATGCAAGAGAGATGTCCTCGGGTGACGGTGGTTCCGAGCACGGGCGGCGGGCGGCCACGCGGCAGGCCGGGGGCCGGGCAGGCTCCGAGGCCCGCTCCGACACGTGAGCCACCGGCCGGTCCGCAGTGACCGTCCGTGTGCAAGCGTGTCGTCCGCCAAGGCTTCCCCGACCTCGGCCAACTGCGTCGACCGTAACCGTTTCGAGACCTGCGCCCAAACCGCTCGGCCCGGTTTGACCGCTTGTTGACCGAGGTTTGGCGGGTCACCGGCGTCGCGTGGGGCCCGCTCACCCACACGGTGGCCGGGGTGTGACCGCGGTCACCAGCGGCCGTACAGCTCCTGCGACGTCGCCGCGAGCCGCTCGCACACCCGACCCAGGTCGGTGCCCGTGACCTCCGCCACACGGCGCACGGTGTGCGCCACGAGGTGCGGCGCGTTCACCGTGCCCCGGTGCGGGGCCGGGGTCAGGTAGGGCGCGTCGGTCTCCACCTGCACGAGCTCCAGCGGCACCGCGGCGAGCGCGTCGCGCAGCGGGCCGGCGCTGCCGAACGTCACGGTCCCGGCGAAGGACAGGTACCAGCCGTGCTCCGCGCAGAGCCGCGCCATCTCGACGTCGCCCGAGAAGCAGTGGAAGACGGTGCGGTCGGGCGCGCCGGCGTCCAGCAGCACGTCGACGACGTCGGCGTGGGCGTCCCGGTCGTGGATCTGCAGCGTGAGGTCGAGCCGCTTCGCCATCTCGACGTGGGCGCGGAACGACGCGAGCTGCGCCGCTCGCGCCGCGTCGTCGCCGGGGTCGGTGCGGTACCAGTCGAGACCGCTCTCTCCCACCACCCGGATCCGCGGGTGCGCCGCGAGCGCCTCGATCTCGGTCAGCGCAGTCTCCAGCTCACCGCGGGCCGCCAGGGCGGGCGCCTCGTTGGGGTGGATCGCGACGCCGCCGAGCAGGGCCGGGTGCCTCTCGACCGCCTCGACGGTCCACCGGGCGGAGACGAGGTCGCACCCGATCTGGACGGCGCGCGTCACGCCCGCTGCCGCGGCCGCGGTGAGCAGCGCGGCGACGTCGTGGTGGTCCGCGACCGCCGCACCCGGCCCCCGGTCGCGGCGGTCGCCGGGGACGTCGAGGTGGGTGTGGTCGTCCACGACCGGCGACGGCAGCGGCTCCGGGACCGGCGGGTAGCCGGCCGGCGGCTGCCCGCGCGCGTGCCAAGGCGCCGCGCCCCCCGGGGGGCCGTCGCTCATGCCTGAGCCGTCTCCTCGAGCCGTGCGAGCTCCTCGCCGACGACGGCGTCGTCGAGCTTGCGGAACACGGGGACCGGCTTGGCGACCGGGGTCCCCGGGACGACGGGCACCCGCTCCCACACCGGCCACTCGGCGTCCGCGGGGAGCATCAGCACGGGGTAGCCCGGGCCGCCGTCGAGGTCGTCGACCTCTCGGATCTGCGGCATCGGCGCGAACGTGCCGGTGCCGCCCAGCACCTCGTGCACCCGCTGCGCGCTGTGCGGCAGGAACGGCGCGAGCAGCCGGTTGCAGTCGCTGACCACCTGGGCCGCGACGTGCAGCACCGTGTGCAGCCGCTCGGGGTCGGTGATCTTCCAGGGCGCCTCGTCGGACAGGTACCGGTTCGCGTCCCCGACAACGCGCATCGCCTCGGTGAGCGCCTGCTTCTGCCGATGCCGCTCGATCAGGCCGCCGACGGTGCCGAAGGCGTCGCGGGCCGCCGCGAGCAGCTTCTCGTCGGCCGCGGTCAGCGCGCCCGCCGCCGGGATCTCGCCGACGTTCTTGTGGATCATCGCCGCCGTCCGGTTGACGAGGTTGCCCCAGCCGGCGACGAGCTCGTCGTTCGTGCGCCGGACGAACTCCGCCCACGTGAAGTCGGTGTCCTGGTTCTCCGGGCCGGCGATGGAGATGAAGTAGCGCAGGGCGTCGGGCTGGTATCGCTCCAGCACGTCGCGGACGTAGATCACGACGCCGCGGCTGGAGGAGAACTGGCGGCCCTCCATCGTGAGGAACTCGCTGGAGACGACCTCGGTCGGCAGCTGGAGGCTGCCGTAGTCGCCCGGCTCGCCACCCCGGGATCCCCTGCCGTCGTAGGCGAGCAGCTCGGCCGGCCAGATCTGGGCGTGGAACGTGATGTTGTCCTTGCCCATGAAGTAGCTCGACCGGGCCTCCGAGTCGTTCCACCACGCGCGCCACGCGTCGGGGTCGCCGCTGCGCCGTGCCCACTCGATCGACGCCGAGAGATAGCCGATCACGGCGTCGAACCAGACGTAGAGCCGCTTCGCCGGGTTGTCCTCCCAGCCCTCCAGCGGCACCGGGATGCCCCAGTCGATGTCGCGGGTCATCGCCCGTGGGCGCACGTCCTCGAGCAGGTTGAGGCTGAACCGGATCACGTTCGGGCGCCACTCGCCGGAGTCGCGCCGGTCGGCCAGCCACTCCCCCAGCGCCTCCGCCAGCGCCGGCAGGTCGAGGAAGAAGTGCTGGGTCTGCACGAACTCCGGTGTCTCGCCGTTGATCCGGCTGCGCGGCTTTCCCAGGTCGACGGGGTCGAGCTGGTTGCCGCAGTTGTCGCACTGGTCACCGCGGGCGTGCTCGTAGCCGCAGATCGGGCAGGTGCCCTCGATGAACCGGTCCGGCAGCGTGCGGCCCGTCGACGGCGAGACGGCGCCGGTCGTCGTCCGCTCCACCATGTAGCCGTTGCGGTGCACGGTACGGAACATCTCCTGCGCCACGGCGTAGTGGTTGCGCGTGGTCGTCCGCGTGAACAGGTCGTAGGAGAGGCCGAGGGCGTGCAGGTCCTCGACGATCATGCGGTTGTACCGGTCGGCGAGCTCGCGGGGGGCCACGTCCTCCTGCTCCGCCTGGACCAGGATCGGGGTGCCGTGCTCGTCGGTGCCCGAGACCATGAGGACGTCGTGACCGGCCATCCGCATGTGCCGGGAGTAGACGTCGGAGGGGACGCCGAACCCGGCGACGTGGCCGATGTGGCGTGGCCCGTTGGCGTACGGCCAGGCGACCGCGGACAGCACGTGCGTCATGGCGATCACCCTAGTGAGGGGACCGGCCACGCCCCCCGCTCACCCACCCCACGGTGATCATGCACCTCCGGTACCCCCCTCCACCGGTGATCATGCACCTCGGGTACACCGTCGGGACGCGGAGGACGCCCCCCGCCTTCCGCGCCCGCCCGGCACTAGCCTGTCCCGATGGAGTTCCGCCGCATCCCCGGTCTACCGCCCTACGTCTTCACCATCATCGACGGGCTCAAGATCGAGGCGCGCCGAGCCGGGCGGGACGTCGTCGACCTCGGCTTCGGCAACCCCGACCTGCCGAGCCCGGACGTCGCGGTCGACAAGCTCGCCGAGGCGGTCCGCAACCCGCGCAACCACCGGTACTCCTCCTCGCGCGGCATCCCGAAGCTGCGCGCCGCGCTCGCCGACCGCTACCGCGAGACGTGGGGCGTGCACCTCGACCCCGACACCGAGGTGATCACGACCATCGGCGCCAAGGAGGGGTTCAGCCACCTGATGTGGGTGCTGCTCCAGCCCGGGGACGCCGCCCTCGTGCCGAGCCCCTCGTACCCGATCCACATCTGGGGGCCGTACTTCGCCGGCGCCGACGCCCGACAGGTGCCGATCGGGCACGGCGAGGACTACATCGGCAACGTCATCGACGCCTGGGACAGGGGCTGGCCGCGGCCCCGGGTGGTCGTGCTGTCCTTCCCGCACAACCCGACGACCGCCACCGTCGAGCTGGAGGACCTGCAGCGCCTCGTCGACTGGGCCCGCGAGCGCGACGTCATCCTCGTGCACGACTTCGCCTACGCGGACGTCTCCTTCGACGGCTGGACACCGCCGTCGATCCTGCAGTGCGAGGGTGCCAAGGACTGCGCCGTCGAGCTGTACTCGATGACGAAGTCGTTCTCGATGGCCGGTTGGCGGATGGCGTTCCTCGTCGGCAACCGCGAGGTCGTCGGGGCGCTCGCGAAGCTCAAGTCCTACCTCGACTACGGCGCCTTCCAGCCGATCCAGATCGCCGCCACGGTCACGCTGCAGGAGGCCGCGGACTACCCGGCGGAGGTCTGCGACGTGTACCGCTCCCGCCGCGACGCCCTGTGCGACGGGCTGGCGCGGATCGGCTGGGAGGTCGAGAAGCCGAAGGGGACGATGTTCGTGTGGGCGCCGATCCCCGAGCCCTACCGCGAGCTCGGGTCGATCAACTTCGCCAAGCTCATCGTCACCGACTGCGACGTGGCCGTCTCCCCCGGCGTGGGCTTCGGGCCGGAGGGCGACGGCTTCGTGCGGTTCGCGCTGATCGAGAACGAGCACCGGATCGCCCAGGGACTGCGACAGCTGAAGCGGGGCCTCACCAAGCTCGGCTGACGCCCGCGTCGGGGGCGTACCCGACGTGCATGATCACCGAGGGGGGCGGCGGGCGGCCACGGCGGCGTCGTAGAGCTCGCGTCCCGGCACCCGGTGCGTCGCGGCGACGTCGCGGGCGACGTCCTTGAGGCGCTCCCCGGCGTCGACCCGGGCCAGCACCTCGGGCACGAGCTCGGCCGCGGTGGCGCGCACCGGGTCGGCGCCGGCCACGACCACGGTGACCTCGCCGAGCACCCCACCCCCGGCCCACGCCGCGAGCTCGGCCAGGGCGCCCCGGCGGACCTCCTCGTGGGTCTTCGTCAGCTCCCGGCACACCGCGGCCGCCCGCATGTCACCCAGGACCTCGGCCATCGCGGCCAGCGTCGCCGCGAGCCGGTGCGGCGCCTCGAAGAACACCATCGTGCGCTGCTCACCCGCGAGCCCCGTCAGGGCACGCCGGCGCTCGCCGGCCTTGCGCGGCAGGAAGCCCTCGAAGCAGAACCTGTCGGTGGCCAGCCCGGAGACGGCGAGCGCCGTCAGCACCGCCGAGGGACCGGGGACGACGGTCACGAGCACGCCCTCCTGGGCGGCCGCCGCCACGACCCTGAAGCCGGGGTCGGAGACCGAGGGCATCCCCGCGTCGGTGACGACGAGCACGGTCGACCCCGATCGGGCAAGGGCGACCAGCTCCGGCGTGGAGGCCGCCTCGTTGTGCTCGTGGTGGGCCACGACCCTGCCCCGCGGCTGCACCCCGAGCGCCGCGCAGAGCCGCCGCAGCCGGCGGGTGTCCTCCGCGGCGACGACGTCGGCCTCGGCGAGCAGCCGCGCCAGGCGGGGCGGGGCGTCGGCGGGGTCGCCGATCGGGGTCGCCGCGAGCACGAGCCGTCCGGTCACCGGGTCATCCTGCCCGGGTGACCGCGCTCAGCCCCCGGCACCTGCTCCGAGCCCCGCGCCGGCTCTGCCGCGGACCCGGCGACCACCTCGTGGCACAGGTCGACGAGCTCGGCGCGCCAGGGGTGCCGGGACGCCGCCGGCCACGCCACCCACAGCGGCACCAGCGGGGCGTCGGCCACGTCGCGGTAGACGATCTCCGGGTGCTGGTGCATCGCCGCGATCGACGTCGGCGTCAGCCCGATCCCGCGGTCCGCCGCGATCGCGAACAGCCAGTCGTCGGTGTTCGTGACGCGCAGACCCACCCTCGGCCGGTGCCGCGGCGGCCACAGCGAGGGGGTCGTGACGCCGGCGACGGTGTTGACGACCAGCGGGTGCGCCGCGAGGTCGGCCATCGTGAGGTGCCGGTCGGTGGCCAGCAGGGGGTGGCCCACCGGCAGCGCGGCGACCCGCGGCTCCTCGTCGAGGAGCTCGGTCTCCACCGCGGCGTCCTCGACGTCCCCGCGCAGCAGCGCGACGTCGGACAGGCCCCGGGTGAGCCCGGCCATCCGGTCGTCGAGGCGCACGAGCTCGACCGGGACGTCGGGGTGACGTCGCGCCCACCCGCGCAGCACCGCCGGGGTGTGCCGGCCGCCGCCGCCCCAGGCGTGGCCGAGCCGCAGCACCCGCGCCGCGGACCGGCCCGCCTCCAGCGCCTCGGCGAGGGAGTCCAGCGCCTCGCGGACGCCGGGCAGCACGCGTCGGCCCGCGGCGGTGAGCCCCAGCCGGCGCGTCGTGCGGTCCACCAGCCGCACACCGAGACGCGCCTCGAGCTGTGCGAGGGTGCGCGTCACCGCGGGCTGCCCGGTGCCGAGGCGCCGCGCGGCGGCCGTGAGCGTGCCCTCCTCCGCCACCGCGACCAGGGCACGCAGGTGGCGGAGGTCCACCCCGGAGGGGACGGCGCCGCCGCCGGGCGGGCGGCTGCCACCAGCATCCATGCCCGGAGAGCATAGACGCCGGTGGATGGGCATTACTCTTCCTGTTGCTGCGGCCCTAGCGTGGCCGGATGGCCACCCCGTTCGACCGCCGCGCCGGCAGCACCACGGTGCCGCCGCAGCTGCTCGTGGTCGCTGCGGCCACCAGCCTGCAGACGGGGTCCGCGGTCGCCACGCGCCTGTTCGACGCCGTCGGCGTCCCCGGGGTGCTGGCACTGCGGATGGGCGTCGCCGCGCTGCTGCTCGTGGTCCTCGGCCGGGCGTGGCGTCACATCCCGCGCGGCCGGGGCGCCGTCGCCGTCGCCGCGCTCGGCGTCGTCCTCGGGACGATGAACGTGCTGTTCTACCTGGCTCTGGAGCGGATCCCGCTCGGCGTGACCGTGGCCCTGGAGCTCGTCGGCCCACTGGGTGTCGCCGTCGCCGGGTCCCGCCGCGCGAAGGACCTGCTGTGGGTGGGACTCGCCGCGGTCGGGGTGGTGGTGCTGACGAACCCGTTCGCGGCGGCGGGGTCCGGGCTCGACCCGGTCGGCGTGCTGCTCGCGCTCGGCGCCGGAACCTGCTGGGGCGGCTACGTGCTCGTCGGCTCGCGCGTGGCTCGTGCCGCGCCGGGGACCAGCGGCCTGGCCTGGGCGATGGCCCTGTCGTGCCTGGCGCTCGTGCCGTACGGCGCCACGAGCGCCGGGACGGATCTGCTGGCGCCGGCCGTGCTGGCCACCGGGGCGGCGGTCGGCGTGATGTCCTCGGTGCTGCCGTACTCGCTGGAGATGGTGGCGATGCGCCGCGTCAGCCCCCGCGGCTTCGGGATCATGCTCAGCCTGCAGCCTGCAGTCGCCGCCCTGGCGGGGCTGGTCGTCGCGGGTCAGCGCCTGGGAGGACTGGCCCTGCTCGGGATCGCGCTCGTCGTCGCCGCCAGCCTCGGCGCCGTGCCGGGGCGGGCCGGGGCGGCCGGGGGCCGCGGCGGACGTCGCCGCGCGCGCCGCGGCGCCCGACACGGCACCCCCCGCCGCACCCAGGACAACACCGAGGACAGCACCCAGGACGGCGCCCGCCGCGACCCCGCCGCCGTCTGACCCGGCCTGGCCCCGGGCCTGCCCCGGGCCTGCCCCGGGCCGGCGCCACGCGGCTCCTACGATGCCTCGGTGACCCCGACCGGCGTGGCGGACGGCCTCGCCGTGGCGGCACCGACGGGCGGCGGCCCACGGCGGCGGGTGCGCGAGGCGGCGCTGCGGGCGCACCTCGTCGGACGCCGTCCGACCGACCACCTGTGGGGCTGGCTGGGGCCCGCCCTCGTGGCCGTCGTCGCGGGGGTGCTGCGCTTCTGGCGCCTCGGCGACCCGCACCAGCTCGTCTTCGACGAGACCTACTACGTCAAGCAGGCCTGGAGTTACCTGGGCACCGGCGTGGAGCGGCGGTGGCCCGAGGGCGCCGACGGGGACTTCACCGCCGGCTCGGTCGACGTCTACCGCAGCGCCGCGGACTTCGCCGTGCACCCGCCGGTGGGCAAGTGGATGATCGCCGCGGGCGAGGCGCTGCTGGGGGTGGACTCGTCGGTCGGGTGGCGGCTGTCGGCCGCGGTCGTCGGGACGCTGACCGTGCTGCTGCTGGCACGGGTCGCGCGGCGGCTGCTCGGCTCCACGCTGCTCGGGTGCACCGCCGGCCTGCTGCTGGCGGTCGACGGCCACCACCTGGTGCACAGTCGCACGTCGCTGCTCGATGTGTTCCTCGCGTTCTGGGTGCTCGCGGCCTTCGCGGCGCTGCTGGTGGACCGCGACCGCAGCCGGGAGCGGCTGGCCGCGCTCGTCGCCCGCGCGTCCGCCGAGGGCCGGCGGCTGACCGGCGTGGGGCCCGGGCTGGGCGTGCGGCCGTGGCGGTTGCTCGCGGGCGTCTGCCTGGGGCTGGCCGTCGGTACCAAGTGGTCCGGCCTGTTCTACCTCGCCGCGTTCGGGTTGATGACAGTGCTCTGGGACGTCGGCGCACGGCGGGCCGCGGGCCTGCCCCGGTGGCGCGCGGGGCTGCTGCGCGACGGCGTCCCCGCGTTCGCGTCGACCGTCCCGGTCGCCGCCGTCGTCTACGTGGCCAGCTGGGCCGGCTGGTTCGCCTCCGACGACGGCTACCTGCGGCAGTGGGCACGCGACCACCCCTCGCCGCTGCCGGTGCCCGACCCGCTGCGCTCGCTGTGGGAGTACCACCGCGCGGCCCTGGAGTTCCACACCGGCCTGTCCTCCGAGCACCCGTACGAGGCGCACCCCTGGTCGTGGCTCGTGCAGGGCAGGCCGACGTCCTTCTTCTACGAGGCGCTCGAGCGCGGAGACCCCGGCTGCGCCGTCGAGAGCTGCTCCAAGGCCGTCACGTCGCTGGGGAACCCGGTCGTGTGGTGGGGGGGTACCGCCGCCCTCGTGGTCCTGCTGGCGTGCTGGGTGGGCCGCCGCGACTGGCGTGCGGGCGCCGTCCTGACCGGCGTCGCGGCGGGGTACCTGCCCTGGTTCTACTACGCGGCCATGGACGACCGCACCATGTACGCCTTCTACTCCGTGGTCTTCGCGCCGTTCGTGGTGCTGGCGCTGACGTACACCTTGGGGCTGCTGCTCGGACCGCCCGACGCGGCCGCGCGGCGGCGCGCCACCGCGGCCGTCATCGCGGGGGCGGTCGTGGTCGGGGCCGTCGTCGCCGCGGCCTGGTACTGGCCGGTGTGGACGGCGCAGGTGCTGCCGTATGACCAGTGGCGGATGCGGATGTGGCTCCGCAGCTGGATCTGACCCGGGGGCCCGACCTCGCCCGTCGCCCGGACGACGACCGGCGGCCCGCCCCGAGAGGGCGGACCGCCGGCGGTGGGTGGAGCTGAGGGGACTCGAACCCCTAACCCCCTCGATGCGACCGAGGTGCGCTACCAATTGCGCTACAGCCCCTGGTGCCGCAGCAGATTAGCACCGGTCCGCGGGCCGGTTCGAACCGGCGGGCGGCGGCACCGGCACGGCCCCGGAGAGCCCTGCCCGTCGGGTCACTCCCCGGAGGCGCGACGGCGCTGGAGCACCGCGTCGAGGTCACCCAGCAGACCACCCGGTGGCCGCGGGCGGGCCGTCGCCGGACCCGGCGCCCCACCTGCGACGGGCAGACGTCCGGGGTCGGCGCCGGGGTCGGCTCCGGGACGGGAGCTGGAGGCGACCGCCGGGGCTACTGCCGCGTCGACCCGGCGCGGCGCCTCGGGCTTGAGGGTGTACGTCGGCGGGGGGACCGGGACCGGGGTCCACGCCCGTGGGTCGGCGTCGGGCGCCACCCCGGCCCGCGCCGCGGTCCCGGGACGTGCTGCGGGTCCGGGTCGGGCTGCCGACGCGGGTCGCGCGGCGTCCGCTTCCGGGTGCCCGGCGCGGTCGTCCGCGCGGTCATCGGCGCGGTCATCGGCGCGGGCGTCGGCGCGGGCGTCGGTGGCCGGCACGGTCCGGTCTGCGGCCGCGGCTGCCCTCACGCCCGCCGCCGCGACGCGGGGCCCGGCAGTCCGCCCCCGGGCCACCGCCGGGCCACCGCCGACCCGGCGTCCCGCAGCGCGCCGGACCGCGGAGCGCCGTCGGGCCCGCGCCCGCAGTGCGATGACGGCGAGCACCAGCGCCGCGAGCGGGGCCGCCGGCGCCCACAGCGGCGCGAGCCCGGCGACGGCCAGGCCCGCAGCGGCGAGCAGGAGCAGCGGCAACGCCAGCACGGTCGCCGCGATCAGCTTGCGGGCGGCGCGGAGCGGTCGTCGGCGCGGCGCGCGGGGGTCCGGGTCGCCCACGCCCGTCGGGCGCCGCCCCGGCGTGGCCGGCGGCGCCCCAGCCGCGGTCGCGGTCGCTGTCGTCCGGGGGTGTGGCGACGACGCGGCGAGGACGCGCCCGGTCGCTGGGACGGTCTCGGCGCGTCGACGCTGCGCGCGGCGGGCCAGCACGCGCAGGTCGCCGGAGAAGCGGTCGCGGTGCCGCGAGCCGGAGAGCTGCTCGCGGCGTCGCAGCCAGTGCGGCACGAGGAAGATGACCCACAGCCCGACGATGACGACGAAGACCAGGCTGGAGCTCACAGTTCAGAACCGTAGGCGCGCGAGGCACCGCACCCGGCGCACCGCGGGGGTGTGTCGCGGACCCGACGTACATGATCACCGCGAGGGGGTGGACCCGAGGTGCATGATCACCGCAGGGGGGTGAGGGTGAGAGGCGTTGTCAGCGTGGCGGATCCGTGGGTGACGGGTCCGCGGGCGGGTGGGCCGCGCGGTAGCGGGCGAGCAGGCCGCCCGGCACCTCCTGGGCGGTGACCGCGAAGCTGCGGTGGTCGCGCCAGCCGCCGTCGATGTGCAGGTAGGCCCGGCGGATTCCCTCCTCGCGGAGGCCGAGCTTGGCGACGACGCGCAGGCTCGCCGTGTTCTCGGGCCGGATGTTCACCTCGAGCCGGTGCAGGCCGAGGACGGTGAAGCAGTGGTCCACCGCGAGGGCGACCCCCGTCGGGGCCACTCCGCGGCCGGCGACCCGGCGGTCAACCCAGTAGCCGACGTGCCCCGACCGCAGTGAGCCCCAGACGATCCCGGCGACGGTCACCTGGCCGCTGAGCCTGCCGTCGACCTCCACGGCGAAGGGCAGCGCCCGCCCGGAGCGTGCCTGCCGGTTCAGGCTGCGGACCATCGCGCCGAACCCGGGCGCCGGGGTGCGCTCGTCGGGGGCGGTGGCCTCCCAGGGTGTGAGCCAACCAGTGTTCGCGGCGCGCACCGCGCGCCAGGCGCGCGCGTCACGGCGGCCCAGCGGCCGCAGCACCACCTCGCCGTCGGTGAGGACGACGGGCCAGAGCACGCCGGGCCGTCCTCAGCCGTCCGGCTGCTGGCGGTGGTCCAGGCCGTGCACCTGGTCGATCGCGTGCGCGAGCACCTGCTCCAGCACGGCGACCGCGTCGCGACAGCCGCCGGGCGACCCGGGCAGGTTGACCACGACGGTCGTGCCGGCGACGCCGGCCAGGCCGCGGGACAGGCACGCGGTGGGCACGCCGAGCTCGCGGCCCTTGGCGCGCACCGCCTCGGCGAGCCCCACCAGCTCGACGTCGAGCAGCGGCCGTGTCACCTCGGGCGTCCGGTCGGTCGGCGACAGGCCGGTGCCGCCCGTGGTCAGCACGACGTCGTAGCCCTCGGCGACGGCGTCGTGGAGCGCGTCGCCGACGGGGTCGCCGTCGGGCACGACGAGCGGCCCGTCGACGGTGAAGCCCATCGCCTGCAGGCCCTCGACGAGCACCGGGCCGCCGCGGTCGGCGTAGACGCCGGCCGCGGCCCGGTTGGACGCCGTCACCACGAGCGCCCGCCGGTGCTGCCCCGCACCGCCTCCCGGCTCACTGCTCGAGGTGCCAGTCACCGGACCGCCCTCCGCTCTTGGCCACGACCCGCACCCCGTCGATCACGGCGGTCCGGTCCAGTGCTTTGACCATGTCGACGAGGGCGAGACCGGCCACGGCGACGCACGTCAGGGCCTCCATCTCCACCCCGGTGCGGTCCGCGGTGCGCACCGCGGCCTCGATCGCGACGCCGTCGTCGCGCACGACCAGGTCGACGGTGACGGCGTGGACGGCGACCGGGTGGGCGAGGGGCACGAGGTCGGGGGTGCGCTTGGCGGCCTGGATCCCCGCCAGCCGCGCCACCGCCAGCGCGTCGCCCTTGGGCACCCCGTCGCCGCGCAGCGCCGCGACCACCTCGGGCGAGCAGTGCACGACACCCCGGGCCCGGGCCTCACGGACCGTGACGGCCTTGGCGGAGACGTCGACCATCCGCGCCGCACCGGACTCGTCGACGTGGGTGAGCCGGCGCGGACCGGAGCCACCCGGCGCCTCCCCGCTCACCGGCGCACCCGCTCGAGCAGCAGGCACGTGACCTCGTCGCCGGTCTCGACGCTCGTCGTCGCCTCGGGGACGACGGCCAGGGCGTCGGCAGCGGCGAGGTCGGCGACGAGGTGCGAGCCGTGGCCGCCGACCGGGGTGACGACGTGCTGCCCACCGGCGCGCGCCACGCGGGCCCGCACGAACTGCCGCTTGCCGTCCGGGGACGACCACCCGGCACCGGCGACGGCGACCACGGAGGGGCGCTGCAGGTCGGCCTCCCCGAGCATCGCCCGCAGGCAGGGGCGCACGAACACCTCGAACGACACGTAGCTGCTCACCGGGTTGCCGGGCAGCGTGAAGATCGGCGTGCCCTCTCCGAGGGTGCCGAACCCCTGGGGCATCCCGGGCTGCATCGCGACCTTGTCGAAGGCGACGGTGCCCAGGCGCGACAGCGCCTCCTTGACGGTGTCATAGGCGCCCATCGACACGCCGCCGCTGGTGACGACCACGTCGGCCAGGGCCAGCTGCTCGGTGAGCACGGTCAGCAGCGCGTCGGTGTCGTCGCCGACGATGCCGACGCGGGTCGCGACCGCCCCGGCCTCCTCGGCGGCGGCGGTGAGCAGCACCCCGTTGGCGTCGCTGACCTGCCCGACGCCGACCGGCCGGCCGGGCTCCACGAGCTCGCTGCCGGTGGACAGCACCGCGACCCGTGGCCGCGGGCGGACCGGTACCCGGTCGCGGCCCACGGCCGCCAGCAGCGCGACGTGGCGGGCGCCGAGCCGCTGCCCGGCGCGCAGCAGCACCTGGCCGGGCTCGACGTCCTCACCGGCCCGTCGGACGTTGCGGCCCACCGCGACAGCTCGCCGGACCTGCACCCGGTCCACGCCGCCGTCGGTCCACTCCACCGGCACGATCCCTCCGGTGCCGTCGGGCACCGGTGCCCCGGTCATGATCCGGATCGCGGTCCCGGGCTCGAGCCGCAGCCGCTCGGGCGACCCGGCGGGCAGGTCCCCCACCACCGGCAGCACGACCGGGGTCTGCTCGCCGGCACCGGCGACGTCCTCGGCGCGGACGGCGTAGCCGTCCATCGAGGAGTTGTCGAAGCCGGGCAGCGCCACCGTGGAGGTGACGTCGCGGGTGAGCACGCAGTCGAGGGCCTCCAGCAGCGGCAGGTCCGCCGCGGCCGGCGGCCTCACCACCGCGAGGGCGGCCGCGAGGTGCTCGTCGACCCCCTTCACCCGGCCGCCCCGAAGCCGGAGTCCCGCCCGGCGACGAACTCGGCGAGCCACTCCCGCAGCGGCGGACCGAGGTCGTCGCGCTCGCACGCCAGGCGCACGACGGCCTTGAGGTAGTCGAGCCGGTCGCCGGTGTCGTAGCGGCGGCCCCGGAACACCACGCCGTGCACGCCGCCGCCGGGTCCGTCGGAGCGGGCGAGGGTCTGCAGCGCGTCGGTGAGCTGGATCTCGTTGCCGCGGCCCGGCGGCGTCTTCTCCAGCACGTCGAAGACCTCCGGCGCGAGCACGTAGCGGCCGATGATCGCCAGGTTGCTCGGCGCGTCGTCGGGGTCGGGCTTCTCGACCATGCCGCCGACCCGCACCACGTCGTCCTCGCCGTCGACGCGGGTCGCCTCGGCGCAACCGTAGAGGTGGACCTGGTCGCGCGGTACCTCCATCAGCGCCACGACGCTGCCGCCGCGGGCCTCGCGGACCTCGACCATCCGCTCGAGCAACGGGTCGCGGGCGTCGATGAGGTCGTCACCGAGCAGCACCGCGAACGGCTCGTCGCCGACGTGGGCACGTGCGCAGAGCACGGCGTGCCCCAGGCCGCGCGGGTCGCTCTGCCGCACGGAGTGGACGTCGGCGAGCTCGGCGGACGCCCGGACCCGGTCGAGGCGGTCCGTGTCGCCCTTCGCCTCCAGCGCCGCCTCGAGCTCCCAGGAGCGGTCGAAGTGGTCCTCCAGCGCCCCCTTGCCGCGTCCGGTCACGAGCAGGACGTCGGTGAGGCCGGCCCGGGCCGCCTCGGCGACGACGTACTCGATCGCCGGGGTGTCGACAACCGGCAGCAGCTCCTTCGGCGTCGCCTTCGTGGCGGGCAGGAACCGGGTGCCGAGCCCGGCCGCGGGCACCACGGCCTTGCGGACACCGTGCCGGGCGGGCGTACCGGATGCCGTGGCGGGCGGGGTGCTGGTCTGGGGGGCGCTGCTCATGCGCGCAGGCTATCGACGCGCGGGCAGCGCCACCCGGCGGCGGCCACCGCCCCCGGTGGCGAGCCGCTCAGGCGCTCGTCGCCGAACCCCACCGCCGGGAGCCGTCCGGGGCCGGCTCCGGTGCCGCCTCGGCCTCGGGGGTCCCGGCGACGACGTACCGGTCGCGGCCGCCGTCCTTCGCGGCGTACAGCGCCCGGTCGGCACGGTCGAGCACCTCGCCGGCGGTGCGGCCGTGCTGGGGGAAGGAGGCGACACCGACCGAGACGGTGACCCGGAGCCGGCCACCGGCACCGTTGTCGACCCCCTCGGCGCGGACCGACTCCACCACCCGGGCCGCCACCAGGGCAGCCCCCTCGGCGTCGGTCTCGGGCAGCAGCAGGGCGAACTCCTCCCCGCCGTAGCGGGCGACGGTGTCGACCTCGCGGACCGCCTCGCGCAGCCGCCGGGCCACCTCGCGCAGCACGGAGTCCCCACGGACGTGGCCCCACGTGTCGTTGACGAGCTTGAAGTGGTCGAGGTCGAGCATCAGCACGGACAGCGGCCGGTCGAAGCGGGCGGCCCGCTCCACCTCGCGGGCGAGCGTGCTCGACAGGTGGCGCACGTTGCCGGCGCCGGTGAGCGGGTCCGTCACGGACAGCCGCTGCGTCTCCTCGTGGGTGAGCACGTTGTGCACCGCGGTGCCCGCCTGCTCCCCGAGGTCGGCGAGCACCTGACACGTCTCGGCGTCCACCGGGTCCGCACCGGCCGCCCCGACGAGGGTGACCGCGCCGAGGGACTCCCCGTCGTGGCGCAGCGGCACCGCCAGGGCCGGCCCGAGGTCGCCGACCGCGTCCGCGGTCACGGGCCCGCCCGTGGCCTGCGCCTGCTCGACCAGCCGGAACACCTCGGCGGGCACCGCGGTCCCGGCGGGGGCGCCGTCCGGGGGCTGGGAGACCTCCGGCTCGGTGGAGCGGGTGCCGAGGTGCACCCAGCCGGCCGCCGCCCCGGCGGAGGTGACCGCGGTGTCGAGCACGGTACGCAGCAGCCCCTCCATGTCGTGGGTCCGCTGGAGCGCCGCACCGAAGCGGCGCATGCTCTCGGCGGACGCCGCGCGCCCGGCCCGGGCCTCGGCCAGGGCGGCGCTGACGTCGGCCGACATCCGGTTGAACGCCGCGCCGAGCCGGGCGATCTCGTCACGGCCCTGCTCCGGCACGTGCACGTTGCTCTCGCCGCGACCGACACGCTCGGCCGCCTCCGTCATCGCCGCGAGCGGCCCGACGAGGCGGCGGGCCAGGCGCCGGCTCAGCAGCAGGGCGGCGGCGACGCCGGCCAGCACGAGGCCGAGCACGCCGAGCACCGCCCACACCGAGAGGGGCTCCCGCTCGGCGAGCGCGACGACGCGCACGCCGGTGTCGTTCTCGGGGCCGACGTCGTAGAGCCAGCCGCCGACGGTGCCGCCGGTGGCGCCCCCCGCGACCGCATCGGCCACGGCGGCGGCCCCGTCGGGGCCCACGGACGCGGCGACCGGCTCGCCGCCCTCGAGCAGGACGACGTGCCGCGCCCCGGCCACCGAGATCAGACGCTGCACGGCGTCCTGGTCGAGCGCCTCGACGACGACGGCGCGACCGAGCACGTCACCGGCGGCGTCGCCCGCCGACGCGGGGGCGGTGACCTCGACGGTCTGGGCCAGCCCCGCTCCCCGCGGCGGCATCTCGCCCCGGGCGCAGGAGCGCCCCGCGGCGGGCGCCGCGTCGACGGTCCCCTCGCTGGCGACGACGGCACCGTCCGCAGCCACGACGGCGGCGCCCCCGGGCGGGCGGCCGGTGGTGACGGCGTCCAGCGCCGTGGCCAGCGCGGACTGCGAGGTGACCGGCCCGCGCTCGGCCAGCGCGGCGGCGGACTGCCCCGCGACGAACCGGGCGGCGTCGCCGAGGGTGGCGCAGCGCTGCACGAGCAGCGCCGTCGCGGTGCGGGAGGACACCGAGAGCCGTTCGACGGCGGCGTCGTCCGCCACCCTGGGCAGCACGGTGGTGACCAGCACGGCTACCACGACGAGCGGGACCGCGACGCCGAGCGTCAGGGCGAGGACCAGCCGGCGGCGCAGCGTCACGGTCGCCCCCGCCGGGCCGTCCGGGGCCTGGCTGGTCGGGAGCCGGGGACAGGTCGCACCATGAGCACATGGTCCGCCCCGCCTCCTCCGCCGACACCACCGGCCCGTCCGGGGACCGCGACCCGGACGTGCGGGACGAAGCAGCCGTCCGGGTGGCGGCCGAGAAGCGCGCCCTGCGCACCCGCCTGCGACACGAGCGCCGCGCGCGGGTGGTGACCGCGACCCGGACCGCGGCCAGCGGGACCGCGGACCTCGCAGCGGCGGAGGCGGGCACGGCGCTGCGTGACGTCGTGCTCGCCGTGCCCGCCGTCCGCCGGGCCGGCCGGGTGGCGGCGTTCGTCTCCCTGCCCGGCGAACCGGACACCGCACCCCTGCTCGCCGCGCTGGCAGCCCGGGGCACCCCGGCGCTGCTGCCCGTGCTCAGGGACGACGACTCGCTCGCGTGGGCCGTGGACGACGGCGCCCGCCACCCGGGCAACCGGCTGGGCATCCCCGAGCCGGGCGGTCCCCGCAAGGGCCCGGAGGCGCTCGCCGACGCCGACGTCGTGCTGGTGCCGGCGCTCGCGGTGGACACCCTCGGCCGGCGGCTGGGGCAGGGACTCGGCTGCTACGACCGCGCGCTGCCCCATGCCCCGGGGGCCCTGGTCGCGGCCGTCGTGCACGACGAGGAGGTGCTCGACGCCGCCGTCGAGCCGGTGCCGGCGGACCCGTGGGACCGGCCGGTCGCTGCCGTCGTGACGCGCACCCGGTGGCGCGCCGTCGGGACCGTGGCAGCCGGGGCGCCCGCGGACGGCACTGCGGCGCCCCGGCCGCGTCGCTAGCCGGCCGGAGGTCCTCACCCCGTCGGGGTCCGCGGGGCCGGCCGCAGCAACAGCTCGTCGTCCGCCGCCGCCTCCACCGCCTCGGCGGTGAACGGCCACGGCAGCTGCGTGCCCTCGGCCCACGCGGCGGTCTGGTCGCCGTAGTGCGCGCTCGCCGGGTGCCCGGAGACGCCGGTGAGGTCCACCCACGTGGACGCGTCGAGGTCGCCCAGGTCCACGACCATCCGCATCGACGGCACCGACGTCACGTCGTAGTCGCCGGCCCGGCTGGCGTCCCAGGCGAGGGCGTCGACGAGCGACGTGCCACCACCGAGCTCCAGCGGGTCCGGGTTGTACAGCCCGCGCACCGGCGCCGGTACCCGGTCGGCGCCGAGCACGTCGGCCCGCAGCTGCAGCCGGTGCAGCTTGCCCCACTCCCACCGCGTCGGGACCTTGCCGAGGCTGGCCGTCAGCTCGAGCCGAGCGTCCACGAGGGCACGCGTGAGGATCTGGTCGCGGGTCTCCACCACGGTCGGGGTCGTCCGGTCGTCCCACCACGTCGACTCCGGCTCGGCGAGCAGCCGCGACACGACCTCGAACCAGCGGCTGCCGCCGTCCGGGCGCAGCGTCGACGAGGAGAGCTCGTCGCCGAACGTCAGGTCCAGGGTGCGGGCCCACACGGCGTTCGCGTAGGCCGCGGCGGCGGAGTCCGGGGGCTGCGTGCCGTCCCAGTCACGCAGCATCTCGACCGCGTCGCGGGTGAACTCGGCACCCTCGGAGGTCAGCGTCGCGCTCGGCGTGACCCGCTGCGACAGCAGGGCCGGCACGAAGAAGTCGGCCAGCGGGCTCGCCACGTCGGTCTGCAGCACGGCCATGTCCGAGACGCCGAGCGGCTCCCCGGCGTCCCGAGCCGCCTCGAGCACGTCGCGGATGCGCTCCGAGCGGTAGCCGTAGTCCCAGTCCCGGCTCAGCCGGTGCGGGTACCCGGGCCCGACGACGGCCTGGTTCGCGGCCACCACGAACCCGTCGGCGGGGTCGAGCACGCTCGGGAGGTCCTCGAACGGGATGGTGCCGGTCCAGTCCCACGCGCTCGACCACCCGAGCCTCGGCCACGTGCCGTCGACCTGGCCGCGCCCGGTGCCGGCCCCGCGCACCGGGATCCGGCCCGATGCCTGGTACCCGATCCGGCCGGTGGTGTCCGCGTAGACGAGGTTCTGCGCTGGCACCTCAAGCAGCGAGGCCGCGGCCCGGAACTCCTCCCACCCGGTCGCCGTGTCCATCGCGAAGATCGCGTCGGCGGTGCGCCCGGGGGTCAGCGCCGTCCACGACAGCGCCACCTCGTAGCCGGTGCCCTGGATCGGCGACCCGGTCGGCACCGGGGACTCCCTGCCCAGGGCGTCGACGACGGCCAGCACGTCGGACAGCAGGGGTCCGTGCACCGTCGAGCGGACCTCGATCTCGACGTCGTCCGCGCCCGCGACGCGGATCACCTCGGTGCGCGCGTCGAGCGGCTCCTGGGCCCCGTCGCGCAGGTAGGTGTCGCCGCCGACCTGCTCGAGGAAGAAGTCGGTGACGTCGGCACGCAGGTTGCTCATCCCCCACGCGACGTCCGCGTTGTGCCCGATCAGCACGCCGGGCAGGCCCGAGAACCCGAAGCCGCCGACGTCGAACGGGCAGGCGGTGCCGACGTCCGTGCAGTGCAGCCCGACCTGGTACCAGGTGCTCGGCGTCTGGGCGGCGAGGTGGGGGTCGTTGGCGAGCAGCGCGCCGCCGGTGGCGGACAGCTCCGGCCCGACCGCCCACGCGTTCGAGCCGATCCCGTCGCCGCGGCCGAGCAGCACGGGGACGGCGTCCAGCGCGCGCGTCGCGGCGTCCAGCGCCGTGGTCGCGTCGGGGTCGTCCACGTCCGTGACGTCGTCGGTGCCGGCGTCGGTGCCGGCGTCGGTGCCCCCGCGCGCCGCGGCGGCACCGTCGAGCCGGGCGGCGGGACCGAGCGCGGCGGCCGAGCCGGCCTCCGACGTCGCGACCACCGGTGCCCGCTCGTCGATCGGGTACGGCGGGTACAGCTCGGCGACCCGGCTCTCGTCACCGACGGCCCCGAACGCCAGCGCCCGCCCCATCTCGGAGTCGTAGTTGGAGCGCAGGTCCCACGCGACCGCCTTCAGCCACGCGAGCGAGTCGACCGGCGTCCACGGCTCGATCGTGCGCAGGTCGACCTGCACGCCCAGCACCGTGTAGGCGAGCGCCAGCTCCGACGGGGACCGGTCGCGCAGGTAGGCGTTGACGCCGCGGGAGTACGCCTCCAGGTACGTCACCGTGCTCTCGTCGAGCAGCGCGACCTCCTGCTCGGCGACCCGGCGCCAGCCCATCGTGCGGATCACCGAGTCAGCGGCGAGGGCGGTGGAGTCCTCGCCCACGAGCTCGCTGAGGCGGCCGGCGGTGACGTGCCGGCGGTAGTCCATCTCGAAGAAGCGGTCCTGGGCGTGCACGTAGCCCTGCGCGGCGAACAGGTCCTCGGGGGTGTCGGCGTAGACCTGCGCGATGCCGTTGCCGTCGCGCAGCACCCGGACGTCGCCGGACAGTCCCGCCAGGTCGGCCGCGCCGCTGTAGTCCGGCAGGGGCCGGCGCACGAGCGCGGTCAGGGACGCCGCGACGACGAGCGCGACGACGACCAGGGTCGCCACGACGACCAGCACGGGGGTCCGCAGGGCGCGCAGGCGAGGCACCGGGCGAGCGTAACCACCTACCCTGACCCGGACCGGGTGGCGCACCGGGCCGGGCGCCGGTCCTCGCGCCGTACCCGTCCGGCGGCGGCGAGGAGGGAGCCCGGCGTGAGCGTCGAGGACCTCAACCTCGCGCTCCTGGTCGGTGCTGCGGTGCTGCTCGTGGCCATCGTCGCGGTGCGCCTGGCGGTCGGCACCGGGATGCCGTCGCTGCTGCTGTACCTGCTGCTCGGCGTCGCGCTCGGCAAGGACGGCCTCGGCGTGCCGTTCCGGGACTTCGAGCTGACGCAGGTGCTGGGGTACGGCGCGCTGGCCCTGATCCTGGCCGAGGGCGGCCTGACCACGCGCTGGTCCACGGTGCGCGGTGCGATGGCACCGGCCACGGCCCTCGCGACGGTCGGTACGACGGTCTCGGTCGCCGCGGTCGCCGCGGGCGCGCACTGGCTGCTGGGCCTGCCCTGGCCGCAGGCCGCCCTGCTCGGTGCCGTCGTCTCCGCCACCGACGCGGCGGCGGTCTTCTCGGTGCTGCGGCGCGTCCCGCTGCCCCGTCGCCTCGTGGGCCTGCTCGAGGCCGAGTCGGGGCTCAACGACGCACCCGTGGTGCTCGCGGTGGTGGCCCTGACGCAGGCCGCGTCCGGAGGGTCGGACCGGCCGTGGTGGCTCGTCGCCGTGGGGGCCGTGCTGGCGCTCGTCGGCGGCACGATGATCGGGGTGGCCATCGGCTGGGTCGGGGCGGCGCGGCTGCGGGCGGTGGCCCTGCCCGCGTCGGGGTTGTACCCGATCGCGGTGATGGCCCTGTGCGGCCTGGCCTACGGAGCCGCGGCCGTGCTGCAGACCAGCGGGTTCATCGCGGTCTACACGTGCGGGCTCGTGCTGGGCAACCGGTCGCTGCCGCACCGGCAGGCGGTGCGCGGTTTCGCCGAGGGCCTGGGCTGGCTCGCGCAGATCGGGCTGTTCGTGATGCTCGGGCTGTTGGTCTCCCCCGCGGGGGTGCCCGCGCAGATCGTCCCGGCGCTGGTCGTCGGCACCGTGCTGCTGCTCGTGGCCCGCCCGCTGTCGGTGCTCGTGGCCGTGGTCTGGTTCCGCTACGGCTGGCGCGACCACGTGTTCCTGTCGTGGGCCGGGCTGCGCGGCGCCGTGCCCATCGTGCTGGCGACCGTGCCCGCGACGGCCGGGGCCCCGGGAGGGGACGGCCTGTTCGAGCTCGTGTTCGTGCTCGTCGTCGTCTTCACCCTCGTGCAGGCGCCGACGCTGACGGCCGTGGCGAGGGCGCTGCGACTCGCCGGCGACGAGGCGCTGGACCTCGACGTGGAGTCCTCGCCACTGGGCGCGCTGGACGCGGAGGTCCTCGAGGTGCGGATCGGCCCCTCGTCGCAGCTGCACGGGGTCGCCCTGTTCGAGCTGCGGCTGCCACCCGGCGCAAACGTCACGCTCGTCGTGCGCGACGGCACGGCGGCGGTGCCGGAGCCCACGACCGTGCTGCGCCACGGCGACGCGCTCCTCGTCGTCGCGGCCGCGGCCGCCCGGGAGGCGGCGGAGCGGCGCCTGCGCGCCGTGAGCCGCGGCGGCCGCCTCGCGCAGTGGCACGGCACGCCCGACGACGGCGACCCGCCCCGGCGGACGAGGGGACGGCGCCCGAGGGAAGGCCAGGGGCCCGGCGAGACGTTATGATTGGCACTCCCGAGCTGCGAGTGCCAGCACCTACCGGGTGCCGGGCAGCCACCACCGAGCCCTGGGCGGGACGCCGCCCTGGGCCGAGGACGTGAAAGGCGGACCCCGCCGTGCCGACCTACGCCTACGCCTGCACCACCTGCGAGCACCGCTTCGAGGTGCACCAGGCCTTCTCCGACACGTCCCTGACGGACTGCCCCGAGTGCTCCGGGCGGCTGCGCAAGCTGTTCAACACGGTCGGGATCGTGTTCAAGGGGTCGGGCTTCTACCGCACCGACTCGCGCTCGGAGCCCCGCTCCGGGGAGTCCGGGTCGAAGGACGACTCCGGGTCGAAGGAGGGCAAGGACTCCTCGGCGGGCTCGACGGAGTCCGGCGGCAAGGAGTCCGGCGGCAAGGAGTCCGGCGGCAAGGACTCGGGCAAGGACTCCAGCGGCAAGGAGTCGGGCAAGGAGTCCTCGGCCGGTTCCGGGTCGAAGGGTGCGGGCTCCAGCGGCTCGGCGTCGAACGGCTCGGGGGCGAACGGCTCGGGGTCGGGCGGCTCTGGCTCCGGCCGCGCGACGGCCGGTGCGGGCGCCAAGGGCTCGGCCGCCTGAGGCGGGAGCCGCCCACAGCGAGACGCAGCTGCCTGCCCGTCCCCCGTGGACCCCGCCGGCTCGGGTAGCACCCGGCCGGCGCCTACGGTCTCCGGCATGAGCCAAGGGCACGCCGCGGTCGGGGTCATCGGCGGATCGGGTTTCTACGCCTTCCTCGACGACGCACACGAAGTGCCCGTCGACACACCATTCGGCCCGCCCAGCGAGCCCCCGGTCGTCGGTGACGTCGCCGGGCGCCGGGTGGCGTTCGTGCCCCGGCACGGGCGGGACCACCGGTTCCCCCCGCACCGCGTGCCCTACCGGGCGAACCTGTGGGCGCTGCGCGCGCTCGGCGTCCGGCAGGTGCTCGCCCCCTGCGCCGTCGGGTCGCTGCGCGCGGACCTGGGGCCGGGCACGCTCGTCGTCCCCGACCAGGTCGTCGACCGCACGTGGGGCCGCGAGCACACGGTCTACGACGGGGTCGGGCCCGTGGTGCACGTCGCCCTGGCCGACCCGTACTGCCCGCAGGGCCGGGCCGCGGTCCTCTCCGGCGCGGGGACGGCGGGCGGCCCGGAGCGCGTCGTGGGCGGGGGCACGCTGGTCGTCGTCAACGGGCCGCGGTTCTCCACCCGGGCGGAGTCGCGGTGGCACGCCGCCGCGGGGTGGGACGTCGTCGGCATGACCGGGATGCCCGAGGCGTCGCTCGCCCGGGAGCTCGCCCTCTGCTACACCACGGCCGCCCTCGTCACCGACCACGATGCCGGGGTCCCGGGCGCCGGGGACCACGTCACGCACGCTGACGTGCTGGCGGTGTTCGCCCGCAACGTCGAGCGGGTCAAGGCGCTCGTGGCCGCGGCCGTCGCGGCTCTGCCGACCGCGGCGGACGACGACCCGGACGGTCCGGACTGCACGTGCCGGCACGCCCTCGACGGGCTGGCGCTGCCTTTCGAGCTGCCGTGACACCCGCGGGCGGCGGGGCGGTCGCCCGCCTGCCGCGGTGGGGTCTGCGGCTGCTGAGGCGCCACCGCCGGCTGCTGGCCGTGCTCGCCCTCGCCGCCGCCGCGGGCACGGCGACGCGGGCGGCCACGGCCGCCCCGCCGGCGGGTGTGCCCGTCGTCGTCGCCGACGCCGACCTCGCCGCCGGGACGGCGCTCACCGACGCCGACCTGCGCGTCGTCGACCTGCCCCCCGCGGCGGTGCCCGACGGGGTCGTCGACGAGCCCGCCGGCAGCACGCTCGCCGCCCCGGTCCGTGCCGGTGAACCGGTCACCGACGTCCGTGTCCGCGGCCGCGGAGTGCTCGCGGGCGCCCCGCCCGGCACGGTCGCCACGACGGTGCTGCTGCCGGAGCCGCTGACCGCCGACCTGCTGGAGCCCGGCGACGCGATCGACCTGCTCGCGCCCGGCCCGGTCGAGCTGGGTGGCAGCGAAGCCGCACGCGTCGTGGCCACCGGTGCCGTCGTGCTCGACGTGCGGCTGCCCGAGGGCGACCTACTGGGGACCGGGGACCAGGCGGCGCTGGCACTGGTCGCCGTGCGACCCGAGCAGGCACGCGCCGTCGCCGGGGCCCAGGCGGCGGGCCCGCTCTCCGTCGTGCTGCTGCCGTGACGTCGCGGCGAGGCGTGCCGCGGCCGCCTCGGACGCTGCTCTCCGACGGCTGCTCCCCCGACGGTTACGCTGCGGCGCCCGGGGGGCGCGACGGGGACCACCACCGCCTCAGGAGGCAGTATGCTCACAGGTTTCCGTTCGTCCTGCGCGGCAACGTCGTCGACCTCGCGGTCGCGGTCGTCATTGCCGGCGCGTTCGGACTGGTCATCACCGCGTTCACCGACGGGGTGGTCGCGCCGCTGCTGGCAGCCGTCGGCTCGGCGGACACCCCCGGCCTCGGCTTCTTCCTCCGCGCGCAGGACGCGGCGACGTTCGTCGACCTCGGTGCCGTCGTGTCGGCGATCGTGAACTTCCTCATCGTCGCGGCGGTCGTCTACTTCGTGATCGTGCTGCCGATGAACCGGCTGCTGGCACGCCGCAGGGCGGGCCAGGTCGAGGAGGTCGAGGCCACGCCGGAGGACGTGGCGCTGCTGCAGGAGATCCGCGACCTGCTCGCCGAGCGCCGCGGCCAGGTCTGACGTCACTCCCAGTGCGGTGGGCGCTCGGCCTGCCAGCGGTCGTCGTCGTCCTCGACCCGGTCGCCCCAGCCGGTGTCGGCGTCGTCGGCGGCACGGTCGGGCAGCACCGGCGGCTCGGCGGCGTCGCTCCGCTGGTCGGCGGACCGGGGTCGCGCGCCTCCCCGGGGCTCCCCGCCCGCGGCCGCACCGCCCGCGCTCACAGCGGCCCCGTGACCCGGTCGGCGACGGCCTCGGGGTCGCCGAACAGGTCGACCGCGGCCACGCGCACGACCCGCCACCCCTGCCGGGACAGCTGCTGCGGCACCCGGACGTGCCGGTCGAACAGCGTGGCACCCGGCGCCGGCGGCAGCGCGTCGCTGACCACGGCGACCGGGTCCTGATCCGGACCGGTGACGAGCAGGTCGGGCTCGCCCGGGTCGGCGCCGCGACGCACCGCGACGCCGCGGCGCGCGAGCCGGGTCCCGAGGTCGTCCAGCAGCACCTCCGGGACCGGGTCGCCGTCCGCGTCGCCGTCCACCTCGCCGTCCCCTGCGCCCTGGTGGTGCGGGACCGGCGCCGGGGTCGTCGCCACCTCGTCGGTCGGCGACAGGGCGGTGAGCAGCGCGGCGAGGGCACGGCCGGCGGGGCGGTGCAGCCGGGTCGTGCCGAGGTCGCCGACGCCGAGACCCGCGACGAGCGTCAGGCGCCGCCGGGCGCGCGTCACCGCGAGGCGCAGCTGCTGGGCGCCGTCCGGGCCGTCGAGTGCCCCCAGCGGGTGGCTGCCCCGGTCGCGGGGTCCGCGGGCGTGGCCGACGGTGAGCAGGACGGTGTCGCGGACGGCGTCCTCGGCGCGCGTGCAGTCGGTGACGACGAACGGCTCCGGGGCGGCCGCGGCCCGCGCCAGCGCCCGCGCCGCGGCCGGGTGGTCGGGCAGCTCGGCGCGCAGCACGTCGGCGACCCCGCGGGCGTGGGCCCGGGTGAGCGCGACGACGGCCAGCGACTCCTGCGGCCGGTGCACGACGTGGTCGAGCACGAGGCGCACCGTCGTGGCCACCTCGCCGTCCCGGGCGCCGGCCGGCACCGTGCCCTCGCCGCCCACGTGCTCGGCGGCCAGCGCCGCCGTCCCCTCGGGGCCCGGGACCCGCACCGCACCGGGGCCGACCGATGCGTCCAGCGGGGCGTCCTGCGAGACGTCACCGGTCGGGGCGTCCCCGGCACCGGTGGCGTCCGGGCCGCTGCCGGTCACCGCATCGGCCAGGTCGGCCAGCTCGGCGGTGGTCCGGTGCTGCCACCGCAGCCGGACCGTCGGGAGCAGGGTCGCGGAGTCGTCGAGCACGCTGCGGCGCGGGGTGAGGGGCTCGTCCCGCTCCTCGGCCTGACCGAGCCGCGGCACGGTGGGGGCCGCACCGTCCGGGTCGCCGACGACGAGCGCGCGGGGCGCGAGTGCGAGGGCGGCGGCGGCCTCGGCGGTGCCGGTGCGGTGGGCGCCGGCGAGCACCACGAGGTCGTATCCGGTCCCCGGGGGGCCGGGCTGGTAGGGGCCGCGCGCGCGGCACGGCGCACCGTCGGGCGAGGCACGGTCCGTCGTCGAGCGGCGCACGGACGCTGCGACGGCGTCGCGGGCGGCGGCGGCCGCGTCGGTGGCGTGCTGCACCGCCCGGGCGAGACCGGCGCCGGTGAGCTCCGCGGCGCCCTGCGCGCTCTGGCGGCCGAGCAGGGCCTCCAGCACCGTGCGCCACCAGCACAGGTCGAGCTCGTCCTCGACGCGGTCGACCGGGACGTGCCGGGCCCGCAGGTCGGCGACCAGGTAGGTCAGGCCGACGTCGCGGAGCCTGGCCAGGAGCACCGACTCCTCGCCGAGCGCGGGCAGCAGGTCGGCGGTGCCGGCGAGCCGGTCGAGCCGACCGTGCAGAACATCCAGCGGCACCCGGTCGAGGTCGGCCCCCGCCGGGGTCGTCGCGAGCACCGGTTCGAGCACCGCGAGGTCGGCGCGGACCCGCGCGACGGCGTCCGCGGCAGCGCCCACCCCGTCCGGCACCAGCGGCCAGCCACCGGCCCCTCCGAGGGACTGCCAGCGGCGGCGCTGGTCGGCCGCCCGCTCCAGCGCGGCGTGCAGGTTGCCGCTGCGCACACCCGGCCGCAGCAGCCCCTGGGCCTCGCGCCGCCACCGGCGCCGCTCGAGCAGGCCCATCTGCGGGCCCTGCTCCCGTCGGGCCGCCGGAGCGGTGGCTGCCACCATCTGCTCCACGGGACGCTCGAAGACGCTGCGGGTGAAGCGCGACAGCGTGTCCTGCACCTCGGTCAGCAGCTCGACCTGCTCGACGGCGGCGGCGAGGGTGGCCGGTGGGGTCAGGCCGGCGGTCTCGGCGACCTGGCGGCTCGCCGCGGCCGCGGCCGGCAGCCCCGTGGCGGCCGCGCGCCGGACGGCGTCCAGCAGCCGGCGGGCGTGGTCGACGTCGCGGACCGCGGCGCCGGCCCAGGGGCCGTGGTCGCGCGCGGGGTCGAACGCGCCGAGCCCCGCCAGGGCGACGAGCCGCTGCCCGACGTCCGCGCGGTCCGCGCGCACGCGCAGCGCGCCGTCCAAAGGCATCCGCGCGGAGGTGCCGGGCCGGCTGGCGGACGCGGCGAGCGCCGCCACGGCGCGCAGCGCGTCGAGCAGGCTGACGTCCCACCACGTGTCCGGCGCGTGCAGGGTCTCGTGACGTCGGCGCAGGTCCGCCTCGGGTGAGGGCGCTGCCGGCTCGTCCGACGCGGCCTGAACCGGGGTCTGGGTCTGGGCCGGGGTCTGGGCCGGGATCGGCGCCTGCGCAGGGGCATCCGCCGCAGGTGCCGACCGGGCCACGACCTCGTGGCCGGCGGCGGTGCGGCCGTCCGAGGCCGTGGCGGGCCCGGCGGGACGGGCGGGACGGGCGCTGCCGTCGTCTACCAGGGCGGGCAGGCCGGCGTCCGCGAGGCGCTGCACGACGTCCGCGACCTCGTGGCGCTGCGGGCACACGAGCAGCGTGCGCCAGCCGCGGGCGGCGGCGCCGGCCACGGCGGCGGCCACGAGCTGCGTCGCCCCGGTGCCCGGCGGCGCCTCCACCCGCAGGGAGTTCCCGGCGAGCACGTGGGCCAGGGCGCGCCGGGCGTCGGCGTCGAGGTCGACGACGGCCGGCGGCGCGGGCTCGCGCGCGAGCGGCCTCGCCGGCACCGCGTCGGACGCGGCGGTGGCCCGGGCAGAGGCCCGGAGCCGGTCGGCGGCCGGCGCGTCACCGGCCAGCGCGGCGACGAGGTCGTGCTCGCGCAGCCGGCCCGCGACGTCGTCGAGCGCCGCGACCATGGCGGGCACGACGTCCGCGAACAGCCCGAGCACCAGCCGAGCCTGCACGGAGAGGCCCTCCAGGTGCCCGGCCCGGCGCTCCAGCAGGGCCAGCGCGGGTCGCGGGTCGAGGCCGTGGCGGCCCAGGGCCAGGTCGACGAGCTCGTCACCGGTGACCTCGACGCCGGCGCTCGCCAGCCAGCGCAGCAGCGCCGGGTTGGCGACGAGGTCCGAGCCGAGGGCCACGTCGTCGTCGCTGGCGGCGCCGCGGGTCACGAGCGCCGCACGGCGCAGCAGCACCGGCGCGCTGATCCGCACCGGGCCGACCGTCCCGACGGCGCGGGCCTGCAGCACACCCACGGCGAGCCGACAGCCGTCGATGCCGTGCGCGTCGGACAGCTGCGACGCGGCGAGGCGCACGTCGCGGAGGCTGGAGCGGGCCCGTGACAGTGCCCCCTGCTCGCGGAAGAGGGCGGAGAGCGGGGTCGCGCGGCCGGCGAGCATCTGGGCCATCCCGGACGGGTGGGCCCGCGTCACGTCGAGGGTGCCCGGGTGGTCGTCGCGCAGGTCGAGCAGCGGATCGGGGCGGGCCATCGACGCGAGGTCCTCGCGCCAGCCGCGCACCACCGCCAGCGGCTCCGGACCGGGGACGTCGCCGGCGCGAGCCGGCGCGTCCTGCCAGTCGGTCACCGGGCAACGCTACCGGTGGACGGCGGGCGGACCGGCGCCGGGCCGAGGGGGGCGGGGCGCCCCACGAGGGGTTCCGCATCACGTTGGAGGACCGTCGGACCACGGCCTGGCACTGCGGCGGGAGAGCTCCCGCGGCGGCGGTGAGGGGCAGTGCGCACCGCGCAGGGGGCTGACGGTGCGCACTGCCACCACAGAGTCTGCCCCTTGAAAAGTCAAACGGTCAAATACCGGCCCAGACGTGACCGTCCGGACGGCTCAAGGTCGTCGCTCTTCCTGCCGACAGCCACCCCGCAGGCCCCCTGACCCCGCACCGAGACGAGGACCCGCCGCGATGTCGACGCCCCCTGCCCGCGCCGCCCGCCCGGCCCGGGCGCTCGCCGGGCCGGCCCTGGTCGTCGCCCTGCTCGCCGCCGCCTGCTCCGGGGGTGACTCCCCCGCCGGACCGCCCGAGGCACGGCCCACGGGCCCCGCGACCGCGCAGGCGGCTCCTGCCGACCCCGGTGCCTTCGACGCGACCGGCAACCCCGGCGACCCGGCGGACGGCGGTGCAGCGGGCACCGGTACGGACGGCGGGCTGGACGACGTCGCGGACGGTGCCGTGGGCGGTGGTGCCACGGTCCCCGGCGACACCGGACCCGGCCGCGCGACGACGCAGGGGGCCCCCGAGGCCGGCCACGCCGCCCCGGCGCCGACAGGTGCGTCGACCCCCGAGGAGGTGACGGGGTCCTCGCCGCCCGATGACGCGCCTGCCGGCGGACCCGCCACGACGTCCGGTACGGGCGCCGCAGGGCGGCCCACACCGCCGAGTCCGGTGACCCCGCGGCGCGGCGCCGCCGCCCCCACGGACAGCGCCGATCACGACGTGGCCGACCCGGCCGACCCCGCTGCCCCCGCTGCCCCTGCTGCACCCGCCGACCCCGCCGAGCCCGCCAAGCCCGCCGAGCCGGCGACGATCGAGGGCGCCGTCCTGCGGGCCTGGGCCGAGCCCGACGCCGCCGAAGGCGGCTCCCACGACGACGAGCCCGCACTGCTGACGTACCTGGACACCGGGACCGAACAGGTGCAGGTGCCGTCGTCCGCGCTGGACGACGTCGGCGGCAACGCCTGGGTGCGGGCACGGCTCGGCGACGAGACGCCCGCGACCGGCTCCGACGACCCGCAGCGGGCGGCGGAGGGCGGGCGCGACGTGCTCGCCGCAGACGTCCTCGCCCCCGGCGAGCCCGTCGACGAGGTGCAGGCGGCGCTGCCGGCGGCGGCAGCCCACGAGGTGACGATCGCGATGGTCGCCCCCGCCGGCGCCGTCCGGGACTCAGCGACCCTCGCCGACGTGGTGGCCGCGGTGGAGGGCCCGGTGTCGGGGTTCTGGTCGGACCAGACACGGCAGGCGGTCTCGTTCTCGGTCACGCGGACCGAGGACTGGTACACGAGCTCCGCGACGTGCGCGGACGCGACGGGGATGTGGAACGAGGCGGCAGCCCGCACCGGTTGGACCGCGGGTCCGGGCAAGCACCTGCTGCTCTACGTCACGACAGCGACGAACCTGCCGAGCTGCTACGCGGGGCTGGGCACGGTCGGGTCGGGGACGACGTCGGGTGGGCGGGCGTACGTGCGCGGCACCAGGACGTCACTCGTCGCCCACGAGCTCGGACACAACATGGGGCTGAGCCACTCCGACGGCCTGGTGTGCTCCGGCGGAGCGGACGGCGCGTGGTCCGGCACGTCGTGGGGCAGCGGCTGCGTCGAGCAGGGGTACCGCGACTTCTACGACGTGATGGGCATCTCGTGGCCGTACCTCGGCACGCTGACGTCGCAGCACGCGACGTTCCTCGGCGCGATGACCGGCGGGGACCGGGTCGACGTGGCGGCGCCGACGCGGGCGGTGCTCGCCCCCGTGTCGTCGCTGACGGGGCTGCGCGCGCTGAAGGTCGTCGAGGGGGGTGTCACCTACTGGGTGGAGTTCCGCGCCCGCGCCGGTCGGGACTCGTGGCTGGACGGCGGCAACTACCGCTCGCTGAGCAGCGGGGTGCTCGTGCGGCGGGTGAACCCGCGAAGTGCCCGTGCGTCGCTGCTCCTCGACGTGACGCCGTCCGGCTCGACGAGCGACTACTCCGCGAACCTGCCTGTGGCGCAGTCGTTCACAACCGCCGGCGGCCGGTTCGCGGTGACGGTCGAGGAGGTCGGCGCCGCCGGCGCGACCGTCGCCGTCTCGGTGGACGGGGTGGCGCCGACGACCACGACGACGCCGACGCCGACGCCGACGCCGACGCCCGAACCGGTACCGGAGCCGGCGCCGGCGCCGGGCACGACCCTGACGGTCCAGTCGCCGCGCGAGGGGGCCCGGCTGACCGAGGGGACCGTCCGCTTCGCCGGCAGCGGCACGGCGCCCGAGGGGATGCTGTTCTGGGAGCTGCGCGACGGCGCGGGAACGCTGGCGCAGAGCGGGTTCGCCCTCACCGGCGCGAACGGCGAGCCGGGCACGTGGGCGGTCGACCGGGTGGTACCCGCCGGCGACTGGACGATGGCGGTGCGCGTGCCCGACGACTCCGACGGCGAGGGCGAGGAGCTGCCCTGGGTGGTGCGCTCGTTCAGCGTGCGCTGAGCCTCCTGCCACACTCCGGGGCGTGATCAACGGGGCGACGGTCGCGTTCGTCGCGCTCGGGTTGATCTGGGGCAGCAACTTCATCTTCATGAAGTGGGCCTCGGAGACGATCACGCCCGCGCAGATCACGTTACTGCGGGTGCTCTTCGGCTTCGTCCCGGTGCTCGTCTACGCGGCGGGCCGGGGGGCGTTCTCGCGGCGCCACCTGCGGCACGTGCACCACTTCGCAGTGATGTCCGTGCTCGCGACGAGCGTGTACTACTTCGCCTTCGCCGCCGGTACGGCGTTGCTCGACTCCGGCATCGCCGGCGCGCTCAGCGGCGCGATCCCGCTGTTCTCGTTCGTCAGCGCGGCGGTGCTGCTGCGCAGCGAGCAGATCACGCCGGTACGGCTCGTCGGCGTGCTCGTCGGGTTCGGCGGGGTGCTGCTCATCGCCCGGCCCTGGGACGCCGCCGGCTCGGTGGACCCCGTCGGGGTGACCTACATGCTGCTCGGCTCGGCGAGCGTGGGTCTGTCCTTCGTCTACGCCCGCCGGTACGTGGTGGGCCTCGGCATCCCCGCGGCCGCGCTGACCACCTACCAGATGGGGATCGGCCTGGCGACGCTCGCCGTCGTGACGGACATGGACGGCATCACAGCCCTCGGGGGCGACCCGCGGGCCCTGGTGGCGCTGGTGGTCGGCCTCGGACTCCTCGGCACCGGGCTCGCCTACATCCTCTACTACGTCATCGTCGACCGGCTCGGAGCGATCACGGCGTCGAGCGCGACGTACGTGCCGCCGGTCGTGGCGCTCGCGATCGGGTGGCTGCTCGTGGGTGAGCCGATCGGCCCGACCGACGGGCTGGCGGTGCTGCTGATCCTCGCCGGAGTCGTCGTGCTCCGGATCCGCACCCGGCCGCGGAGCGCGTGAGGGCCCGTGTTCAGCGACCGGTAGCCTTGCGCCCGCCGACCGGAGCGGCTGCCACACCGCGCCCGGGGGTCCCCGCCCCCGTAGCTCAGGGGATAGAGCAACGGTTTCCTAAACCGTGTGTCGGAGGTTCGAGTCCTCTCGGGGGCACCAGCCTCTCCCCAGGTCAGACCTCACATCCGTCCCCCGGCGCCGTCGTCGCCACTACCCGGCGTGCCACGTGTGCCCTCCGCGTGCCCAGAGCCACCGGACGCCACGCGCCGGAACGTGCCATCGAGCCCCGAAGCGATCTTCACGTCCCGGCCCACCACTCGCCGCGCGTAGTGCTTCGTCGTCACCGTCGCGCCCTCGTGCCCCGATCGCGCCGCGATCTCCACCGGCGACCACCCCGCGTCGTAGAGCCACGTCGCGTGGGATGCCCGCAGCGCGTGCGGAGTGGCCACCACCCCTGCCCGCCCACACGCCGGGTACCAGTGCCGGCGCATGAAGTTCTGGTGCCGCACCGGGAACCCGCCCGGGTTCGTGAACACCAGCTGCTCGACGTCCGACCCCTCCAAACCGGCCAGGAGCTCGGCGAGGCGGTCGGCCAGGAACGCCGGCAGCGTCACCAAACGATGCTGATGCGACTTCGGCTCCTGCAACGACAGAACCCCGTCCGCGTCCGACAACGAGCCCGCCACCAACAGCAGCCGGTCAGCCGGCCGCACGAACCGCTGCCGAAGACCGGCGCCCTCACCGAACCGCAGACCCGTGTACGCCAGCGTCAGCACGAACAGGTCGAACGGCTCCGCCAGCTGCGACACCAGCGTCGCTACCTGCTCGGGCGTCAGGACCGTCGGCTCGTGCTCCTTGATCCGCGGCAGCCGGATCCCGGCGCACGGGTTCCGGACGATGATCGCGTCCAGCTCCGCCGCCTTCATCACCTGCGCCACCAACCGGAACGCCGGCCGGATCTGTGACGCCGACATCCCCTGCGCCGACAGCGACGCCACCCACGCCTGCACCTGCGACCGCCGCCGATCCCCGACCGGCACCCGGCCCAGCGTCGGCTTCACCACCGTCCGCGTCAGGCTCCGGTAGCACGCCAGCGTCTTCGGCTTCAGATGCGACGTCGTCGAGGCCAGCCACTGATCCGTCCACTTCCCAGTGCGATCCGAGCCCGACGCTCGTCCACCCACACACCGCGCGACAACGCCGCCCGGGCCTCGGCCAGCCAGTCGTACGCCTGCCGCTCACGATCGAAGGTCTCCGCCGCCGAGATCCGCACCCCGTCCGGCGTCCAGTACCGCGCCTGGTACCGCCCCGACGCCAGGCGGCGCACCGACCCGAACCGGCTCCGTCCGGGCATCGCCTCACGCCGCCCCGCGATCGACCAGCCGCTCCACGTACTCACGCAGCGCCGCAACCGGGATCCGCCGCGACCCACCGATCTTCACCATCCCTGGCGAACCGGGCACCCCGGTGGCGGTCGCGATCGACGGCAAGACCGTGCGCGGCGCCCGGATCGCCGGGGGGCGGGCGCCGCACCTGTTGGCCGCCGCGACCCACCAGGTCCCGGTTGTCCTGGCGCAACGTCAGGTCCCCGGCAAGACCAACGAGATACCCATGGTGGCAATCCTTCTGGACGACCTACGCGCCGCCGGACACGACCTGACCACCATGGTCTTCACCGCCGACGCGCTGCACACCCAACACGCCACCGCCACCTTGATGCACGACGCCGGGGCCGGGTACGTGATGACCGTCAAGGCCAACCAGCCCACTCTGCTGGACTCGATCCGCGACCAGCTCCACGCACACGAAACCGCCGAGGACCGCGCCCCGACCAGGGCCCGATCCCGCGGGCACGGGCGCACCGAGGAACGCCTCATCACCGTGGCCCCCGCCACAGGGATCGCCTTCCCCGGCGCCGCCCAGGTCTTCCGGATCACCCGGCACACCGGCGGCCTGGACGGCCAACGCACCCGCAAGGAAACCGTCCACGGCATCACCAACCTGGGCCCCGAGCACGCCGACGACACCAAGCTCGCCGACCTGGTCCGCGGCCACTGGTCGATCGAGAACAGCATCCACTGGGTCCGCGACGTCACCTACCGCGAAGATGCCAGCAGGATCCGAACCGGCAACGCACCCGCAGTCCTGGCGGCCATCCGCAACGTCGTCACCACCGTCCTACGACTGGCCGGAGTCGCCAACATCGCCGCCGCCCGACGCGCAGCCGCCCTCGACCCGACCGCCATCCTCGCCATCCTGAAGCGTCCCAGGTTTGATGCCGCTCCTGTTTGAGGATCGTGGCCTGGCACGCCTCGACCTCCAAGGCCATCGACCTGGTGATGACACCGCTGCGGATGGCGTTGTGGCAGCGCGACCGCGACGGCCACCCCGTCCTGCCCGGGCAACTGATCCAACACTCCGATGCGGGCTC
>JBBRBF010000026.1:0-39186 GCA_038206105.1 Actinomycetales bacterium | reverse complement strand
CTGGTACTGGACGTCCTCGAACACGATCGGGTGGTGCCCGTTCGGCATCGAGAGGCGGTTGTAGTTCTCCCACCAGGCGCCGTACTTGTCGTACCAGCCCGGGTACTTGTACTCGAACCACTCGAAGTCCTTGTCGGTCATTGGGTCCATCCGCCAGTAGTTGGCGAGCCACCCGGTGCAGAAGAACTGCGCGACCTCGTGCACGTAACCCTTGTTCCAGATCTGGTTCCACGACTCCTCGATCAGGTCGTGGGGGATGACCAGCCCGTACTTCTCCAGCGGCACGAGGTAGCTGCGGTAGTAGTCGTCGTAGATCCAGCGGCGCCACATCTCGGCGTAGCTCTCGCGGTCCTTGCGGCGGTCCTTCGTGCCGTACTCGATGAAGGTGCCGATGGCCGCGTCGACGACGCGGTGGTTGTTCCACCACGCGTAGCGCAGGTCGCGCTCGAGCAGCTGGTGGTTGTCCTCGTCGGCAAGGGCCATCAGCAGCGTGGCGTACCCGTTGCTGATGTGGCGCGACTCGTCGGACTGCACCGAGTGGAACACGGTGGGCAGCAGGTAGTCCCCGTTCGCGGCCGCCTCCGCGGGCATCGCGACGAACAGCGTGTTGGTGAACGCCGTCTCGGCGACGATCGTCAGGTAGATGCTCGCGGCGGTGATCGCGTCACCGGTGATGAAGCCCTCCGCGAACTGCCGACCGATCGTGCCGCAGTAGTCGTTCTGGAAGTTCTTCAGGCTGGTGTTGAAGCCGGCCGGGTCGATGTAGTTGTTCATGTACAGGCGCTTGAGGTTCTGCTGGATCGTCGAGTGCCGCACCTCGTCGATCATCTGGATGGCCTGGCCGTTGTGCAGCTCGGGGTTGGGCACCGTGCGGAACAGCAGCGGCATCGCCCGGGCAGCCGAGATCTCCGGCAGCGGGATGATGCTGAGGAACAGCTTCTGCCACTCCAGCCAGCGCTCCTCGACCTGGCGGAACATGTTGCCGCGGATGGCGCCGTCGGAGGCGCCGTAGACGCGGTGGTCCTTCTCCTCCTGCATCGGGAAGTAGGACCTCAGCACCTGCTTCAGCGGGTCCTTCTTGGAGGCCTTCTGGAAGGTGTAGTCCGTGCCGTAGTGCGAGACCGGGTCGTGGTACTGGGGCTCCCAGGCCAGCTCCTGGATCTTCTCGTGAGCCTTCGCGACGCTCTGGCGACTCATGCGGTGTACTCCTCGGATCGGCTAGTCGATCACGGCTAGGGAGACCTGCTCTGGCGGTATCCATGCAACTCGTCCCGGGAGGGGACGAACGTCTCATCGTGAGACGGTCTCGTTCGGTGGTCGGACGGTCACTCGCTCTCGAACATCGCGGTGCGGATCTCGGCCAGGTGGGCCCGCACGTCGCGCATCACCTCCCGGTTCCCCTCGGCGGCGGGCTCGATGCCGAGCGCGACCAGCAGGTCGCGGGCGGGACCCCCGGGGTCGCCGGCCTCGCCGAGGACGGGGTGCAGACCCTGCTGGGCCAGGTGGGTGAAGACGAGGTTGACCACGCTCCAGGGGTTGTACGTCTCCGCCTCGTCCGGTGGCCGGGCACCGGTCCGTGACCCGGCAGGCGTCCCGGGTGGGTCCGTCCTGGGGGAGTCCACTGCCTCGCCTCCGCTCGTCACCGCCTGGTCGTCGCAGGGACTCGCGTGCTGCACCCTCGGGTGCTGCGGGTGCGCGCCGCGACGGGTCCTGGTGCGGGTGTACTCCGGTCCACCTGGGCCCGAAGTCTCAGTTTGAGACACGAGGGGCCTCGTGCGTGCCTACAGTGTTCGGCAGGCGGATGCCCACGCGCCGGCGGCGACGGGTCGTCGGTGTCGGTGTGGCTGCGCCGTGTGGAGGTGGCTTCGACGGTGACCCCAGGACCCGACGACGCGGTGCCGCGGCAGGATGGCAGGGCACGACGCGACACTGCCGCCGGACAGGACCTGCTCATTCCGGCCGCTCCCGAGGCGGTGGCGCGCAGCCGGATCCGGTTCCTGACCGCCGAGCCCGTGGCACCCGGCAGCGTGCGCGGCACGATCCTCGCGTCCTGGCGCCGGTCGAAGGCGCTGAACGTCGCCACGGACCGCGTGGAACAGCCCACAGCCCCCGAGGTCGACACCGACAGCCCGCTGCAGCGCAGCGCCGACCCGGTGCTGCGCAGCCTGCGCGACCAGCTCGACGGGCAGCCGATGAGCATCGTGCTGACCGACCCGTCCGGTGCGGTGCTGACGCGCACCGCCGGGGACGGTGACCTCGGCCGCTACCTGGACCGCGTGATGCTCTCGCCGGGCTACAACTACGCCGAGCAGTTCGTGGGGACCAACGGCATCGGCACCGCGCTGGAGGTTGGGGGCCCGGCACACGTGTTCGGTCACGAGCACTACGCGGAGAACCTCGAGGTGCTCGCCTGCGCCGCCGTCCCGGTCCGCCACCCGATCACCGGCCGCGCGGTCGGTGCGATCGACCTGACCTGCTGGGCCAAGGACGCGGGGCCCCTCCTGCTGACCCTCGCCAAGACGACGGCGGAGCAGATCCGCCAGGCCCTGCTGGCCGACCAGGGCACGCTGCACACGGAGCTGCTGTCGGAGTACCTGCGCACGTGCCGCCGGATGCCCGGCATCGTCGTCGCGGTCAGCGGAGACGTGGTGATGCTCAACGACGCGGCACGCACCGCGCTGGACCCGCTCGACCAGAACGCCCTGGTCGCCCGCGCCGGCGAGGCGATCACCTGCTCACGCCGTACGTCGGTGCTGGCGGACCTTCCGTCGGGGGCGGTCGCCCGGATGTACAGCCGGCCGGTCCGTCCGGACAACCCCCGGGGCGGCGTCGTCGTGCACGTCCGGCTGCTCGACACCCCGGGTGGGCAGCCCGTCGGCTGGGAGGCTGCGCCGCGGGTGCCGCTGCCCGGGCTCATCGGCTCGTCACCGACGTGGCTGCGGGTCTGCGACGAGGTGGAGCGCGCCTACCGCGCCGGGGAGTGGCTGGCCGTAGCGGGGGAACCGGGCGTCGGCAAGCTGGCGCTGCTCCAGGCCGTGCAGCGCCGGTACCACCCCGGCAGCGGGCTGACCGTGTTGGACGCCGCCGACGCCGCCGACGCCTGGTCGGGGTCGCTCCGTCGCGCGCTGAGGGAACGGGGAGGCGCGGTCGTGCTGCGTCACCTCGACGCCCTGGGCGACGCACGGCTGCGCGAGGTGGCGGCCGCCCTGAAGGACGCCCACGGGGCCCGGAAGGACCCGCCGTGGGTGGCGGCGACGATCGGCGCCGAGCCCAGCACCGACGCCGTCGTCGACGTGCTGCGGCACTTCCCGGGGACTGTGCAGGTGCCGCCGCTGCGACTGCACATGGACGACCTGGCTCAGCTCGTGCCGTGGCTGCTGGACCGCCTCGGCGGTGGCGAGCGGCTCGTGTGCTCGTCCGAGGCGATGAAGGTGCTGCAGCGCGGGAGCTGGCCGGGCAACACCGGCCAGCTGCGGGCCGCCCTGCAGGATGTCGTGCGGCACCGCCGGGCGGGGATGGTCCAGGTAGATGATCTGCCGCCCGCGGTGCGGGCGGTCAGCCGGCGCCGGCTCAGCCAGCTGGAGTCCCTGGAGCGCGACGCCGTCGTGCAGAGCCTCGTCGACGCCCACGGGGACAAGGCGAAGGCCGCCAGCGCCCTGGGGATCTCGCGGGCCACGATCTACCGCAAGATCCACGAGTACGGCATCGTCGCCCCGAGCGCCTGACCCGCGGCGAGGGGACCCTCAGGCCTGCAGCGCCAGCGCGAACGGCAGGACCGGGCCGGCACCTGCTCGTCGCAGCTCGCGACCGGCCACCGTCATGGTCCACCGGGAGTCGATCACGTCGTCCACGAGCAGCACGGGCTCGCCGCCGAGCTCGGCGAGCCCGGCACGGACGGCCTCCGGGACGGTCAGCGCGCCCCAGACGTCGGCGAGGCGGAAGGCGCTGTTGCCGCCGCGGCCACCGCCCGGGTGGTCGAGGACGCGTTCCAGCGTCCCCAGCAGCGGGAGCCGCCCGAGCCGGGCCAGCCCGGCCGCGAGCGAGCCCACCGTGCGGGGCCGCGTGCGGGACGGCAGCGCGACCACACCGGCGGGCCTGCGGTCCCAGCCCCAGCCGGCGAGCACCCGGGTGGAGGCAGCCAGCAGGTCGTCGTCGACGTCGGCGTCGGGCGCCGGCTCCCCGTTCGCGCCGGGAGCGTCCAGGCGGGCGCGCAGCACCTGGCCCCAGCCCAGGTCGGTGAAGCGGGCGACGGCACGCCCGGGAGCCACCTGCTCCTCGGAGGGGATCCGGCCGGACACCTCGACGCCGAGCCGGCTCGCGCCGGTCGGCCACTGCCGCCGCGGCTCGACGTCGACCCCGGCGCGGTGCAGCCGCCGGTCGGCGGCCTCGTGGGCGCCACCGGGCACGTCGTCGGGGTACCAGGGCCCCGCGCAGCGGTCGCAGCGGCCGCAGTCCGCTGCCGACGGGTCGTCGAGGACGCGCTGCAGGAAGGCCATCCGGCAGCCCCGGCCACGCTGGTACTCCAGCATCAGCGCCTGCTCGTCCTCGCGGGCACGGGCGACCCGCTCGTAGCGGTCGGCGTCGTAGACCCACGGCCGACCGGTGGAGCGCCAGCCGCCGCCGACGCGCTCGAGGGCACCCTCGACCGCCAGCACCTTGAGCAGCAGCTCGAGCCGGGTGCGCCGGACGTCGACGACCGCCTCCAGGGCGGCGGTGGACAGCGGCCGCGTCGCCTCCGCGAGCGCGGTCAGCACGGCATCGGCCTGCTCCGGCCGCGGCATCGAGGACGTCGCGAAGTACCGCCACACGTCGCGGTCCGCCGCTGCCGGCAGCAGCAGCACGTCGGCCCGCTCGACGGCGCGCCCGGCGCGACCGACCTGCTGGTAGTAGGCGACCGGGCTGGAGGGGGACCCGAGGTGGACCACGAAGCCGAGGTCCGGCTTGTCGAAGCCCATCCCGAGCGCCGACGTGGCCACGAGCGCCTTCACCCGGTTCGCCCGCAGCGACGCCTCGGCGGCCTCCCGGTCGGCGGGGTCGGTGCGCCCGGTGTAGGGGAGCACCTCGTGGCCGGCGTCGCGCAGCAGCGCCGCGGTGTCCTCGGCGGCGGCGACCGTCAGGCAGTAGACGATGCCGCTGCCCGGCAGGTCGTCGAGGTGCGCCGCGAGCCAGCCGAGTCGCGCCGGGTCGGAGTCCAGCTGCAGCACGCCGAGCCGGAGCGAGTCCCTGGCCAGCGCCCCCCGCACGGTGTCCACCTCGTGGCCGCCGGCGGTGAGCTGCTCGGCGACGTCCGCGACGACGCGCTCGTTCGCCGTGGCGGTCGTCGCCAGCACCGGGACGTCACCGGTGGTGGTGAGCAGATCGCGGATCCGCCGGTAGTCGGGCCTGAAGTCGTGACCCCAGTCGGAGACGCAGTGGGCCTCGTCGACGACGAGCAGGCCGGCGCCGGCGAGCAGCCGGGGGGCGAGGTCGGCGGCGAAGCGGGGGTTCGTCAGGCGCTCGGGGGACACGAGCAGCACGTCGACCTCGTCGGCCTCCAGGGCGGCGACGACGTCGTCCCACTCGTGGGCGTTCGCCGAGTTCATCGTGACGGCCCGCACGCCGGCTCGTCGCGCCGCCTCGACCTGGTCGCGCATCAGGGCCAGCAGCGGGGAGACCAGCAGCGTCGGCCCGCGCCCCCGGGCGCGCAGCAGGGCGGACGCGACGAAGTAGACCGCGGACTTGCCCCAGCCGGTGCGCTGGACGACGAGCACGCGGCGGCGGTGGGCGACGAGCGCCTCGACGGCCTCCCACTGCCCGTCGCGGAACGCGGCGTCGGGGGAGCCCACGAGCGCCGCGAGCACCCGCTCGCCCTCGGTGCGCAGCGCACCCGGGTCCGCCGTGTCCGGGGTCGTGACCGGGGTCGTGACCGGGGTGGTGCCCGGGGTGGTGCCCGGCGCCGGAGCGGTGTCGCTGCCGGCCGTGCCGGTGGTGGGAGGCATGCCCGCCAGGCTAGGTGCACGGTCGGACACCTTCGCCCACCGTCAGCGCACGCCGCCGTCGGCGCGCGAGCCCACGCGACCCTGCCTAGGGTCGTCGCCATGAGCGAGCAGCCCGAGCAGACGAGCCCGACCGACGCCAGCAAGCCCACCGAGCAGTGGACCACCGGCGGCGAGCCCGCCACCGGGCCGCAGCGCAGCTACCTGGAGACCCTGGCCCGCGAGGCCGGTGAGGACGTCCCCGCCGAGCTCACGAAGGCCGAGGCCTCGGAGATGATCGACCGGCTGCAGGGCAAGTCCGACCGCACCGGCTGAGATGGCTGAGATGGCGGAGGTTCCGGAGCGGCCGGGCGCAGCCACCTGGGTACCGGCATCCGCCGGCGTCGAGGCGTTGCGAGCCGCAGCCCCCGACTGCCGTGGGTGCGAGCTGTGGGAACCGGCCACCCAGGTGGTGTTCTCGGCGGGTGATCCCTCGGCGAGGGTCGCGATGGTCGGCGAGCAGCCCGGCGACGTCGAGGACCGCGAGGGACGGCCGTTCGTCGGCCCGGCGGGCCGGCTGCTGCAGCGCGCGGTCGACGAGGCCGGCCTGCCCCGCGGGCGGCTGTACGTGACGAACGCCGTCAAGCACTTCCGCTTCGCCCCGCGGGGCAACCGCCGGATCCACCAGACCCCGGAGCTGGCGCACATCACCGCCTGCCGCCCCTGGCTCGTCGCCGAGCTGCAGGCCGTCGACCCCGAGCTCGTCGTCGTGCTCGGAGCCACCGCCGCCAAGGCCCTGCTCGGCCCCGAGTTCCGGGTGACCCGGCAGCGCGGCGAGCTGCTGACGCGACCCACCAGCCGCGGGGACCGCACCTTCCTGGCGACCGTGCACCCGTCGGCGGTACTGCGGACGCCGGACGACGCCCGGGAGCAGGCCTACGCGGCGCTGGTCGCCGACCTGCGCGTGGCTGCGGAGGCCCTGTAGCCGCCCGGTCGATGAGGACGGTCGCCACGGGGTGCGGTGCGCCGCTCCGCGTGCCAGCCTCGCCGACGTGACGACACAGCTGGACGGACAGGTCGTGCTCGTCGCCGGAGCGAGCGGGGCCCTCGGGTCCAGGGTCGCCCGGGGGCTCGCCAACGCCGGGGCCACGGTGGTGCTCCAGGGCCGCGACCGGTCCCGGCTCGACGCCGTCGGTCTCGGGCCCGAGCACACCCGCACCACCGGTGACCTCCGGGACCCCGCGACCCCCGGGGACGCGGTGCAGGCGGCGCTCGACGGCCACGGTCGCCTCGACGCCACCGTGTACGCCGCCGGTGTCGTCGCCTTCGGCCGGTTCGACGACCTCGACGACGACGTGCTCGACGAGCTGCTGCTCCTCAACACGATGGCCCCGATCCGGCTGGCGCGGGCCGCCGTGCCCCACCTGCCCGAGGGCGGTGCCCTGGTCAACGTGTCCGCCGTCGTCGCCGAGCACCCGACGGCCGGGATGGCCGCCTACTCGGCGTCGAAGGCGGCGCTCACCGCGTTCGACGCCGCCGCGACCACCGAGCTGCGACGCCGCCGGATCCGCGTGCTCGACGTGCGCCCGCCCCACACCGAGACCGGGCTCGCGGACCGGCCGGTGGCCGGCACGGCACCCCGGCTGCCCGAGGGCAAGGACCCGGACGCCGTCGCCGCCCGGGTGGTGCGCGCGATCGCCGAGGACGAGCGTGACCTGCCCTCGAGCGAGTTCTGAGCCCGGCCGCCCGTCGCGTGCGAGCTCCGGAAGACATGCCAGAAGCCGTTCCGCGGAAGACGTCCGAGATCGGGAAGACGTCACCGCCCGGCGGTGCTGACCCCCGACAACGGACGCCGGCCAACCGGACCGCGTCCTGAAGACCACGTCCCCACCCCGAAGGAGCACCCATGCGCATCGCCGTCGCCGGCGCCCACGGCCAGATCGCCCGTCGCCTGACCCGCCTGCTCGCGGCGCGGGGCGACGAGGTCGTCGGCCTGGTCCGCAACCCCGACCACGTGGCCGACGTCGCCGCCGACGGCGGCACCGGCGCCGTGTGCGACCTGGAGCAGGCCGACCGCGACGAGCTCGCCGGACACCTCGACGGCGTCGACGCGGTCGTGTTCGCCGCCGGGTCCGGGCCGGGCAGCGGCAGCTCGCGCAAGGAGACGGTGGACCGCGACGGTGCCGTGCTGCTCGGCGACGCCGCCCGGCAGGCCGGTACCCGCCGCTACCTGCTCGTGTCCTCGATGGGCACCGACCTCGCCCGGCGTGGCGAGCTCGACGACGTCGGCGACGCCTTCGCCGCCTACCTCACGGCGAAGGCCGCCGCTGAGGACGCGCTGCTGGCCGCGGACCTCGACCTCACGGTGCTCCGTCCTGGCGCCCTCACCGACGACCCCGGCACCGCGCGGGTGCGGCTGGAGCCGTCCGTGCCGCGCGGTGACGTGCCGCGGGACGACGTCGCGCTGGTGCTGGCGGGCCTGCTCGACGAGCCGCGGACCGCCGGAATGGTACTGGAGCTCACCGCCGGCGACGTGCCCGTGCCGGACGCGGTCGCGGGCGTCGCCGGCTGAGTCAGCCGCCGGCACCTGCTCGGCACGTGCCCGGCACGCGCCGGCGCGAGCCCTCAGGCGCGGTCGGGCAGGGCGCCCAGCAGGGCCGCGGCGTAGGCCTCGGCCGGGTCGTCGGCCTCGTGCAGCACGCCGTCGACCGTCGTGACGACCCAGCCACCGTCCCGCCGGGCGAGCGCGACGAGGTCGTCGCCCAGGGCGTGCCGCAGCTGCTCCTCGCGCGGGAGCCACAGGGCCTGCTCGACCTGCAGCTGGTCGAGCGCCCACTCGGTGGTGCCGTTGAAGCGCAGATGCTCGCCGGTGGGGGTCCGGTGTCGCTCCACGACCATGTCCGAGACCGTGAAGACCTCCTCGTCCATGTCGCGCTCCCGCACGACGAAGCGGTCCCCGGCCGCCGGCGTCCACCCCAGTCCCGCCTGCCGCAGGCGCTCGGCCGTCACGATGCTGATCACGCCGTCATCCTCCCACCCGGCTGCCGGACCGGGCAGCACCCGACGGGCCCGGCACGGGACCGGCGGGCAGACTCCGTGGCGTGCGCGCCGCCGTCTACGACCGTCCCGGCGGACCCCTGAGGGTCCTCGACGTCCCCGATCCCGAGCCCGCAGCCCACGGGGTGGTCGTGACCGTGGACTCCACCGGGGTCTGCCGCAGCGACTGGCACACGTGGCTGGGCCACGAGGACGGCGTCCGCCTGCCGCACGTGCTCGGCCACGAGCTGGCCGGCCGGGTCGTCGCGGTGGGCGGCAACGTGCGCCGCTGGACCGAGGGCGCGCGCGTGACGACCCCCTTCGCGTGCGGCTGCGGGGAGTGCGAGCACTGCCTCGCGGGCCGGGCCCAGGTCTGCCCGCGGCAGACGCAGCCCGGTGCGAGCGCGTGGGGCTCGTTCGCCGAGCTCGTCGCCCTGGACCACGCCGACACGAACCTCGTCGCCCTGCCGGACGACATCGACGACGACACCGCCGCCGCGCTCGGCTGCCGGCTGGCGACCGCGTGGCGCGCGGTCGTCGACCGCGCCCGGGTCCTGGCGGGGGAGTGGGTGTCGGTGCACGGGTGCGGCGGGCTGGGGCGAGCGGCCGTGGCGGTCGCCGCGTCACGCGGTGCGCGGGTGGTGGCCGTGGACGTGTCGGCGGCCGCGTTGGCCGGCGCGCGCGACGCCGGCGCCGAGGTGGTCCTCGACGCCGGGGACGAGACCGCCGTCCCACGAGGCGACGTGCCCTCGGCGGTGCGCGCCGTCACCGCCGGCGGCGCCCACGCAGCCCTGGACTGCCTCGGCAGCCCCACCACGTGTGCCGACGCCGTCCGGTCGCTGCGCCCCCGCGGACGGCACGTGCAGGTGGGCCTGCTCCCGCCCGCCGCGGGGCGGGCCGTGGTGCCGATGGAACGGGTGATCGCCGCCGAGCTCGACCTGCTCGGCAGCCACGGCATGGCCGCAGCCGACTACCCCCCGCTCCTGGCGGCCGTGCGGTCCGGCGAGCTGCCGGTCGCGGGCATGGTGACGCGGCGGCTGGGGCTCGCCGAGGCCGGCCGCGCCCTGGCCGAGCTGGGCGCCGGCACCGCCCCGGCGGGGATCACCGTGCTGCACCCCGGGGCCAGCCCTGCGGCCGGGGCCCGGACGTGAGGTCTCGCACACTCGGGTCGCACGGCGCGACCGAGAGGCCTGGGCCCGTTAAGGTTTCACTCATCGAAGACGTCGGGACAGCCGCCGCTCGACCTCGAGGAGGACGCCGTGCTCGCACTCGCCCAGCAGCCCACCGCCGACCGTGACGCCGACCACGGTGCCTCGACCGTGACGTCGGTGGCGAACCCCCGTCGGACCCGGCTCACGCGCGAGGCCTGAGCGCCCGGCTCCCCGTTCCGCCCGCCCGCGGCAGCGCGCTCCCCCCGGCCGTCACCGGTCGGGAGGGTGCTCACGCGACGGGGACGTCGAGCCGGCACCAGACCACCTTGCCGTCGGTGGTGGTCCGGTTGCCCCAGCCCGACGCGACCGCCTGCACGAGGGCGAGACCGCGTCCGCCCTCCTCGTCGACGCTGGCGTGGCGCATCCGCGGCGGGCGCGTGTCGCCGTCGCCGACCTCCACGAGGACCGAGCCGGGCACGCGGTGCAGCAGCACCTCGACCTGGCGGCCGCGGGAGTAGCGGACCGCGTTGGTGACGAGCTCGCTGACGACGAGCCGCACCGTCTCGGTGAGCGTCTCGTCGTCGAGCTCCCAGCCGCGCAGCGCCGCGACGGCGAACCGCCGCGCCGCGGACACGGACTCCGGCTCCGCAGGCAGCCAGGTCCGCCGGGCGATCTCCTCGGGCTCCCGCGTCGCGCTCACCAGGAGCAGGGCGACGTCGTCCCCGAATCCCCCTGCCGCGGTCTCGGGCGCGGCCGCGAAGACGGCGGTGCACCGCTGCTCCAGCGTGCCGGTCGCGGCCTGGAACCGGTCGGCGAGGTCGTTGACGGCGCTGTCGATGTGGCGGTCGCGCCGCTCGACGAGCCCGTCGCTGTACAGCGCCAGCACCGCGCCCGCCGGCATCGGGGCCTCGCGCTCGGTGAAGGCGACGCCGCCCACCCCGAGCGGCACGCCGGACGAGCCGTCCAGGGGGTAGACCCTGCCGTCGAGCTGCAGCAGCGGCGGCAGGTGCCCGGCGTTCGCCAGCGTGAGCTTGCCGCGCGCCGGGTCGAACACGGCGTACACGCACGTGACGATCTGGTCGTCCCCGAGCCCGTCGACGATGAGGTCCAGCCGCGAGAGCAGGTCCGCCGGCGGGGGATCGGTGACCGCGAGGGCGCGCACCGCCGCGCGGAGCTGCCCCATCACCGCCGCGGCCCGCAGTCCGCGGCCCATCACGTCGCCGACCACGACGGCGATCCGGCCCCCGGGCAGCTCGACGACGTCGACCCAGTCGCCGCCGACCTCGGTGCCGGCGGTCCCGGGGGCGTACCGCCACGCCACGTCAAGGGCCTCGACGCCCGGCAGCTGCTTCGGCATCAGGCTGCGCTGCAGCTCCAGGGCCGTCGCCCGCTGCTCCGCGTAGCGCAGAGCGTTGTCGACCGCGGTGGCCGCCCGGTCGACGAGACTCCGAGCCAGCTGCAGGTCCTCCGCGTCGTAGCGCCGCCTGCTCGCCGAGCACGCGAGCGCGACCGTGCCCAGCGTCGCGCCGGCGACACGGATCGGCAGCACCATCAGCGTCGTCACGCCCATCGCCGTGACGAAGAGCGTGTCCTCGCCCGGCGGGATCGGCGTGCCGTCCCCGGAGACCTCGCTGACGAGCAGCGGCTCGCCGTCCTCCAGGACCGCGCGCACGGGGTGGCCCGGCCGGTACCGGGCGAGTGCCCCCACGGGCCGCTCGAGGTGCGGCGAGACCTGCAGGCCGTCGGCGTGGCGGATCGCGGCACGCCGCGGGCCGGCCTGGTCCACGAGGTCGATGAACGCGTGGTCGGCGAGGTCGGGCACGACGAGGTCGCAGAGCCGTTCCAGCGCCACCTCGGGTTCCAGCGAGCTCGACATCACCTCGCCCGCGCGGGCGACCAGCGTGAGTCGCTCCAGCGCGCCGAACCGTCGCCGCTCGGCGCCGAGCATCTCAGCCGGCTCGGTCGTCGCGTCGACCCGCCGCGCCGCGGGCAGCAGCATCGCCGCGAGCTGCGCGCCGCGGCCCCCGTCGGGCAGCGGCCACGGGTGGACCGATGCCACCCATCCCGGCCCGGCGACCCCGTGGCGGTGCACGCGGACACCCTCACGAGGCGGCCCGCCGGCCAGCACGTCGTCCACGACGTCGGCCAGCTCCCCGACGAGGTCGGGGACGGCCTCGGCGAGGCGGCGGCCGAGCTGGTCGCAGGGGGTGCGGCCGTGCCAGCCGGAAAGGACGTCGTCCACGGCGACGAGCCGACCGGCCGCGTCGACCCTGGCGACCCCGACGCCCGGCAGGTCGCCGGCGGGCGCGCAGGCGTCGTCGTCCGCGGCGGTCGTGCCCGACACGGTCCCGGTACCGTCCTCTCGCTGCCCCCGCCCGGCTCCCGAGCACCGGTCTGGTGAACCACGCTAACGCGCCGTGGTCGCCTCGTCCCGCGCCCCGGCCGGCTGCGCTCACCCGGTCGGCGGCAGGATGGCGGGCCATGGACGCCGAGCAGACCGCCTCCAGCCCACCCGCCGCGTCCCACGGCGGCGGGACCGTGCGCGAGCTGGCGGACGGCTACGTCGCCCGTCTCGCCGAGATCGACACCCTCGTGGCGACCGCACTGGGGCTGGTGCCCGGCGACGACCGGGTACCGGACCTGTCGCCCGCCGGTCAGGACGCCCACGACGAGCTCGCCCACTCCACCCTGGCGGCGCTGCCCGGCGCCCGCGAGCAGGACGACGACGACCGCCGCGCCCGCAGGCTGCTGCACGAGCGCCTGCACGCCCAGCTCGCGGTCACCGAGGCAGGGGAGCACCTGCGGACGGTGCGCAACGTCTTCGGGCCGCACCAGCAGGTCCGCCAGCTGTTCCTCATGATGCCGACCGCGACGCCGGACGACTGGGGGGTCGTCGCCCGCCGGATGGCCCAGGTGCCGCAGGCACTGACCGGCTACCGCCAGTCGCTGGCCGAGGGGTCCCGCCGCGGGCTGCACGCTGCGCCGCGCCAGGTCACCACCGTGGCGGACCAGCTGACGGACTGGTTGGGCGAGACCGCGGCTGCGGGCACGGGCACCGACACGGCCAACACCGGCTCGTGGTTCCACGGCTTCGTCGCCGGTGCCCCCGACGCGGCGCCGCGGTCGCTGCGCTCGGACCTCGCGGCCGCGGCCACGGCCGCCGCCGACGCCGCGGCCGGGCTCCGGGACTGGATGGAGGGGGAGTACCTGTCGGCCGCCGCTGGTACCCCTGACGCCGTCGGCGCCGACCGCTATGCGGTGGGGGCGCGGCTCAGCACCGGTGCGGACCTCGACCTCGCCGAGGCCTACGCGTGGGGGTGGGCGGAGTACCGCCGACTCGACGTGGAGATGCGTGCCGAGGCTGACCGGGTGCTGCCCGGTGCGGACCCGCTCGCCGCGATGCGCCACCTCGACGCCCACGGCGAGTCCGTCACCGGTGTGGACGCGGTGCGGGCCTGGCTGCAGCAGATGATGGACACCGCGATCGCCGACCTCGACGGCACGCAGTTCGCGATCGAGGGACCGGTGCGCACGGTCGAGGCCATGATCGCGCCCCCGGGCAGCGCCGCCGCGCCGTACTACACGCGTCCGACGCTGGACTTCTCCCGCCCGGGCCGCACGTGGCTGCCCACGCTGGGGCGTACCCGGTTCCCGCTGTGGGACCTCGTCAGCACCTGGTACCACGAGGGCGTGCCGGGCCACCACCTGCAGCTGGCCCGCTGGACCCAGCTCGCCGGGAGCCTGTCGACGTACCAGACCTCGGTGGGGTCGGTCTCGGCGACCACCGAGGGCTGGGCGCTGTACGCCGAGCGCCTGATGGACGAGCTCGGGTACCTCACCGCGCAGGGGGCCCGGCTCGGGTACCTCGACGCGCAGCAGATGCGGGCGGTGCGGGTCGTCATCGACATCGGGATGCACCTCGGGCTGCGGGTGCCCGCGGACTCGCCCCTGCACGCCGGCGAGGTCTGGACGCCGAGGGTGGCCCGCGAGTTCTTCGGCGCGCACAGCGGCCGTGACGGCGCCTTCCTCGACAGCGAGATCGTCCGGTACCTCGGCTGGCCGGGACAGGCGATCAGCTACAAGCTCGGTGAGCGGGCCTGGCTCGCGGGTCGCGACGCCGCCCGCGAGCACCACGAGCGCCGCGGCGAGCCCTTCGACCTGCCCGCGTGGCACGCGGCCGCGCTCTCGCTCGGCTCCCTGGGGCTGGACGACCTCACCGACGAGCTCGCCCGACTCTGACCCCACCCCGCGGTGATCAAGGACGCCGTGCACCCCACCCCGCGGTGATCAAGGACGCCGTGCCGCCACGCCTGCTGCGTCGAGAACCGACCTACGCCGGCGAGCGACGGGAGCCCACGAGCCCGTGCCCTCCACGCCCGCCCGCGAACAGGTGGACACCGGTGCCCACCACGGCGACGGCCGCCGTGGAGCCCACGAGCACCATCCCTACGCCCACGACGAACAGGCCGGTCTCGTCGGAGCGCCCCCAGTCGAGGAACGCCGACGCCGCCAACGCGACGGGCACGACGGCCACCGCGACGACCGGGCCTCGCCAGGAGACCAGCGCGACGGCGACCGCGAGGGTGACCACCAGCCCGGCGACGCGTCGTGCTCGGCATCCGGCCTCCTGAGCGGGCGTCTCAGTGTGGCGCCGTCCGGGCAGCAGGGACAAGGACCCGTCATGGGCTGACGAGGATCTTGACGTGCTCCTCCTTGTTGTCCACCAGCTCGTCGAACCCGGCCTTCACGATGTCTGCGAGGTCGATCCTGCCGGTGATGAACTGGCTCGGTTCGACCCGCCCGTCCGCGATCATCGCGATGGTCGCCGGGTGGTCGTTCGCATACGCCAGGCTGCCGACGAGGGTGACCTCCGCGAAGACGAGGTCGTTCATCGCGACGCTCGCCTCGTGCCCCCAGATGGCGACGTTGACGCAGGTGCCGCCGGCGCGGGTCGAGGTGATCGCGGTCTTCAGCACGGCGTCGATCCCGGCGCACTCGAAGGACACGTCCGCGCCACGGCCGCCGGTGATCTCGAGCACCGCCGGCGTCACGTCCGTCGTCGTCGTCGGGTCGATCACGTGGTCGGCGCCGGCGCCGGGGGCCTTGGCCTTGCGGACGTCGGCAGGCTCCACCACGATCACCTGCTCGACTCCGGCGGCGCGCAGGGCGGCGGTCGTGACGAGACCGATCGGTCCGGCCCCGAAGACCAGCGCGGTGTGCCGCGGCTCGGCCCCGGACAGCCGGACGGCGTGGCATGCGTCCGCCAGCGGCTCCACCAGGGCGCCGACGTCGGTGCCGTAGTCACCGAGCGGATGGATCCAGCGGCGTTCGGCGACGACGTGCTGCGAGAAGCCGCCGCCCTGTCCCGACAGGCCCACGAACCCGAGCGTCCGGCAGACGTTGTACCGGCCCCGTGAGCAGGCGTCGCAGCGCCCGCACACGATGCAGGGCTCGACCACGACGCGGTCGCCGGCGGAGACGTCGTCCACGCCCGCCCCGAGCTCCGCGACGACGCCTGCGAACTCGTGCCTGAGGCTGATGGGGCACGGTCTCGGCTGTGAGCGGGTGGGGTGCCCCGGCGGGCGGGGCGAAGATCGGCCCCTCCAGGCACTCGTGCAGGTCGGTGCCGCAGATGCCGAACCACTCGACAGTGACCGCGACGGTGCCCGGCCGCACCGCCGGCTCGGGGACGTCGTCGATGCGGATGTCCCCGCGTCCGTGGAAGCGTGCTGCCCTCATGTCGTCCCCTCCGTCGGTGGCCTCGTGGTCGAGCAGACCGTGAGGACGTCGGACGGGACCAGGGTTGCAGCGGGTTGCAGCGAGACCGATGCCCCTCTGCCGACACGGCGTCCTCGATCACCATGGGTGGGGGTGCGGGGTTCCTTGATCACCACGGGGTGGGGGGGTCGGTGCGGACGGGTTCTCCGGCGGCCAGGTCGAGCACCGCCCGCCGGTCGAGCAGGCGTGCCGGCGCGGCACCGCCGCTGGCGCGGCGCTGCATCGCGGCGAGCGGCAATGGCTCACGCGACGCGACCAGCACGGAGTTCGCATACCGCCGGCGGCGGAGCAGACCGGGGTCGGCCAGCAGCGCGACGTGCCGGAACGCCGCCGCGACGGTGACGCACTCTGCCCTGAGCTCGGGCAGCGCGCCGGAGTCGGCGACGTTCGCCAGGTAGACCCCGCCGGGGACGAGCACGCGGGCGACGTCCGCGACGAACCCCGCCGTGGTGACGTGCCGGGGAGTCGTGGAGCCGGCGAAGACGTCGCGGACGACGAGGTCCGCGCTGCCGCCCGGGCGCGCCGCCAGGCGCTCCCGGGCGTCGCCCACCTGCAGTCGCAGCGCCGGTGAGCGGGGCAGGTCGAACCACTCGCGCACCAGGACGCACAGCGCCCCGTCGACCTCTGCCACCACCTGCCGCGACCCCGGACGCGTCGCGGCCACGTAGCGCGGCAGCGCGCAGGCACCCCCGCCCAGGTGCACGGCCCGCAGCGGGCCGCCGTCGCCGAGCAGGTCGACGACGTCCGCCATCCACCGCAGGTACTCGAAGTCCAGCACCGTCGGGTCGCCGGTGTGCACCGGCGAGCTGGGGACGCCGCCGACGTACAGCGTCCACGTCGCGGCACCCTCGCGCACCAGGCGGGCCTCACCGGTGTCGACGGGGTAGGTGCCCTCGACCGGGCCCCGGCTGCGGGCGCCCCCGCCGCGCCGGCTCACGGCGAGGGTGAGGCCGCCGCGGCGGCCGCCGGTGGCCTCACGCCGGCCGCGCGCAGCTCGAGCCGGGCCAGGCCCTGCACCACCGCGTCGTCGTCGCCGCGCCAGCCCCCCAGCGGGTCCGCCGAGACCGCCGCGATGCGCTCCACGGGCTGGCGCACCAGCGCCCGCAGCGCGAACAGCCGCATGTCCGCGCCCTGGCTCAGCAGCCGGCGGACCGACGACGCCCGCCGGGCGAACCGGACCCGCAGCGCCAGCCAGACGGCCACCACGAGCAGCACCGGGATCCCGGCGACGACGAGGCCGAGCAGCGCGGCGAGGTCTCCCACGACCTCGACCTGCCGGCGGCCGGCGTCGGCGATCCCCGTCGCGGCCTGTCCCGCGGCCGTGAACGGCCCGGCGAGCTCGTCGCCGACGAACGGGACGCCGCCGGCCACCTCGCCGGCCCGGCCCAGCTGGCGGGAGACCCCCTGCGCGCCGGACTCCAGGACCAGCCCGGGCTCGCCGAGGGCCAGCGTGGCGGCGTGCACCGCGCGCCCCACGACCGCCCACGCCACGACCCAGGCCAGCACGAGGACGTCGGCGAGCACCTGCGCACCCCGGCGCAGCGGGGTCTGGGCGTAGAGCACCGGCACGGCGCTCCCCTCTCTGGCTGCGTCCCCGCGGGCGTGTGGCCGCTCGTCGCCGGGTTCGGTCCGGCCCGGGGTCGTGGAGGGTCACTATGCTCGCGCGCACCACCGGCGACAGAGCCGGCGAGCATCGAGGTGAGGACGGGCACGTGAAGGTCGGCATCCCCCGCGAGGTCAAGAACCACGAGTACCGGGTCGCGATCACCCCGGCGGGGGTGAACGAGCTCGTCCGGGCCGGGCACGACGTCGCCGTGGAGACGAGCGCCGGCGTCGGGTCGTCGATCAGCGACGAGGTGCTCCAGGACGCCGGCGCCACGATCCTGCCCGACGCCGACGCCACCTGGGAGCACGGCGATCTCGTGCTGAAGGTGAAGGAGCCGGTGGCGGAGGAGTACCACCGGATGCGCGAGGGGCAGACCCTGTTCACCTACCTGCACCTGGCGGCGGACAAGGCCCTGACCGAGGAGCTGGCGAAGCGCGGTGTCACGTCGGTCGCGTACGAGACCGTCGAGCTCGCGGACCGCTCGCTGCCGCTGCTCGCGCCGATGAGCGAGGTGGCGGGCCGGCTCGCGCCGCAGGTCGGTGCGCACACCCTGATGAGCGCCCAGGGCGGCCGCGGGATCCTCATGGGCGGGGTGTCCGGTGTGTACGCGGCCAAGGTGGTCGTGATCGGCGCCGGCACCGCCGGCATGAACGCCGCCGCGATCGCGCTCGGGATGCAGGCAGAGGTGCTGCTGCTCGACCGCAACGTGGAGCGGCTGCGCCAGGCAGACCGGATCTACCAGGGGCACCTGCAGACCGTGGCGAGCAACGCGTACGAGGTGGAGAAGGCGATCGCGGACGCCGACATGGTGATCGGGGCCGTCCTCGTCGCCGGGACCAAGGCACCGACGATCATCACGAACGAGCAGGTCTCGCGGATGCAGGCGGGCAGCGTGCTCGTCGACATCTCCGTCGACCAGGGCGGCTGCTTCGAGGACTCACGGCCGACCACCCACGACGACCCCACGTACCCGGTGCACGACTCGGTCTTCTACTGCGTCGCGAACATGCCCGGAGCGGTGCCGCACACGTCCACGTACGCCCTGACCAACGTGACGCTCCCCTACGCCGTGGAGCTGGCGTCCCGCGGCTGGCGCGATGCCCTGCGCGCGGACCCGGCGCTGGCGAAGGGGCTGAACACCCACGCTGGGCACGTGACGTACGCGCCCGTCGCCGAGGCGCACGGCATGGACGCCATCGACCTCGCCGAGGCGCTCGCCTGAGCCGCGCGGTGACGGCCGGCGACGCCCCGGTCGGCGACGCCCCGGTGCCGCGGCGGCAGGGGGGGCGCGAGGCAGACCGCCCCCCGGAGCTCGTGGTCGCGGTGCAGGGGTACCTGGAGCACCTCGCCGTGGAGCGGGGGCTGGCGACGAACACGCTGTCGGCCTACCGGCGGGATCTGCTGCGCTGGGTGGCCTTCCTGACCGGCCGTGGCGTCACGTCCCCGGCCGGTGTCGCCGAGGCGGACGTCGAGGCGTTCGTCGGCGCCCTGGCCACCGGCGACGACGGTCGCGTTCCGCTGACGACCGCGTCGGCCGCCCGGACCGTCGTGGCGGTCCGGGGCCTGCACCGGTTCCTGGCCGCCGAGGGCAGGACGCGCGGCGACCCCGCCGCGGGCGTGCGGCCGCCGACGCCCGCGAAGCGGCTGCCGAGGGCGGTGTCGACCGATGCCGTCGCCCGCCTGCTGGACGCGGCGTCGGTGGGCGACACCGCCGCCTCGCTGCGGGACCGGGCCCTGCTGGAGCTGCTGTACTCGACCGGCGCGCGGATCAGCGAGGCCGTGGGCCTCGACGTCGACGACGTCGGCGACCTCACCGAGGGGGACCGCGACGACGTCCTGGCGCGTGCGGCCGTGCGGCTGCGTGGCAAGGGGGGCAAGGAGCGAGTGGTGCCGGTCGGCTCCTACGCGGTGGACGCGCTCGGCGCGTACCTCGTGCGCGCCCGGCCCGCGCTCGTCGGCTCCGGGCGCGGCGGTGCCGCCCTGTTCCTCAACACCCGCGGCGGCCGGCTGTCGCGACAGAGCGCGTGGGCGGTGCTGCGGGCCGCAGCGGGGCGCGCCGGGCTCGCCGGCCGGGTGTCACCGCACACCCTGCGGCACTCGTTCGCGACCCACCTGCTCGAGGGCGGCGCCGACGTCCGCGTGGTGCAGGAGCTGCTCGGGCACGCCTCGGTCACGACGACGCAGGTGTACACGCTCGTCACCGCCGACACGCTGCGCGAGGTGTACGCCGCCGCCCACCCGAGGGCGCGCTGACCACCACCCCGCGGCCCCCGCGCACCGCGGGACGCCGGCCCCCCCGGTGTAGGGTCGCCCGCGTCCTGACCGCCTCCAGACGCCGGGAGACGACGCGCCTCGTGACCAGCGACGTGAGCAGCGGCAGCTCCGCCCCGCCCGCCGGTGCGACGAGCGACGGCGTCCCCACGCCGGGCGAGCGGGGCCCGACGGGCCGCCCGCTGCCGCACTTCCCGGAGCCGCCGCGGCTGGAGTCACACGGGCCGGCGCGCGTGATAGCGATGTGCAACCAGAAGGGCGGGGTCGGCAAGACGACGACCACCATCAACCTGGGTGCCGCGCTCGCGGAGTACGGCCGCAGGGTGCTGCTCGTCGACTTCGACCCGCAGGGCGCCCTGTCGGTGGGGCTCGGGTCGAACCCGCACGAGCTCGACACGAGCGTGTACACGCTGCTGATGGACCGCCGCGTCGACGTCCGCGACGTCATCCAGAGCACGCGGGTCGAGGGGCTCGACCTGCTGCCGGCCAACATCGACCTGTCCGCTGCCGAGGTGCAGCTCGTCGGCGAGGTCGCCCGCGAGCAGGTCCTGGCCCGGGTGCTGCGGCCCGTGCTCGACGACTACGACGTCGTGCTGATCGACTGCCAGCCGTCGCTGGGGCTGCTGACCGTCAACGCGCTCACGGCGTCGCACGGCGTGGTCATCCCGCTGGAGACCGAGTTCTTCGCGCTGCGGGGCGTCGCTCTGCTCGTGGAGACGATCGAGAAGGTCACCGACCGGCTCAACCCGCGCCTGGAGGTCGACGGGATCCTCGCCACGATGGTCGACTCCCGCACCCTGCACAGCCGCGAGGTGGTCGCCCGGGTCGTGGAGGCGTTCGGGGACACCGTCTTCCACACAGTGATCGCCCGGACGGTCAAGTTCCCGGACGCGTCGGTGGCCGCCGAGCCGATCACGAGCTACGCCTCCGGCCACCCCGGCGCCGAGGCCTACCGCCAGCTGGCCCGCGAGCTGATCGCCCGCGGCGACGCCGCCTGAGCGGCATGGCCGCGGCGACCTCGTCGACCGGTGGGGCGCCGACCGGCGCCGGCTTCGAGGTCCACCTCGACAACTTCACCGGCCCGTTCGACCTGTTGCTGGGCCTGATCTCGAAGCACCAGCTGGACATCACCGAGGTGGCGCTCGCGCGGGTCACCGACGAGTTCGTCGCGCGGGTGCGGTCGCTGGGTGCGGGCTGGGACCTCGACGAGGCCAGCGAGTTCCTCGTCGTCGCCGCCACCCTGCTCGACCTCAAGGCCGCGCGGCTGCTGCCTGCCGGCTCGGTGGAGGACGACGAGGACCTGGCCCTGCTCGAGGCCCGCGACCTGCTCTTCGCCCGGCTGCTGCAGTACCGCGCGTACAAGGACGTCGCGGTGGCCTTCGCCGTCCGCCTCGCCGACCAGGGCCGCAGGCTGCCCCGCTCGGTGCCGCTGGAGCCGCACCTCGCCACGCTGCTGCCCGAGCTCGTCATGTCCGTCACGCCCGCGCAGCTCGCGCAGGCAGCGGCCCGGGCGCTGGCCCCGCGTCCGCAGGAGCCCGGGGTCGGCACCGACCACCTGCACGCGCCGGTCGTCAGCGTGCGCGAGCAGGCCGCCGTCCTCGTGGACCGGCTCCGCCGCCAACGCACGGCCACGTTCCGCACACTGGTGGCCGACGCCGCGTCCACCACGGTCGTCGTCGCACGCTTCCTCGCCCTGCTGGAGCTGTTCCGCGACGGCGAGGTCGGGTTCGACCAGGTCACCCCGCTCGGGGAGCTGACGGTGCGCTGGTCCGGCAGCGACCTCGGGGACGTCGCCGTGGACGCCGAGTTCGACACCGAGTCCGACAGCGGGACGGGAGACCGATGACCGACGACGCCGACCCCACCTCGGAAGTGGTCGCCGAGGGCCTCGACCTGGACGTGCTGCCCGGAGGCGCGCGCGCCGCCGTCGAGGCCGTGCTCATGGTCACCGAGGCGCCGGTGACCGAGCTCGCGCTCGCCGCCTCGCTCGTGCTTCCCCGCGACCGGGTGCGCGACCTGCTGACCGGGCTCGCGGCCGAGTACGCCGAGCAGCGCCGCGGCTTCGAGCTGCGCGAGGTCGCGGGCGGCTGGCGCGTCTTCAGCCGACCGGACACCGCGCCGGTGGTGCAGCGCTTCGTGCGCGACGGGCAGACCGCGCGGCTCAGCCAGGCCGCGCTGGAGACCCTCGCCGTCGTCGCCTACCGCCAGCCCGTGAGCCGCGGCCGGATCTCCGCCGTGCGCGGCGTGGCCGTGGACGCCGTGGTCCGCACGCTGCTCGCCCGGGGCCTGGTGACCGAGGCGGGGCAGGACGAGGAGTCGGGTGCGACCCTGTACCGGACGACCGGCCACTTCCTGGAGCGGATGGGCCTGACGTCCCTGGACGACCTGCCGGCGCTGGCTCCCTACCTGCCGGACCACGACGCGCTCGACCACCTCACGGAGGACACGCGATGAGCCCCACCACCCGCGGCGGACGGGGGCGCCCCGACCGGCCGCCCCGCGCCGACCGGGCCGCCCGCGCCGGAGGGCCGCCCGGCCGGGGCCGCGCGGGGCGCGCCGAGCCGGTCGACGTCCACGACCCGGACGGCGTCCGGCTGCAGAAGGTGCTCGCCGAGGCCGGGATCGGCTCCCGGCGCGCCTGCGAGCAGATGATCGCGGGCGGCCGGGTCAGCGTCGACGGCACCGTCGTGCGGGAGCTGGGCGTGCGGGTGGACCCGGCCAGGGCGGTGCTGCACGTCGACGGGATGCGCCTGCAGCTCGACACCACGCGGGCCTACCTCGCCCTGAACAAGCCCCGCGGCGTCGTCGCGACGATGAGCGACGACCGCGGGCGCCCCTGTCTGGGGGACCTCGTGGCGGCCCGCGGCGACCGGCTCTTCCACGTCGGGCGCCTCGACACCGACACCGAGGGCCTGCTGCTGCTGACCAACGACGGCGACTTCTCCCACCGGATGCAGCACCCGTCGTACGAGGTGCCGAAGACCTACCTGGCGACCGTGCCGGGACCGGTCCCGCGCGACCTCGGCCGCCGGCTGCGGGCCGGCATCCCCCTGGACGACGGCCCCGTCGCGGTCGACTCGTTCAAGCTCGTCGACTCGGTGCCCGGGCACGCCCTGGTCGAGCTCGTGCTGCACGAGGGGCGCAAGCACGTCGTCCGCCGGCTCCTGGCCGAGGTCGGCCACCCCGTCGAGCGGCTCGTGCGTACGCACGTCGGTGCGGTGGCGCTCGGCGACCTGCTGCCGGGGCGTACCCGGGCCCTGACGCGCGAGGAGCTCGGCACCCTCATGGCCGCCGTCGGCCTGTAGGACACCGCTGCTCCGCCGGGAGGCGGCACGGCCCGCCGCCCCGCCGCCGCCCGGCGGGACCGGAGCAGCCCGGTAGGTTGCGCCGCATGGCCGTGCGCGCGATCCGGGGGGCGATCCAGCTCGACGAGGACGAACGGGAGCACCTGCTGGCAGCGACCCGCGAGCTCGTCACGCAGGTGCTCGTCGCGAACCACCTGGACGCCGAGGACCTCATCTCGATGGTGTTCACGTGCACCGTCGACCTGCGTAGCGAGTTCCCCGCGCTGGCCGCCCGCGAGCTCGGCCTCGGCGACGTGCCGCTGCTGTGCACGGTCGAGATCGACGTGCCCGGCGCGATGCCCCGCGTGGTCCGGCTGATGGCCCACGCGGAGATGGCCGTGCCGCGCGCGCAGGTGCAGCACGTCTACCTGCGGGGGGCGACGGCGCTGCGCCGGGACCTCGCCCAGTGAGCCGCCACACCACCGAGCCCGCACGCGGCGCCGCCCGGACGCTGGGCCCGGTGCGCGTCGTCGGCGGCGGCCTGCTGGGTGCGAGCACCGGCCTGGCGCTGCGTACCCTCGGCGTCGACGTCGTGCTCGCCGACACGTCCCCCGCGGCCCTGGCCCTCGCCGTGGACCTGGGCGCGGGCCGGCGGCCGGAGCCCGGCGACGCGCCGGTGCGCCTCGTCGTCGTCGCTGCCCCGCCCGACGTCACCGCGGACGTCGTCACCGCCGAGCTGGTGGCCCACCCCGGGGCCGTGGTCACCGACGTCGCGAGCGTGAAGGACGGCGTCCGGGCCGCGGTGGCGGCCGCCGCCGGGGCGGACGCCGCCCGCCGCTACGTCGGCGGGCACCCGATGGCGGGCCGGGAGCGGTCGGGAGCGGTGGCCGCGCGGGCGGACCTGTTCCGCGGACGTCCCTGGGTCGTCGGAGCCGATGGCGCCGACCCCGCGGCGGTCGCCGCCGTCGACGACCTGGCCCTCGACGTCGGCGCCGTGCCGGTGCGGATGGACGCCGCCGGTCACGACGAGGCCGTCGCGCTCGTCTCGCACCTGCCTCAGGTCGCCGCGAGCCTCGTCGCGGCCCGGTTGCGCGACGGCGAGGAGCCGGCGCTGGCGCTGGCGGGACAGGGGTTGCGCGACGTGACGCGGATCGCCGCGAGCGACACGTCGCTGTGGGTCCAGATCCTCGCCGGCAACGCCACGGCCGTCGCAGCCCTGCTGCGGGCGCTGCGCGGCGACCTGGACGTCGTGCTCACGGCGCTGGAGTCCCTGTCCGGCGACGAGCGCGCCCCGGGGGCGCGGGCGGCCCTCGCGCGGGCGGTCGCCGCCGGCAACGACGGCGTGGCGCAGATCCCCGGCAAGCACGGTGCCCCGCCGACGACGTACGCCGTGGTGACCGTGCTCGTGCCGGACCGTGCCGGTGCGCTCGGCCGGCTGCTGACCGAGATGGGCGAGGTCGGGGTCAACCTCGAGGACCTGCACCTGGAGCACTCACCGGGCCAGCCGGTGGGACTGGCCGAGATCTCGGTGCTACCCGGCGCCCGCGAGCACCTGACCGTCTCGCTGCGCGAACGCGGTTGGACCGTGCACGACTGACGGCGACGGCACGACCGACCGCGACGGCACTCCTGACCTGCGTCAGGCGGTCGATGCGTCCCGGACGAGGCGGAGCAGCCCGGCGTGGGCGCCGGCCCGGGCCACGACGAGGCCACCGCTCGTGCGGTCCCACGCTCCGCCGGCGAGGTCGGTGACCACCCCGCCCGCCTCGGCGACGAGCAGCGCAGGCGCGTGCAGGTCCCGCGGGTCGCCCCGCAGCCGCAGGCTTCCCACGACGCGGCCGTCGGCGACCTGGGCGACCTGTGCGGCGGAGCTGTCGACGACCCGGGTCAGCCACCCGGCGGCCGCGACCGCCCCGGCGAGCCGCGCCGACGCCTGCACGATCCCTCCCGGCTCGACCTCGTCGGCCGGCAGCCGCAGCCGCTGGCCGTCGAGGAACGCGCCGCGCCCGCGCGCCGCCGTCCAGACCCGGCCGCCGGTCCACACGGCCACGACCTCGGGAGCCGCGCCGCGCCAGGCCGAGAGCACGCACGACCACGGGCCGAGGGACCGCGCGTAGTTCAGCGTGCCGTCCACCGGGTCGAGCAGCCACGTCAGGCCGCTGCTGCCGGGGCGGTCGGCGAACTCTTCGCCGAGGAACGCGTCGTCGGGGCGGCGGCGGGCGAGCTCGTCGTCCACCAGGTGCTCGACCTCGACGTCGACGTCGGTGACGACGCGCCCGGCGAGGGAGTCCGCCCCGGCTTTGGTCCGCTCCACGACACCCGCCTGCCGCGCGACGGCCAGCCTCCCGCCGGCGGTCACCAGCTCGACGGCGAGGTCGAGCAGGGCGCCCGCCTCCCGGCCGTCGGCGCCGGCCCCTCCGTCGGGTCCGTCGGCGCCGGCTGCGGGCTGCGGGGCGGGGCGGGGAGCGGTGGCGTCGTGGGGCACGACCGCAAGCCTCGCACCGGCGACCGGCAGCCCCCCGCCCAGGGGCGCGGTGACCCGCGACCTGGCTGCGCCGCGTCACGTCGGCGCCCGGATACCCTTGCCCGCGGCGCCCCCCGCGCGCCCTGGCGCCGCGCCGAACCACCGAGGAGACCAGTGCACCGCCCCCGTGGACTCGTGGTCGCCGTCGACGGCCCGTCCGGGTCCGGCAAGTCAAGCGTGTCCCGAGCCGTCGCCCGCCGGCTCGACATGGCCTACCTCGACACCGGGGCGATGTACCGGGCCGTGTGCTGGTGGTGCCTGGAGACGGGGGTGGACCTCACGGACGAGGCGGCGGTGGCAACGGCCGCGCGGCGCATCGTCCTGCTGATGGGCACCGACCCGGGGGCGCCGACCGTGACGGTGGCCGGCGTGGACGTCGCCGCGGCGGTGCGCGAGAGCCGCATCTCCGCCGCCGTCAGCGCCGTGGCGACGAACCTCGAGGTCCGCGCCGAGCTGCGCACCCGTCAGCAGGCGCTGATCGCCCGGCTCAGCGCTCCGGGCGCCGCCGGGGTGGTCGCCGAGGGCCGCGACATCACGACGGTCGTCGCCCCCGACGCCGACGTCCGGGTGCTGCTGACCGCCGACGAGGACGCCCGCCTCGCGCGCCGCGCCACGGAGCTGCACGGGCACGCCGGCGGCACCGCGGTCGCCGCGACCCGCGCCGAGGTCCTCGGCCGCGACGCCCGCGACGCCACCGTGTCCACGTTCCACGAGGCCGCCGACGGGGTGGTCACCCTGGACTCCTCGGCGCTGACCTTCGGCCAGACCGTGACCGCGCTGCTGCAGCTCGTCGAGCAGCGCCGCGCCCACACGGGGGAGGGCACCCCGTGAGCGACCGGACGCAGGACGACGCCGACCCCACCGCCGCGCTGCGCGCCGGCCTGGAGGACTACGACCTGTCGCCCGACGACGTCACCCTCCTGGAGGGCGAGACCGCCGAGGCCGCCACGGGGGGCGGTCCGCCGTTGCCGGTGCTCGCGGTCGTGGGGCGCCCGAACGTCGGCAAGTCGACCCTGGTCAACCGTGTCCTGGGACGCCGCGAGGCGGTCGTCGAGGACGTCCCGGGGGTCACGCGTGACCGTGTCTCGTACCCCGCCGAGTGGGCGGGGCGGGACTTCATGGTGGTCGACACCGGTGGCTGGGAGGTCGACGTCGCCGGCCTGGAGGCGCGGGTCGCCGAGCAGGCCGAGGTCGCGGTCTCCCTCGCGGACGCCGTCCTGCTCGTCGTGGACGCCGGGGTCGGTGCGACCGCGACCGACGAGCGCGTGGTGCAGATGCTGCGACGCTCGGGCAAGCCGGTGGTGCTGGCCGCGAACAAGGTGGACGACGCGCGGGCCGAGGCCGACGCCGCCGCGCTGTGGTCGCTCGGGCTCGGCGAGCCGTACCCCGTCTCGGCCGTCCACGGCCGCGGGTCCGGGGACCTGCTGGACGCCGTCGTGGCGGTGCTGCCGACCGCGTCCCAGGTCGAGGGCGCCGGCGCCGGCGGGGGCCCGCGTCGGGTGGCGCTCCTGGGTCGCCCCAACGTCGGCAAGTCGAGCATGCTCAACGCGCTCGTCGGCTCCGAGCGGGTCGTCGTCGACGCCACCGCGGGCACCACCCGCGACCCGGTGGACGAGCTCGTGGAGCTCGGCGGGCGAGCCTGGCGGTTCGTGGACACCGCCGGCATCCGGCGCCGCATCCACCAGGCGAAGGGCGCCGACTTCTACGCCTCGCTGCGCACCCAGGCGGCTCTGGACAAGGCCGAGGTCGCCGTCGTGCTGCTCGACGCCAGCGAGTCCCTGACCGAGCAGGACACCCGGATCATCACGACCGTCGTCGAGTCCGGGCGCGCCCTGGTGATCGCCTACAACAAGTGGGACCTCACCGACGAGGAGCGCCGGCACTACCTCGAGCGGGAGATCGAGCGCGACCTCGTGCAGGTGCAGTGGGCGCCGCGGGCGAACGTCTCGGCGCGCACCGGACGGCACCTGGAGCGGCTCGTGCCCGCCCTCGACCTCGCCCTGGAGTCGTGGTCGAGCCGGGTGCCCACCGGCCGGCTCAACAGCTTCCTCGGGCAGGTCGCAGCCGCGCACCCGCACCCCGTCCGCGGTGGCAAGCAGCCCCGGATCCTGTTCGGGACCCAGGCCGCGACCCGCCCGCCCCGGTTCGTGCTCTTCGCCTCCGGCTTCGTCGAGGCGGGCTACCGCCGTTTCGTTGAGCGCCGGCTGCGGGAGGAGTTCGGCTTCGCCGGCACCCCGATCGAGATCGGCGTGCGGGTCCGGGAGCGGCGTCGCCGCTGACCGACGGCCCTCGCACCGCGGCGCGAGGCTCCCGGGTCGACACCTGTCCGTCCCCTGCTGCCCGACCCCACCCGCCCGGACCCCGGTCCGGCGGGTGTCCCGCGCCCGGTACTCTGTCCGGGGCCCGCTAGGGCACCGGGACGTGGCGCAGCTTGGTAGCGCACTTGACTGGGGGTCAAGGGGTCGTGGGTTCAAATCCCGCCGTCCCGACCATGCGTCCCACCGGCCGGGTCGGCTCCACCGACCCGGCCGGTGGGACGTCGGCGGGCCATCCGCCGGTGCGTACGCTTCGGCACGTGGGAGCAGCGCGGGACCGGGTGCTGACGGTGCCGAACGCCCTGAGCCTGCTCCGGCTGCTGCTCGTGCCGGTGTTCGCCGTCCTGATCGTGACGCGGCGGGACGAGTGGGCCCTGCTGGTGCTCGCCGTCTCCGGCCTGACCGACTGGCTCGACGGCTACCTGGCCCGCCGGTTCGACCAGGAGACCCGCGTCGGGCAGCTGCTCGATCCCGCCGCTGACCGGCTCTTCATCCTCACGACGCTGCTCGGCCTCGCCTGGCGCGACCTCGTCCCGTGGTGGCTCGTGCTCATCATCGTCGCGCGGGACGTGCTGCTCTCCGCCTTCCTGCCGGTGCTCGCGCGCAACGGGTACGGGCCGCTGCCGGTGCACTTCCTCGGCAAGGCCGCCACGTTCAACCTGCTCTACGCCTTCCCGCTGATCCTGCTCGGCGGTGGCGAGGGCCTGCCCGCCGAGGTCGCCCGTGCCACGGGGTGGGCGTTCGCGTGGTGGGGTACCGGGCTCTACTGGTGGGCGGGCCTGCTCTACGTGCGCCAGGTGCGCGACGTGCTGCGGCGCCCGGCCCCCGCGGGCGCTACGTGACCGACCCCCGGGCTGACCAGCAGGCCGACCGGCAGGCCGACCACCGCGCCGACCCGGCACCACCGGCGCGGCGCCCCGACGCCTCGATGACCCTGCTGCTCGAGGTGATGCAGCGGCCGCTCGACCCCGGCTACGCCGAGGTGCACGCCCGCCGCACGGCCGCGTCGCACGGCTCGGCCGGGGGCGTCGCGCGCCCCGGCCGCTCCACGCAGGTCGCGGTGGCGATCGGCGCGGTCGCCGCCGGGCTCGCGCTGGCCACGGCCGTGGTCCCGCTGCGGGCCCCGGGGGACGAGGTCTCGCCCGCGGTGGCCCTGTCCGCGGAGATCACCGACCGCGGCGAGCAGGCCGACGCGACGGTGGCGAGGATCGAGTCCCTGCGTGCGGAGATCGACGCGGTGCAGACCGAGGCGCTGACCGACGACACCGGCGAGGTCGCGCTGCTGGACCGGCTGCAGGTGGCCTCCGGCGCCGTCCCGGTGACCGGCCCCGCGGTCCTGCTGACCCTCGACAACGCCTCCACGGCCGGGGACCCCGTGGCGGGGGACGCGCGGGACGACGAGGGCGCGGAGGACGGCCGCGTCATCGACGTCGACCTGCAGATCGTCGTCAACGGGCTCTGGGCGGCCGGGGCCGAGGCCGTCGCCGTCGACGACGTGCGCCTGACGTCCCTGGCGGCGATCCGCAACGCCGGCCAGGCCATCCTCGTCGACCAGCAGCCGCTGCAGCCGCCGTACGAGGTCGTCGCGATCGGGGACGCCGCGGCGATGCGCACGCGGTTCGCCGACTCCGCGGCGGGCCGGTACCTCGCCGGGCTGCAGCAGAACTACGGTGTGCGGGCGTCGGTGCAGGGCGTCGACGAGGCACGGGTACCCGCCTCGGGGCTGCTGCGGCTGCGCTATGCGGCACCGGCACCGGCCGTGGGCGACGGGGACGGGGATGGCGAGAGCAGCCCGGACAGCACGGGAACCACGGACGGCGCGGGCACGGATGCGCCGGGCCAGGACGGAGGTGGGCGGTGATCGCGGCCGTTGGCCTCGCCGTGGGCGTCCTGCTCGGGCTGCTGCTGCAGCCCGACGTGCCACCGGCCGTGCAGCCGTACCTGCCGATCGCCGTGGTCGCCGCCCTCGACGCCCTGTTCGGCGGTCTGCGCGCCGTGCTGGACGGCATCTTCGACGACAAGGTCTTCCTGGTGTCCTTCGCGTCCAACGTGCTCGTCGCGGCGTTCATCGTCTACCTCGGCGACCAGCTCGGCGTGGGCGCGCAGCTGTCCACCGGCGTCGTCGTCGTGCTCGGCATCCGGATCTTCTCCAACGCGGCCGCCATCCGCCGGCACCTGTTCCGCGCATGAGCACCCCCTACGGTCCGCAGGCCCCGGGACCGGGGCCGCAGGCCCCGAGACCGCTGGCGCCCGCCGGGACGTCGCCGTCGGGCTGGGCGCGGCTGGGGCGGGCGATGCGCCCGCGCGGGACCCGCAGCCAGGTCCTGGCCGGGGTCCTGTGCGGCCTGCTGGGCTTCGCCGTGGTCGTGCAGGTCGGCCAGACCGCCGGCGCCGACCTGGGGTCGCTGCGCGAGGCCGACCTGGTGCGCATCCTCGACGACGTCGGCGAGCGCCAGGAGCGGCTGGACGCCGAGTCCGCGCGGCTCGTCGCCACCCGCGAGGAGCTGCTCACCAGCAGCGACCGGCGCGAGGCGGCCCGCGACGCCGCCCGCGAGCGGAGCCAGCTGCTCGCGATCCTGGCCGGCACCGTCCCCGCGGTCGGCCCCGGCATCCGCCTGGTGATCGGCGACCCGGACGGCGAGGTGCCGGCCCGGGTGCTGCTCGACGCGGTGCAGGAGCTGCGCAACGCCGGGGCCGAGGCGATGCAGCTCGCCGGCACGACAGGGCAGGGGGACGCCGTCCGCGTCGTGGCGAGCACCGCCTTCGTCGACGCCGCCGGCGGCATCGAGGTCGACGGCACCCTCGTGCAGCCGGGCTACGAGCTGCTCGTGATCGGTGACCCGGCCACCCTCTCGACGGCGCTCGGCATCCCCGGGGGCGTCCTCGTGGCGATCGACACGGCCGGTGGTCGTGCCACCGTGACCGAGCTCGACGAGGTGCGGATCACGGCGTTGCGGCAGCTGTCGGACGCTGAGTACGCTCGTCCGGCCGATCCGGCCGAGCCCGCGGCACCCTGAGCCGTCCGCGGCCGCTGCGGCGGACGCCGGGGAACCCGTCACCACGAAGGAGCCCTCGCATGGCCGAGTTCGAGTACCCCGAGCACCTGCGCTACACCGCCGAGCACGAGTGGATCGCCACCACCGCCGAGGACGGCGTCGTGCGGGTCGGGATCACGGCCTACGCCCAGGACGCGCTCGGCGACATCGTCTACGTGTCGCTGCCCGAGCCCGGCACCGAGGTGCAGGAGGGGACCACCTGCGGGGAGGTCGAGTCCACCAAGAGCGTCAGCGACGTCTACGCCCCGCTGACCGGCTCGGTGACGGCCCGCAACGAGTCCCTCGACGGCAGCCCCGAGCTCGTCAACTCCGACCCCTACGGCGACGGGTGGATGTTCGAGCTGCGCCTCGCCGACGCCGCCGCCGCGGAGGGCCTGCTCGACGTCGCCGGCTACCGCGACACCGTCGGCTGAGCCGCGCTTCCGCTGCGTCGGTCCACCCGGGTGGGGTCGCCCGGGGACGCCCGGGCGTCCCCGGCGAGCGTGCACCTTGACCTGACGTCGAGGGTTAGGGTGGTGCCCTCCCGTCGCACACGGGACCGACCGAGCACAGTGCGTCGCCGAAGGAGCCCGGATGGCCGAGGACGAAGCGCAGCAGGGGGGCGGTGGCCCGCAGCGCGGTGACACGACCGCGTCCTTCCAGGCACTGTCCACCGAGGCCGAGGCCGCCGAGCGGGGGCTGTCGACCGACGAGATGCGGGCCGTCGACGAGCTGCCCGCGGGCTCGGCGATCCTGCTCGTCGAGCGCGGGCCGGACACCGGCGCCCGGTTCCTGCTCGACGCGGACCGCACCACCGCGGGCCGGCACCCGGACAACGACATCTTCCTCGACGACGTGACCGTCTCGCGCAAGCACGCCGAGTTCGTGCGCGAGGGGTCCCGGTTCCGGCTCCGCGACGTGGGCAGCCTGAACGGCACCTACGTCAACCGGGACCGCGTGGACGACGTCGTGCTCACCGGGGGCGACGAGGTGCAGATCGGCAAGTTCCGGATGACCTTCCACGCGAGCCGCCAGGTCGGGGGCGGGGACGGCCGGTGAGCTCCTCCGCCACGAGCCGGCAGGCGCGGGCGGGAGACCAGCTGAGCATCGGGGAGGTGCTCGCCGAGCTCCAGCCGGACTTCCCCGACGTCAGCCACTCCAAGCTGCGCTTCCTGGAGGACCGGGGCCTGGTGACCCCGGAGCGGACCCAGGCCGGGTACCGCAAGTTCACGCGGCAGGACGTCGACCGGCTGCGCGCCGTGCTCACGCTGCAGCGCGACCGGTACATGCCGCTGAAGAAGATCGGGGAGTACTTCGACGCCCTCGACCGCGGCCTGCAGCCGCCGGAGCTGCCGGGGGGCGCCCCCCGCGCCCCCCGCGCCGTGCCGGGCCCCCAGGACCCGGACGCCGGCCGCCTGCACCCGGCGCGCCGGCTGCGGCTGCGCCGCGACGAACTGCTCGCCGCGTGCGGCCTGACCGAGGTCCTGCTGGCGGCCTTGGAGCAGTTCGGCCTGCTGCAGGCCGACACCGCGGGCTACTTCGGGGCCGACGACCTGGAGGTCGCCCGGGTGGCCGGCGAGCTCGCCGGTTACGGCATCGAGGCACGCCACCTGCGCGCGTTCCGGACCGCGGCCGACCGCGAGGTCGCCCTCGTCGACGCGGTCACCACCCCGGTGCGCCGCGGCCGGGCGGCCGGGTCCGGGGCGCGGGCCGACGAGCAGGCCCGCGAGATCGCCGCGCTCTGCCTGCGGCTGCACACCGCCCTGGTGCGAGCCGGCCTGGACGAGGCCACGGCCCGCGGCTGAGCACGTCCCGCCGGCGCCGGGCGGAGCCCAGGCAGCACGCACCGCGCGTCAGCACTGCTGTCCGGGGCCGGACGGGGTTACGGTGGGGCCGTGCGCGAGCTCGACGTCATCGGTGTCAGGGTTGAGATGCCCTCCAACCAGCCGATCGTGCTGCTGCGCGAGCGCGGCGGCGACCGGTACCTGCCGATCTGGATCGGGGCTCCCGAGGCCAGCGCCATCGCCTTCGCCCAGCAGGGCGTCGTCCCGCCCCGGCCCCTGACGCACGACCTGCTCAAGGACGTCGTCGAGGCACTGGGGCGGACCCTGGAGCAGGTGCGCATCGTCGAGGTGAAGGACCACGTCTACTACGCCGAGCTCGTCTTCGACGGCGACCTCGTGGTCTCCTCCCGCTCCAGCGACGCCATCGCCCTGGCGCTTCGCGTGGGCTGCCCGATCCTGGGCGCCGACACCGTGCTCGAGGTCGGCGGGATGCCGGTCCCCGAGGAGGACGAGGACGAGGTCGAGAAGTTCCGCGAGTTCCTCGACCAGGTCAGCGCGGAGGACTTCGAACACCCGCCGCAGTGACGGGTCCGGCACGTGGAGCACCGCGGGCAGAACCCTCGACCTCAGGTCGAGGGTCAGGGCGGGCGGGGCGGCGTGGCGGCGTCCGACACGCCGGCGTCCGACGGCCGCGCCTCGTTGACGCGCCCCGACCGTCGCCGTAGCGTCATGGTGAACGTCCTCGCTGTAGTTCCACCCGTGTCGGCTCCGCGGGTGCCGCTGCCGCACCCGGGGGACGCCGGACAGGGAGAAGGTCGCACGTGAGCGGATCCGGCGACGCGACGAGCGGCACCCCCCGGCGGGTTCCCGTCGGCGCGCAGGGGCTCCTGTTCACCGAGGACCTCCCCTACCTCGACGAGGAGACCGGCTACCGCGGGCCCACCGCCTGCAAGGCCGCGGGGATCACCTACCGCCAGCTGGACTACTGGGCCCGCACCGGGCTCGTCACTCCCGGGGTCAGGGACGCGACCGGCTCGGGCACCCAGCGCCTCTACGGGTTCCGCGACATCCTCGTGCTCAAGGTCGTGAAGCGGCTGCTCGACACGGGTGTGTCCCTACAGCAGATCCGTGCCGCGGTGGGGCAGCTGCGGGAGCGCGGCGTGGAGGACCTGGCCGAGATCACGCTCATGAGCGACGGGGCGAGCGTCTACGAGTGCACGTCGGCGGACGAGGTGATCGACCTCGTGCAGGGCGGACAGGGCGTCTTCGGCATCGCCGTCGGCCGGGTGTGGCGCGAGGTCGAGGGGACCCTGTCCTCGCTGCCCAGCGAGCGCGCCGACGCCGAGCCTGCCGCCCCCGACGAGCTCGCGGCCCGTCGCGCCGCACGCCGCACCGGCTGACCTCGCTCGCACCCCCTTCGACGCCGCACTGTCCGGCGGTGGCGTCGGGTGGCGGGCCCGTGCCTGCGCTGGTGTACCGTCGCCACAGCCGTCGAGCCCGCGCGGGAGAGTCCCCGGACCCCCAGCGCGACACCGGGCCCGGGGCGCCGAAGGGGCAACCTCCCCGGAACCTCTCAGGCGCCAGGACCGTGCGGGCGAGGCATCTCTGGAGCCGCGGTCCGCCCGGTGGTGACAGAGGGGGAGCCGACCATCCGTCGTCCGAGACCACGACGTACCGGGAGCCTCCATGAGCCGCCACGCGCACGACCACGAGTTCCCCAGCAGCGAGGGCCACGCAGTCGAGCGCTTCGCCGACCGGCACCTCGGCCCCGACGGCGACGACGTCGCCACCATGCTCGCCGCGATCGGCCAGGGCGACCTCGGCGCGATGGTCCGGGCGGCGGTGCCCGCGTCGATCCGGCTGGACGCCCCGCTGGACCTGCCGCCGGCGGCGTCCGAGGCCGCCGTGACCGACGAGCTGCGGGCCTACGCCGCCCGCAACACCGTGCGGCGTTCGATGATCGGACTCGGCTACCACGGCACCCACACCCCTGCGGTGATCCGCCGCAACGTGCTGGAGTCGCCCGCCTGGTACACGGCGTACACGCCCTACCAGCCCGAGATCAGCCAGGGCCGGCTCGAGGCGCTGCTGAACTTCCAGACCCTCGTGGCCGACCTCACCGGCCTCGACGTCGCCGGGGCGTCCGTGCTGGACGAGGCCACCGCCGCGGCCGAGGCGATGACCCTGTCGCGGCGGGTGTCGAAGAGCCCCGACGGCGCCGCGTTCGTCGTCGACGCCGAGGTGCTGCCGCAGACCCTGTCCGTGGTCCGCACCCGCGCCGAGGCGCTCGGCCTGCCCGTCGTCGTCGCCGACCTGTCCGGCGGCCTGCCCGACGACCTGGACGAGCAGGTGTTCGGGGTGCTGCTGCAGTACCCCGGCGCCTCCGGCGTCGTCCGCGACGACGCCGCCGTCGTCGAGCAGGCCCACGAGCGAGCTGCCCTCGTCACCGTCGCCGCGGACCTGCTCTCGCTCACGCTGCTGCGCCCGCCCGGGGAGATCGGCGCGGACGTCGCCGTGGGCACGAGCCAGCGGCTCGGCGTCCCGATGGCCTTCGGCGGCCCTCACGCGGGCTACCTGGTGGTCCGCAAGGGCCTCGAGCGCTCGCTGCCGGGTCGTCTCGTCGGGGTGTCCAAGGACGCGGACGGCGCGCCCGCCTACCGGCTGGCGTTGCAGACGCGGGAGCAGCACATCCGCCGCGACAAGGCGACGTCGAACATCTGCACCGCCCAGGTGCTGCTCGCCGTGATGGCCTCGATGTACGCCGTGTACCACGGCCCGCAGGGGCTGCGCCGGATCGCCGAGCGCGTTCACGCGCACGCGGTGACCCTGGCGGCCGGCCTGCGGGCCGGGGGCCTGGACGTCGTGCACACCGACGTCTTCGACACGGTGCTCCTGCGTGCGCCGGGGCGGGCCGACGAGCTCGTCGCCGCCGCCCGCGACGCCGGCTACCTGCTGCGCCGCGCCGACGACGACCACGTCGCGGTGGCGCTGGACGAGACCACCACGGCCGACGACGTCGCCGCCGTCCTCACCGTGCTCGGCGGTGACACGGCCGCGCTGCAGCAGGCGGCGGGGACGGCCACCGCCGACGGCGAGCTGCCCGAGGCGCTGCGGCGCACCAGCGACTACCTCACCCACCCGGTGTTCCACTCGCACCGCTCCGAGACGGCGATGCTGCGGTACCTGCGCCGCCTGTCCGACCGCGACTTCGCGCTCGACCGCGGCATGATCCCGCTCGGCTCCTGCACGATGAAGCTCAACGGCACGACCGAGATGGAGCCCGTCACCTGGCCGGAGTTCGCCGACCTGCACCCGTTCGCGCCGGCCGAGGACACCGAGGGGATCCGTGCGCTGGCCGCCGACCTGGAGCGGATGCTCGCCGAGGTCACCGGGTACGACGCCGTGTCGCTGCAGCCCAACGCGGGCTCGCAGGGCGAGTTCTCCGGGCTGCTCGCGATCCGCGCGTACCACCGCGCCAACGGCGACGACGCGCGGACCGTCTGCCTGATCCCCGCCTCGGCGCACGGCACGAACGCCGCCAGCGCCGTGATGGCCGGGCTGCGGGTCGTGGCCGTGGGCACCGACGCGGCCGGCGACGTCGACGTCGACGACCTGAAGGAGAAGGTCGAGAAGCACCGGGACTCCCTCGCCGGGATCATGGTGACCTACCCCTCCACGCACGGGGTGTTCGAGGAGGGCATCGCCGACGTCTGCGCGATGGTCCACGACGCCGGCGGCCAGGTGTACGTCGACGGCGCGAACCTCAACGCGCTGCTGGGGCTGGCGAAGCCGGGCCGGTTCGGTGCCGATGTCTCCCACCTCAACCTGCACAAGACGTTCTGCATCCCGCACGGCGGCGGCGGCCCCGGCGTCGGCCCGGTCGCGGTGCGCTCGCACCTCGCACCGTTCCTGCCGTCGACGGACGTGCTCGGCACCGCCGAGCGCACCGGCGTCGGCCCGGTGTCGGCGGCACCGCTGGGCTCCGCGGGCATCCTGCCGATCTCGTGGGCGTACCTGCGGCTGATGGGCCCCGACGGGCTCACCCGCGCGACGCAGGTCGCGGTGCTCGCGGCGAACTACGTCGCCGCGCGGCTGGCCGACCACTACCCGGTGCTGTACTCCGGCCGCGACGGGCTCGTCGCCCACGAGTGCATCCTCGACCTGCGGCAGATCACGAAGGAGACCGGCGTCACCGTGGACGACGTCGCGAAGCGACTGGTGGACTACGGGTTCCACGCCCCGACGATGTCGTTCCCCGTCGTGGGCACCCTGATGGTGGAGCCCACCGAGAGCGAGGACCTGGGCGAGCTGGACCGGTTCTGCGACGCGATGGTCGCCATCCGCGCCGAGATCGAGAACGTCGGGTCGGGGGAGTGGGACCTGGCGAGCAGCGTGCTGCGGCAGGCGCCCCACACGGCGGCGTCGCTCGTCGGCGAGTGGGACCACCCGTACTCGCGCGGGGAGGCGGTCTACCCCGCGGGCGTCGACCCGACGGCGAAGTACTGGCCCCCGGTCCGGCGGATCGACGGGGCCTGGGGCGACCGGCACCTCCAGTGCTCCTGCCCGCCGCTGGAGGAGCTCGCGGAGGGCTGAGCCCACCCCGGGAGGCTCAGCTCCAGGGAAAGGGTGAGCTGCTCACCGGGTGGCAGGCGCCGGTCGCGTAGCGGGAGAAGCGGAACGGCTCCAGCAGCGGCTGGGGCTCGCGGAGCAGCTCCCGCGCCGCGAGGTCCCCGACACCCAGCATCTTGTAGCCGTGGTTGGAGTCGGCGAGGACGACCACGTTGCCGCGGAACCGGTCGAACACCGGGAAGGCGTCGGGAGTGAACGCCCCGATCCCGCCTGACGGCTCGCCGGAGAACAGGTGCTCGGTGCCCGCGAACCGGCCCATGGCGTGCGCGAGACCGGATGTCCACAGCCGGGCGAAGTCCGGTCCGACGACGAACTCGGGCGACGCCGGGCCGTAGGGGTCGACGGCGACGTCCGCCGCCGGGCGGTCCACCGGCAGCGGCACCGCTCCGCCCTGCACGCCGCCGACGTGGCGGTCGGGCCTGACGTAGATCCCCCAGGGGTCGGTGGTGACGACGAGGCCGTCCGGGTCGAGGAGCGGGGCGTCGCTGTCGAGGTGCAGCACCGGCGGCGCCGAGCCGTCGGCGGCGACGAGCAGGTCCGGGTCGACCTTCAGCGTCCCCTCCTGCAGCGCCAGGTACGACCACGTCGGACGGCGGCGCACGACGCCGTCCGCGCCCAGGACGTCGACGTGGTCCGGCAGGCCGAGCAGGTCCCACACCCGTGGGACCCACGGCCCTACCGCGACCACCAGGTGCTCACAGCCGACGACGCCGGCGTCGGTCTCGACGGCCGTCACCGACCCGGCGTCGCCGAGCAGGCCGGTCACCCGGACCCCGCCGGCGATCCGCGCGCCCGCGGCACGCGCGAGGTCGGCGAGGGCGTCGACCGACGCGCGGCTGTTCGCGTACCCGCCGCGGTGCTCGTGCAGCACGCTCGTCGACCCGCTCGCGCGCCAGTCCGGGAAGATCCGGCGCAGGTAGGCGGCGGTGTCGGCTGCTCCTGCGACGAACGTGGAGGCGTAGCCGATCCGTTGCTGCTCGGCGTGCACGCGGGCGACGTCGGCCGCCATCACCTCCGGTGAGACCTGCAGGTAGCCCACCGGGTGGTACGACAGCCGCTCGGCGTGCGCCTCCCAGACCTCGACGGAGTGCGCCATCAGCTTCCGCATCGCCGGCTGGGCGTAGTTGTTGCGCACCACGCCGCACGCGATGCCGGAGGCACCCGCGCCGGGACCCGTCTTGTCGAGCACGAGCACGTCCGGCGCGTCGCCGCGGCGGCGGAGCGCCCGGGCGAGGTGCCACGCCGTCGACAGCCCGTGGACGCCGGCGCCGAGGACGACGGTGCGCGCGTGGCGGGGCAACGACTCAGGCACGCTCGTCCACCGCCCCGTACCCGGCCTGCAACCGGGTCAGCGAGGAGTACACGTACTCCCCGCCCTCGGGGTGGCCGTTGCCGGAGGCGCGCATGCCGCCGAAAGGAGCCTCCAGGTCGACGGCGTCCCCGCGGCGGTTGACCGCGACGATCCCCGCCCGGAAGCGGTCCGGGGCCAGAGCCGCGCGCTCGGGGTCGCGGGTGTGGACCGCCGCGGACAGGCCGTACCCGCCGGCGTCGGCCGCCGTCCAGGCGGCCTGGTCGTCCGCGACGCGGTCCAGCGACACGACGGGCGCGAACAGCTCCTCGGTCCGCAGCGGGTCGTCGGGGTGGACGTCGGTGAGCAGCACAGCGGGGAAGAACGCGTCCTCGGGCAGGTGGTCGGGCGGGCCGGTGGAGCGCGCCAGCTCCCGGGCGCCGCGCACCAGCGCACCCGCGACTGCCTCGCGGGCCCGGGCGACGGCGTCCCGCGTGACCAGCGGGCCGAGCGCCGTGGCGGGGTCCCGCG
>JBBRBF010000025.1:0-41296 GCA_038206105.1 Actinomycetales bacterium | reverse complement strand
GCGGACGCCGACAGTGCGGACGCCGACAGTGCGGACGCCGACAGTGCGGACGCCGACAGTGCGGACGCCGACAGTGCGGACGCCGACAGTGCGGACGCCGACAGTGCGGACGCCGACAGTGCGGGGGACGGCGCGGGGGACGGCGCGGGGGACGGCGGCGGCGTACCGTCGTCCGAGAGGCTGCACGACCCGGCCGCCGGGACGACGGACGGCGACGACGAGCGTCTCTTCCTCGTAATGGCCGGGATGGGCTTCGACGCGGCGATGATGGCCGACGTGCCCGAGGGCCTGAAGGCGCGCGTCGGGCCGCTGGCCTACTTCGTCTCGGGCTTCCGGCACCTGCGTGGCCGCCAGGCCCGGATCGAGATCACCGTCGACGACGCCGAGCCGATGCAGCGCCGCGTCAGCACCGTGGTGATCGGCAACGTCGGCACGCTGCTCGGCGGCCTGACCCTGATGCCGGACGCGCAGGTGGACGACGGCTGGCTGGACGGCGTCACGATCGCCCCCCGCGGCATCGTCGGCTGGGCCGGGGTCGCAGCCCAGGTGATCACCCGCCGCCGCAAGGGGCACCCGCGGGTCGAGCACTGGCGGGGGCGGACCGTCACCATCACCGCCGACCGGCCCGAGGAGGCCCAGCTGGACGGCGACCCGGTCGGCAAGGCGGTGGCTCTCGGGGTCCGCGTCGACCCGGGCGCCCTCCTGCTCCGGGTGCCCGCCGGCACGCCGTCGCGCGCATGACCCGACGGCGTCGCGCCCGGCGCGGCCGGTGATCCCGGCCGTCGCGAGCCCGTGGTCGGCGGTCTGGGGCCCGGACCGTCAGGTGGGCGAGTGGTTCCACGACCTGGCCGTGGCCTCCCCCGCCCTCACCGGCGCCGCCGTCGCCGGCGCGGTGCTGCTGCACCCGTTCGTGCTGCGCCTCGCGGTGCTCGTCGCCGCGGTGGTGGCGTACCGCTCGGGACGGCGCCGCCCCGCCGTCGTCGCCGTCGTCGCGATGGCGGGCGCGGGGCTGCTCGCGGTCGGCCTGAAGCTCGCGATCGGTCGGCCCCGCCCGGTCTGGGCCGACCCGGTCGCGACCGAGGGGGGCTTCTCGATGCCGAGCGCCCACGCGCTCAACGCGGCGGCCGGCGTCGGCCTGCTGCTGGCGCTGGCGTGGCCGTGGCTGCGCTCGGGTTCCTGGCGACGCGCAGTGGCCCTCGTCGCGGCGGTCGCCGTCGTGGTGCTCGCTGCCGTGGACAGGCTCCTGCTCGGGGTCCACTATCTGAGCGACGTGATGGTCGGGGCGGCGCTCGGCGCCGCCGTCGCGGTGCTCGCGGCCCCCGTGGTCGCGGCCGACCGCACCACGGAAGGAGCCCGGCGATGACGCTCGCGAGCCCGCTGCGGGACGTCGCCCGATGAGCTCGGTCCGGCCCGTCCCCGAGACGACGTGCATGCCCGGGGACGCGCTGCAGGCCGACGACGCCTGGGTGACGCTGCGGCGCCACGGCTCGTGGAGGTTCCTGCGGGAGGGGTTCACCCGCTTCCGGTTCGGCGACGGGTTCAGCCACGCCCGCGCCTTCGCGCTGCAGCTGTCCCTGGCGACCGTCCCGATGGTGATCGCGCTCGCCGGGCTGGCGACCGCGGTCGGCGTGGAGGGCGTCGGGGAGGTGATCGCCCGCACCGTCGTGGCGATCAGCCCCGGCAACAGCGACGCCCTCGTGCAGCAGGTCGTCGGGTCCCAGACCGGCAGTGGCAGCGGCAGCCAGGGCGGTGAGGAGGGTGAGGGAGGCGGCGGTGACGCCGGTGAGATCGCGCTCACGCTCGGGCTGCTGACGGCGTTCGCGGCGACGACGACCGGCTTCGCCCAGCTGGAGCGTGGGGCGAACCGCATCTACGGCACGGAGCGGGACCGCCCCTCGGTGCCGAAGTACGTGCGGGCCGGCGTCCTGACGGCGACCGCCGGTGGCGCGCTCACGGTCGGGCTGCTGCTCATCGTGGCGGGCGAGCCGTTCGGCGACGCCGTCCAGGACGTCTACGAGTGGGGCGGCGCCGCCGAGACCGCCTGGGACGTGCTGCGGTGGCCCATCGGGCTCGTCTCGCTCGTCACCGCCGTCACGCTCCTGCAACGGTTCTCGCCGCGTCGCACCCAGCCGGGCTGGTCGTGGTTGGCCGTCGGGAGTGCCGCCACCGTCGCCGCGTGGCTGGCAGCCTCCGGGCTGCTCGCCCTGTACGTGAAGCTCTCCGAGGGCTTCGGCGAGACGTACGGACCGCTCACCGCGGTGATCGCGCTGCTGCTGTGGGCGTACCTCACCGGGATCGCGCTGCTCGGCGGCGTCGCGCTGTCGGCCCAGCTCGAGGCGGTGCGGGGCGGCGAGGGGGACCCCCGGCTGCCGGACGCCGACGCCGACGGCATCCCCGACGGCCGCCGTTGACGCTCAGCCCGGCAGCGCTCAGCCCGGCCGACCCTCCAGCAGCCGGTCGAGCCAGGCCCGCGCATCGGCGAAGGACGCGTCGGTCGTGCCGGGGCGCACCTGCACGGGCGCGGCGTCCGCCCGGGGGTAGGACCCGAGGTAGCGCACCTGCGGGCACACCCGCCGCAGCCCCATCACCGCCTCCGCGACGCGGGCGTCGGCCACGTGCCCCGAGCAGTCGATCGAGAAGCAGTACTGCCCGAGGGAGTCCCCGATCGGCCGCGACTCGATCCGGGTGAGGTCGACGCCCCGGGTCGCGAACTGCTCCAGCAGCTCCAGCAGCGCGCCGGCGTGGTTGTGCGGCAGGTAGGCCACGAGCGAGGTCTTGTCGGCGCCCGTCGGCGGTGGCGGCGTCGACGGGCGGGCCACGAGCACGAACCGGGTCACCGCGCCCGGGTTGTCGCCGATGTCGGACGCCAGCACCTCCAGGCGATATCGCTGCGCCGCGACCGGGGCGCACACCGCCGCGTCGTAGCCGGCCGCCTGCCCCGCCGCCAGGCCCGCCGCCGCCGCGGCGGTGGAGGTGGCCGGCACCGCGGTGGCCCCTGGCAGGTGCTCGGCGAGCCACCGCCGGCACTGCGCCACCGCGTGCGGGTGGGTCGCCACGCGCGTGACGCCGGAGACCGCCGTCCCGGCACGGGCTGCGAGCACGAACGTCACCGGCACCAGCACCTCGCGGACGACGACGAGCGGCTCGCCGGCGGCGAGCGCGTCGAGGGTGGAGGTCACCCCACCCTCGACCGAGTTCTCGATCGGGACCATCGCCGCGTCCGCGTCGCCGTCCCGGACGGCGTCGAGCGCGAGGTCGACGCCGGCGAACGGCAGCAGCTCCGCCTTCGCCGCGGCCGGCACCTGGCGCAGCGCCTGCTCGGTGAAGGTGCCCGCCGGGCCCAGGTAGGCGTAGCGGGACGGCGGGACGCCGGGCATGCGGGACCTCTCGCTGACGGGACGGGCCGCAGGCAATCTAGCCAGCGCCCGGCCACTACCCTCGCGCCGTGCCCGCCGACCAGCCGCCGATCGATGGATCCGGCGACGGGCGGGGCAGCGCTGCGCTCGCGGGCGGTGCCGCGGACCGGCCCGAGGTGCTCGACCTCGGCTACGCCCGCCTCGACGCCGACCGCGAGCGCCGCACCGGCGACCCCGAGGTGGTCTACGGCGCCCACAAGACCCCCCGGCAGGTGGTCGCGACCCTGGCCGCGCTGCACGCGCGCCACCCCGACCGGGCAGTTCTCGCGACCCGCCTCGACCGTGCCGCGCGGGACGCCGTCCGCGACGAGCTCGGCGACGCGGACGTCGACGACGTCTCGCGGACCGCGACGGTCGGGCCGCTGCCGCACCCCACCGGGTCGGTGCTGGTCGTCGCGGCCGGGACCTCCGACGCCCCCGTCGCCGCCGAGGCCGCCGTCACCGCGGCGGTCCACGGCGCCGGGGTGGAGCGCGTCGACGACGTCGGGGTCGCCGGGCTGCACCGCCTGCTGGCGGTGCGGGACCGCCTCGACGCGGCCGACGCCCTCGTCGTCGTGGCCGGCATGGAGGGGGCGCTGCCGTCGGTCGTGGGGGGCCTGACCGGCGTCCCGCTCGTCGCCGTGCCCACCTCGGTGGGCTACGGCACCGGGGCCGGCGGGCTGGCGGCCCTGATGGCGATGCTCAACTCGTGCGCCCCCGGCGTCGTCGTCGTCAACGTCGACAACGGGTACGGCGCCGGCGTTCACTCCGCCCGCATCGCCCGCCGTGCCGCCCCGCGGACGACGGCACCCGGCGAGGCGGCACCGGGCGACCGACCGTGATCGGCTGGCTCGACTGCTCGTCGGGGGTGTCCGGCGACATGCTGCTCGGCGCGTTCGCCGACGCCGGCGTGCCGCTCGCGGTGATGCAGGCCGCGGTGGACGCCGTCGCGCCGGAACCGGTCTCGTTGCGGGCCGAGCCGGTGTACCGCGCCGGGCTGCGCGCGCTGCGGGTTCACGTGGAGGTGGCCGCCTCCCCCACGTCACGTGACTGGGCCGGGGTCCGGGCGCTGCTCACCGGGGCCGCCCTGGACCCGCCGGTCCGCGACCGGGCCCTGGGGACCTTCGCGCGGCTCGCGACGGCGGAGGCCGCGGTGCACGGCACGAGCGCCGACGTCGTCCACTTCCACGAGGTGGGGGCCCTCGACGCGATCGCGGACGTCGTCGCGAGCAGCGCCGCCCTGGCGCACCTCGGGCTGGACGCCCTGCACGCCTCGACCGTCGCCGTCGGGGGCGGATCGGTGCGCGCCGCGCACGGGCACCTGCCGGTCCCGGCGCCCGCCGTCGTCGAGCTGCTGCGCGGCTACCCGAGCGTCGGCGGCCCCGTCGACGTCGAGCTCGCCACCCCCACCGGTGCCGCCGTGCTCACGGCGGCCGTCCCGCCCGCCGCCACCGGGGCGCAGCCCGCCATGACCGTCACCGCGGTCGGCGCCGGCGCAGGCGGTCGCGACCTGCCGGGGCGGGCGAACGTCGTCCGGCTGCTGCTCGGCGAGCCCGCCATGGCGCCCGTGCCCGCGCCGCTGGTGCTGGAGACCAACGTCGACGACCTCGACCCGCGGCTCTGGCCGGCCGTGCTGGCCCGACTGCTCGACGCCGGCGCGGCGGACGCCTGGCTGACCCCGATCCTGATGAAGAAGGGCCGGCCCGCGCACACGCTGCACGTGCTCGTGGCCCCGGACCGCGCGGAAGCCGCCCGGCGGGTCGTGTTCACCGAGACCACCGCGATCGGGCTGCGCGAGCACGTCGTCGGCAAGTACGCCCTCGACCGCCGCACCGCGACGGTGGACGTCGCCGGGGAACAGATCCGGGTGAAGCTGGCGCTGCTCGACGGCGTGGTCCTGAACACCCAGCCCGAGTACGAGGACGTCGCCGCCGCGGCGACCCGGCTCGCCCGTCCCGTGAAGACCGTGCTCGCCGACGCCGCCGCCGCCGCACGGCGGCTCGGCTGACGACGCCCGGCCGCCGGGGTGGACCTCGCCGTCGCGCTGACCGCGCCCGCGCTCATCGTGCCGGTCGAGCTGCCCGACAAGACCTTCGTCGCGGCGCTGGTGCTGGCGACGCGCTAGCGACCGGTGCTGGTGTGGGTCGGCGTCGGCACGGCGTTCGCCGTCCAGCCCCCTGATCGCCGTCTCCGTCGGCGGGTTGCTGGCGACGCTGCCGACGACGCCTGTGACCGCCATCGCCGCGCTGCTCTTCGCGACCGGCTCGGTGCTGCTGTGGCGTCACGCGGAGCAGGCCGACGAGGACGAGGCCGAGGCGGAGGCGGAGTTCGGGGACCGGGCCACGCCGACGGCGGGCGGACTGCGGGCGGTGACGACGAGCGTCGGCGTCCTCTTCCTCGCCGAGTGGGGCGACCTGTCGCAGCTGCTCAACGCGGGCCTCGCCGCTCGCAGCGACGACCCCCTGTCGACGTTCGTGCGCCTGGACGGTGCTTCTCGCCGTGTCCGCGGCGGCGGCGCTGCTCGGCCGGGCTCTGGTCGCCCACGTGCGACTCGCCACCGTCCGCCGGGTGGGCGCCGTGGTCTGCGGGGTGCTGGCGGTGCTCACCGCGCTGCGCGCCGCGGGCGTCGACCTCGGCGTGTGACCGAGCCCGCTACGTCCACGCCCGCCGCACCCCGGGCCGGTGCACGACGCTCGTGACTCACGTCCTCATGCGTCCAGAGCCTCGACGGCCTGAGCGAGCCACGTCTTCGCCTCCGCGTCCCTCACCCGCACCTCGACCTTGTATCTGCCCTCCGCCTTCGGCAACGGGACCCAGGACACGGCCGACGCGGTCTGCTGGTCGGACCTCGTCGTGATGCGGAACACCGGGTGGCTCTGCAGCCAGCCCTCGGGCAACGCCGACTCGCCGCCGACCGTGAGGAGCCGGACGTACAGCACCACGGGCCGACCGCGGAGGCCCTCGATGTCGAGGTTGACGTTGACTCTGGCCACCTCGACCTCGAGCTTCCCGTCGACGACCGCGTTGCGGACCGCCCGCACCTTCTTGCTCAGTCGCTCTACGGCAACCTCGGGGGGGACGGGCTGACCGTCCGGGTCCAGGGTCGTCTCGTCCATCAGCGGGTTCGCCACGGCGACGTCAGCGTCACCAGCCTGTTCCGCGGGCAGAGATCCCTGCACGACGGACGGCGGCAGGGAAACGTCGTCCAGCTTCGGGTCACGGAACAAGCGGGCCGTTCTCCGCGGCCCCTCCGAACGCTCGTCCCACTGGTCGTTCGACACCGACAGCCGGGAGAGCGCGGACTCGCCTGCTCGTCCCGCGGCCGGCGGACCTCTCCTCGATCCCGGCTGCGAGTCGGTCTCCGACTCTGTCGACGCGTCGGGGGCCGGGCTCTCCGTGGGCGGAGTCTCCTGGGTGGGACTGTCCTGCGACGAGCTGGGAGTCGGGTCCGCCGGGGCGTCGGTCGACGTGGTGCTGGGCGGCTGCTCCAGGCTCGGCGGCACGCTGGGGCTGGCCGGCGCCGGATCCGTCTCGTCGGGCGTCGAGACGTCCAGGAGGCGATCCGAGCCAACGTCCTCCGGCCGGGTCCCGGCGTCGGGAACGGCATCCGTGGCGAGCACGGGGAGCACCGAGAGCCGGGCGGCTCCGGAGGCCGAGCCGGGCGGCTCCGTGGACAACTGACCGGCATCCCGCGGCGCTGCTGAGCCGGTGGCGAGCTCGGCGACCGACGCGGACTGCTTGACGTCGCTCATGTGTACCGGAGCGTTCACGTCGACCGAGCGGATGGTCACCTTGTCGGTCGGGTCCGGATCGGGCCAGAGACCGATGACCGCTGTCACCGCGCCCGCGACCGCGCCGAGGCTGACGACGGCGGCGGCGATCCGTGCCAACAGCGAGCGGCGCGTGGGCGCGGGAGACGAGACCGCCGCCGGGGCCGGCGTCACGTCGTGACCGCGCGGCCGCCGGACAGGTCTCGCCGAGCGCTGCGATCGAGGGTGCTGGGCACGCGGTCGGCCGAGCGACACGGGTGATCCCTTCTCCCGGGTGTCACTACTGTAGGGCGCCGCTCACGCTGAGTCTTGAGGATTTCGTGTCTGCCCGCGGGGCCCGCCGCCGGCGTCGCCTCGGCGTGTGCGAAGGCCTCCACCGGATCCGGCGGCGCCCAGGCCCGCGCCGCCGTCCCTGGGGGAGGGGTGACGGCGGCGCGGGCGTCGGTGCGGCGGAGCTCAGTCGCTGATGTGCAGCACCTGCCCGGAGCCACCGGGCTCGAACACCATCGCGTACAGCTCGAGCGAGCTGTCCTGCCCGAAGCCGATGAGCTGCACGTCGAGCGGGCCGTCGCGCAGCTCGACGACCTCGTGCGGGCCGGTCTTCTCGCCCGAGGTGGCGAACAGGCGGCCGTGGGCGTTGTTCAGGCGGCGGGATGTGTCCCCGAACACGTACTGCCCGGCCAGGGACGGCGACTGCGTTCCGCGGTAGACGTACCCGCCGATGACGGCGGTGCCGTCGTCGTGGTCGTACTGCGCGACCGGGTCGACGAGGCCAGGCGCGGGGCGGCGGCTGAACGGGAACCCGTCCGAGCCGGACCCCTTGAGCTGGAACTCGTCCGGGGTGAAGAAGAACCCACCCTCCCGCACCCGCCAGCCGTAGTTGCCGCCGGCGCGGACGACGTCCACCTCCTCGACGTGGTTCTGGCCCACGTCGCCGACCCAGAGCTCACCCGGCCCGGACGCGCCCGCCGCGACGTCGGCGGCGTCGAACGAGATCCGGAACGGGTTGCGGAAGCCGGTGGCGAAGATCTCCGGCAGCTCGCCACGCGGACCGCCGGTCGCGAAGGGGTTGTCCGCCGGGATCCCGTACTGCCCGTTGGCCGAGTCGCTGCCCGTCGGGTCGATCCGCAGGATGTCGCCGAGCGGGTTCGTCGGGTCCTGGCCGTTGCCCTCGGGGCCGTGCCCGAACATCGGCGTGCCGTCGAAGTTCTCCTGGCAGTTCTGGTCGTCGGCGCCGCCGCCGTCGCCGAAGGCGACGTAGAGCATCCCGTCGGGGCCGAAGGCCATGTCGCCGGCGTTGTGGTTGGTCTGCGGCTGGTCGACGGTCATCACGACGCGGCTGTCGGCGACCGGCTCGTACGTCAGTGGCGCCGTCCCGGCGACCTCCCACTCGCGCACGACGCTGCGGTGGTCGGCGACGCGGCCGGCGATGTCGCACGGGCTGTCCGCGGGGTCCGGCTGCAGCGGGAAGTCCGAGCCGGGCGCAAACGCCTCGGACGTGTAGGTGTACAGCGTGCCGTCCGCGGCGAAGGCGGCGCCGAGGAAGCCGCGCTCGTCCTTCGGCTCGACGGGACCGACGAGCAGGCCGCCCACGTCGAGCACCGTGCGCAGCGACGGCACCGGCCGCGGCGCCGTGACGTCGAGCTCCTTGAGCTGGCCGACCTGGTCGACGACGTAGAGCATGTCCGGTCGGCCGGGTGCGGTGACACCGGCCAGCGGCGCGACCAGGTCCGCGGTGACGAGGTCGAGGTCGACCTGCACGGCGCCCTCCTCGACGTCGCGCAGCGGGTCCCCGATCTCGTCGGGACCGGAGCCGAGGGACGGCCCGGCCAGGGCGGTCCCGACGGCGAGGGCGCCCGCGGTGCAGGCTGCGAGCCGGGCCGAACGGCGGGAGTGAGGTACCCGGCGGGTCCGGCGTGGGCGTGGGCAATGAGACATCGGCGTCTCCTTCGGCCTGGACGAGGCGTGCGCCGGCCCCCGGCTCCGCGGGACCCGGGCTCCGATCGGGGAGGCCTGCGAGCGCCCGCGAGCGCGACACACCAGGACCCGCCCAACGAAGCACCGGGGCCCCAGGGGGTCAAGGCGATGGCCGTGAGAGTCCTTTCATCTGACGTCATCTGACGGGGGCGTCGCAGGCGGCGGCGTCGCTGCTGTCTCTCGTGACCGGCCGTGTGCCGCCGGAGCCAGGCCCTGCCGGTCGACCACCTAGCCTGGGGCGATGCCCGCCCCGTCCCCACGCCACCGGGGCCGCCGGGGCGCGACGGCGGCGCTGACCTTGCTGCTGGCCCTGCTGGGGATCCTGGCGTCCCCGCCGGCCGCCGCCCGGGCCGACGTGGCCGGGCCGGTCGTGCTCGTCGGGGTCCCGGGGGTGCGCTGGAGCGACGTGTCCGCCGACGCCACACCGGCGCTGTGGTCCCTGCTGCAGAACGGCGCCGCCGGCACCCTGGCCACCCGCAGCGTGAACCGGCAGGCGTGCCCGGTGGACGGGTGGCTGGCGGTCTCCGCGGGGCGGCGCGCCGCGGCTGCCCGCAGCGTGCCTGACGACCAGAGCCCCGACGACCCGGCCGACGACGACGCCGCCCCGCTCTGCAGCCCGATCCCGGCCCCCTCCGACGGCGCCGTCCCGGGGTGGGCCGGCTACGTCGAGACGGCCGCCGGCGACGTCTACGACGCCCGGCTCGGTCTGCTCGGCGACGCCCTCGCCGGCGCCGGCGTCAGCGCTACCGCGCTCGGCCCCGGGGCGGCGGTCGCGCTCGCCCGCACCGACGGCAGCCTCGACGCGGCGTACCGGCCGGCGCCGTCGACCGTCGGCGGGTACCGCACGGCCGCCGAGGGCGCCACGACCGACCTGCTCGTGGTGGACGCCGGCGCCGTCCGCGACCCGGTCGACCTCTCCCCGGCCGACCCCGACTCGGGCCGCGACAGCCGTGCGGCGCAGGTGGCCGCCGTCGACACCCGGGTCGCGGCGCTGCTGGACGGCCTGCCCGCCGGGGCGACCGTGCTCGTCGCCGCGATCGCCGACTCCGGCCTGGCGGCCCACCTGCAGCTGGTCGCCGCCACCGGCCCCGGGCCGCAGTCCCCCTACGCCGACGCACTGCTGGTGTCACGGTCGACGCGCCAGCCGGGCATCGTGCAGACCACGGACCTGACCCCCACGCTGCTGGACCTGCTGAGCGTGCCGGCCCCGGGCGGGCTCGTCGGCGCCCCGGTCACCGCCCTGTCCGGTTCACCGGCCGACGCCGGCGAGCGGCTGCGGCAGTTGCTCGACCTGGCCGCCGCGGCGCAGGCCGTGCAGCCGCTCGTCCCCTGGTTCTTCAACGGCCTGGTCGCAGCGCAGCTCGTGCTGTACGGCGCTGCGGCCCTGGCGCTGCGCAACGGCTGGGGAGGCCCGCGCCACCGCGGCACCGTGCTCGCGGTCGTGCGGCGCGTCGCCGTCCTGTTCGCAGCCGTCCCGGTGGCCACGTTCCTGGCGAACCTGCTGCCCTGGTGGCGGGCGGGCAGCGACTTCGCCGCCGTCGTCGGCGCGGTGACCCTGTTCGCGGTGGCCGTCAGTGCCGTCGCCCTGCTGGGACCGTGGCGTGACCGCCCCCTCGGCCCGCTCGGCGCCGTCGCGGGGATCACCGCGGGGGTCCTGGCCGCGGACGTGCTCGCCGGGTCCCGGCTCATCACGTCGAGCCTGATGGGGCTGCAGCCGGTGGTCGCCGGTCGCTTCTACGGTCTCGGCAACGTGCAGTACGCGCTGTTCGCGACCGGCTCGCTGCTGCTCGCGACCGCGCTCGCGGACGCCGCCCTGCGGGCCGGGCGGCGACGGCTCGCCGTCGCGGTCGTCGTCGTGGTCGGGCTCGTCGAGGTCGTCGTCAACGGCCACCCGGCGCTCGGCGCGGACTTCGGGGGGCCGCCGTCCACGGTGCCCGCCTTCACCCTGCTGGCACTGCTGGTGGCCGGGGTCCGCGTGACGTGGGCGAAGGCGACGGCGATCGCGGCCGGCACGCTCGCGGTCGTCGCCGGGCTCAGCGTGCTCGACTGGCTCCGCCCGCCCGACGAGCGCACGCACCTCGGCCGGTTCGTGGCCACGGTGCTGGACGGCGGGGCCTGGCAGGTGGTCGAGCGCAAGCTCGCCCAGAACCTCGACATCCTGTTCACCAGCGTGCTCTCGGCCCTCGTCCCCGTCGCGGCCCTGTTCGTGGCTCTCGTGCTGATGCGCCCGGGCTCGTGGGGGGCGTCGGCGCTGGCGCAGCTGTACCAGCGCTCCCCGGCGCTGCGACCCGGCCTCGTGTCGCTGATCGTGATGCTGGCGATCGGCTTCGCGGTCAACGACTCCGGGACGGCGGTGCCGGCCGTGGCGGCCACGCTCGCGATCCCGCTGCTCATCGCCGCGAGCGTGCGCGTGCTGGAGCGTGACGGTCCCGGCGCCGCCGTCGGCGCGGTCAGCCCGGCGACACCGGGTCCGGGCGGTCGGGGCGACGCACCAGGCGCGGCGCCAGCGCCCGCGCCACGTCCCGGAGCTGGCGGGCCCGGTGCAGCTGACCCCGCCAGTCGCTCCCGGTGACGCGGTGGTGCAGCGCGCACGCCACCTCCTCGACGCGGTGACCGGACCGCACCAGGTCGATCGTCAGGGCCGTCTCGACCCCCCATCCGGCCGCGAGGGGTCGGGCCGCCTCGAACGCCTGCCGGCTCAGGCAGCGCATCCCCGACAGCGGCTGCGTGGGCTCCCACCCGGTGCTCGCGACGATGCCCCGGCGCGCCAGCCCGACGACGAGGCCCCGACCGCCGCCGGCCGGCCTCTGCCGCGGCAGCACCGCGATCGTCATGTCCGCACGTCCGGCGAGCACCGGGCCCAGCAGCGGCGCGGTGGCTGCCGCGGTGTCCCCGAGGTCGGCGTCCACGAACAGCAGCGCCCGCGCGGTTGTCGCGCCGCCCTGCTGCTCCTCGAGCTCGACCGCGGCGGCGCCGGTCTCCATCGCCGCCGCCTTGCCCCGGTTGCGGGGGTGGCGCACGACCACGGCCCCGGCGTCCCGGGCCACCTGTGAGGTCGCGTCGCGACTGCCGTCGTCCACGACCACGACGAGGTCCACGCCCGGCAGGGTCAGCGCGGCGGTCACGGTGCCCCCGACCCGCTCCGCCTCGTCCTTCGCCGGCACCACCACGGCCGCCCGGCCCGGCCGCGAGGACTCCACGCCCGTCAGCCTAGGGGGTGCTCCGCCGCGGCGGCCGGTTCGCCGCGTCGCCCGTGCGCGACCCGGGCACCACGGTCGCCGCGCCGATACGCTGCCCGGCCATGAGCCCGCACGGTGTCACGAGCGAGGTCGGCCGGCTGCGCACCGTGGTGCTGCATCGCCCCGGTCGGGAGCTGCAGCGCCTCACCCCACGCAACAACGACCGGCTCCTGTTCGACGGCATCCCCTGGGTGAGCCGGGCACAGGCCGAGCACGACGCCTTCGCGGGCGCGCTGAGCGACCGCGGCGTCGAGGTGCTCTACCTCGTCGACCTGCTCCGCGAGGCGATGGACGTCCCCGCGGCGCGCGACGAGGCCGTCGTCGCCGCGCTGGCGGACCGCCGGCTCGGTGAGGCCCTCGGCCGCCGCGTCCGCGGCTACCTCGAGGACCTGGACGCCACCGCCCTGACCTCGGTGCTCACCGTCGGGTTGCGGTTCGACGAGCTGCACGCGGCCAGCCCGGTGCCCCGTCCCGGGCTGGTGACCACGATGGCGGCGGGCGCCGACTTCGTCGTCGACCCGCTGCCCAACCTGCTCTTCACGCGGGACTCCAGCGCCTGGCTCGGCGACCACGTCGCGGTGGCGTCGCTGGCGATGCCGGCACGCGAGCGCGAGACCTCGCTGACCCGGGCCGTGTACACCCACCACCCGCGGTTCGCCGGGACGCCGCTGGTGTACGACCCCACCCTGGAGCACGTCGAGGGCGGCGACGTGCTCGTGCTCGGTGGCGGCGTGCTGGCCGTCGGCACCGGCGAGCGCACCACCCCGGCCGGCGTCGAGCGCCTCGCCCGGCGCTGCCTGCAGGCCGGTGTAGCCCACATCGTGCTCGCGGTGCCGATCGCGCAGGACCGCGCCACGATGCACCTGGACACCGTGTGCACCATGGTCGACCGCGACGCCGTCGTGATGTACCCCAACGTCGCCCACGACCTGCTGGCCTACACGATCGAGGCAGCGGACGGCGACGTGCAGGTGACCGGCCCGGCCCCCTTCCTCGAGGCCGCCGCCACGGCGATGGGCATCGAGCGGCTCCGGGTGATCGACACCGGCCTGGACCCCGTGACCGCCGAGCGCGAGCAGTGGGACGACGGCAACAACACCCTCGCCGTGGCACCGGGAGTGGTCGTCGCGTACGAGCGGAACACCGAGACGAACGCCCGCCTGGAGGACTCCGGCGTGGAGGTGGTCCGCCTGGCCGGGTCCGAGCTGGGCTCCGGTCGCGGCGGTCCCCGGTGCATGTCGTGCCCGGTCTCCCGCGACCCCCTCCCCTGATCCCCCGTTCTCCCCCCCTCGGTGATCAAGGACGCCGCGCGTCCCGATCCTCGGTGATCAAGGAGGGCGCGCCGGCAGTGGTGGGGCGTGCCTTTCGCCGCGCGCGTCGTGGCAGCCCGCGCGACGGAGCCGGCCTACAGCCGTTGCACGCCGATCGCGGCGAGCCGGTCGTTGTGGTTGTTCGCCGCGACGGCTGCCCGGACGACGCAGGCCGGCCAGACGAGGAGCAGGCCGAAGCCGAAGGTCACGGCCGCCACGACCACCGAGACGAAGAACATCACGACGGCGCCGAGGACCGTGCTGCACAGCATGCCGAGCGGGCCGAAGAAGCGGGCGAGCACGGCGGCGAGCGCCACGCTCTTGTGACTGGCGACGACGACGACAGCAGGCGGCGGGGCCTGGCCGGGCCACCCACCGGCGGGAGGGCCGACCTGTCCGCGCGGGTCACCGGACGGTTGCGGCAGGTTGGCGGACGGCGAGCCGTCCTGCCGGTCGGGCTGCCGGTACGGAGCCGGCGTGCCGGAGGACGGCTGCTGCTGCATCGGTCCCCCCTCGAGGTCCTCGCCCGATCGTAGCGGCCGCCAGGCACAGCGTCCTTGATCACCGCGGGGTGGGGTGCGGGACTTCCTTGATCACCGAGGGGTCAGCGGAGCGTGAGCTGGCGGGACACGACGCCGGACCTGGCCCGGCGCTCGTCGGCGGTCAGCGGGGTGGTCTGCGCAAGCGCGTCGTCGAGCCGGCGGCCGAACTCCGCAGCCGGCTCCTCGACGTCGTCCGCGGTCGAGCCCGGCACGAGGTCCCACACCGGCACCACGAGCCCGTGCGCGCGGAACGCCCCCAGGTAGCGGGTGCCCTCCCCCAGGGCGGACTCGCCACGGGCGTGCAGGCGGGCGATCGCGTCGAGCAGCGGCTCCTCGTCCTGGGTGAGCGCCCAGCGCAGGTGGGTCCGGGGCCCGACCTCGCACCAGTAGGCGGCCTCCACCGAGGCCAGGCGCTCGGTCGGCACGACCGTCGCGTTCGCCTGCTCCAACGAGGCGGCGACCTCGTCGTCGGTCCCCGTGCCCGGCTCCAGCCAGAAGTCGAAGCCCTCGTGCACGCGCACGTCGAGTCCGGTGCCGGTGTCGAGCACGTCCTGCAGCCGCGGGCCGGGGCCGGGCAGCCCGGTGGGGACGACGGGGGTGCCGGGACCGGCGTCGAGCGCGGTGAGCAGGGCGTGCGCGACGTCCCGGCTGGGGTCGCCCGAGCTGGTCTGCACCTGCAGGCCGACGAGCACCTGCCCGTCACCGCGGTGCAGCGCGGGCCACGCCATCGGGAGCACGGTGGCGACGGTGACGTCGACGGCGCCGTACCCGACGGCGGTGCGCACGGTCGCGGTCGCGGCGGGCACGATCTCGCGCAGCGCGACCCAGTCACCCTCGCCGGGCAGCCCGGCGAACGGGCGGCGGACGAGGGCGGACGCCGCCGCCTGGGCGACGCGCCCGTGGCACAGCTTGTACCGCTTGCAGGAGCCGCACGGGCAGGGATCACGTGGTCCCACGACCGGGACGTCGGCCGGGTCGACCGTCGGTGCGGCGCGGGAGGGCCGGGACTTCTTCGCCATGGCCGCGGAGCCTACGCAGTGCCGTGGCGGCCGCGCCGGGGCGAGGCGGGCGCTCAGGCGGAGCGAGGCTGGCGGTCGCCGCCGAGCACGGCCCACACGGTGCACCGGCCGTCGACGTCACGGGTGCTGCCCCAGACGTCGGAGAGGCCGGCGACGATGCGCAGCCCGCGCCCGCCGGTGGCGAGGTCTGCCACGGCGGTCACGTCCCCCTGCAGCGGGCGGTGGGTCGAGCGGCCGGGGGAGCACCCGTCGGTGACCTGCAGGTGGACGTCACCGTCGTCGAGCTGCCAGCGGACCCGGATCGTGCCGTCGGGCAGCGGCCGCGCGTGCCGCAGAGCGTTCGCGACGACCTCGGAGAGCACCACCGCCACCTCGGCGAGCAGCTCGTCGTCGACCCCGCGGTCACGCAGGTCGGCGGTCACCGCGCGTCGAGCGCGGCTCGCCGCCGTGAGGTCGTGGTCGAGCCGGAGATCGCCCTCCTCGTGCCCTGCCCGCAGCCGCGCACCGCCGAGGGCGAGCACGCTCGCCCTCATGACGGTGACGGCAGCGGCCGCACTGCAGCGCGCCGGTGCCACGTGGACCCTCCACCCCTGGGCTGCCCGTCGGCGGGCGTCCTCGTCGTCTGTCCTGGTGACTACCCCTGGACGCGTCGTCTCAAACCTGCCCCTCCGCGGCGGTCCAGCTCGGCGACGACGACGTCCGGACGGTTCGTGATGATCGCGGTCACTCCGGCGTCCAGGCAGCGGTGCACGTCGTCGACCGTGTCGACGGTCCAGACGTGGACGGCGTTGCCGGCGTCACGCACGCGTCGCACGTAGTCCGGGTGCTCCCGCAGGACCCGCACCCCCACGCCGGCGACCGCCACCCCGCGCGGCAGCGCGCCGCCCGGGTACCGCGCCGGCACCCGGTCGACCAGCCACACGAGCGGCACCCGGGGCGCCGCCCGGCGGACCCGCGCGAGCGCCCGGCGGGAGAAGCTCATCATCCGCACGGGGGGTCGGGTACCCGGTGGCGGGTGGGCCCAGCCGAAGGCGTCGAGGACGTCGACCATCTCGCGCTCCACCGCCTCGGCCCAGCGGGTGGGGTGCTTGGTCTCGACCGCCACCTCGACCCGGCGCTCGGTGTCGGCGACGGCCTGCAGCAGCCGCCGCAGCGTGAGCAGCCGCCCGTGGTCCCGGTCGGGCACCTCCGCGTCCTCCTCGCCGGGCGGAAGCCCACGCTTCCACGACGCCCAGTCCAGGCCCTCGAGCTGCGTGAGCTCGAGCCGCGAGACCTGGCCGCGGCCGTCGCTGGTGCGCTCGACGCGGCGGTCGTGCACGCACACGAGGTGCCCGTCACGGGTGAGGCGCACGTCGCACTCCAGGGCGTCGGCCCCGGCCTCGATCGCCCGCCGGTACGCACCGAGGGTGTGCTCGGCCTCGTCGTGGCTGGCCCCGCGGTGGGCGACGACCTGGGGACGGACGACCAGCCCGGTCGACCGGCCGGGGACGGGCGGGTCCGAGGCGTCACGGTCGCCGTCGCCGCCCACGCGGACCAGCATGGACCCCGGCGACCGCCGCCGACGGTCGGGCCCGCCCGCGCGTCGGGTCAGCTCTCGCCCTGCGCGCGCAGGTACCGGCCGAAGTGCGGCACGGTGAACGCGATCCGGCCGCGCTCGCCGCTCCAGACCAGTCCCTTCTTCAGCAGCGCGTCCCGCGCCGGCGACAACGACTGGGGCTTGCGACCCAGGGCGACGGCGACGTCCGCGGTGGGCACGGCGCCGTCGCCGTGCTCGGCACCGAGGTCCGCCATCGCCCGCATGTACTCGCGCTCGGCCGGCGTGGCCCGCTCGTACCGGGACCCGAAGAAGCCGACGGCCAGCTCGGTCTCGGCCTGCGGGGCCGCGACGTCGACGTCCTCGGCGGTGATCAGCGAGCCGGTGGCGACGTCCCACACCGCCTTGCCGTACGCCTGCACGAAGTACGGGTAGCCCTCCGTGGCGGCGTGCAACGCGGCCAAGGCCCCCTCGGTGAAGTCGGCCTCCTCCTCGCGCGCCGGCGCGCGCAGCGCCCGGTCGCACTGGTCGCGGTCCAGAGCGTCGATCCGCGTGTACCGGAACAGCCGCTCGCTGTACGACTTGGACGCCGACAGCACCGCCGGCAGGTGCGGCAGCCCGGCGCCGGCGACGATCAGCGGCAGTCCCTGCTGGCTGAGCTCGTGGCACGCGGCGCACAGCGCGGAGACGTCGGCGGGGCCGACGTCCTGCATCTCGTCGATGCACACCACGACGCCCTTGCCGGCGCCGGCCGCCAGCCCTGCGACGTCGGTCAGCAGTTCGACGAGGTCGATCTCGACGTCGCCGGAGTCGGCGCGCCCGCTGGCGGCGGGGACGTCGATCCCCGGCTGCCAGCGGTCGCGGACCTTCGCCCCGGCCGCACCGGACGGCGACGCCGAGCGCAGCGCGAAGGCCTTGACGACGCCGAGCACCTCCTCGGCCTCCTCGCGGTGACGGCCGGCGAGCTCGCGGACGGCCTGGTGCAGCGCGGCGGCCAGGGGGCGACGCAGGTCGGTGTCGGGGCGCGCCTCGAGCTTGCCGGTCCCCCAGCCGCGGCGGACCGCAGCCGAGCGCAGCGCCCCGAGCAGCACCGTCTTGCCGACCCCGCGGAGGCCGGTCAGTACCAGCGAGCGCTCCGGGCGGCCCCGCGCGACGCGCTCGAGGACGACGTCGAAGGCCTCGGTCTCCCGGTCACGACCGGCGAGCTCGGGTGGGCGCTGGCCGGCGCCGGGGGCGTAGGGGTTCCGGACGGGGTCCACGATCGGACGGTATCGCGCTGTCTAGCGTCGAGCCGATACGTGGGCAGACGGCGGCATCGGCGTGTCCCGGCTGCTCACGGCGCCCGCGCCTCACAGCACCCGCGGCGGCTCCCCTGTGTCCGACTCCATCGAGCGCCCCGCCTCGAACCAGGCGTCCATCCCGCCACCCACGTTCACGACGTCGAACCCCTGGCCGGCGAGCCACGCCACGGCCCGCGCCGAGCGGCCACCGGTGCGGCAGACCACGTGGACCTCGGTGTCGAGCGGCACCTCGCCGTAGCGGGCCATCAGCTCGGTCACCGGCAGGTGCTGCGCGCCGGGGGCGTGACCGGCGGCCCACTCGTCGTCCTCGCGGACGTCGAGCAGCACCGCGTCCGCGGGTACGTCGCGGGCCGGGACGGTCGGGACGGCGTCACTCACCGGGTCCTCCTGCAGGTCGGGGATGGTGCGGTACCGCTCGTGGCGCACCGGGCGGGACCATCGTGGCACCCGCCGACAGTGCGCAGCAGGCACCCGGCACCCGACCGCCGGCAGGATGGCGGGCGGGAGGGAACCGAGCGGCTCGCCCTGCCGTCCCATCCCCGCGACGGCAACCGGCCGGCGTCGGGACGTGCCCCTGACCGGCTACCCGCTGTCATCGCCGAGGACCGGAGGATGATCGTGCGCTTCCCGAGAGCCGCCGTCCCGCGCCGGGCGGTGCTGTGCCTGGTGCCTGTGCTGCTGCTCGTCGGTTGCGGGCAGGACCGGGCGACCACCACCGGCGGCGATGCGAGCACCCCGACCGTGCCCTCACCGACCGACACCGCGACCGACACCGCGACGGAGCCGCGACCCGACCCGGCGAACCCGAGCGAGCAGAGCGACCCGACCGGTCCGACGGGCGGCCCCACCACCGCCGACCTCGCCGTCACCTGGGGCGACGGCGCCGGGGCCGGCGCGACGTGGACCCTGACGTGCGACCCGGCCGCCGGCCCGGCCGGCGACCACCCCGACCCGGCCGCCGCCTGCGCGGCGCTCCCCGGCGCAGCCACCGCCCTGGACCCGCTGCCCCGGGACGTCGCCTGCACCGAGATCTACGGCGGCCCGCAGACCGCGACGGTCACGGGCACCCTTGCGGGCTCCCCCGTCACCGCGGAGCTCTCCCGCACGAACGGCTGCGAGATCGCGCGCTGGGACGCCCTCGTGCCGCTGCTGCCCCCCGCCACGACGGGGACGTGAGGGCGTCGCGCTACTTCAGGAACTTCGACGTCCGGCGGTCGGCGAGCGGCTTGCCGTCGGTCTGGCAGGTCGCGCAGTACTGCAGCGAGGAGTCCGCGAACGACACCTCGCGCACGACATCACCGCAGACCGGGCACTCCTGCCCCGTGCGCCCGTGCACGCGCATCCCGGCGCGCTTGGCGTCCTTGAGGTCGGCCGCCGGCTTGCCCGCCGCGGCGGCGACCGCGTCGCGCAGCACCGCGTGCAGGGCGGCGTCGAGCCGGTCGACCTGCTCGTCGTCCAGCCTCTCCGCGATCGCGAACGGCGACAGCCGGGCCGCGTGCAGCACCTCGTCGGAGTAGGCGTTGCCGACACCGGAGAGCACCGACTGGTCGCGCAGCAGGCCCTTGACCTGCATCCGGCGGCCCAGCAGCGCGGCGAGCGCAGCCCGGTCGAAGCCGGGGGCGAGCGGGTCCGGGCCGAGGGAGGCGATCTGCGGCACGGTCGTGGGGTCCTTCACGACGTGGACGGCGAGCCGCTTGCGGGTGCCCGCCTCGGTGAGGTCGAACCCGGAGCCGTCGTCGAGGCGGACCCGCAGCGCCTGGGGCGCCTTGCCCGGGCGCAGCGGCCGTGGCGGCACCGTGTCGTACCAGCGCAGCCACCCCGCCTTGGACAGGTGGAACACGAGGTGCAGCCCGTCGACGTCGAGGTCGAGCCACTTGCCGTGGCGGTCGGCGCCGGTCACCTCGAGGCCCGCGAGCGCCTGCGGCGGGGGGTCGTAGGTCTTCAGCACGCTGATCGCGCCGACCTCGACGCCGGCGACCACGCGCCCGACGGCGCGCTCGCGCAGGAAGGCGACGAGGCCCTCCACCTCGGGCAGCTCGGGCACTCGGCGACTCTACGACGCGGCCCGGCGGACCCACGGGGGAGCGCGCGTACCCGGAGTGCATGATCACCGGAGGAGGGCGGGGTGGGGATCGACGCCGCGGCGCGGCGCCGGTTGGATGGTGGCATGCACCCCCGCGCCGGACAGCCCGCCCGCCCCGAGGATCTCGTCGACACGACCGCGCTGCTCGCGGCCTACGCCGACACGACGCCGGACGTCGACGACCCCGCCCAGCAGGTGGTGTTCGGCACGTCCGGGCACCGCGGGTCGAGCCTGGACGGCGCGTTCAACGACGCCCACATCGCCGCGATCACCCAGGCGATCTGCGAGCACCGCCGTGAGGCCGGGGTCGACGGCCCGCTGCTGATGGGCCGGGACACGCACGCCCTGTCGCTGCCGGCCTGGCAGACCGCTCTGGAGGTGCTCGTCGCCAACGACGTCACCGTGCTCGTCGACGACCGCGACGGCTTCACGCCGACGCCCGCGCTGTCCCACGCGATCCTGCGCCTCAACCGCGAGGGCGGCCACGGCCAGGTCGACGGCATCGTCGTGACGCCGTCGCACAACCCGCCCCGGGACGGCGGCTTCAAGTACAACCCGCCGCACGGCGGGCCCGCCGGGTCGGAGGCGACCGGCCCGATCGCGGACCGCGCGAACGAGCTGCTGCGCGCCGGCCTGGACGGCGTCCGACGGGTCGCCGCCGACCGCGGCCACGACGCCGTCGACGGCTACGACTTCCTCCGGCACTACGTCGACGACCTGCCTGCCGTGCTCGACCTCGATGCCGTCCGAGCCGCCGGGGTGCGGATCGGCGCCGACCCGCTCGGGGGTGCCAGCGTCGGGTACTGGGGGGAGATCGCCGAGCGTCACGGCCTCGACCTGACCGTCGTCAACCCCGAGGTCGACCCGCAGTGGGCGTTCATGACGCTCGACCACGACGGCAAGATCCGGATGGACTGCTCCTCGCCGTCGGCGATGGCGTCGCTCGTCGCGAACAAGGACCGCTACGACATCTCCACCGGCAACGACGCCGACGCCGACCGGCACGGCATCGTCACCCCCGACGCGGGACTGATGAACCCGAACCACTACCTCGCGGTCGCGATCTCCTACCTGTTCGCGAACCGGCAGGGCTGGGACCCCGACGTCGCGGTCGGCAAGACGCTCGTGTCGTCGTCCCTGGTCGACCGCGTCGTCGCCGACCTCGGCCGCCGGCTGCTGGAGGTGCCGGTGGGCTTCAAGTGGTTCGTGCCGGGTCTGCTGGACGGCTCGGTCGGCTTCGGCGGCGAGGAGTCGGCCGGCGCGTCCTTCCTCCGGCACGACGGCACGGTCTGGACCACGGACAAGGACGGCCTGCTGCTGGCGCTGCTCGCCTCCGAGATCCGCGGGGCCACCGGGCGCTCGCCGAGCGAGCACCACGCGGCACTGGTGGAGCGGTTCGGGGAGTCGGCCTACGCGCGCGTGGACGCCCCCGCCAGCCGCGAGGAGAAGGCCGCGCTGGCGGGGCTCCGCCCCCAGGACGTCGCGGCGACCGAGCTCGCCGGGGACCCGATCACCGCGAGGCTGACCGCCGCACCCGGCAACGACGCCGCGATCGGTGGCCTCAAGGTGACCACCGAGCACGCCTGGTTCGCGGCGCGCCCCTCGGGCACCGAGGACGTGTACAAGGTCTATGCCGAGTCGTTCCGCGGACCCGACCACCTGGTGCGTGTGCAGACCGAGGCGCGCGAGGTGGTGGCCGCCGCTCTGGCCGGCTGACCCCCTCCCTGGGGGGGACGACCTGCGCCGCTGGGCCTGTCGGGCAGGTCGTGAGGACCTTCTCACCCCATTCTCACCACGCGGACGCCGTGGGAGCGGCACCGTAGGGCCATGAGCACCCTGCGTACGGCGGCCGCCTGGCTGCTGGCGGTCGGCGGGACCGCCGCGCTGCTCCTCGGTCTGGGGGTGCTGACGCCCGCGGAGGCACCCGAGCTCGGCGGGAGCGTGCGGGTCGGCGTCGACGACGGCACGCTGCCCCCCGCCGCCCGCGCCGAGGCCGTCGTGCGCACCGGCACGACCGGGTCGGCCACGCTCGACGGCGACACGGCCGCGACCGGCACGCCGGGGACGGCCAGCGCGTCACGGGAGAGGTCGGCCGGGTCGAGCACGGCGGGCAGCGGCGCGGCGACGGGCACCACCCGTGCGTCGACGGGGTCCACGACCGGGTCGACGACGGGATCGACGACCCGGTCCACGAGCCGGACCCCAGAGGCCGCCACCACCTCGGCGCGTACCAGCACCAGCGCGTCGTCCGCGCCCCGCGCGACCGGCTCGGCAGCAGCGCCGCGCGCGGTCCCTGCCCCGCCGCCGCGCACGGTCCGGACCACGACGGACGACTCCGCGGCACGCAAGGCCGCCACGGCAGCTGCCGACGCCGAGGAGGACCGGCGCAAGGCCGCGCAGGACGCGGCGAAGGTGCGTGCCGAGGCCGCGGAGGACCGGCGCGAGGCCGCGCAGGACGCCGCCGAGGACCGGCGCAAGGCGGCCGAGGACGCCGCCAAGGACCGCGACGGGAACAGCGGCAGCGGGAACAGCGGCAGCGGAGGCGGCGACGACTGAGCGCGCGGTGACCCGTGCTCCCTCGACCGCCACCGGTGGTGGTCCGCGGGGGGGCTCGCCCGTCCCCGCCGCCCGGGGCGGATCCGAGCCGGGGACGGCCCCGGTCATCGTCCCCCGCGACGTGCCGTCGACACCTGCCGCGACGGGCCCCGTCGCCGACGGCCCACCCGGGCCGTTCCGCGGGTACCGGGCCACGCCCGAGACGCTACGGACCGGGCCCCAGCCGGTCGCCACCGGCCGCCACGCCGAGCCGCTGCGGTTGCCCGGCCCCCTGCCACCGGTGCGGGACGAGCCGGCCAGGGCCTCACGCCGCGCCCGCGTCGTCGCCGCAGTGCGCGGGCGCAGCGTCCGCACCCGGATCGTCGTGTGGGTGCTCGTCATCGCGACCGGCGGGATGCTCGTCGCCGGGACGGCGTCGTACCTGGTGCAGCGTTCGCGCGTCGACGCGCGGATCGGTGCGAGCCTGCAGCAGGAGGTGGACGAGCTGCGCCTGTTCGCCACCCAGGGGATCGACCCCGAGACCGGTGCGGCGGTCACGAGCACCGAGCGCTTCCTCGAGGCCGCGATGGGGCGCAAGGTCCCCGGCGCGCTGGAGAGCTACGTGGCTCTGCTCGACGCCCGGGTCGCCTTCGTCACCGCGAGCACGGCCGACGTGGCGCTGGAGGACTACCCCGAGCTGGTGCAGGCTGCCGCCGCCCTGGGGCCGGAGGACCCGGTGCTGCTCGGGCGCACCGAGTCACCGTCGAGCGAGGTGGCCTACGCCGCCGTACCGGTCGCGGTCCCGGGCGACCCACTCACCGGCGTCTTCGTGATCGGGTACGACCGCGGCAGCGAGCAGCGCGACCTGCTCGACAGCTACCGCACGTTCACCGTGATGGCAGCCGCGACCCTGCTGCTCGTGGCGCTCGTGTCGTGGCTGGTGGCCAGCCAGCTGATGCGACCGGTCACGCTGCTGCGGCAGACGGCGCAGCGGATCACGCTGGGGGCCGACCTCGACGAGCGCATCCCGGTCCGCGGGCACGACGACCTGTCCGCGCTGGCGCGCAGCTTCAACGACATGCTGGACCGGCTGCAGTCGGTGCTGCTCGGGCAGCGCGTGCTGCTCGATGACGTCGGGCACGAGCTGCGGACGCCGATCACGGTGGTGCGTGGGCACATCGAGCTGATGGACCCCGACGACCCCGGCGACGTCCGCAGCACCCGCGACCTGACCCTCGACGAGCTCGACCGGATGCACCGTCTCGCCGACGACCTGGTGCTGCTGGCGTCCGCGCAGCAGCCCGACTTCCTGCGGTGGGAGGTCGTCGACGCCGGCGTCCTCGTCGAAGGCGTGCTGGAGAAGGCGCGAGCGCTCGCCGACCGCGCCTGGGAGCTGGACGCCGGCGCCTCGGTACCCGTCGCTGGCGACCCGCACCGGCTCACCCAGGCGCTGCTCGCTCTCGTCACGAACGCCGTCCGCGTCACCGCGCCCGGCGACGTCGTCGCGCTCGGCTGCTCCTGGGACGCCGACGCGGTACGGCTGTGCGTGCGCGACTCCGGCCCCGGCGTGGCACCCGAGGACCGGGAACGCATCTTCGACCGGTTCGCGCGCGGCAGCACCAGCACCCGGGACGGCGGCTCCGGCCTCGGTCTGGCCATCGTCACGGCCATCGCGGTGGCGCACGGCGGTCGCATCGACCTGGAGTCCCCCCCGGGCGAGGGGGCAACCTTCACCCTGGTGCTGCCGAGGGCCGGCGCCGCCGGCCCCGCGGACGCCGGGCGGGGACGTATCGCGTGACCGGCATCCTGGTGGCGGAGGACGAGGCCCGGATCGCGTCCTTCGTGGCGAAGGGGTTGCGGTCAGTGGGGTTCAGCCCGACCGTCGTCGGTGACGGACCGACAGCGTACGACTACGCCATGACAGGGGAGTTCGACCTCGTCGTGCTCGACCTCGGCCTGCCCCGCCTCGACGGCTTCGCGGTGCTCCGGCGGCTCCGCGACGCCCGCAACGAGGTCCCCGTGGTCATCCTCACGGCGCGCGACAGCATCGGTGACACCGTGGCCGGGCTCGAGGGGGGGGCCGACGACTACGTCACCAAGCCCTTCCGATTCGAGGAGCTGCTGGCCAGGATCCGGTTGCGGCTCAGGGAGTCCCGGTCACCGGAGTCCATGATGCTGCGCGCGGGCGGCCTCACGCTCGACCTGCGGACGCGCCTCGCCAGGGTCGACGACCAGGTCGTCGAGCTGTCCGCCCGCGAGTTCGCGCTCGCCGAGACCTTCCTGCGCAACGTGGGTCAGGTGCTGACGCGGGAGCAGCTGCTGAGCCGCGTCTGGGGGTACGACTTCGACCCCGGCTCCAACGTCGTCGACGTGTACGTCGGCTACCTGCGTCGCAAGCTCGGTGCCGCCCGGTTCGCCACCGTCCGGGGGATGGGCTACCGGCTCGACGAACGGACCTGACCAGGCCCTCCGGCACCTTGTCGCACAGCCGGGACGTCCTAGGCTGACGCCGTGATCGTGAGCGCACCTGTCGGCGACACCGCCCACGCGCAGGGCACGCAGCGCCTCGTCGACTCGTGGCAGGCCCTGCCCGCCGGCGCTCCCGTGCGGCTGGCGAAGACGACGTCCAACCTCTTCCGGCACCGGGACCGTGCAGGGACCCCCGGGCTCGACACGACCGGGCTGCGCAGGGTCGTCGACGTGGACCCCGCAGCGCGGACCGCCGACGTGCAGGGCATGTGCACCTACGGCGACCTCGTGGACGTCACCCTGGCGCACGACCTCGTGCCGCTCGTCGTGCCCCAGCTCCGGACGATCACGCTCGGGGGCGCCGTCACCGGGCTGGGCATCGAGTCCACCTCCTTCCGGCACGGCCTCCCCCACGAGTCGGTCCTGGAGATGGACGTCCTCACCGGTGCGGGGCAGGTCGTCACCGCACGCCCGGACGGCGACGACGCCGAGCTGTTCGCCGCGTTCCCGAACTCCTACGGGACCCTCGGGTACGCTACGCGGCTGCGGATCGAGCTCGCCCCGACCGCCCCGTACGTCTCACTGCGCCACCGGCGCTTCGACGACCTGGACCGGCTCTGCGACGCCGTGAGGCGCCTGTCCGCCGACGGGCACCTCGACGGAGAACCGGTCGACTTCTGCGACGGGATGGTGCTCGGGGAGCGTGAGGCGTACCTGACCCTCGGCCGGTGGGCGCACGACGTCCCCGCGACGAGCGGCTACACCGGCCGCGACGTGTACTGGCGCTCGGTGCGCGACCGCGGGCTCGACGCGCTCACCACCTGGGACTACCTGTGGCGGTGGGACACCGACTGGTTCTGGTGCAGCCGCGCGTTCGGGGCGCAGCACCCCGCCGTTCGGGCGCTGTGGCCGGCGCGGTACCGCCGCAGCGACGTCTACCACCGGCTCGTCTCGCTGGAGCGGCGACTCGGTGCGGTCGACCGACTCGACCGGCTGCGGGGCCGTCCGTCGAGGGAGCGGGTCGTGCAGGACGTCGAGCTGCCCGTCGAGCGCACCGCCGACTTCCTGCGGTGGTTCCTCGCGGAGGTGCCGATGACGCCGCTGTGGGTGTGCCCGCTGCGGCTCCGCGAGCCCGGCGGGCCGGGCACGGCCCGGGAGTGGCCGCTGTACCCGCTGCGGGCCGGGCACACCTACGTGAACGTCGGCTTCTGGGGCACGGTCCCCTCCGCGCCCGGCGCGGCCGATGGCGCGGTGAACCGCAGGATCGAGGCGGCGGTCGGGGAGCGCGACGGACACAAGTCCCTGTACTCCGACGCGTACTACGACCGGGCGACGTTCGACCACCTGTACGGCGGCGCCGCCTACCGCGCGGCGAAGCGCCGGTACGACCCGGGCGGGCGACTGCCGGAGCTGTACGACAAGGCAGTACGACGGGCATGACGGGCTCCAGAGAAGCGGCCCGACGCAGCGGCAGAAGGGTGGAGCCATGACGACGACGCAGCACCGAGGGGGGGTGCCGGCGCAACGCGTCCCCCGCCGCCGAGTGACGGTCGCCGAGGTGGCCGACGTGCTCACCGACGGCCGGTTCCCCCTGCGCCTGACCGCTTTCGACGGCAGCGCTACCGGCCCCGACGTCGGCATGCGGCTGCACGTCGCGTCTCCCCGCGGGCTGTCGTACCTGCTCACCGCCCCCGGCGACCTCGGGCTCGCCCGCTCGTACGTCACCGGGGACCTCCAGGTGCACGGCGTGCACCCCGGGGACCCCTACCCGCTGCTGCAGCTGCTGCGCTCCGACCTGCGTGGCCGCGCACCCGGCCTCGCTCAGGCGGTACGCCTCGCCCGCGGCCTCGGGTGGGACCGGCTGCGGCCGCCACCGCCCCCGCCGCAGGAGCACCTGCCGCGCTGGCGCCGCACCCTGGAGGGGCTGCGCCACAGCCGCGACCGCGACGCCCGCGCCGTCCAGCACCACTACGACGTCTCGAACGCCTTCTACGAGAAGGTGCTCGGGCCGTCGATGACGTACACGTGCGCCGTGTTCGAGCGCGACGACGCGACGCTGGAGCAGGCCCAGGCCGCCAAGCACGAGCTCGTCGCGCGCAAGCTCGACCTGCAGCCGGGGATGCGCCTGCTGGACGTCGGGTGCGGCTGGGGCGGGATGGTGCGGCACGCGGCCAGGGAGCACGGGGTGCGCGCCCTCGGCGTCACCCTGTCGGAGCAGCAGGCACAGTGGGCCACCGCCACCATCGAGGCCGAGGGGCTGGGCCACCTCGCCGAGGTGCGCCACGCCGACTACCGGTCGGTGCGCGAGAACGGTTTCGACGCCGTCAGCTCGATCGGCCTGACCGAGCACATCGGGGTGGCCCAGTACCCGGCGTACTTCCGGTTCGTGGGGTCGCGGCTGCGGCCTGCCGGTCGGCTGCTGAACCACAGCATCACCCGCCCCGACAACCGGGCCCGACCCACCGGCGCCTTCATCGACCGCTACGTCTTCCCCGACGGCGAGCTCACCGGCGTCGGGCGCGTCGTCTCCCAGGCCCAGGACGTCGGGCTGGAGGTACGGCACGAGGAGAACCTGCGCGAGCACTACGCCCTGACGCTGGCGCAGTGGTGCCGCAACCTCGTCGAGAGCTGGGACGCGTGCGTCGCCGAGGTCGGCGAGGGGACCGCGCGGGTCTGGGGCCTGTACATGGCCGGGTCACGGCTCGGCTTCGAGACCCGGGAGATCGAGCTGCACCAGGTGCTCGCCACCCGGCCCGAGCCAGCCGGCGGCTCCGGCTTCCCGCTGCGCCCCACGTGGCACTCCTGACCCCACCCCGCGGCCCCGACCCACCCCGGTGATCAAGGAACACGCGCGCCCGAACCCCCCGTGATCAAGGAAGACCGGTCGCTGATTCGCTCGTGATCAAGGAAGGCCGGCACGGCGTCGTCGCAACGTCCTTGATCACCGCGGCGGGGGATGCGCGCCGTCCTTGATCACCGGGGGCCAGGCCGGGGAGAGGGTCACGACGTCGCCCACGACCACGACGGCGGGAGACCGGACGCCGACGGCCTCGGCGCGGTCGGCGACGTCGGCGAGCGTGCCGGTCGTCGTCCGCTGCCTCGGCCCGTAGCCGTCCTCCACGACCGCCACCGGGGTCCCCTCGGCTCGGCCTCCCGCGACCAGGGTCGCGCACGACTCCCGCAGCCGCGCCACGCCCATCAGCAGCACGAGGGTGTGCTCGGCCCCTCCGGGGACGTCGCCGAGCTCCTCGTGGGCGCTCACGACGCTGAACCCGCGGGCCACGCCGCGGTGGGTGACGGGGATGCCCGCCGCCGCCGGCACCGACACCGCGCTCGTGACGCCCGGCACGACCTCCACCGCGACGCCGGCGGCCTCGCAGGCCGCCCGCTCCTCGCCGCCGCGCCCTAGCACGTAGGGGTCGCCCCCCTTGAGGCGCACCACGTCGCGGCCGGCGAGGGCGTGCTCGACGAGCACCCGGTTGATCTCCTCCTGCGGCACGAGGTGGTGCCCCGGGGTCTTGCCGACGTCGACCACGAGCACGTCGTCGTCCAGGTCGGCCAGCACGCCGCGGGGTGCGAGGGCGTCGACGACGACGACGTCGGCCCGCGCCAGCAGCCGGCGGCCCCTCGTGGTCAGCAGGCCGACGTCCCCGGGACCACCCCCGACGAGCGCGACCCGGCCCGGGCCCGGCGAGCGGCGCTGCGGCCGCAGCGGCAGGTCGCCGGTGTCCAGGGCGGTGGCGATCGCGTCCCGCAGCCGCCGGACCCGTCGCGGGTCGCCGTGGCGTACCCGAGATGCATGATCACCGGGGTGGGGGGGCGAGGGGGTGGGGCGGTCGCTGCCGACGGACACGACCACGCCGTCCGCCCGGGCCACCGCCGGCACCCACGCCGTCGCGACCGCGGCGTCACCCGCGTTGACGCAGAACACGCGGCGCGACTCCGCCTCCGTGCTGACCGCGGCGTCGACGTCGTGGTCACCGGTCGCAGCGTGCGCGAACCAGGCGCCGTCGAGGTCGCCGGGCACGTAGTCGCGGGGCCACCAGTCCAGGCGCCCCGCCTGCGCCGCCTCGACGACGTCCTCGCAGGCCCAGGGAGCCACGACGACGACGACGCCGCCGGCCTCGACCGCCGCCAGGGCACGCCGGGCGGCCACCGGCCCCCCGCCGACGACGACCACGAGGCGACCGGCGACGTCGAGCTGCACCGGCAGCAGCGGCGTGCTCACGCGTGGATCCCGCACTCGGTCTTGCCGGTGCCCGCCCACCGCCCCGCCCGGGGGCCCTCACCCGGCGCGACGGCACGCGTGCACGGCGCGCAGCCCACCGAGAGGTACCCGGCGTCGACCAGCGGGTTGCGGGGCAGCCGGTGGCGGTCCTGGTAGGCCGCCACGTCGGCGTCGGTCCACTCCGCCAGCGGGTTCACCTTCACGACGTCGTGGCGGCGGTCCCACCCGACGACGGGCGTCATCGCGCGCGCCGGGGAGTCGGCGCGCCGGGTGCCGCTCGCCCAGGCGGAGTAGCCGTCCAGGGCGCGGGCCAGCGGGTCGACCTTGCGCAGGAAGCAGCAGGTGTCGGGGTCACGGTCGTGCAGCCGCGCCCCGTGCTCGGCGTCCTGCTCGGCCACGGTCCGCGACGGCTGCACCGAGACCACCGTGACCGGCAGCCGACGTGCCACCTCGTCGCGCGTCGCGAGCGTCTCGGCGAAGTGGTACCCGGTGTCGAGGAACAGGACGTCGATCCCGGGCATCTCCTGGCCGACGACGTGCGCGAGCACGGCGTCCTGCATCGACGAGGCGACGGCGAGCCGGGTGCCGAACTCGCTCACCGCCCACGCCGCGATCTCGCCGGCCGATGCGCCCTCGAGATCGCGCCCGGCCGCGATAGCCCGCTCCGGCGTCCACGGGGCCGTTGCGCAGGGCGCGCTCATGCCAACGCCTCCTCGTCGACCCGGGCCACCCACGGGGCGAACCTCTCACCCGGCACGCGGTCCGCCGCGAACCGGCGCACGACACGCTCGACGTACTCGACGAGGTCGTCGGCGGTCACCTTCAGCCCGCGCACCTTGCGCCCGAACCCGGCGTCCTGGCCGAGGCCGCCGCCGAGGTGCACCTGGAAGCCCTCGACCTGCTCGCCGTCGTCGTCGGTGAGCACCTGCCCCTTGAGCCCGATGTCGGCGGTCTGGATCCGCGCGCAGGAGTTCGGGCAGCCGTTGACGTGCAGGCTGATGGGGACGTCGAGCGCCTCGGTGAGGTCCGCCAGCCGCACCTCCAGCTCGTCGATCGCGCGAGCGGCGGTGGCCTTGGTCTCGACGATGGCAAGCTTGCAGTACTCGATCCCGGTGCAGGCCATCGTGTTGCGCCGGAAGAGGCTGGGACGCACCGCCAGTCCCAGCGCCTCGAGCCCGTCGGAGAGGGCGTCCACGCGGTCGGCCGGCACGTCGAGGACGACGACCTTCTGGTGCGGGGTGAGCCGCACCCGGCCCGAGCCGTTGGCCTCGGCGAGGTCGGCCAGGCGCCGCAGCAGCGTGCCGGACACCCGTCCGACGGTCGGGGCGGCGCCGACGTAGAACCGCCCGTCGCGCTGGGGGTGGACGCCCACGTGGTCGCCGCGGTCGGCGCTCGCCGCGGGGGCCGGTCCGTCGTCGAGCTGCCGCTTCAGGTACTCGGTCTCGAGCACCTCGCGGAAGCGCTCCGGACCCCACTCGGCGAGCAGGAACTTCATCCGCGCCTTCGTCCGCAGCCGCCGGAAGCCGTAGTCGCGGAACACCGACGTGACGGCGGCCCAGACGTCCCCGACGTCGTCCGGCGCCACGAAGGCGCCGAGGCGCACCGCGAGCCGCGGGTTCGTCGACAGGCCGCCACCGACCCACAGGTCGTAGCCCGGGCCGAGGTCGGGGTGGTCGACGCCGACGAACGAGATGTCGTTGATCTCGTGGACGACGTCGCTCACCGGCATCCCGGTGATCGCGGTCTTGTACTTGCGGGGCAGGTTGGAGAACGCGGGGTCGCCGACGAAGCGCCGCTGGATCTCCTCGATCGCGGGCGTCGGGTCCACGATCTCGGCGGCCGCGACGCCCGCCACGGGGGACCCGAGGACGACGCGGGGGCAGTCCCCGCACGCCTCGGTGGTCAGGAGCCCGACCGACTCCAGCCGGTCCCAGACCTCCGGGACGTCCTCGACGCGGATCCAGTGCAGCTGCACGTTCTGCCGGTCGGTGATGTCGGCCGAGTCGCGCGCGAGGTCGGTCGAGACCTCGCCGATCACCCGCAGCTGCTCGGTGGTCAGCGCGCCGCCGTCGATGCGGACGCGGAGCATGAAGTAGCGGTCCTCGAGCTCGTGCGGCTCGAGCGTGGCGGTCCTGCCACCGGAGATGCCGGGCCGGCGCTGGGTGTACAGACCCCACCAGCGGAACCGACCGTGCAGGTCGTCGTCCGTGATCGCGTCGAAGCCCTCGTGGGCGTAGACGGTCTCGATCCGGTGCCGGACCTCCAGGGGGTCCTCGGTGGACTTGAAGAGCTCGTTGACGTTCAGCGGCGTGCGGTCACCGGACGCCCACTGGCCCTGCGGGCCGCCGCGGGAGGGGCGGCCGGGCCGGGCGGCCGTGGCTGTGGCTGTGGGTGTCATGACGTCCTCGGGTCGTTGCGGACCTCGGGGCGCGTGCCGGTCGCGGCGGGTCCCGGGAGCCGCCTCCGCTACGAGGGGGCCGGGCGGGCCGTCGGCGCGCCCGAAGGGTTCGGGGCGGCTCAGACCGGTCGACACATCATGCTGCGCACACGCCCGAGGTCCACGTGGGGACGTCCCACGAGGTCCAGGCGCACGGCAGTCAGCACAGGAAGGAGGATCGCACGCCGCCCCTGCGGATACGCACCACTGTCCGTCATCTGGGATCGCCCAGGGTCGACACCACCCGTCATCGCCCCCGGTCTCGGGCGGGCGGGCGCGTAGGGTCGAGCCGATGACCGCGACGACAGGCGGCGGGGCCACCGCCCGGAGCTTCGTCTGGTACGTCGGCTACGGCTCGAACCTGTCGGCGGCACGGCTCGGCTGCTACCTCGGCGGGGGCCGTGCTCCGGGGGCGGCCCGGACCCAGCCGGGCGCGAGGGACGCCACCCCTGCGCGCGAGGACCGCCCGGTCGACCTGCCGGGGACGGTCTACTTCGCGTGGGAGTCCCCCACCTGGGGCGGGGGGATCGCCTTCTACGACCATGCCGCCGGTCCCCCCGGTGGCCCCGGCGCCTCCGACGACGCAGCCGGGACCGCGGCCGCGGGACGGGGCTACCTGCTCGGCCACGACCAGGTGCTCGACGTGCTGACGCAGGAGATGCACCGCCATCCGGGCGTCGACCCCGACCCCGCGCTCGACGTCGACGCGGTGCTCGCCGGCCGGCCCCAGGTGCTCGGGACGGGCCGCTACGAGCGTGTGGAGCCGCTGCCTCCGATCGAGGGGCTGCCCGCCCTGACGCTGACCTCGCCGGTGCCGCTCGCCGACACGCCGACGACGGCGCCGTCCGCCGGCTACCTGCGGGTGCTCGCCGATGGCCTGGCGGACTCACGCGGGTGGGACGCCGCGGCCAGCGGCCGCTACCTGGCCGGACTGCCGGGCGCCGCCGGGACCTGGACGCCGGCCGAGGTCGCCGCCGCCGTCACCGCGGGCTGCGCCTGGCCCGCGAGCCGCGAGGCGCCGTGACCACCGGCAGGCCCGCGACGGCGCGAGCGGCGCTCGAGCGTCGCACCGAGGAGCTGCTGACCCGGGCCGCCCGGGTGCTGCGCGAGCGCGGGGAACGGCTGTCTGCCCCGCGACGCGCGGTGCTGGAGGCGCTGGCCGCCGACCCCGGCACCGGGGACGCACCGGCGCACCTGTCCGCCGAGCAGGTGCTCGCCCGCGTCGCCGACGCGGCCCCGCAGGTGCACCGCGCGTCGGTGTACCGCGCGCTGGAGGCGCTGAGCGGCTCCGGTCTCGTCCGCCACGTGCACATGGGTCACGGCGCGACCGCCTACCACCTGGCACAGGGGACCGGTGACCACCTGCACGCCCGGTGCCGGGAGTGCGGGCGCGTGGTCGACCTGCCCTCGGACCTGCTGGACGACGTCGCGGCCCGGCTCGACGCGGTGCTCGAGTTCGACCTCGACGCCGCCCACGTCGCCCTGTCCGGCACCTGCGCGACCTGCCGGACCTGACGACGTCGGCGCCAGCGCCCGGGCGGCCCGCAGTCAGGTCGCGGCGACCCCCGTCAGCAGTCCCGCGACCCGCCCCACCTGGTCCAGCCGCCACAGCTCGCCGGGGTGGAACGCGGGGCCGTGGTCGCGCACCAGCAGCAGGACCAGGTCGGCGCCGGGCATCGGCACCATCGCGGCGGCGGCGTCCTCGGCGTGGCTGCCGTCGGGCCCCAGCGGCACCGGCCCGAGCCGCGACGGGCCGGTCACGACGACGTGCTCGACGCCGGGGCAGCGGGGGCTGGCCGCGACCACCTCGTAGCGGGGCCCGCCGCGGGTCGGCACGTCCGGCACGCCGAGGACGACGGCCCAGTCCGACCCGCAGGCCCCGGGGGCGCCGTCGACGAGCGTCTGCACGGCACGGCCGGGGGCGGCGACGAGGGCGGCGACGAGCTCGAGCTCGGCGTGGCCGGTCACCGGGGGGGCGGGCTGCTGCACCCCGGTGACGTCGACGCCGGGAACCGCGGTCAGGTGGGCGCGCAGCCGCTGCAGGCCGCCCACCCCGGTGACCTCGACGTAGACGTCGTCCAGCGCCCTGCCGGCCTCGGACTCCAGCACCTCGAGGGCGACGATGTCGCCCCCCGCCGCGCCGATGGCGGAGGCGACGACGCCCAGCGAGCCGGGACGATCGGGGACGCGGAGGCGCAGACGGGCGAGCACGGCAGCCATCCTGCGCTTCCGGCGTTGCGACGGCGTGGACGCCGTGTGTCGCCGATGTTGCGGACGGTGACGGCGTCGTCCGCAAGGTCCACCCGGACGATCCTCGACCCGCACCTGCTGGCAGGCTGGACGGCCGGCGGACGCCGCACCGCTGCGGTCCCAGCGCGCCGCAACGAGCCGCATGACGGGGGTGGGCGTGGAGCGACCGGGCGCACGCGAGGCCGAGCTGGCCCGCGAGCAGCGCGTCGTCGACCACACGTACACCCGGCTCGACGAGCTGCGCGAGCTCGCCCGTCGCCGGCTGGCCGAGACGCAGGCGTCGACGCCCGGCGGCACCACGCACGCGGCCCGCACCGAGCGGGACGCCTTCGCGACGCTGTACGCCGAGCGCCTCGCGCAGCTCGAGCAGGTGGACTCCCGGCTCGTCTTCGGCCGCCTCGACACGGCCGAGGCCGGCACCCGCTACGTCGGCCGGATCGGCGTCTCCGACGAGTCCCAGGCGGTGCTGCTCACCGACTGGCGGGCACCGGCGGCCGAGCCGTTCTACCGCGCGACGGCCGCGAAGCCCGACGGCGTGGTGCGCCGCCGGCACCTGTCGCTGCGCGGGCGCCGGGTGGTCGGCGTCGAGGACGACGTGCTCGACGCCTCCGGGCTCGACGCCGTGCTCGGAGAGGAGGCGACGCTCGTCGGCGAGGGCGCCCTCGTCGCGGCGCTGCAGGCCCACCGGACCGGCCGGATGCGCGACATCGTCGCGACCCTGCAGGCCGAGCAGGACCGGGTCGTGCGCGCGCCGCTCGCCGGCGTCCTCGTCGTCCAGGGCGGGCCCGGCACCGGCAAGACGGCGGTCGCGCTGCACCGCGCCGCGTACCTGCTGTACGCGCACCGGGACCGGATCGCGCGGTCCGGCGTGCTCGTGGTCGGTCCGAACACATCGTTCCTGCGCTACATCGAGCAGGTGCTGCCCGCCCTCGGCGAGACCGGTGTGCTGATGGCGACCCTCGGCGAGCTGTACCCGGGGGTGCGGGCGACCGGCACCGAGCGCGACGACGTCGCGGCGCTGAAGGGCGACCTGCGGATGGTAGGCGTGGTCGCCGAGGCGGTCCGCGACCGGCAGCGGGTCCCCGACACGCCGGTGCCCCTGGACGTCGACGGCCGCACGCTGCGGCTGCGGCCCCAGACGGTGCGGGCGGCCCGGGGCGCCGCCCGGCAGAGCGGCCGGCCGCACAACCTGGCCCGGGTGCTCTTCGTGCGTCACGTGCTCGACGACCTCGCGCGCCAGCTCGCGGACGCGCTGCACCTGACCCTGGACGCGGAGACCCGCGGTGAGCTGCTCACGGACCTCCGGGCCGCGCCGGACGTGCGGCGCGAGGTCAACCTGTGCTGGCTGCCGCTGACGCCGCGACAGCTCGTCTCCCGGCTGCTCGCCGACCCCGGCCGGCTCGAGCGGGCCGGCGGCGCCCTGACCCCCCGCGAGCGGGGGCTGCTGCTGCGCGACCTCGACGCCCCGCTGACGCCCGCCGACGTGCCGCTGCTCGACGAGGCCGCCGAGCTGCTCGGCGCCGACGACGACGCCCAGCGGGTCCAGGACGAGCGGTCGCGGCACGAGCGCGCCCGGGAGGTCGACTACGCCCGCGAGGTCGTCGCGATGCTGCAGGCCGACGGGCTGGTGAGCGCGGAGGAGCTCGCGGACCGGCAGGCGGTCTCCGCGTCATCGCTGACGGTCGCCGAGCGTGCTGCCACCGACCGGGAGTGGGCGTTCGGGCACGTCGTCGTCGACGAGGCCCAGGAGGTCAGCGACATGGCGTGGCGGCTGCTGGCCCGCCGCTGCCCGTCGCGCTCGTTCACGGTGGTCGGCGACGTGGCGCAGACCGGGTCGGCCGCCGGGACCTCGTCGTGGGACGAGGCCCTCGACCCCTGGGTGCAGGGTCGCTGGCGGGTCGAGGAGCTGACGGTCAACTACCGCACCCCGCAGGCGGTGATGGACGTCGCCGCGGCCGTCGTGGCGGCGGCGGGCGTGCCCGTCGCGGTCCCGTCCTCGGTGCGCGAGGGCGGCCCGGACGCCGTCGCGGTGCAGCGCGTGGACGACGTGGTCGCGGCACTGGCCGTCGCCGGCCCGTCGCTCGTGGCCGAGACCGGCGAGGGCCGCGGCGCCGTCGTCGTCCCCGACGCCCTCGCCGTCGCCGCCCACAAAGAGCTGTCCGCCGCGCTCGGCCCGGCCGCGGTCCGCGTGCCGGCCGAGGCACGCGACGCGACGCTGACGGTGACGACCGTGCGGGAGGTGAAGGGGCTGGAGTTCGACGTCGTCGCCGTCCTCGAGCCCGGTGACCTGCTCGCGCAGTCGCCCCGCGGCGTCCACGACCTGTACGTGGCGCTCACCCGCACCACCCGCCGGCTCGTGGTGCTGCACGCGGGCGCGCTGCCCGAAGGCTTCCCGGCCTGACCTCAGCCGGTCGGCTGCACCCGCTCGGCGACCCCCCGCTCGCTGCCCGGACCCACGGGGCCGAGCAGGCTGCTCGGCCGGCCCATGAGGTAGCCCTGCACCCGGTCGCAGCCCATCGCCCGCAGCCGGTCCAGCTGCAGCGGCGTCTCGACCCCCTCGGCCGTCACGGTCAGGTCGTGCGCGTGCGCCAGGTCGACGATCGCGCGGACGACGGCGTCGTCGCGCGCGCTGCGCCCGAGCCGGGTCACGAAGGAGCGGTCGATCTTGAGGAAGTCGAGCCGGAAGCGTCGCAGGTAGGCCAAGGCGGAGTACCCGGTGCCGAAGTCGTCGATCCCGGTCCGGACCCCGAGCGCGGCAAGCTCGGCGAGGCTGTCCGTGACGGCCGAGCGCACCTCCAGCAGGCTGTGCTCGGTCACCTCGACGAGCAGCCGCGCCGGGTCGACGCCGTAGCGGCGCGTCACCTCCGCGACGCGGGCGGCGTACCCGCCGTCGGCGAGGCTGCGGCCGGAGACGTTCACCGCCAGCAGCCCCGTGCTCGTGCCCGCCAGGTCGGCGACGGCCCGTTCCAGCAGCTGGGCGTCGAGCGTCGTGACGAGGCCGGTGCCCTCGGCCACCTCGATCACGTCGGTCGGCAGCGTGAGGGCACCTTCGGGGTCGGGGAACCGCACCAGCGCCTCGTGCCCGACGACGAGCCCGGTCAGGACGTCGACGAGGGGCTGGTGCTCGACCCGCAGGCTGCCGTCGGTCAGGGCCCGCCGCAACCGGCCCTCCCGGTCCAGGCGGGACACGGCGCGGGCCCTCAGCTCGTCGTCGAACAGCGCCGCCCGGTCGCGGCCGGCGTCCTTGGCGCGGTACAGCGCCAGGTCGGCGTGCCGGTACAGGTCCTCGGCCGACAGGCCCGGCTCGGACAGCGCGATGCCGATGCTCGACGTGCACGTCACGGTATCGCCCGAGCCGAGCACGACCGGCTCGCGCAGCGCGGCGGCGACGCGGGCGGCCACGGCCAGCGCGTCGTCGGCGCCGGTGACCTGCTCCACGAGCAGCACGAACTCGTCGCCACCGAGCCGTGCCACGGTGCTGCCCCCGCGGGCGACCGAGAGCAGCCGGGCCGCGACCTCGACGAGCAGCTCGTCGCCGACGTGGTGCCCGAGCGTGTCGTTGACGAGCTTGAACCGGTCCAGGTCGAGCAGCAGCAGGGCCAGCCGGTCGGCGTCACCCCGCCGCTGCTGCAGGCCCGCGGCGATCCGCTCGGAGAGCAGCGCGCGGTTCGCCAGCCCGGTGAGCACGTCGCTGTGCGCCAGGCGGTGCAGCTCGCCCTCGGCCTCGAGCCGGGCCGTGACGTCGATCGCGTGGCTGACGAGGTGCAGCGGCCGGCCGGCGTCGTCGCTGACGACGGCGCTGGTCACCCAGCACCGCACGGTGCGCCCGCTGCTGTGCCGGTACCGCTTGTCGTAGCTGATGACGCGCTCGTGACCCGCCAGCAGGCGCTCCAGCCGGGCCTCGTCGGCGGCGACGTCGTCCGTGTGCGTCCAGTCCGGCAGCGTCGTCCCCACGAGCTCCTCGGTGCTGCGGCCGAGCAGGCGGCACATCGCCGTGTTGACCCGCACGAGCCGGCCCCGGGACGCGCCGGTGAGACCGAGCATGGTCATGCCGGTCGGGGCATGGTCGAAGGCCGCCCGGAAGTCCTCCTCCGACTCCGCGAGCCGGTCGAGCGTCCGCTGGCCCTGGGCGACGGCGAGCGCGTGCGTCAGCCGGGCGCCCGCGAGGTCGGCGACCAGCGCCAGCAGGTCGAGGTCGGTGTCCCCGAACGCGGCCTCGGACGCCGACACGGCGGCGAGGACGGCCACGACCTCACCCGTGGCGCCCCGCAGCGGTACGAGCACCGAGCTGCGCACGCCGATCCGGGCGTTGCGTACCGCGTCCGTGCGGTCGTCGGCCAGGGCGTCGCGGCACGTCTCCCCGCGGCCCGTGGCCAGCACCCGGCCGGCGAGGCTCCCCTCACGGGGCAGGCGGCTGCCGACCGTCGCCCCGTGCCCGCCCACCACGGCACGGACGACGAGGTCGTCCCCGTCCGGGGCGTGCACGATGGCGCCGCTCGCGGCCAGCACGTCCACGGCCGCGAGGCAGGTGGCGCGTGCCACGTCGTCCGCCGCGGCGGTCGCGATCCGGCGCTGCGCACCGCGCAGGGCCGCGACCAGCACAGCCGGGGGCTCCGTCCCCCGGGGGCGCGGCAGTCCGGGCGGGCGCCTGTCGGCGTCGCCGTGGAGGTCGGCCGCAGCGGCGGCGCCCAGCCGGGTCACCTCCGGGGCATCGGGACGAACGCGGCCCGGGTTGAGCCCCGCGGAGACGCGGTCCCGGCCGGGCGTGTCGGTGAGTCGGGGGTCAGCGCATCTCAGAGCACGGACGCACGGGGCCGCGGCGTGGCGGGCAGGGCGGGCTCGGCGGCGCAGACCCGGTCGCGGCCCTCCCGCTTGGCCCGGTAGACCGCGCGGTCGGCGGCCGCCAGCAGCCCGGTGGCGTCGGCACGCGACGTGGTCGCGGCCACGCCGATGCTCACCGTCACCCCGTAGGCGTCCGCCGCGCCGCGGACCTGCTCGCAGAGCGCCTGCGCGACCCGGGTGGCCGTCACGGCCGAGGTCTCGGGGAGCAGGAGCGCGAACTCGTCGCCGCCGAGGCGACCGGGGGCGTCGTCCTCGCCGGCGGCCTCCGCCAGCAGGCGGCCGAGCAGCTGCAGCAGGGAGTCCCCCGCCGGGTGGCCGAGGGTGTCGTTGACGTGCTTGAAGTCGTCCACGTCCACGATCAGCAGGGCGAGGGGCCGGTCCCGGTCGGCGGCCCCTGCCTCGGCCTGCAGGCGCTCGTGGAACGTGCGGTGGTTCAGGCACCCGGTGAGCCCGTCGCGGGCGGCGAGCACCGCGATCTGCCGGGCGTACGCGGCGGTGCGCCGGTAGGCGATGACGTGGTTCCAGGAGGCGAACGCGCACGTGCCGGTGGCCAGCGCCAGGGCCAGCGCGCCGACGACGACCACGCCGGCCGGGTCCCCGGCGAGCAGGCCGACGAGCAGGTAGGCCGCGATGTTCGCCGACCCCGCGATGAACATGCCGACCGGTGGGTACGCCAGCGCGGCGTGCGCCAGCAGCACGAAGAACATCGTCACGTAGGGACTGCGCGCGCCGCCGTCGAACCGGGCGATGAACATCACCAGGGCGATGCCGACGCCCTCCCACAGGTCGTAGAAGATCCGGCCGCGGGGGTGGCGGACCAGCCGCTCCACGGGCACGAGCAGCAGCAGCGGGGACGTGCCCGCCACCGCGACGGCGACGGAGAGCACGAGGAGGTCGTGCTCGCCGGACGGGGAGACCGCGATCCGGACGACGGCGATCAGCGGCAGCGCGATGCACAGGGCCACACCCAGGCGCGTGTGACGGCGCCAGAACGCCACCTGCGCCTCGTCGTCCGCCAGGGGTCTCACACGGTGTCGGACGTCGTCGCCGCGGGCTTGATCACCGGCCCACCGTCCGGCCTACGCGGCCGCGGCCGGCGCATCGACGCAGCAGGGCCGGGACCCGGGGTCCCGGCCCTGCCGTCACGGTGCGCGAGGGGGGAGTTGAACCCCCACGCCCTCTCGGGCACACGGACCTGAACCGTGCGCGTCTGCCTATTCCGCCACTCGCGCGTAGCGCCGACGAGGTTAGCACCAGGGGACCCGGCCGACGCCGACCGGGCAGGGCCCGGCCGGGTGAGCCGACCGGGTGGCGCGACCGCGCCCTCACACCGCGGTCAGTCGGGCCCGGCCTGCCGGGACCGATACGATCGCGTGCGGCGGCGCCGCCCCGCAGGCGGCGGGAGCGGCGCGTGCGCCCCGGCAGCCTGCCCAGGGGTCGGCGAGCAGCGAGGGAGGTGGACCGGTGGGTGTCCTGGACCGCTTCGAGCGGCGGGTGGAGCGCGCCGTCAACGGCGCCTTCGCCAAGGCCTTCAAGGCGGAGGTGCAGCCCGTCGAGCTGGCCAGCGCGCTGCGCCGCGAGGCGGACACCTGCGCCGCCGTGGTCGCCCGCGACCGCACGCTCGTGCCCAACGCCTTCACCGTCGAGCTCGGTGAGACCGACCACGAGCGCCTGACGCTCGGGGAGGACACGCTCGTCGACGAGCTGGTCGAGCACGTCACCGAGCACGCCCGCTCACAGCGGTATGCGTTCGCCGGGCCGGTGACGGTGCGGCTCGTGCGCGACGACGCGCTGGACACCGGGGTGTTCCGGGTCCGCTCGGCACGCGTGAAGGGGCGGATCGCGCCGGCCACCGGCGCCGTCGCGACGCGGAGCCGTCCCGTGCTCGACGTGGACGGCCGGCGCTACCAGGTCACCGGCCCGGTAACGGTGATCGGGCGGGGCTCGGAGGCCGACGTCGTCGTCGACGACCCCGGCGTCTCCCGGCGGCACGCCGAGCTCCGCCTGGACGACGGCCGCGCCACGCTGCGCGACCTGGGCTCGACGAACGGGACCTGGGTCGACGGCGAGCGCACCGGCAGCGCCCGCCTCGTCGACGGCTCCACGATCAGCGTCGGCCGCACCAGGATCGTCTTCGTCAGCCGGAGCGGGGACGCCGAGTGAGCGAGCTCACCCTGACCGTGCTGCGGCTCGGGTTCCTCGTGCTGCTCTGGGTCTTCGTGCTGTCGGTCGTCGCGGTGCTGCGTCGCGACCTGTTCGGCAGCCGGGGCACGGGCGGTGAGCGCGGGGGTCGCGCGCCCCGTCGCCCTGCGGCCGAGCCGGCCCGCGCGCCCGAGCCGGCCCGCGCGCCCGAGCCGGCCCGCGC
>JBBRBF010000024.1:0-45570 GCA_038206105.1 Actinomycetales bacterium | reverse complement strand
ATGAGGTTTCCCAGCGGGCAGCCGTCGTGGCAGAACGCGATGCCGCAGTCCATGCACCGGCCGGCCTGACGGGTCAGTGTCTCGCGGGCGGCGGGCGTGTTCTGGTCCTCGTACACCTCGCGCCAGTCCATGATGCGCACGTCGACCGGCCGCCGCCCGGGCAGCTCGCGGTGCGGCGTGGTCAGGAAACCCTTGGGGTCAGCCACGAGCCGCCTCCATGATCGCCTTGAGTGCCTGCGGGCTGTCGGCGTCGAACCCCGCGTCCAACGACTGGGCACGGGCGAGCAGGACCGCCTTGTAGTCGCGCGGCATCACCTTGGTGAAGCGCTCGGCAGCCGCGGTCCAGTCGTCGAGCAGCTGCTGTCCCACCGGTGAGGCCGTCAGCTCGACGTGGGACTGCACCAGATGCCGGAGCAGGTCCACGTCTTCCTCGTCGAGCGGCTCGAGCTCGACCATGTCGGCGTTCACGCGTTCCTCGCGCAGGTCCAGGACGTACGCCGTACCGCCGGACATGCCAGCGGCGAGGTTGCGCCCGACCGGGCCAAGGACGACGACCTGGCCACCGGTCATGTATTCGCAGCCGTGGTCACCGACTCCCTCAACGACCGCGGTCGCGCCGGAGTTGCGCACCGCGAAGCGCTCCCCGACCAGCCCACGGACGAACACGTCACCACCGGTGGCGCCGTACAGCGCGACGTTGCCGGCGATGACGTTGCGCTCGGCGACCAGCGAGGCGCCGGGTACGGGTCGGACCACGAGCCGGCCGCCCGAGAGGCCCTTGCCGAAGTAGTCGTTCGCGTCACCGAGCAGCCGCATCGTGATGCCGCGCGGCAGGAAGGCGCCGAAGGACTGACCGGCGGAACCGGTCAGGGTGATGTCGATGGTGCCGTCGGGCAGGCCGGTACCGCCGTAGCGCCGGGTGATCTCGGCGCCGAGCATGGTGCCGACGGTGCGGTTGACGTTGCGTACCGCCGTCGCGAACTTCACGGGGTTGGCGTGCTCGAGGGCATCGGTCGAACGCGCGATCAGCTCGTTGTCCAGCGCCTTCTCCAGGCCGTGGTCCTGCACGGTGACGCAGCGCCGGGCCGTGCCCTCGGGCAGGTCGGGGACGTGCAGGATCGGCGCGAGGTCCAGGCCGGCGGCCTTCCAGTGCGCGACCGCCCGCCGGGTGTCCAAGGCCTCGGCCTGGCCGATGGCCTCCTCGATGCTGCGGAAGCCCAGGGCCGCGAGATGCTCGCGGACCTCTTCGGCGATGTAGGTGAAGAAGGTCTCGACGAACTCCGGCTGACCATTGAACTTCTTGCGCAGCTCGGGGTTCTGAGTCGCGACCCCGACGGGGCAGGTGTCGAGGTGGCAGACCCGCATCATGATGCAGCCGCTCACGACGAGGGGCGCGGACGCGAAGCCGAACTCCTCGGCGCCGAGCAGCGCCGCGATCACGACGTCGCGACCGGTCTTGAGCTGACCGTCGGTCTGCACCACGATCCGGTCCCGCAACCCGTTGAGCAGCAACGTCTGCTGGGTCTCCGCCAGGCCGAGCTCCCACGGCGCGCCGGCGTGCTTGAGGCTGGTCAGCGGCGATGCGCCAGTGCCGCCGTCATGACCAGAGATGAGCACCACATCGGCGTGCGCCTTGCTCACACCGGCCGCGACAGTGCCGACGCCGACCTCGGAGACGAGCTTGACGTGCACCCGCGCGCGGTTGTTGGCGTTCTTCAAGTCATGGATGAGCTGGGCGAGGTCTTCGATCGAGTAGATGTCGTGGTGCGGTGGCGGCGAGATCAGGCCGACGCCCGGGGTGGAGTGCCGGGTCCGGGCGATCCAGGGATAGACCTTGTTGCCCGGCAGCTGGCCGCCCTCGCCGGGCTTCGCGCCCTGCGCCATCTTGATCTGCAGGTCGTCGGCGTTGACGAGGTACTCGCTGGTCACGCCGAAGCGACCGCTGGCCACCTGCTTGATGGCCGAGCGTCGCTCGTCGGCGAAGCGTTCGGAGTCCTCGCCGCCCTCACCGGTGTTCGACTTGCCGCCCAGGCGGTTCATCGCGATCGCCAGTGTCTCGTGGGCCTCTTTGGAGATGGAGCCGTAGGACATGGCACCGGTGGAGAACCGCTTCACGATCTCGGAGACGGGCTCGACCTCGTCGATGGGCACCGGCGTGCGGTCCTGCGTACTGAACTCGAACAACCCGCGCAGCGTCATCAGGCGCTCCGACTGGGCGTCGACGGCTTGGGTGTACTGCTTGAACACGTCGTAGCGCCGGGCGCGCGTCGCGTGCTGGAGCCGAAAGACGGTCTCGGGGTTGAACAGGTGCAGCTCGCCCTCCCGGCGCCACTGGTACTCGCCGCCGGGCTGCAGGGTCCGGTTGGCCGGTCGCTCGCCGGTACGCGGGTAGGCCACTGCGTGGCGCTGGGCCACCTCCTCGGCGATGACGTCGAGCCCGATCCCGCCCAGCTTGGACGATGTACCGGTGAAGTAGCGGTCGACCAGCTCCTGGTCGAGACCGAGCGCCTCGAACACCTGGGCGCCGTGGTAGGAGGCAACCGTCGAGATGCCCATCTTCGACATCACCTTGAGCACACCTTTGCCCAGCGCCTTGAGCAGATGGCGCACGGCGTCCTGCGGCGTGGTGTCGGGCACCAGACCCGCGCGGGCGAGGTCCTCGACCGTCTCCATGGCGAGGTAGGGGTTCACCGCAGACGCGCCGTAGCCGACGAGCAGCGCCATGTGGTGCACCTCGCGGACGTCCCCCGCTTCGACGACGAGGCCGACCTGGGTGCGCGTCTTCTCCCGGATCAGGTGGTGGTGCACGGCGCTGGTGAGCAGCAGCGACGGGATCGGCGCGCGCACCGAGTCGGAGTCGCGGTCGGAGAGCACGACGAAGCGGGCTCCGTCGGCGATCGCGGCCGACACCTCGGCACAGATCTCCTCGAGCCGCGCGGCCAGCGCATCGCCGCCACCGTCGACCCGGTACAGGCCCCGCACCGTGACCGTGGCGAAACCGGGCAGGTCACCGTCCCGGTTGACGTGGACGATCTTGGCGAGGTCGTCGTTGTCGATCACCGGGAACGGCAGCAGGACCTGGCGGCAGTGGGCGGGCGTCGCCTCCAGCAGGTTCTGCTCGGGACCCATCGCGGTGCCCAGGGACGTCACCAGCTCCTCCCGGATGGCGTCCAGCGGAGGGTTCGTCACCTGGGCGAACATCTGCGTGAAGTAGTCGAACAGCAGTCGGGGACGCGACGAGAGCACCGCGACCGGGGTGTCGGTGCCCATCGACCCGATCGGCTCGGCACCGGCCCGTGCCATCGGCGCCACCAGCACGCGCAACTCCTCCTCGGTGTACCCGAACGTCTGCTGCCGGCGGGTGACCGAGGCGTGCGTGTGGACGACGTGCTCGCGCGGCGGCAGGTCGTCGAGGTGGACCAGCCCGGCGAGCAGCCACTCGTCGTAGGGGTGCTGCGCCGCGAGGTCGGCCTTGATCTCCTCGTCGTCGACGATCCTGCCGTTCGCGGTGTCCACCAGGAACATCCGGCCCGGTTGGAGCCTGCCCTTGCGCACCACGCTCGCCGGGTCGAGGTCGAGCACGCCGACCTCGCTGGCGAGCACGACGAGGCCGTCGTCGGTGACCCAGTAGCGGGAGGGCCGCAGGCCGTTGCGGTCCAGGACCGCGCCGATCAGGGTGCCGTCGGTGAAGGAGACGCAGGCGGGGCCGTCCCACGGCTCCAGGAACATGGAGTGGAACTCGTAGAACGCCCGCCGGGCGGGGTCCATCTCCTCGTGGTTCTCCCAGGCCTCCGGGATCATCATGAGCACGGCGTGCGGCAGGCTCCGCCCACCGAGGTGGAGCAGCTCGAGGACCTCGTCGAAGGAGGCGGAGTCGCTCGCGCCGGGTGTGCAGACCGGGAACAGTCGGTCCAGGCCGCCCGGGATGACGTCGCTGGACAACTGGGACTCCCGGGCCCGCATCCAGTTGCGGTTGCCCATCACCGTGTTGATCTCGCCGTTGTGCGCGATGTACCGGAAGGGGTGCGACAGCGGCCACGACGGGAACGTGTTCGTCGAGAAGCGCGAGTGCACGAGCGCGAGCTCGGTGGTGAAGCGACGGTCGGACAGGTCGGGGAAGAACGGCTCGAGCTGTCCCGTGGTCAGCATGCCCTTGTAGAGCAGCGTGCGCGACGACAGCGAGGCCAGGTACAGCCCGAGCTCGTTCTCGCACCGCTTGCGCAGGCAGTAGGCCATCCGCTCCAGCGCCATCCCCATCAGCGGGGTCGACCTGCCCGCGACGAACACCTGGGCGAAGCGCGGCATGCAGCCCCGGGCGATCGACCCGACGAGGGAGCTCTCGGTGGGCACGTCGCGCCACCCCAGGACCGTCAGGTCCTCCTCGGTCGCGAGGCGCTCCAGCCCGGCGACGGCCTCCGCTGCCTCGGCGTCGTCCAGCGGCAGGAAGACCAGCCCGACGGCGTAGCCGCCGCGGGCCGGCAGCTCGAGGTCGGTGACCTCGCGCAGGAACGCGTCGGGCACCTGGGTGAGGATGCCCGCGCCGTCGCCGCTGTCGGGCTCGGCGCCGACGGCGCCGCGGTGGTCGAGGTTGCGCAGTGCGGTCAGAGCCTTCTCGACGATGTCGTGCCCTGGCTCCCCACGCATCGTCGCCACGAAGGCGACGCCGCAGGCGTCGTGCTCGTGCTCGCCGTCGTAGAGCCCCTGGGGCGCGGGCCGAGCGGAGAAGCGCTGGAATGCGGAGCGCATCCTCACCGTCCTTGGTCCGGCGGCGCCGTCGGGAGCCGCAGTCGTCCGGGTGGTCTGGTCGCTGCCGGACCGCCGGGTGCCCGCGGGTGCGGTGACCGGCAACGGGCACGACCGGGTGGGCACGGGCGCGCGGGGACGACATCGGCCCCGGATGAGGGGACGATACACGACCAGGGCCGCCGTCCCGGCGTCGCGAACCGACGACGATCTCACATCTCGGTGACGTACTTCTCAGTTGGTGAGACTCCGGCCGTCCTCGGGGGCAGCTCTCGCGCTCCGCTCCGAGGAGTCCCCGCGGACCAGCAGCACACCGTCCTCGCGGCCGGGCCGGTGGCGCGCGCTCCAGGCGAAGGCGGCCAGCGCCGCGAGGCAGACGACCGCGGACGTCCAGACGTTCAGCCGAAGCCCGAGCACCTGCGTGGCCGGGTCGACCCGGAGCAGCTCGATCCAGCCACGGCCCGCTGCGTACAGCACGAGGTACAGCCAGAAGACACGGCCGTGGCCGAGCCCGAAGCGGCGGTCCGCCCAGAGCAGCACACCGACCGCGGCCAGGCTCCACAGCGACTCGTAGAGGAACGTGGGGTGGAAGGTCGTGGCGTCGGCGAAGGCGGCCGGCCGGTTGGCCGGGTCGATCTGCAGTCCCCAGGGCAGGTCGGTCGGGCCCCCGAACAGCTCCTGGTTGAAGTAGTTGCCCCACCTGCCCACCGCCTGGGCGAGCAGGATGCCGGGTGCCAGCGCGTCCGCCAGCGCGGGGAACCGCAGGCCCGCGCGCCGGGCGCCGATGTACGCGCCGACGCCGCCGAGCGCGATCGCGCCCCAGATCCCGAGGCCGCCGCGCCACACCTGTGGCACCAGGGCGAGGTCCCCGTCGGCGCCGAAGTAGGGGCCGGGGGACGTGACGACGTGGTACAGCCGGCCACCGACGATCCCGAAGGGGACCGCCCAGACCGCGACGTCCGCGACGTCGCCGGGCCGGCCGCCGCGTGCGCGCCAGCGCCGGTCCCCCAGCCACACCGCCAGCACGATCCCGAGCAGGATGGACAGCGCGTAGGCGCGCACCGGGACGGGCCCGAGGTACCAGGTCCCCTGCGACGGACTCGGGATCCCGGCGAGCAGGCCGGTCACGGTCCGACCGGGCCGGCCGGTGCGCGGGACGCCCCGCGGCAACCGGCCGACAGCTCCTCCGCCAGCGCGGCGACCCCTGCGACGCCGGAGCCGGGGTCCGGTGCGTCGAGCAGGCGCCGCACGAGGGCCGAGCCGACGATCACGCCGTCGGCGAAACCCGCCACCTCGCGGGCCTGCTCGCCGGTGGAGACACCCAGGCCGACGCAGACGCGCTCGCCGCCGGCGGCCCGCGTGCGCGCCACGAGGTCGGCCGCGGACGTGCCGACGGTCGCCCGGACGCCGGTGACCCCCATCGTGGAGGCGGCGTACACGAAGCCGCGGCACGCGGCGGCGGTGCTCGCGAGCCGCTGCGGCGTCGAGGACGGCGCGACGAGGAAGACGCGGTCGAGGTCGTGCGCCGCGCTCGCCGCCAGCCACTCCCCCGCCTCGTCCGGGATCAGGTCGGGTGTGATCAGGCCGGATCCACCGGCGGCCGCCAGGTCGCGGGCGAACGCGTCGACGCCGTAGCGCAGCACGGGGTTCCAGTAGCTCATCACGAGGACGGCGGCACCGGTGGCGGCAACCTGCTCGACGGCGCGCAGCACGTCGGCGGTCCGCGTGCCCGCGCGCAGCGCGGCGTCCGCGGCCTGCTGGATCACGGGCCCGTCCATCACCGGGTCGGAGTACGGCAACCCGAGCTCGACGACGTCGGCACCGGCATCGACCATGGCCGTGGCCGCGCGCACCGACGTGGCCAGGTCGGGGAACCCGACCGGCAGGTACCCCACGAGCGCGGCGCCGCCGCGGCTGCGGGCCGCGTCCAGCGCCGCCGCGGTGCGGCTCACCAGCCGCTCCCGTCGGCGGACTCGACGTCGCCGGCGGCCTTCACCGCCGCCGCCTCGACGAGGTCGGCGCCGCTGACGAGGCCGAACCAGCGCGCGGCCGTGTCGACGTCCTTGTCGCCGCGCCCCGACAGGTTGACCAGGACGACCCCGTCGGGCCCCAGGCGGCGTCCCTCGGCGAGCGCGCCGGCGAGCGCGTGGGCGGTCTCGATCGCCGGGATGATGCCCTCGGTGCGGCACAGGAGGCGGAAGGCCTCCATCGCCTCGTCGTCGTCGACCGGGCGGTAGGTGGCCCGTCCCGTCGACGCGAGCCACGCGTGCTCCGGACCGACGCCGGGGTAGTCGAGCCCCGCGGACACCGAGTGGCTGTCGACGGTCTGGCCGTCGTCGTCCTGGAGCACCATCGAGCGGGCGCCGTGCAGCACGCCCGGCGTGCCACCGGTGATGGACGCCGCGTGGTGGCCGGAGCCGAGGCCCTCGCCGCCCGCCTCGAGCCCGACGAGCGCCACCCCTTCGTCGCCGAGGAAGGGGTGGAAGATGCCGATCGCGTTGGAGCCGCCGCCGACGCACGCGCAGACGACGTCGGGCAGCCGGCCGACGACGTCGAGCACCTGCTGCCGGGCCTCGATGCCGATCACGCGCTGGAAGTCGCGCACCATCACCGGGAACGGGTGCGGGCCCGCGACGGTGCCGAACAGGTAGTGGGTGCGGTCGACGTTCGTCACCCAGTCGCGCATCGCCTCGTTGATCGCGTCCTTGAGGGTGCGGCTGCCCGTCGTCACCGGCACCACCTCGGCGCCCAGGAGGCGCATCCGGGCCACGTTGAGGGCCTGGCGCCGGGTGTCCTCCTCGCCCATGTAGACGACGCACTCCAGCCCGAGCAGGGCCGCGGCCGTGGCGCTGGCGACGCCGTGCTGCCCCGCCCCGGTCTCCGCGATCACCCGCGTCTTGCCCATCCGGCGGGTCAGCAGGGCCTGGCCCAGCACGTTGTTGATCTTGTGGCTGCCGGTGTGGTTGAGGTCCTCGCGCTTGAGCAGCACGCGCGCGCCACCGGCGTGGGCACCGAAGCGCGTCACCTCGGTCAGCGGCGTGGGCCGGCCGCTGTAGGTGCGCAGCAGGTGGTCGAGCTCGGCCCCGAAGGCGGGGTCGGCGACGGCGTCGGTGTACGCCCGGTCGATCTCGTCGAGCGCGGCGACGAGCGCCTCCGGCACGAACCGGCCGCCGAACTCGCCGAAGTAGGGGCCGCGCTCCCCGGTCAGCAGGCGCGACGAGGGGTCGGTGGGACCGACCGCCGGCGCGGTCACGAGCGTGCCGACCGCAGCGCCGGGTGCGCCCCGGCGGCCACGAGGTCCGCGACCGCGCCGCGGGGGTCGCGGCCGGTGACGAGGGACTCCCCCACGAGCACCGCGTCCGCGCCGGCCCGGGCGTACTCCAGCACGTCGTGCGGACCGCGGACCCCGGAGGCGGCGACCTTCACGGCGTCGTCGTCGATGAGGTGGGCCGTGTCGGCGAAGCGCCGCCGGTCGACCTCGAGGGTGCGCAGGTCGCGGGCGTTCACGGCGACGACGCGCGCACCGCTGTCCGCGGCGCGCGCGAACTCGCTGTCGTCGTGGCACTCCACGACCGCCGTCATCCCGAGGGCGTGCACGCGGTCGACCAGGCCGAGCAGCGTGGCCTGGTCGAGCGCGACGACGAGCAGCAGCACGAGGTCGGCGCCGTAGGCGCGGGCCTCCCACACCTGGTACGGCGTGACCACGAAGTCCTTGCGCAGCACCGGGACGGACACCGCGGCCCGCACGGCGTCGAGGTCCTCCAGGCTGCCGCCGAACCGGCGCCGCTCCGTCAGCACGCTGATCACGGCGGCGCCGCCCGCCTCGTAGTCCGCTGCCAGCCCTGCCGGGTCGCCGATGGCGGCCAGGGCCCCCTTGCTGGGGCTGGAGCGCTTCACCTCGGCGATGACCGTGACGCCGTCGCCGGCACGCAGCGCCGCCACCCCGTCGAGCGCCGGGTCGCGGCGCGACGCGAGCTCGCGCAGGTCGGCCAGGGACGTGCGCTCCTCGCGGTCGGTGACGTCCGCCCGGACGCCGTCGAGGATGTCGTCCAGGACGGTCACGCGGTGTCGCCTCCCCTGTCGGACGGGCTCGCTCGCTCGCCCGCGCTCACGGACGACCGAACTCGATGCTAGACGCGGGAGCGCTCGCCGTCGGACACGCCCCCGACGGCGACGGCGCCCGGCGGCGACGGCGGCGTCACCGCGCGACGGGTGGGTGACGCTCCGTCCGGCACGTGGCGACGGACCCGGGGTGGCCTACGCTGCCGTCTCCGCGACCGGGACGGCGGCCGCGGTCCCGTGGCACCCGAGGAGGCCTGATGAGCAGCCCACCGCAGGACCCGTACGGCCAGCAGCCGGAGTCCGGTGACCAGGGATCCGGCCAGCAGGGCCAGTACAGCCGCCCTCCCCAGTACGGCCAGGAGAGCCAGTACGGCCAGGAGAGCCAGTACGGCCAGGAGGGCCAGTACGGCCGTCCTCCGGAGCCCGGCGAGCAGGGCACCGGACAGCAGGGCTACGGCGACCAGGGGTACGCACAGCAGGGGTACGGCGGGTCCGCCGGCTCCGGCAGCAACCCGCTCGCGGTCTGGTCGCTCGTGCTCGGCCTGCTCTCGCTGCTGTTCGCCTGCCTCGGTGGGGTGCTCGGCGTCGTGCTGGGCATCGCCGCGATCGCGACGGCGATCCCCGCCCGGCGACGTGTTCGGGAGGGGAGGGCCGGGCAGAGCGGTGTCGCCACCGGTGGTCTCGTCACCGGTATCGCCGGCCTGGTGCTCGGGTTGCTCGTGTCGATCCTGCTCGGCCTGGCCATCGTCGCGGGCCAGACCTTCGGCCCCGTGTTCGAGGAGTGCGGCCGCCTTCCGGCGGACCAGCAGGAGCAGTGCGTCAGGGACCGCATGCCCGGCTGAGCGGCGACCTCCTAGGGGGCAAGGCCCGCGGCCAGGGTCGTGTTGCGCAGCACGCTGAAGGCCGCGAGCGCGAGGACGACGCCGGCCGTGGTCCGGCCGGTGACCCAGCGCTCCCACGGCACGGACCGTTGCAGCACGAGTCCCCGAGCGGCCACGACCCAGGCGAGCGCGGCCACCGCGAGCAGGACGACGGCGAGCGCGTTGCTCGACAGGGCCGCGACGATGTCGCCACGCACCAGGTCCGCGACGGCGCGCAGCCCGCCGCAACCGGGGCAGAACACACCGGTCGTCGCGAGCAGCGGGCACGTGCCCCAGCTGTTCGGCACGTGCGGGTCGCGGACCGCGACGGCGGCGACCCCGGCCAGCCCGACCGCGGCCGTGGCCGCCAGCAGCCCCGCCGTCCGGGCGGTGGCCCGCGATGCGGCGACGTGCCCGCTCACCGGACGTTCGTGCGCTCCTCCTCGCCGCCGGGGGCGGTGTGCGACCCCGACCCGAACCCCATCGCCGACATCACCTTGCCGACACCGACGCCGAGCACCATCACGACGACGCCCACGACGAACAACCACACCGAGGCGATCACGACCGCGACGGAGGCGATCAACCCGCCGAGCAGCACGGTGCCGACCATGCTCCAGGCCGCGGTGCTGTGGCCGTGCCCGTGGGTCGCGTGGTCCGCACCGGCCTCGGCGCGGACTGGTGGCGGGTCCCGACGCTCGCGGCCGCCGTCCGGGGGCTGGTCGCCCCCGTCGGTCGCCGCTGGTGCGTCGGCGCGTGGCGTCGCCGCAGACGCGGTGCGGCCGTCCGCCGTGCCGGCGCCGGTCGCCGACGCGTCGGTCGAGCCCGCCGTCCGCTCGCTGTGGGCCATCGGGGGTCCTCCTCGGTGGGTGTCCGGTGCACCAGTCTGCCAGCGCGCCGGACCCAGGTCGCGCTCTACCCGGTCGCCGCGCCCGGGTCGTCCGGGTCCGTCCGGTCCGCCGGGTCGCGCGCCTCGCCCGCCTCGCCCGGGGCCGACGGGTCCGTCGGGTCCGTCGGGTCGGTGGGATCGGTCGGGTCACCTCCGGCGGACAGGGCGTCCCAGGTGTCCCCTGTCCCTGCCCCCGCGGGGGCCACCGGGTCGTAGCGGTGGGTCGTCGTCCACGCCCGACGCGACGCGACGGCCAGCACCCCGGCGCCCGCGAGCACCACGCCGCAGAGCACCGCGGCCAGCGGCCACGCCGTCGCGGTGGCCGCGACGGGTGCCCCGGTGACGCCGGTGGCCCGCGACACCTCGGCGGCGGCCGCACGCTCGGGGCCGGTGAGCACGCCCGTCGCCGCGGCCGTGACCCCGGCTCCTGCGGCGATGAGCACGGCCCCGACGACGAGCACCCCGCGCCGCCGCGCGAGCCCCAGCGCCGCCGCCGCGGCGAGACCCACGAGCGCGAGCGCGGGCACCAGCGGTGCCGTTCGGGTTCCCGGGACGGGCAGCGTCGCGGCGCCACCGGCCACGGCGGACGCGTCGGCGGCGTGCACCCACGTCGCCGCGGCCGACCCGAGGGCAGCGGCGGCGGCGGCGAGCGCGACGAGCACGACCACGGCTCGGCGGACGGCGCGACCCGGGACCCGCCGCGGTCTCACGACCGGCCGGTGGCGGGGGCGACCACGTCGGGCAGGTGCTCGACGGTGTTCGCCCGCGCCACGGCGGCCAGCACGGCCGCGGCCTTGTGCCGGCACTCCGCGTCCTCGTTCTCGGGCACCGAGTCCGCGACGATCCCGGCCCCGGCCTGGACGTGGGCGACGCCGTCGCGGATCACGGCGGTCCGGATCGCGATCGCCATGTCGAGGTCGCCCGCGAAGTCGAGGTACCCGACGACGCCGCCGTAGACCCCGCGCCGGGACGGCTCCAGCTCGTCGATGATCTGCATCGCCCGGGGCTTCGGTGCGCCGGACAGGGTCCCGGCCGGGAACGCGGCCCGCAGCACCTCGACCGCGGACGCGCCGGGCCGCAGCTCCGCCGTCACGGTCGACACCAGGTGCATCACGTGGCTGTAGCGCTCGACCTCCATGAAGGTGACGACGTCGACCGAGGCGGGGTCGCTGACGCGGGACACGTCGTTGCGCGCGAGGTCGACGAGCATGAGGTGCTCGGCGCGCTCCTTCTCGTCGGCGAGCAGGTCCTCGGCGAGCAGGGTGTCGTCCTGCGGCTTCTCCCCTCTGGGCCGGGTCCCGGCGATCGGGTGGGCGAGCACCCGGTCCCCCTCGACCTTGACCAGCGCCTCCGGGCTGGACCCGACCACGTCGAACGTGCCGCCGTCAGGGTGGGGGCAGCGCACGAGGTACATGTACGGGCTGGGGTTCGACGCGCGCAGGCAGCGGTAGACGTCGAGCGCGTCCGCGGGGCAGGCCAGATCGAACCGCTGCGACAGCACGACCTGGAACACCTCGCCGTCGTATATCGCGCGCTGCCCGGTGGCCACCGCGGCGAGGTAGTCCTCCCGGCGGGTGCGGCAGGCGGGGTCCGGGCGCGCGCTGACGTCCGCCGTCGCGACGGTGGACTCCGCCGGCTCCGCGAGCCGGGCGACCATCGCGTCGAGCCGCTCGACGGCTCCGGCCCAGGCGTCGTCCACGTGGGCGTCGGTGGCGTCGTAGTTCACCGCGTTCGCCACGAGCAGCACGGTGCCGTCGGCGTGGTCGAGGACGGCGACGTCGGTGGCCAGCATCAGCACGAGGTCCGGGATCCCGAGCTCGTCGACAGGGGGCTCGCCAGCGTGGTCGCCGACCCGTTCCCAGTGCCGCACCGCGTCGTACCCGACGACGCCGACCATCCCCCCGGTGAGCGGCGGGAGGCCGGGCAGCCGCGGGGTCGCCAGCGCCTCCATCGTGCCGGCCAGCGCCTCGATGCAGTCACCGTCGGTCGGCACCCCGACGGGCGGGTCGCCGAGCCACACCGCCCGGCCGTCGCGGGCGGTGAGCGTCGCGCGGCTCGCGGCGCCGACGATCGAGTAGCGCGACCAGACCCCGCCGTGGTCCGCCGACTCCAGCAGGAACGTGCCGGGCGCGTCCCGGGCGAGCTTGCGGTACAGGCCGACCGGGGTCTCGGCGTCTGCGAGCAGCCGGCGGACCACCGGGATCACCCGCCGGTCGCGCGCCAGCTCGCGGAACGTCGGCAGGTCGGGCCACGTGCCGCCGAGGTCGCTGCCGGGGCCGGCGCTCACGAGCCGTGCCCGTCGGCGACCGCCACCGGCAGCGGGCGGGCGTCGAAGCACGAGTGGTCGCCGGTGTGACAGGCGGGCCCATCGGCGGTGACGGTGACGAGCAGGGCGTCGCCGTCGCAGTCGAGGCGCACCTCGCGGACCCACTGGGCGTTTCCGGAGGTGTCGCCCTTGCGCCAGTAGTCGCTGCGGCTGCGGCTCCAGAACCAGGCGCGACCGGTGGTCAGGGTGCGGTGCAGGGCCTCGTCGTCCATCCAGCCGACCATGAGCACGTCACGGCTGCCGGCCTCCTGCACGACCGCGCAGACCAGCCCCGCGGTGTCGCGCTTCAGCGCCGCCGCGAGCTCGTCGGGCAGGGGGCTTGCCGGGGCGTCCACGCAGGGATCCTCTCAGGACGGGTCGCGGGGTCTGGGGGTCACGGGGTCCGCTGCTGGGCCGCCCACGCGGCGTGCAGGCGGGAGTAGACGCCCCCGGCGCCGACGAGGGACGCGTGGGTGCCCTGCTCGACGATGCGGCCGGCGTCGACGACGACGACGAGGTCGGCGGCCTCGGCGGTGGACAGCCGGTGCGCCACCGCGACCGACGTGCGGCCGGCGGTGACGCCGTCCAGGGCGCGCTGCAGGCGGACCTCGGTGGCCGGGTCGACGGCGGAGGTGGCCTCGTCGAGCACGAGCAGGTCGGGGTCGGCCAGGTAGGCCCGCGCGAGCGCGACGAGCTGCCGCTCCCCAGCCGACAGCGACTCGCCCCGCTGCCCGACCGGCGTCCGCAGCCGGTGCGGCAGGCCGCCTGCCCAGTCGGCCAGCCCCAGCTCGACCAGCGCGAGCTCGACGTCGTCGTCGGTCGCGGCGGGGCGGCCGTACCGGATGTTCTCTGCGAGCGTGGTGTCGAAGAGGAAGCCCTCCTGCGGCACCATCACGACCCGCTCGCGCAGCGAGGCGAACCGGACCTCGCGCAGGTCGACCCCGTCGAGGCGGACGCGACCGGTCGTCGGGTCCATCATCCGGGTCAGCAGCTTCGCCAGCGTCGTCTTGCCGGACCCGGTCTCGCCGACGACCGCGACGCGGGTGCGTGGCGGGATCTCCAGGTCGACGTCCCGCAGCACCGGGGGGCCACCGGGGTAGGCGTAGGCGACGCCCTCGAAGGCGACGGTGATCTCGCCGCGGGGGAGCACCTGGCCCCGCTCGCCCGGGTCGGCGACGTCGGCCGGGGTGTCGAGCACGGCCATCACGCGGCGCCAGCCGGCGATGGCGTTCTGCAGCTCGTTGAGCACCTCGGTGCCGACCTGCACGGGCTGGGTGAACAGCTGCACGAGCAACAGGAACGCGAGCAGGTCCCCGAGGCCGATGCCGCCACCGACGCCGAGCAGCGTGCCGACGACGACGACCGCGGCCACCACCAGCCCGGAGACGAGGAACCCGGACGAGAAGGTCAACGCCACCGTGACCTGCGCCCGCACCGCGTCGCGGCGGTGGTCCTCGACGGCGGCGTCGACGCGGCGCTGGGTGCGCTCCTCCGCGGCGTAGGCACGGATCGTGTCCGCGCCGACGACGGACTCCGAGACGGCGGCCAGCATGTCGCCGACGCGCTCGCGGACCCGCCCGTAGGCGGCCGAGACCACCCGCTGCATCGGCCGCGCGGCGGCGAACAGCGGCAGGAAGCAGATCCAGGCCAGCACCGTGAGCTGCCACGAGATCGTCGCCATCACGACGGTCGCGACCATGAGCTGGGCGGTGGAGACGACGAGCAGCAGCCCCCCGAACTGCACGAACTGGCTGATCGTGTCGACGTCGCTGGTGACCCGGGACACGAGCGACCCACGCCGCTCGGTGTTCTGGGTGAGCACCGCGAGGTCGTGCACGTGCCGGAAGGCGCGGGTGCGCAGCGACGCCAGCCCCGACTCCGTCGCCCGGAACAGCCGCACGTTCACGACGTACGCGCACAGCCCCGTGACCAGGACGGCGCCCACCGCCGCGACCCCGAGCCAGCCGACCCGCACCGTCGAGGGGTCGGCGCCGGCCGCGCGCGACGTCTCGAGCAGGTCGACCGTCTGCTGCACCGCCAGGGGCACGATCACCCGGCCGAGGGCAGTGACGACCGCAAGCGCGAGGGTGACCCGGATCCCGACGAGCATCTCCGGGGAGAGCTGCAGACCCCGGCGCAGCGTCGCCCACATCCCCGGCTGCTCGGCCTGCCCGATGCCGGGCGCGGCGCTGCCGGTCGGGCCGCCGGCAGGCTCGGCCGCCGGGCGCGTCGCGGCGCTCACCGGCGTGCCGCCCGCTCGTCGGCGTCGCGCTGGTAGGCCTGCACCAGCCGCGCGTACGCGGGATCGTCCACGGTCAGGTCGGCGTGGGTGCCACGGGCCACGACCCGCCCCCGGTCGAGGAACACGACCTCGTCCGCCAGCGAGATGGTGGCCTTGCGGTACGCCACGACGACCACGGTGGTGCCGCTGCTGCCGCCCCGCAGTCCCGCGAGGATTGCCGCCTCGACCCGCGTGTCCACCGCGGAGGTGGCGTCGTCGAGCACCAGCAGCCGCGGCCGGCGCACGAGGGCCCGTGCGATCGCGAGGCGCTGGCGCTGGCCGCCCGACAGCGTGGCCCCCCGCTCCCCCACGCGCGTGTCCAGCCCGGCGGGCAGCGCGGCCACGAAGCCGTCCGCCTGCGCCAGGCGCAGCGCCTGCCACACGGCGTCGTCGTCGACGACGCCGTCCTCGTCCAGCCCCAGGGCGACGTTGCCCCGGATCGTGTCGTCGAAGACGAAGGCGCCCTGCGGTACCAGCGAGGCGGCCGTAGCCACGCCGCCAGGGCGCACGTCGCGCAGGTCGACGCCGTCGACGAGCACGGTGCCGTCGCGGGGGTCCACGAGCCGCACCAGCAGCCCGGCCAGCGTCGACTTGCCCGACCCGGTCGCTCCGACGACGGCGACGGTCGACCCCGCGCGCACGTCGAGCGTGACGTCGGCGAGCACGGTGGCGTCCTCGCCGTCCTCGGTGACGTGGGCGTAGCCGACGCCATGCAGGTCGAGCGCGGCCGCGCCCTCGTCGGCCAGGCGCGCCTCACCGTGCTCCAGCTGCCCGGTGGAGTCGAGCACGTGCGACACGCGGTCCCAGCCCACCACGGTGCGCGGCAGCTCGCCGAGCACCCAGCCGATCGCCCGGATCGGGAACGCCATCAGCGTGAGCAGGAACGTGATCGTGACGAGGTCGGCGATCTGGGCCTGCCCGGCCACGACCCGGGGGACGCCGACGCCGAGCACCGCGAGGGTCCCCAGGGTCGGCAGGGCCTCCAGCAACGGGTCGAACACGCCCCGCATCCGGCCGACGGCGACGTTCGCGTCCCGAAGCCGGTCGGCGCGCGCCGCGAAGCGCCGCGTCTCCTCGCCCTCGCGGCCGAGGGCCTTGACCACCTGCGCGCCGTCGAAGGACTCGTGAGCGACGTCGGAGACCTCGGCCCGCAGCTGCTGGGCGCGGGTCACCAGTGGCGACATCCTCCGCTGGTAGAGCACGGTGACGACGGCGATCGTCGGCAGCACGGTCAGGCCGATCGCCGCGAGCACGGGGTCGGCCGCGAGCATCGCGGCGGCCGCGAAGAGCAGCATCACGACGACGCCGATGGAGAACGGCAGCGGCGCGAAGACCTGCCAGGTCGCCTCGACGTCCGCATTCGCGTTGCTCAGCAGCTGCCCCGTCGGGTGCCGGTGGTGCCACGCCAGCGGCAAACGGAGGTAGGCGCGGGTGACCCGGCGGCGGTACCGCGCCTGCAGCGCGTACATCGTGATCCCCGCCAGCGCCCGGCGGGCCACCACGCCGGCGGCGGTGACGACGGTGATCCCGGCCAGCAGCGCCCCAGCCAAGAGGATGTCGCCGGTGGTGACGTCGCCGGTCCCGGCGAGAGCGGGCTGGACGACGGCGCCGGTCACCCGGCCGAGGGCCCAGCCGGTGGCGGCGGTGCCGGCTCCGTACACGGCGCTGCCGAGCACCGCGAGGGTGAACACCCGGGGCTCGTCGCGCACGCCGCGCGCCATCACGCGCACGCCCTGCCGCAAGGTGCCCGGGGCGGGCGGTGCGGCGTCGGGCATGCGGGGGCTCCAGGGTGTCGCTGGTGGTCCGGCGGAACCCGCAGTTTCGCACAGTCATGGGACGACTCCGCGTTGACGGCCGCCGGGCGCGCCCCGCGGGCGTCGGCCACGATGGGGTGCATGACAGCGAGCCGATCCGGTGTGGCCACCTACGTCCGCGCCGAGCGCACCCACCTCGCGGACCTGCTGAGCGACCTCGGCCCCGACCAGCCGACCCTGTGCGAGGGCTGGACGACGCGGGACCTGGCGGCGCACCTCGTCGTGCGCGAGCGGCGTCCGGACACCCTGCCGGGGGTCGCGGTGCCCGTGCTGGCCGGCTGGACGGAGCGCGTGCGCCGCGCTCAGGCCGCCCAGGACTACCGGGCGACGGTCGGGGCGCTGCGGGACGGGCCGCCGCCGTGGAGCCCGTTCGCGCTGCCGGGGGGCTCGAAGGCCAACCTGACCGAGCTCTTCGTGCACACCGAGGACGTGCGGCGCGGCCGCGACTGGGCCCCCCGTGACGACCTCGACGAGGGCTACCGCGAGGCGCTGTGGCAGGCGCTGGTCCGCGGCGCCCGGCTGCTGTGGCGGCGCTCGGGCGTCGGCGTCGAGCTCCTCGTGCCCGACGGCCGGCGGCTGGTGGCACGCAGCGGCGACGGCGTCGTCCTCACCGGGGCACCGGAGGAGCTGCTGCTGCACGGATTCGGCCGGGGCGCCTCGGCCCGGGTCGACGTCGGCGGCCCCGCCGCCGCGGTCCGGCAGTACGCCGAGGTGCGGCTGGGGATCTGAGCCGCGGCTCCGATGTCGACCCCGGGTCGGAGCCGGCGGTCAGCGGACCGGGTGGCCCGCCGCCGCCAGCGCCGCCTTGACGTCGCCGACGGTGAGCCGGCAGAAGTGGAACACGCTCGCGGCCAGCACAGCGTCGGCCCCGGCCGCCACGGCGGGCGCGAAGTGCTCCACCGCGCCGGCCCCGCCACTGGCCACGACCGGGATGTCGACCGCGGCGCGGACCGCGGCGACCATCGCGGTGTCGAAGCCGCCGGTGGTGCCGTCGGCGTCCATGGAGTTCAGCAGGATCTCCCCGGCACCCAGCGCCGCGACCTGCTCGGCCCAAGCGACGACGTCCGTGCCGGTCCCCCGCCGCCCGCCGTGAGTCGTGACCTCCCAGCCCGAGGCGGTGGTCGTGCCCGGCGGGCAGGTGCGGGCGTCGAGCGACACCACCAGCACCTGGGCGCCGAACCGGTCGGCGATCTCGGCGACGAGGCGGGGGCGCGCGACGGCGGCGGTGTTCACACCGACCTTGTCCGCACCGGCGCGCAGCAGCCGCTCGACGTCGTCGGCGCTGCGGACCCCACCGCCGACGGTCAGCGGGATGAAGACCTGCTCCGCGGTGCGCCGCACCACGTCGTAGGTGGTCTCCCGGTCGCCGGAGGACGCGGTGACGTCGAGGAACGTGAGCTCGTCGGCGCCCTGCGCGTCGTAGCGCCGCGCGAGCTCCACGGGGTCGCCGGCGTCGCGCAGGCCGGCGAACCGCACGCCCTTGACCACCCGGCCGGCGTCGACGTCGAGGCAGGGGATCACGCGCACGGCCAGGCTCACCACGCCAGCCTAGGGTCGCGCGGGCGGCGCCCCGGTCAGGCCCGGTCCCCCGTCACGAGCAGCAGCTTGCCCGTGGTGCGACGCGCCTCGAGGTCCTCGTGCGCACGGCCGGCGTCGGCGAGGGGGTAGCGGCCGCCGACGCGGACGTCGAGCGCGCGGGCCCGCACCCACCCGAACAGGTCACCGGCCCGGGCGAGCAGCTCGGTGCGCTCGGCGACGTAGTGCGCGAGCGAGGGCCGGGTCAGGAACAGCGAGCCCTTCGCTCCGAGCACGGCCGGGTCCAGGGGGTCCGGTGGGCCGCTGGACGCCCCGAACAGCGCCATCGTCCCCCGTGCGCGCAGGCTGTCGAGCCCGGCGGCGAACGTGTCGCGGCCCACCCCGTCGTAGACGACGGCGACGCCCTCGCCGCCGGTGAGGTCGCGGACGCGGGCGGCGACGTCCACGGAGCCCTCCCGGCCGTAGACGACGACGTCGGAGGCCCCCGCGCCGCGCGCGAGCTCGGCCTTCTCCCGCGTGGAGGTCGTGCCGATCACGCGGGCGCCACGGGCGACGCACACCTGCGTCAGCAGCAGCCCGACGCCCCCGGCGGCTGCGTGCACGAGCACGACGTCCCCCTCGCGGACGGGGTAGGTGTCCGTGGCGAGGTAGTGCGCCGTCATCCCCTGCAGCATCAGCGCGGCAGCCGTCTCGGTGTCGACCCCGTCGGGCACCGGGACCACCCGGTCCGCCGCCACGGTCACCTGCTCGGCGTACCCGGCGCCGGCGACCATCGCCCAGGCGACCCGGTCGCCCACCGCGACGTCCCCCACGCCGTCGCCGACCGCGGAGACGGTGCCCGCGCCCTCGGAGCCGGCGACGAACGGCAGCGGCAGCGGGTAGCGCCCGGTGCGCTGGTAGACGTCGATGAAGTTGACGCCGGCCGCGGCGACGTCGACGCGGACGTCGCCAGGGCCCGGCTCGGGCTCGGGGCGCTCCTCGACCCGCAGCGCCTGCGGACCGCCGACCTCGTGGACGACGACTGCTCTCATCTCTCCTCCTGAAGGTGCCTCGAGTCCGCTACGCCGGTGACATCCACCAGGGGGACAAACCTGTCACGACGGAGGTCGGCCGGCGCGGGAGGTCCTGGCGTCCGGCGGCGGTCGCGGGCAGCACGGGGCGGCGGTAGCGGGCCACGCGGGGCGGCGTAGCGCCGCGCGGGGCCCGCACCGAGCAGCCGCACGAGCTCCTGCTGCAGCACCAGGCCGACCCGGCGGCAGAAGGCCTCCGGCTCGTCGGCGGCGTCGGGGCGCTCGGCGACGACCCGGTCGGCGGGGACCAGGGCCAGCGCCCCGCCCCCGGTGCCCTGGCCGAGCAGGAGGGACACGGGTCGGCGCGTCGAGGGTGACGAGCTCGGCGAGGCTGCGCGCGATCTCGGCGGCGAGGCCGCCCTCCTCGGCGGCGCGGGACAGGGCGGCGCCGGGGGTGTCGATGACGGTGACGAGCGGCAGCCGCCGCTCGCTGGCCAGCCGCATCCCGCGCGGGCCTCGCGCAGTGCGACCGGTCCCATCGGTCGCTCCGCGGTCTGCCCGCGCCGGTCCTGGCCCAGCAGCACGCACGGCGCGCCGCCGAACCGGGCCAGTGCGAGCAGCAGCCCGGGGTCGGCCTCCCCCTCCCCGGTGCCGTTCAGCGGGACGACGTCGGTGGCGGCGTGCCGCAGCAGCCGCCGCACCCCGGGCCGGTCGTCGCGCCGGGAGCGGGTCACGGACTCCCACGCCGGCACGTCGGGCAGCTCGACCTCGGGCACGTCGGGTGCCTCGGGGAGCCCCTCGCGGGGGCTCAGCAGCACCGTCAGCGCCCGGTCGACGACGTCCGCGAGGTCCTCCGGCGGCAGCACCGCGTCGACGAGACCGTGCTGGTGCAGGTTCTCGGCCACCTGCACGCCCGCCGGGAACGGCGCGTCGTACAGCGCCTCGTACAGCCGGGGACCGAGGAAGCCCACGAGGGCGCCGGGCTCCGCGACGGTGACGTGCCCGAGCGAGCCCCACGACGCGAGCACACCGCCGGTCGTCGGGTTCCGCAGGTGCACGAGGTAGGGCAGTCCCGCGGCCTTGTGCGCCGCGATCGCGCCGGCGGTCTTCACCATCTGCAGAAGGGCGACCGCACCCTCCTGCACCCGGGTCCCGCCCGAGACCGGCACCGCGAGCAGCGACAGCCCGGCGGCGGTGGCACGCTCGACCGCGACGACGAGCCGTTCCGCGGCCGCGACCCCGATCGAGCCTGCGAGGAAGGCGAACTCGCACACGAGGACGGCGACGCGCCGGCCGCGCAGGCGTCCCTCGCCGGTGACGACGGCCTCGTCGAGACCGCTGCGCTCCCGTGCCCGGGCCAGCTCGCCCGCATAGACGGCGTCTGCGGGCACGACCACGGGCGGTGCGTCCCAGCGCTCGAAGGACCCGTCGTCCAGGACGAGGTCGATCAGCTCCGGCGCCGTCATCCGCCCCGACGCGCTGCCCCCGGACGCGCTGCCCCCTGCCCTGCTGCTCACTCCAGGCCGAGCCACGCCAGGACGGCGCCGGCGTCGGCGTCGAGCACCGGCGGCGCGCGGTGGTGGGTGCGGGTGGTCTCCGTCTCCGGGGTCGTCTCCGGGTCGGAGTCCCGGCCGGCTCGGGCGATCCGTCCGGCGCGGCGCCGGAGCCGGAGGCGGGCACGAAGAACCGCAACGGCGGGCCGGGCAGGTCGACGTGGCCCAGGGTGTCGTGCTCCACGCCGACCACGAGCCCCTGCGAGCGGGTCTGGTCCCAGTCGTAGACCTCGTCCAGGCTGCGGACCTTGCCGGCCGGCACGCCGAGCTCGGCCAGGCGCGCGAGCAACGGCTCGGTGTCCCACGTCGCGAAGGCGCCCTCGACGAGGCGGATCACCTCGTCGAGGCGCGCGACCCGCTCGGAGTTGGTCGCCAGCCCGGCCGCGTCGGGGTCGAGGCCGAAGCCGTCGCAGAACCGCCGCCACAGGCCCTCGCTGCCGACCGCGATCTGCACCGCGCCGCCGGAGCAGTGGAACAGGCCGTACGGGCAGATCGACGGGTGGTGGTTGCCCTGGGCGCGGCCGACCTCGCCCGCCACGCTCCACCGGGTCCCCTGGAAGGCGTGCACCCCGACCAGCGACACCAGCGGCGAGGTGCGCACGACCTGGCCGCGGCCGGTGCGCTCCCGCTCCAGCAGTGCCGCCACGACGCCGTAGGCCCCGCACATGCCGGCGAGCAGGTCGCCGATCGGCACCCCGACGCGCTGCGGGTCGTCGGGGCCGGAGCCGGTGAGCGACATCAGGCCGGCCTCGCCCTGGGCGATCTGGTCGTAGCCCGCCCGACCGCCCTCCGGCCCGTCGTGGCCGAAGCCGGAACAGGTCGAGGGCGACGGACTCCTTGTTGCGGTTGCACGACTGGAAGTACGTGGACTGCCGGGCGTCGTCCGGGCCGACGAACGGCGGCCCCCGGCCCCGGGTGTCGTCCCCGGTCCCGGAGGTCTCGACCTTGACGACGCGGGCGCCGAGGTCGCCGAGCATCATCCCGGCGTGGGGGCCTGCCAGGGCCCGGGTCAGGTCCACGACGGTCCCGGCCAGCGGCCCGCCGGTCCCTGCCGCGGGGTCGTTGCCGGGCTCGGTCATGGTTCCTCCTGGGACGGCGCCGCCGCCGCGGCGTACCTGGCGTGCATGATCACGGGTGTGGGGTGCTGGAGTGCATGATCACCGATGGGGGGCGGAGCGGGTGCTGCGGGCCGTCGCCGAGGCGGCACCCGGCCCCGGCGGGGTGCGGGTGGTGACGCTCGACGGGCCGTCCGGGTCGGGTAAGACGACGCTCGCCGCGGCGCTCGCGGCCCGGCTCGACGGCGCGCCCGTGGTGCACATGGACGACCTGTACCCCGGCTGGGACGGCCTGGACGACGCCGTGCCGCGACTCGTGGAGTGGGTGCTCGAGCCGCTGTCGGCCGGCCTGCCGGGGGCGTACCGGCGCTGGGACTGGGCCGCCGGCCGGTACGCGGAGCGGCACGCCGTGGCCGCCGCACCCGTCGTCCTCGTCGAGGGCGTCGGGTGCGGCGCCGCGGCGTGCGCGCCGCTGCTGTCGCTGCTCGTGTGGCTGGACGCCCCCCGCGATGTCCGACGTGCCCGCGGCCTCGCCCGCGACGGCGACGCCTTCGCACCCCACTGGCAGCGGTGGGCGGACGCCGAGGCCGCCCACTTCGCCGCGCAGGGCACCCACGACCGTGCCGGCATCCGGCTGGTCACCGGCTGACCCTCGTCTCAGGCCGGCGGCCGGTAGCCGGTCGGCTCACCCCCGCCGAGGTCCACGACCGCGGCGACGGGACCTCCGCCCTCCGGACCCTGGTGGGCCGCCGAGACCGAGACGAACACCGCGGGGTCCCCGGTGACGGCGGCGGTGACGCCGCCCACGCACGACTTGATCTGGCGGTGCCAGTGCACGTCGGAGTCGTCGAGCATCGCGTTGCGACGGCCGCGCACGGTCCCGTCCTGGCTGGCCTCGCACTTGAGGAAGACGTTGACGAGCCGGCCGTCGAGGTCGCTGTGGTGCGGCCGGTCCGGCAGCTCGAGGCCCGCGTCGCGGATCGCGTCCCAGATGCCGTCGGAGTCCAGGGCGTCGGTCATCACCCCGTGACCGATCCGGTAGCGACCGCCGACACCGCGGGCGTTGCCGACCACGACGACCTGGGCCCGGTCGAGCTCGACGCCGGACGAGCAGGACGCCACCGCGGAGTACAGCTCGCGGTCGTGCATCACCTGCTCGTCGGTCGGCATCTCGATCTCCCCGAGCGCGACGGCGATGCCGAGGGCGGTGCACCCGTTGGACAGGTCCATCGACTCGTGGGTGTGCTCGGTCCACACCGTCTTGTCGCGGGACTTCGCGTCGCGGATGGTGTGGATCGTCAGCAGCGGCGTCTTGGTCTGCACGTAGTGGACGTCGGCGACGTCGGTGATGCCGGCGCGCGACATCGCCTCCTTCACCGCCTCGGCGACCTTGGAGACCATCGCGGTGCGCCCGATGTCCTCCGGCATCAGGACCTCGCTCATCGCGAAGCCGACGGTGAGCCGGGGCTCGTCCGTCTGCTCGGCGGCGTCCGCCGGCACCGTGGCGAACACCGTGGCGTGCGGCGAGATGATCCCGTCGGTGCCGCCGGACCACACGATCGGCACCTCCTTGACCTCCTCGGCGCTGCGGCTGCCCTTGGCGACGAGCACCTCGCGGAAGGCCCGGTCGGCGATGATCCGCGTGTAGTCGTTCACCCCGCCGTTGCCCTCGGTCTTGCCGATGACGGCGACGACGCGGTCGGCCTCGACGACCCCGCTGTCGACCAGCTCGGCGAGCCCGGAGGCGTCGGCGACGCTCGTGATCGGCACCTTGCGGACCTCGATCGGCTCTGGCACGGCGGTTCTCCTTCGATCTCGGTGGGACGGGTCTGGTACGTGGCGTGGTGCGGGTCAGGCTGTGACGACGGTCCCGGCCCCGCCGTCCAGGGCGTCGGCGACGCGGTCGAGCGACGTGATCACCGCGAGGTCCCCGCCGGCCTCGACGAACGAGCAGACGGCGTCGACCTTCGGGCCCATCGAGCCCGACGCGAAGTGGCCCTGCGCAGCGAGGGCGCGCAGGTCGGCGACCCCGGTGCGCCCGACGGGTCGGGCGTCCGGGGTCCCGAAGCCGACCACCGCGTTCGGCACGTCGGTGGCGATCACGAGCGCGTCCGCGGCGACCGCCCGCGCGAGCAGCACTGCGGCGAGGTCCTTGTCGACCACGGCCTCGACCCCGTGCAACGAGCCGTCCGGCTCGCGCACCACCGGGATGCCGCCGCCGCCCGCGGCGACGACGATGAAGCCGGCTGTCAGCAGCGCGACGGCCGCGGCTGCGTCGAGCACCTCGCGGGGCGCGGGGCTGGCCACGATGCGTCGCCACCCCCGCTCGCCGCGGTCCTGCCAGGTCTGCCCGTGCTCCATCATCACGGCCGCCTGCTCGGCAGGCAGGTAGCGGCCGATCGGCTTGGTGGAGCCGGTGAAGCCGGGATCGTCGGCGTCGACCAGGGTCCGGGTGACGACGACGGCGGGACGCTGCGGCAGCTCCGCCGCCTCGAGCTCGTGCTGCAGGGCGTCGAGCAGGACGAAGCCGACCGTCGCCTGGGTCTGCGCGCCGCACCAGTCCAGCGGCACCGGTGGCACGACGTGCGCCGCCAGCTCGTTCTTCACGAGCAGGTTGCCGACCTGGGGCCCGTTCCCGTGGGTGAGCACGACCTCGTGACCGGCCCTCACCAGCCGGACGACGTGGGCCGCCGCGGCGGTGATCGCCGCGATCTGGTCCCCGGGGTGTGCCGAGCCGTCGGGCCCGGTCATCGCGTTGCCGCCGAGGGCGACGAGGACCCTCACCGCCCAGCCCCCGTGCCGGACCCGGCGACGAAGTCGAGCTCGCACGACGGCTCACCGCCGGACAGCCGCGCGTACCCCGGGCCGCGGTCGAAGAAGGGCGCGTCGGCGGGGCGGGCGGAGCGCAGCTGCTCGCGCAGGGCCCCGGTGGCGGCGTCGTCGACCAGAGGCTCGTCCACGCTCCCGGTCAGCACGACGCCGTAGTCGTCGCGTGCGCCCGCCAGGCTGACCTTGCCCCACCGGACGTCGCGGACGACGTCCTCGACGCCTCGCTCCAGCGGGTCGCCCCACCCGCCACCACCGGTGGTGCGGATCCGCACCGTGCTACCGGCGGGCAGGGGCTCGGCGTCGGCGAGGGCGTCCACCGTGCGCGCGCCCGGTGTGCCGGGGTCGACGGTGACCTCGAACGGCTTGCCGGCCCTGCCGCCCCGCACGCCCCAGCACGCGAGGATGGAGCGGTCCGCGATGGACATGAAGTGCGCGTCCCGCAGCATCCGGATGTGCTTCTCGTAGCCCAGACCGCCACGGTGCTGCCCCGGACCCCCGGAGTCCACCGCGAGGCCGAGGGACTCGACCACGAAGGGGAACCGGGACTCGCTGAACTCGGTCGGCAGGTTCCGGGAGTCCGGCACGACGTGGATGGTGTCCTCGCCGTCGGCGTAGTACCGCCCGCCCGAGCCGCCGCCGAGGACCTCGCGCATCAGGTACGGCTCACCTGCGGCGTCGGTGCCGTACACGCCGGTGTAGCGGATCGTCTCCTGGTCGGCGGGCATCCGGCCGTCGACGGCCTTGGCGACAGTGCCGGCGAGCACCCCCAGCAGGCGCAGGATCACGAACGTCCGGGCGTTGGTCGGCGCCGGGAACTCGGGGGTGACGAGCGTGCCCTTCGGCGGGAAGCGCATCTCCACGAGCGGGACGACGCCCTCGTTGACGTCGAGCTCGGCCATCCGCTCCGGGGAGTCCGCGAGGTTGCGCAGGATCGGGAAGAGCCACTTCGCGAGGAAGTTGCCGTCGGCGTAGTCGCCGCAGTGGTTGATCGGGCCCTTGGCCTGCGGCCCGGTGCCGGTGAAGTCCAGCACCAGGTGCGAGTCGGCTCCTGCGCCGTCGCTGCTCGACTTGGTCAGCGTGATCCGCTGGCGGTGCAGCTGCGGTTCGTCGACACCGTCGTGCTCGGCGTAGTCCTCCCACGTCCACTGCCCGTCGGGGATCTTCGCGAGCACCTCGCGCCGGAACGTCGCCGTCGTCTGGTCGAGCAGGGCGTCGAAGCACGCCTCGACCTCCTCGACCCCGTACCGGTCGAACAGCTCGGCGAGCCGGCGGGACCCCATCAGGCACGCCGAGCACTCCGCGTCGAGGTCGGCGGCGAGCGACTCCGGCATCCGGGAGTTGCGGGTCATGATCCGCAGCGCCGCCTCGTTGGGCACCCCGCGGTCCCAGAGCCGGATCGGAGGCACCATGAGGCCCTCCTGGAAGACGCTCGTGGCCGTCGAGGGCATCGAGCCGGGGACCGCCCCGCCGATGTCGTCGTGGTGGCCGAAGGCCTGCACGAAGGCGACGACGCGCGGCTCCCCGCCCGCGGGGGTGTGGAACACCGGCACCGTGACGCACAGGTCGGGCAGGTGGCCGATGCCGCCCTCGGAGAGGTAGACGTCGTTGTGGAAGAACACGTCGCCGGGGTGCATCGACTCCAGCGGGAAGTCCCGGGCGACGGGGTGCACCAGCGCGGAGTAGGACCGACCCGTGAGCTTGCGCAGGTTGCGGTCGTGGATCCCGGCGCGGAAGTCGTGGGCGTCGCGGATCATCGGCGACCGCGACGTGCGGGCGATCGCCGTCTCGACCTCGGCCTCGACGCTGGCCAGGTACCCGGCGACGACCTCGGTCAGCACCGGGTCCGCGTCGCGGCGGTCGGTGAGGCGGTACGGACGCGTGCTCATCGGGTCTCCTCCCGCGTCAGGACGAGGTTGGCGAACCGGTCGACCGCGGCGCGGAACCCGGGGTGGACGGGCACCGTCGAGCCGTACTCCTCGACCACGGCGGGACCGTGCACGACGTCGCCGGCGCCGAGGCGTGCCCTGTCGTACAGCGCCGCGTCGTGCCAGCGCCCGACGTGCATCGGCCGGCTGCCCGTGCGCCCCGCCTCGGCGCCGCGACCCGGCGCGGCCTCGCGCACCCCGGGGCGGCGGATCGGCCCGATCCCGGTGACCCGCAGGTTGACCCACTCGACCTGCTGGCGGTCGTCGCCGCGGAAGTCGTACCCGTACAGGCCGCGGTGTGCGGCGTGGAAGGCCGCCGCCACGGCGTCGGTCAGCTCGGGCGTGACCGGCCCGTCGGGGACGTCGACGCGTACCTCGTACGCCTGGCCGAAGTAGCGCAGGTCGGCGGTGCGCACGTGCCGGCGCTGCCCGGCGGCGAAGCCCTCGCGCCCCAGCGCCTCGTCGGCCTCGGCCGCCAGCGCCGCCAGCACGCTCTCGACGTGGGCGCGGTCCAGCTCCGCGTGGCGGCTGACGGCGGTGCGCACGTAGTCGTTGCGCACGTCGACGGTGAGCAGGCCGAACGCCGACAGGTTTCCCGGGTCCGGTGGCACGAGCACCGAGCCGAGCCCGAGGACGTCGACGAGCCGGCAGCCGAGCAGCGACCCGGACCCCCCGAAGGTGACGAGGGTGAAGTCGCGCACGTCGAGACCGCGCTTGACGGTGACCTGGCGCAGGGCGTTGGCCTGGTTCCACGCCGAGACCTCGAGCACGCCCTCCGCGGCCGCCTCGACCCCGAGCCCGAGCCGGGCGGCGAGGTCCTCGACCGCCACCTGGGCGGCTTTCGCGTCGAGCGGGATCTCGCCGCCGAGCAGGTGGGGCGGGATCCGTCCGAGCACCACGTGGGCGTCCGTGACCGTCGGCTCGGTGCCGCCGGCGCCGTAGCAGACCGGGCCGGGTGCGGCACCCGCCGAGTGCGGCCCCACCTTCAGCGTGCCCTCCGGGCTGACCCACGCGACCGACCCGCCTCCGGCGCCGACGGTCACGACGTCGATCATCGGGATCTTGCTGGGGTAGGCCCCGACGGTGCCCTCGGTGGTCAGCGCGGGCTCCGAGCCGACCACGACGGTGACGTCGGTGGACGTGCCGCCCCCGTCGCAGGTGACGACGCGGTCGTACCCGGCGGTGCCGGCCACGAGCGCAGCGCCCAGGGCGCCGGCGGCCGGGCCGGACAGCACGGTGCTGATCGGCTGCCGGGTCACCTCCTCGGCGGACAGGACCCCGCCGTTGGACTTCATCACGTAGAACGGCACGCGCCGCGCCGAGCCGTCCTCCGCGCGGGTGAACTCGTCCAGCCGGCGCGAGATGTTCGCGACGTAGCTGCGGATGTTCGGCTTCACCGCGGCGTCCACGAGGGTGGTCACCGACCGCTCCAGCTCGCGGTACTCCCGCAGCACCTCGCTGGAGATGCTGACGACCGCGTCGGGGTGCTCTCGCGCCAGCACGTCGCGCATCGCCTCCTCGTGCCGGGGCTCGGCGTAGGCGTGCAGGAAGCACACGCCGATGGTCGAGATGCCGGCGTCGCGGAAGAACCGCGCGGCGGCGACCGCGTCGGCCTCGTCGAACGGGCGGATCTCGCTGCCGTCGGCCGCGAGCCGGCCGCGCACCGTCCGCACGCGGTCCGCGGGGACGATCCGCGGCGGCTTCACCCAGAAGTAGGAGTTGCCGTAGCCGTCGGGCACCGCCTGGCGGCCGATCTCGAGGACGTGCCGGTACCCCTCGGTGGTGATGAAGCCGAGGTTCTCGACCTTGCCCTCGAGCAGCTTGTTCGTCGCGACGGTGGTGCCGTGGCTGACGGCCGTGACGGACTCACCGGTCTCGCCGAGGGCGGCGAGCACCTTGTCGATCCCGGCGAGGAAGCCCTCGGCGGGGTCGGCCGGCGTCGAGGGGGTCTTCGTCGTGGCGACCTCGCCGGTCGCCTCGTCGACGGCCACCACGTCGGTGAAGGTGCCCCCGGTGTCGATGCCGATGCGGATGCGCCTGTCCACGGCACTCATCGGCGGGGCCCGGTGGCGACGCGGTAGCCCACGACGACGCCGGCCAGCGCCCAGAACGCCCCCGCGCCCACACCGGCGAGCACGACCCAGAAGGGCACGCGCAGGTCGTCGGCACCGCCGGGGCGCGCCGCGGACGGGGCGGTGAACACCGTCCCCGCCGGCGTCCCTGTCCGCGCCGGCGTCCCGGCGGCCTGAGCCGCGGGTGCGGCCGTCGGCCCGCCCGCCGGCGCCGCCGTTTCCCCGGCCGCCGCGGCGACCGGCTCCGGCGTGCGGCCGGCGAGCAGGTCGTCGACGGCGGTGAAGAACTGCCCCGCGGTCTTCTTCGCCACGCCGGTGAGCATCCGCTGCCCGACGCCCCCGACCATGCCGCCGACGACCGCGTCGGCGTCGTACTCCAGCCGGGTGCCGTCGTTCGCCGCGGCGAGCGTGACGTGCACCGTGGCGTCGACGGTCCCGGGGGCGCCGGCGCCGTTCGCCTTCAGCGTGAAGCCGTTCGGCCGGTCCTGGTCGGTGAGCGTCACCTGGCCGTCGTAGCTGCCCTTGATGGAGGCGACCCCGGCGGTGACCGTCATCCGGTACGTGTCGTCGGCGATCTGCTCGAGGCGTTCGCACCCGGGGATGGTGCGCACCAGCACGCCCGGGTCGTTCAGCGCGTCGAACACCGTCTCCGGGCCCGCGTCGAGCGCGGCGTGGCCGCTGACCTTCATCGTGGGGTCTCCTCGTCGATCGCTGTGGTGGTCACGGTGGCGTGGCGGCGACGCAGCTCGAACAACTCGCTGGGCGAGATCGGCATCGCCGTGATGCCGAAGCCCTCGGCGTCCTCGATCGCGGAGGCGAACAGGGCGGGGGCCGGGATCACCCCGGCCTCGCCGGCTCCCTTGATCCCCAGCGGGTTCAAGGGCGACGGGGTCTCGAGGTGGTCGATCTCGATCCGCTCGGGGACCTCGGTGGCATACGGCATCAGGAAGTCCATGTAGCTGGCGTTGAGCAGCTGGCCGTGCTCGTCGTAGACCATCCGCTCGTAGAGGGCGCCGCCGACCCCCTGGGCGACGCCGCCGTGGATCTGCCCCTCCACGATCCTCGGGTTCACGAGCGTGCCGCAGTCGTGCACGACGCAGTAGCGCAGGATGCGCACGTCGGCCGTGTCGGGGTCGGTCTCCACGACGACGGCGTGGATCCCGGACGCGAACGTGGACCGGGGCGGGGAGTGGTAGCCGGTGGCCTCCAGCCCGGGCTCCTCCCCCTCGGCGACGGGGGGGCTGCTGGTGTCCCCGACCGCGAACTGGGTGGCGGCCTTGGACGCCTCGTCGAAGGCGTAGCGCAGCGGGTTCGACAGCACCGCGATGGTCGACAGCGGCAGCGAGGTGCCCGGCGACCCGGGTGAGGTGCCCTTGACGCGGGCGGCGCCGTCGGTGAGCTCCAGGTCGTCGACGGAGACCTCCAGGGCCTCCGCCGCGATCCGCAGCGCCTTGTCGCGCACCTTGCCGGCGGCGACGTGCATCGCCGATCCGCTCATCACCGCGGCCCGGGACGCGAACGTGCCCACGGCGTAACGGAACCTGCGGGTGTCACCGGTGACGACCTCGACATCGGCGACCTCGACTCCGAGCTGGTCGGCGACGACCTGCGCGAACGCGGTCTGGTGACCCTGGCCCTGGGTGGTCAGGCCGGTCGCCGCCTTCACCTTGCCGGAGGTCTCGACGAGCACGTGGGCGCCCTCGTACGGGCCCGGACCCGTGCCCTCGACGTAGCAGGCCAGGCCGATGCCGACCCGGCGGCCCTCCGCGCGCGCCTGCTCGCGAACGGCCTCGAAGTCGTCCCACCCCACGAGCGCCTTGAGCTTCGCCATCGACGCCGGGTAGTCGCCGGAGTCGTAGATCAGCGGACGGCCGTCCTGGAACACCATGTGGTGGTCGTAGGGCATCTCCTCGGGCCGGATCATGTTGTGCTCGCGCACGTCGGCCCGGTCCCGGCCGAGAGCCGCGGCGATCGCGTCCATCGCCCGCTCCATCGCGAACACGCCCTGCGGCCTGCCGGCGCCCCGGTACGGCGTGACGATCACCGTGTTCGTGTAGACCGAGAAGAACTCGCACCGGTACGCGCCGGGCTTGTACGGCCCGAGCACCTGCGTGCTCGTGATGATCGGCACGATGATCCCGTACGGCGTGTACGCCCCGTTGTCGTGCCAGAAGGTGAAGTCGAGCGCGAGCAGCGTCCCGTCGTCGTCGAACCCGACCGTCACCTGCTGGGTCTGGCCGCGCTCGTGGGCGCTGGAGACGAAGTGCTCCCGGCGGTCCTCGGTCCACTTCACCTCGCGCGCGACGCCGGCCAGGGCGAGCCGCCGGGCCGCCCACGGGACGAGGATCTCCTCCGGCCAGGGGTGCACGATCTTCACGCCGAACCCGCCGCCGACGTCGGGGGCGATGCACTCCACGCGGTTGAGGGCCAGCCCGAGCGTCGCGGCGACGGCCGCACGCACGGACGTCGCCGCCTGCGTGGACGTGTAGACGCGCAGCGAGTGCTCGTCGGTGTCGTACCGCGCGTAGACCCCCTTGCCCTCCATCGGCATCGACGCGGAGCGCTCCACGGTGAGGTCCAGGGTCAGGGTGCGCGGGGACGCCGCCAACGCGGCCTCGACGTCGCCGACCTCCTGCACGAGGTGCGCAGCGATGTTGTCGGGGACGTCGGCGTGCACGGCGCGCTCCGCCGCCCGTGCGGCGTCGACACCGACGACCGGCGGCAGCGGCCGGTACGTCACGACGATGCGACCGCAGGCGTCCTCGGCGAGGTAGCGGTCGGTCGCGACGACCATCACGACGGCCTCGCCGACGTGGTTGACCTCGTCGCGGGCCAGCGGGTACCCGGTGCGCGGCGCGTGCAGCGCCGGGTGCGGGATCAGCAGCGGCAGCGGGCGGTCCACGGCGCTGTTCTCGGCCGCGGCGTCCGAGGCCAGGTCGTCGTAGGTGTAGACCGCCACGACGCCCTCGACGTCGAGCGCTCCGGAGACGTCGACGTCGAGCACTTCGGCGTGCGCGTGGGGGCTGCGCACGAAGGCCGCGGCGAGCGCGTCGTGACCGAGGTCGTCGAGGTACCGGCCCTCGCCGCGCAGCAGGCGGGGGTCCTCGACGCGGGCCACCGGGGACCCGACCGACCGCGTGGTCACGCGCGCTCCCGGGTGATCTCGGCCGCCCGCACGACGGCGCGGCGGATGTTCTGGTACCCGGTGCAGCGGCACAGGTTGCCGGCGATCGCCTCGGTGGCGTCCGCCTCGGTCGGCTCCGGGTTCTCCTCCAGGTAGGCGGCGATCGTCGTCACGAAACCCGGTGTGCAGAAGCCGCACTGGAGCCCGTGACACTCCACGAACGCCTGCTGCACCGGGTGCAGCGTGCCGTCGGGGTCCGCGAGCCCCTCGACCGTCGTCACCTCGTGGCCGTCGGCGGAGGCGGCCAACATCAGGCACGAGCGGACCGGCTGCCCGTCCAGCAGCACCGTGCAGGCGCCGCAGACGCCGTGCTCGCAGCCGACGTGGGTGCCGGTGAGCCGCAGGTCGTGGCGCAGCGCGTCCGACAGCAGCCGCCGGGACGGGACGTCCACCTCACGGGCGACCCCGTTGACCCGCAGGGTCACGCTCACGTGCTGCTCGTTCATGCTGCTCCCTCACTCGTCTCCCGGGCCTTTGTCTCCTGGGCCCTGGTCACCCGGGCGTCGCCGGCGGCCTCGGTGAGGGCTCTCGCGGTGAGCACCGCGACGAGCTGGGACCGGTAGTCGCCGCTGGCGTGGATGTCGGGCTCAACGCCCACCTGGCTTCGGGCCAGCTCGCCGGCCTCGTGGGCCCAGCCCGGCCGCGCCGGGTCGGCCCCGGCCGCCGCGGCGGTCAGGTCGACGACGTCGCCGTCACCGGCGCTGACGTACGCCGCGCGGGCCCGCTCGACGGTGCCGTCGACTGCCAGGCCGACCGCGGCGACGACGCCGACGACGGCATAGTCGCCGTGCCGGCGCGCCAGCTCGCAGACGGCGGTACCGGTCCGGGGTGCGGTCGCCGGGAACGTCGCCGCCACGAGCAGCTCGTCGGGTGCGAGCGTCGTCTCCAGCGGGCCCGCGAAGAGGTCCGCCGCCGCGACGGTCCGGCTGCCGCGGACCGAGGCGGCCTCGACGCTGCCACCGAGCAGCAGCAGGACCGCCGGCATCTCCGCGCTGGGGTCGGCGTGCGCGATGCTGCCGACGGTCGTGCCGCGGTTGCGGATCGTCGGGTGGGCGACGTGCCGCAGGGCCCGCGCGAGCAAGGGCTGGGTGGCCGTGGCTCCGCCGTCCCGTTCCAGCGCGCTGTGGCGCACGAGGGCGCCGACGCGCACGACGCCGTCCCCGACCGCGCCGTCCGCGACCACGGTGTCCAGCCCGGGGACGGCGTTGACGTCGACGAGGTGGCCCGGTGACGCGAGCCGCATCGAGAGCATCGGCAGCAGGCTCTGCCCGCCGGCGAGCACCTTGCCCTCGTCGCCGACCTCGGCGAGCACCGACAGCGCCTCGTCCAGCGAGCGGGGCCGGTGGTAGGTGAAGGGAGCGGGTTTCACGGTCGCGGCTCCTCGTGGTGCCTGCGCCCGTCGTCCTCGGACTGGGTGTACATGCCGGGCTCTCCGACGACGAGCACCGGACCGTCCGCGGCCTCGCGCAGGTGGGCCGGTGCGAGCACCCGGGCGATGTGGAAGCCGACGATCGTGACGATCGTGCCGAGCGCGATCCCGGAGAGCACGAACGTGTCCGTGACCTGCAGCGAGGTGTCACCGATGGCGATGATGATCCCGGCGGCGACCGGCACGAGGTTGACGGGGTTCGCGAAGTCGACGCGGTTCTCCATCCAGATCTTCGCGCCGAGCAGGCCGATCATCCCGTAGAGCACGACGGTGATGCCGCCGAGCACCCCGCCGGGCACGGCGGAGACGACGGCCCCGAACTTCGGCGAGAGACCGAACAGCAGCGCGACCGCGGCGGCGACGTAGTAGGCGGCCGTGGAGTACACGCGGGTCGCCGCCATCACCCCGATGTTCTCGGCGTACGTGGTGGTCGGCGAGCCGCCCACGCTGCTCGCCAGGACCGTGCCGATGCCGTCCGCGGCGATGGCCCGGCCCATCACGGGGTCCAGGTCGTGCCCGGTCATCTCGGCGACCGCCTTGACGTGGCCGGTGTTCTCGGCGACGAGCGCGATCACCGCCGGCACGACGAGCAGGATGAACGCGGCGTTGAAGCTCGGCAGGTGCCAGCCCACGACCTCGGCGCCGTCGACGCCGACGGACGTGCGGTTCGGGAACCCGAGCCAGTCCGCCGCCACCACGCCGTCCCAGTTCACCCGGAAGCGGGTGGTGACCCCGCCCGCACCGGCGTCGAAGGACGTGATCTCGCCGAGGACCCGGTCGAACACCCACGAGAGCGTGTAGCCCAGCACCAGCCCGAGGAAGATCGAGATCCGGCCGAGGAAGCCCCGGAACCCGACGCTCATCGTGATCACCGCGGTCATCACGATCAGGGCGACCCACTGGTCCTGGGGCCAGTAGATGTTCGCGACGACCGGTGCGAGGTTGAAGCCGATGAGCATCACGACCGCGCCGGTGACCACCGGCGGCAGCACCCGGTAGATCACCCGGGCGCCCGCGACGTGGATCACGACGCCGGCCGCCACGAGGATGAGCCCGGCGATGAGGATGGACCCGGTCACCTCCTGGGAGGTGCCGCCCTGGGCACGGATCGCCGCGACGCCGCCGACGAACGCTGCCGACGTGCCGAGGTAGCTCGGCACCTTGCCCTGCACGATGAGGAGGAAGGCGATCGTGGCGACCCCGCTCATCATGATCGCCAGCTGGGGGTCCAGGCCCATGATCAGCGGGAAGACGAACGTCGCCCCGAACATCGCGACGACGTGCTGGGCGCCGAGGCCGATCGTCTTGGGCCACGAGAGGCGCTCGTCGGGCGCCACGACCTCGTCCGGGCCGAGGGGGCCTCCGTCGCCGTGCAGCTTCCATCCAGCCATCGCCGGCTCCTCCTCCGCGGCCGTCCGGCCGCCTGTCGACCCCGTCAGAGATCGGGTGGCGTGAACGCTAGGTGCGCTCCCGGTCCGCGGCACCGGCGATGTTCGCCCATCACGGTGTCGCCGGTGTGTCGGATGTCGTCGTGTCGCCGCGGCGGCGGTGACCCGCTGTGATCGCTCTCGAGCCCGGCCATGTCGACCACCTTGAGGGCCACCGCGACGTCCAGGCGCAGCGCCGGGTCGCAGGTGAACGGCCCGAGCAGCCGTTCGAGCTTGCCGATCCGGTAGCGCAGCGTGTTGTAGTGGAAGTGCAGCCGGCGGGCGGTCTCGGCGACGTTGAGGTTCGTCTCGAGCAGGGCGGTCAAGGTGCCGCGCAGGTCGGTCGCCTCGTCGCCGCCGGCCGCCAGGGGTCCGAGCACCTCGACCGCGAAGGCCCGCAGCTCGCCGGGGTCGGGCACGAGGCTGAGCAGCCGGTAGACGCCGAGCGCGTCGAAGTGGGCGACGGCCCCGGCGCCCTGCACGCGGCGCCCTACCCGGACCGCGGTCCGTGCCTGCTCATACCCCGTGGCCAGGTCGGCGACGCCGTCCACCGCCCGTGAGACGCCCACCCCGAAGGGACGCCGCCCGCCGCCGCCCTCGCCGCGGACGGCCGCGACCAGCTCTCGGACGAGCCGGTCGGTGTCGCCGTCCGGCGGGATGCCGAGCAGGGCGACCGCCTCGGTGCTGTACGCGGCGACGGCGGCCCGGGGGTCGCGCCGTCGAACAGCAGCGGTGAGCGCCGCGGCCTGCCGTTCGACCAGCGGGCGCAGCGCCCGGCCGACGGCGGCACTCCGCGTGACCCCGACCTCGCCGACGGCGTGCCCGGGGTCGTCGGCGTGCGGCTGGAGCACGAGGACGACGAGCCGGCGGTCGAGGTCCCAGCCGAGGTCCGCGGCATGGGCGGCGGCGCCGTCGGCCGCGCCGGCACGGCCGAGGAGCAGGTCGCGCAGGAAGTCCGCGCGGTAGCGACCCTCGACCGCCGCGACGGCCAGCTCCTTCGTGACGACGAGCGCGACCACGAGCGCCGCCCGCTCGAGAGCGTTCAGGTCGTCGGCGCCGAGCCGGCGACCGGCCGTGAAGGCGGCGATCCGGCCGTGGTCGAGCTGGCCGGCCGCCACCGTCACCACGGCGTGCCCGCCGGGACCGCCGGCGTGGGCGTGCAGCCCCAGCGCGCTGTCGACGTGCTCGGTCCGCAGCCGCCCGGTGGTGTCGGTCCACGGGTGCGCCGCGGCCGCCGCCAGGTCCGATGCCGAGCCGGCGGCGGCGACCTGGCGGCCGTCCGGCGTGGTCACGACGACGGCGGCGTCGAGGGCGTCGGCGAGGCCGGCGGCGACCTCCGGCAGCCCCCCACCGTCCAGCACGAGGTCGACGAGGCGCCGGTGGACCGCCTCGGCGCGCGTCAGGGCCCGCGCCTGGTGGTCGACGAGGTCGCCGAGCACCTCGGTGATCACGTCGTCGAACGAGACCGCGGCGGGCAGCGACAGCACGGGCAGACCCGTCGCCTCCGCGCGCGCCAACGTCGCCGCGGGCACCTCGTCGAGGTAGCGGCCCACCATGACCCCGACAGCGGCCACCCCGGCGGAGACCAGCGCGTCGACCAGTGCGGTGAGGCGCTCAGGCTCTGCGCGCAGCGGGTAGCCGGTGGTGAGGAGCAGCTCTCCGGGGCGGACCCACGGGGTGATGTCGGGTACCTCCATCACGTTGACGCGGGTGACGGCCCGCTCCAGCCCGGCGCCGCCCGCGAGCACCCGGGTGCCGGCCAGGCACGGCGCCCGCAGCACCTCCCGCAGGGGGACCCCGGCCCACGCCGGGGCGCTGGGCGAGATCAGCCCGCCGTCGCGGTCGACGTTGGCAGGTTTCTCCATAGGGAGGACGCTAGCCGCACGCCTAACGTCACGGTGACGATCCGCCGGACGACGGGTGGACCGGATCGTTGCCAGGACCGGACCGTTGCGAAGACCGGACCATTGCGAGGAGGAGCCGTGGCCACAGCCGCAGCGACCGCAGCCGCACCTGCCGGCCCCGATCAGCGCCGCGTCGTCGCCGTCCCAGTGGCTGGCCCGGCGCACCTCGCGGGTCTGCTCCGCGGCCCGCAGCGTCCGGCGACCGTGCTGGTGTCGGGCCGCGGCGCGGCCTACCTGGGCGTCGGCGGCGGGCGTGGCCAGGACGCCCCCCTGCTCGCCGTCGTCGCGGCCGGAGCGGTGCCCGTGCCCTGCGCGCTGGTGCTGCCCGCCGGGTACGACCCCTGCGAGCTGCTGCCGGCCGGCGGCGACGTCACCGTCGGCGGGGTGGCTGGTGGGGTGACGTCATCCGGCACCCGGCTGGCGGTTCGCCGGTGGTGGTCCTCACCGCCGCTCCCCCACGGTCGCGCCCGGCCGTCGGCGGTCGCGGCCCTGACCGGACTGCTCGACCGGCTCGACGCGGCGGGACGCGCGGCCGGAGCGGCCCCGGCGCCGGACGTGGTCACCGCGCGGGCCGCGGCCGGGCCCGCCGCGGCGGCCCTCGCTGACGGGGACCCCGCGAAGGCCGTCGCCGCGCTCGTCGCCGTGCTCGGGCTCGGGCCGGGGGCGACGCCGTCCGGCGACGACGTCACCGCCGGGGTGCTGCTGGCGGCACGCGCGACCGACGTGCCTCCCGCCGTGCTCGACCCGGTCGCCGCTGCCGTCACCTCGGCGGCGGCCGGCGCGACGGGGGCGGTGTCGGCGGCGCTGCTCGCCGACGCCGCCGCCGGGCGCTGCGCGGCCGTGGTCACCGACGCGGTCGCGGCCCTGCTCGGCCTGCGCCCCCCGGAGCCGGCGTTCGGCGACCTGGTCGCCCTGGGCCACACCTCGGGTGCCGATCTCGCCACCGGCCTGCTCGCCGTGGCCCGTACCCAGCACGACGACAGGCACGACACTTGGATGGAGCCGACCACGTGAGCGAACCGACCACCAGGACCGCCGGCGCGTCGAGCGAGCACGTGGAGGTACGCCACGGCGTCTACCACGACTCGGTGACGCTGCTCGCCGCCAGCCGCGAGGTCGCCGGCGTCGAGGGGGTGGCCGCCGCGCAGGTCGCGATGGGCACGCCACTGAACCTCGACGTGCTCGCCTCGATGGGCTTCGCGCTGCCGCCCGTCGCGACCGACGACCTCGTCGTGGCACTGCGCTTCGAGCCCGGCGCCGACCCCGAGGCCACCCGCGAGACCGCGGCCGCTGCGCTGACGGCGGCGCTGTCCCGGCGCAGCGGGGGCGGGAACGTCACCGTCGACCCGGCGCGCACCACCGCCGCGGCCCTGCGCCGGACCCCCGCGCCGGTCGCGCTGGTGTCGGTGCCCGGGTCGCACGCGAGCGCCGAGGCGCTCGACGCGCTGCGCGCAGGGTCGTCGGTGATGGTGTTCAGCGACAACGTCCCGGTCGCGGACGAGGTGATGCTCAAGCACGAGGCAACACAGCGGGGGCTGCTCATGATGGGCCCGGACTGCGGGACGGCGGTCGTCGGGGGCGTCGGGCTGGGGTTCGCGAACGTCACGCGCCCGGGTCCGGTCTCTCTGGTCGCGGCGTCGGGCACCGGCGCCCAGCACCTGATGACGCTGCTCGACGCCGCCGACGTCGGCGTGCGGCACTGCCTCGGGCTCGGCGGGCGGGACCTGTCCGCCGACGTCGGCGGCCTCGGCGCCGAGCAGGCCCTGCGCGTCCTCGCCGCCGACGAGGGCACCGAGCTCGTCGTGCTGGTCTCCAAGCCCGCGGACGCGGGCGTCCTCGACCGGCTGCGCGCACTCGCGGACTCGCTCGGGACCACGCTCGAGACCGCCGCGCTCGGCGCCGACGAGCCCGACCTGACCCAGGCCGCGGAGCGCGTCTGCGAGCGTCTCGGCGTCGCCGTCCCGGCCTGGCCCGCCTGGTCCCCCGACGACGAGCGGCCGGGTGCGGGCTCCCCCGGGCTGCTGCGCGGCCTGTTCTCGGGCGGGACGCTCTGCGACGAGGCGATGGCGGTCGCCGCCCGCACCCTCGGACCGCTGGCCTCCAACATCCCGCTCGAGGCGTCCTGGCCGCGGCTGGACGCGAGCGGCCCGACCGCTCTTGCGGCGGCGCTGGCCGGTGCGGGGCACGCGATGGTCGACCTCGGCGACGACACCCTGACCGCCGGGCGCGCACACCCGATGATCGACCCGTCGCTGCGCCTGGAGGCGGTCGCCGCCGCCGGTGCCGACCCCCGGGTCCGGGTACTCCTGCTCGACGTCGTCCTCGGGCACGCCTCGCACGCCGACCCGGCTGCCGAGCACGCCCCGGCGCTGACCGCGGCGGCGCAGGCCGCGGCCGCCGACGGCAGACGCCTCGACGTCGTCGTGAGCCTCACCGGCACGCGGGACGACCCGCAGGGCCGCGACGCCCAGGCCGCCGCGCTCACGGCGGCCGGCGCGCACGTCCACCTGTCCAACGCGGAAGCCGCCCGGCACGCCGCCACGCTCGCCGGAGGCACGCCGTGAACCGCCAGACCCCCTCCCCTGCACCGGTCGCGGCGTCCGTCGCCGACCTGCTCGCTGGCCCCAGCCGCGTCGTCACGGCCGGGGTCGACCTGCTCGCCGACGCGCTCGACGCCCAGGCGGTCGCGACGGACCGCGTCGACTGGCGACCGCCTCCGTCGGGCAGCGAGACGGCGTTGCGCGCGGTGCTCGCGGACTCCAGGCGGGAGCAGGCGAACGCGGAGGCCGTCGCTCGGGTCACGAGCAGCGGCGCCGTGCTCGTCGACGTCCGGCCCGCGACGGACGTGCTCGGCCTGGCTCCTGGCGAGTTCCTGCACGCTGGCCCGCCGCTGATGTGGGAGAACGCGTCCGGGCCGATGCGGGGGGCCCTCGTCGGCGCGATGTTCTACGAGGGGCTGGCCGCCGACGAGCCCGGCGCCACCGCCCGGCTCGCCAGGGGCGCGCTCGACGGCGGCGGCGCGGTGTCCCTGAGCCCCTGCCACTCCCGTGGCGGGGTCGGGCCGATGGCGGGCGTCGTGTCCCCGTCGATGTGGGTGTTCGAGGTCGAGGACCCGGGCAGCGGCCGGCGCTCGTGGTGCTCGCTGAACGAGGGCCTGGGCAAGGTGCTGCGGTATGGGGCATTCGGCGACGAGGTCAGCGGGCGGCTCCGCTGGATGGCCGAGGTGCTGGGACCGCTTCTGCAGCAGGCGGTCCGGCGCCGGGCGGCCTCCGACGCCGGGCCCGTCGACGTCCGGCAGGTCGTCGCCCAGATGCTGCAGATGGGCGACGAGGGCCACAACCGCAACCGTGCCGGCACGATGATGCTCGTGCGCGAGCTCGTGCCCGAGCTGCTCGAGCTCGGCGCCGACCCGCGGCAGGTCGCGGACGTCGTCCGCTTCTGCAACGGCAACGACCACTTCTTCCTCAACCACGTGATGCCGGCGTGCAAGCTGGCGCTGGACGCCGGCCGCGACGTCCCCGGCTCCTCGCTGGTGGTCGCGATGGCCCGCAACGGCACCGAGTTCGGGATCCAGGTCTCCGGCACCGGCGACGAGTGGTTCACCGGGCCGGCCGACGTGCCCGACGGGCTGTACCTCGGCGACTTCGGGCCGGACGACGCGAACCCCGACATCGGCGACTCCGCGATCACCGAGACCGCGGGCATCGGTGGGTTCGCGATGGCCGCGGCGCCGGCGATCACCGCGTTCGTCGGCGGCGACAGCGACCTCGCACTGGCGACGACCCGACGGATGTACGACATCACCCTCGCCGAGCACCCGGTGTTCCAGGTGCCGATCCTCGGGTTCCGGGGCACGCCGACCGGGATCGACGTCGTGCCGGTGGTGCGCACCGGTGTGCTGCCGCAGATCAACACCGGCATCGCCGGCCGCGTCGCCGGGACCGGCCAGGTCGGTGCCGGACTGGTGAACCCGCCCGCCGGCTGCTTCACCGAGGCCCTGGAGGCGCTCGCCGCTCGCGTCCCCCCGTCGTCGTGATCAGGGAGCTCGAGTCCTTGATCACCACAGGGGTATCTCCTTGTGTGCAGGCCGCGGCGCGAGGATCGTGGCCCGGGTGGCGGTCGTGCCGTCCACGGTGGGCGGCCACGCGCGACCTCTGGAGGAGGCAGCGATGCGGCACGTTCTCGTCGTGGCGAACCGGACCCTCGGGGGCGACGACCTGATGGCGGCGGTGCGCGAGCGGATCGCGGCCGGCCCGGTCGACTTCTACCTCGTCGTGCCGATGTCCGCCGGCACCGACCGCTCGCCGGTGCTGGCGACCCCCGGTGGGGCGTCGGCGATCCCGCTCGGGGCCCCGCACGAGGCAGAGGGGTCGACCGCGTACGAGCTCGCGGAGCGACGGCTGGAGCACGGCGTCAACCGGATCCGCCAGGCGGGCGGGGCCGTCGAGGGCGAGGTCGGTGAGGAGGACCCCTCGGGCGCGGTCGACTCGGTTCTGGCGCGCCGCGAGGTGGACGAGGTCATCGTGTCGACGCTGCCGACGGGGGTGTCCCACTGGCTGCGCGCCGACCTGCCGGCCCGGGTGCACCGCAGGCACCACCTGCCCGTGACGACCGTGACGATGCGGGTGCCGAGCATGCACTGACGCCAGCCGGAGCAGCGGCATCGTCCGGTTCACCTCGTCCACGAGCTTCGCCAACCCGACCGTGAGGCTCGCGCGGATGCTGTCCGACACGGTCGCCGGCGTCGCGCCGCGGTCGTCGCCCCGTTCGTCGCGATGCAGGTCGCGGGGGGCCGCCGGCCGGGCCCGGCCACGTCGAACCCGAGCCCTTGCCCGCCACAACCCACCAGGAGCAGCCGTGCGCGTGCCCGTCGTCCTGTTCGCCTGCATCCACAACTCGGGCCGCTCGGTGGCCGCCCGGGTGCTGACCGAGCACCTCTCCGGCGGCTCCGTCGAGGCCCGCTCGGCCGGGTCGGCGCCGAAGGGGTCGGTCAACCCCGTGGTCGCCGCCGTGCTGGCCGATCGCGGACTGAGCACGGACGCCGAATCGGCCACCGTGCTCGACGTCGACGGGGTCCGCGAGGCCGACGTGGTCGTGACGATGGGGTGCGGCGAGTCGTGCCCGTTCGTGCCGGGCAAGGCCTACGAGGACTGGCAGGTCGACGATCCCGCCGGTCAGGACGTCGACACGGTGCGCGCGGTCGTGGCGGACGTCGAGGCCCGCGTGCGGGACCTGCTCGCCCGCCTCGACGTCCCGGTGGCGCGCTGACGCGGCCGACCCCGGCCACCCCCCACCGGTGGGGGGAATCGCACCAGCCGCCGGTTGGCACAGGGCGCCCCTGTGCCAACCGGGTTGGCACGGGGCGCCCCCGTGCCAGGAAGCTACGAGCCCGCAGCGGATGCAGGACGTCGCGGCCGCGACGCCCCGGGCCGGGTCGCGACGCCGCGCGACAACGCGGCTCTGGTCAAAGCTCCTCTGCTCGGACGCGGGCGGCTGGGGTCAACGGCCAGGTGCTCTTCTGGACCGCGTCGGCGGCCTGCACGCCTGAGCGCCATCCCGCCCGTACAGACCCGCGCCGCCGCTCACCCCGCCGCCACCCACCGACCCCCCGCCGCCACCGGTCGACTGGGGAAGCTCGCACCAGCCGCCGGTTGGCACAGGGGACCCCTGTGCCAACCCGGTTGGCACAGGGGCGCCCCGTGCCAAGCGGCGATTGGCGTGACTGCGCCCACCGGCGCCGGCTCACCCGGCGACGCGAGGTTGTCGGGGACGGTGGCCGCGCGCGGGGTGGGTGCCAGCTCGACTTCTGGGACGGCCTGCGACTCTCACTGTCCGAACCGAACCGAACCGAACCGAGCCGGCCGGGCGCCCCTCGCGTTCTACGGTGCCCTCGTGGTTCTCCGCGCGGAACAGGAGCAGGACCGAGCAGCGGTGCGCGGGCTGCACCTGTTGGCCTTCGGCGACCAGGGGAAGGCAGTGGCGGACCTCGTCGACGCGCTGCGCAACGAGATCACCCCGGACGACGGGCTCTCGCTGGTCACGGTGGACGCCGGTGACGTCGTCGGCCACGTGATGTTCACCCGCGCCCTGCTGGACGCCCCGCAACGGCTCGTCGACGTGCATGTGCTCAGTCCTCTTGCCGTGCTACCGACGCGGCAGGGCCGCGGCGTCGGAGCGGAGCTGGTCAGAGCGGGGCTCCACATCATGACCGAGCGGTCGGTGCCGCTCGTCTTCCTCGAGGGCGACCCTGGCTACTACTCGCGCCTCGGCTTCGTGGCCGGCGCCAGGCAGGGTTTCCGCAAGCCCTCCCTGCGTACGCCGGACGCCGCCTTCCAGGTCGTGCTGCTCCCCGGCCACCAGCCGTGGATGACCGGCACCCTCGTGTACCCGGAGGCGTTCTGGCGCCACGACGTGGTCGGCCTGCGCGACCTCGGTGCCTGACGACCAGGGCAGCGCAGTGGATCGTCGTACGGTGCTGCGGCGCTCGACGCGTGCAGCCCACTGCCCACCAGGCCGTACCGGGTGCTGGTGGCGGGCACGTCCGGAACCGGCAAGACCACGCTGGCAGCGCGGGTCGCCGACGTTCTGGACGTGCCGCACGTGGAGATCGACGCGCTGTTCCACGGCCCCGGCTGGACCCCACGACCGACGTTCGTCGCCGAGGTGGCGGAGTTCAGCGCCGGTCCGGCGCAGGTGACGGAGTGGCAGTACGGGCAGGTGCGCCCGCTGCTGGCGGCGCGCGCGGACCTGCTGGTCTGGCTCGACCTGCCCCGTGCCGTCGTGATGCGCCAGGTCGTGCGCCGGACCGTGGTCCGGAGGGTGCACCGGCAGCGGCTGTGGCACGACAACGTCGAGCCCCCGCTACGGACCCTGCTCACCGATCCCGAGCACATCGCGCGGTGGGCGTGGTCGACCCACTCCGAGGGTCCCGGCCGGGGCGGAGACAGGTCCCGCGGCCCCGGTCGCCCCCGTCCTGACACTTGCCAACCTGGAAAGTTGTCTGGCACGCTTTCCACTATGGAAAATATCACCGGTCCTCCGACGCCGGGCGAGGCGTCGTCAGCCATCGCCGACGCCGAGGCGGGGCGCGCCGCACTCGCCCACCGGATGGCACTTCCGCCCGTGTTCCTCACATCGATCGGGGCCGCAGTCGCGCTCCAGATCGGCACGTTCGCGGTCGGTCTGAGCGGCCTCAGCGGCGTCTCTGGTGTGTCGCCGAGCTGGGTGCTGGTGGCCGGGTTCGCGGTGCTCCTGGCAGTAGCGGGTGGGCAGCTCGTCCGCTTCCGCGCGATCAACGGTGTCTGGCTCGGCGGACTGCTCAGCCGCGTCGTCGGTGGCACCGCGACGGCTGCGTCGGTGTCGTACGCGGCTGCGCTGGCGGCGGCGACGTGGGCGGCCCTGGTCGGGGTGTGGTGGCTCGTACCACCGTGCGCCGTCGTGGGTGGCGTCGCCTATGCGTTGAGCGGGCGCCGCTGGATCCGCTCGTATCGGTCCGAGCCGGACACGCACAGCCGCGGCGAGTCCGCCGCCTGGCTTGCCGTGCTGACCGTGCTGACCGTGCTGGCCACCACGGGCCTCGTGCTGCTCATCGCCCACGCATGAGGCCCGACGTCGATCCGCACCTGCATGCACCGGCACGGCTGAGACTGATGACGATGCTCACTGCAGTCTCCGAGGCGGAGTTCGCCACACTGCGTGATGGTCTGGATGTCAGCGACTCGGTGTTGTCCAAGCACCTGTCGGCTCTCGCCGCGGTCGGCTATCTCCGCAGCCGCAAGGGGGTGCACCGAGGGCGGCGAACCACGTGGGTCTCGCTGACTCAGGAGGGCCGTCGATCGCTGAGTGCTCACATCGCAGCGCTGCGAGAGATCATCGCAGGAGTCGACTAGATGAACGATTCCAAGGTGGTCTCGGCGCGGTGTGGCGTGCCGGGGGTGCGGTGAGGGGTGCCCAGGATCGGCGTTGCTAACCCAACGTCGAACCGGAGGTTCTCGTGGACGCCGACCTGGACACCCTCGCGACCGCACTCTATGTCAGGACCGACGATCTCCTGAAGGCCTTCCCCGGGCAGGTTCCGTGGCGGCCGGCGGTCGGGATCGCCCCACGGATCGGGGACGCCGAACTCGTGACCCTGGCTGTGATGCAGGCGTTGCTGGGCTACACCAGCGAGGCGCGCTGGTTGCGTTACGCCAACACCCACCTGCTCGCTCAGTTCCCGTACCTGCCCCAGCAGCCGGGCTACAACAAGCGGCTGCGGCGCCTGGGCCCAACGATCGGGTGGCTGGTCGGGGTGCTGGCCAGGGACACCTCGCTGTGGTCCGACGACGTGTGGGTGGTCGACTCCACCCCGGTGGAGTGCGGCCGCTCCCGAGAGACCGCACGCCGCTCCGAGCTGGCCGGGTGGGCCGAGTACGGGTACTGCGCCAGCCACTCCCGCTACTTCTGGGGGCTGCGCCTGCACCTGCTGTGCACCGTGCACGGGCTGCCCGTCGGGTTCGCCCTGACCGGGGCCAAGGCCGACGAGCGCCAGACCCTGCTAGCCATCTTGGAAGACGACCCGAACCTGACCCGCGCCCGGCGCGGGCAGACCCTCATCGGCGACCGCAACTACTTCGGCCGCGACTTCGAAACCGCCCTGACCGCAGCGGGCCTGAACCTCCTGCGACCGGCCCGCAAAGGCGAAAAGGAACGA
>JBBRBF010000023.1:0-50108 GCA_038206105.1 Actinomycetales bacterium | reverse complement strand
TCCCACCACGGGCATGGACGCCGTCTCGGTCCGGTCGTCGCCTCCCGCGAGCCGGCGGGCCTCCTCGGCGTGGGCGGCGACCTCGTCCTCCCGCCGCCGGCGTTCCGCCTCGGCGCGCTCGAAGCGGACGCGGACCCGCTCCGCCTCCACCTGCCGGGCCTCGGCGGCCTCCCGCTCGCGGCGGGCCGCCTGCTCGGCGCGGCGTTCGGCGGCCCGCTGCTCGGCCTCCGCGCGGCGCGTCTCGGCCTCGACACGGCGCCGCTCGGCCTCCTCCGCGCGCCGGCGGGTCGTCTCCGCCTGCTGCTGCTCGGCCTCCTGCCGGCGTCGCTCGGCCTCCTCCACGCGGCGGCGCTCGGTCTCCGCGCGGACCCGCTCGGTCTCGACACGGCGCTGCTCCGCCTCCTGCGCCTGCTGCCGCTCGGCCTCCCGGCGCGCCCGCTCCTGCTCCACCGCCTCCGCCTCGGCCTCCGCCTGCCGGCGTCGCTCCTGCTCCGCGTCCCGGCGGGCCTGCTCGGCCTCGGCCGCCTCGCGGTCGGCGCGGGCGGCCGACGACTCCGGCAGCACCGGCTGCAGCCGCTCCCGGATGCGCTGCTGGACGTGCTCGGGCGGCTGTCCGGCGTCGAGCACCAGGTACCGGCGGGGGTCGCGGTGCGCCAGCTCGACGAAGCCGGCGCGCACTCGGGAGTGGAAGTCCAGCGCCTCGCCCTCGAGCCGGTCCGTGCCGCCGCGCTCCGCCACCCGGTCTCGGCCGGCGCCCGGGTCCACGTCGAGCACCACGGTCAGGTCGGGCACGAGGTCGCGCGTCGCCCAGCGCGACAGCCGGGCGACCTCGTCGGTGTCCAGGTCGCGCCCGGCCCCCTGGTAGGCGATCGAGGAGTCGGTGAACCGATCGGTGACGACGACCGCGCCGCGCTCCAGCGCCGGGCGGACGACCTGGGAGACGTGCTGTGCCCGGTCGGCCGCGAACATCAACGCCTCCGCGCGCGGGTCGATCGTGCCGCCGTGGAGCAGGGCCTCCCGCAGCCGCGTGCCCAGGGCCGTGGCGCCCGGCTCGCGCGTGAGCACGACCTCGTGCCCGACGTCGTCGGCGAGCCACGCCCGCAGCTGCTGGGCCTGCGTCGACTTGCCCGCGCCGTCTCCGCCCTCGAGCGCCAGCAGGAACCCGCCGGTGCCGTGGGCCGCCCCGGCGGGCTGGGCCACGTGCCGCCGGGTCCAGGCGCGCACGAGGTCCTCGCGGAGACCGACGTCGGTGCCGTCGTGCATCTGGCGGTAGGACACGAGCCCGATCGCGACCGCGAGCACCGAGGCCACCAGCAGGGTGAGGGCGGCGCCGTTGTAGTCCAGCGACACGGTCGGCGTGAACCGGATCGAGTGGGTGCCGATCACGGCGGCCAGCGCGGGGGCGAACGCCATCACGGCGACGAGGACGACGCGGGCGGAGGACTGCACGAACGCGAACGTGCGCCCCCGCAGCTCGTCGGCGACCTCGAGCCCGAGCATCGTGTACCCCGTCACCCACGCCACGCCGGCCGCCGAGCCCAGCAGGGCGGTGAAGATCGCGGCGAGGACGATGTTGGGGATCAGCGCCACCAGCGCGAGGAAGCCGCCGGCGACCACGATGGACGCCGCGAACAGCCGCCACCGGGGCAGGTCCGCGAGCAGCCGCGGCCCCACCCACATCCCGCCCGCGAGGCCGGTGAAGACGGCGGCGAACAGCACCCCGTACCCGGGCTCGCCCGCGCCGAGGTCGCGCACGAACGTGGGCGCGACGCCGATCACGAACCCGCCGGCGCCGAAGGCCCCGAGCATGCCGATCACGAGGCCGCGCACCAGCGGTGTCGTCCCGACGAAGGCCCAGCCCTCGCCGATCGCCCGCCACACGCTCGGCGGTGTCGTGCTGTCGTCGCCGACCTGGGGACGCCGGGGCATGTCGAGCCGCCAGATCACCGCTGCGGCGACGACGTACGTCGCGGCGTTGGCGTACAGGGCGAGGTCGATCGGGCCACCGAGGAACGTGAACGCCTCGTCGACCACGCCCGACAGCAGGGCGAGGCCGGTGAACAGCAGGGCGGCGAGCGGGGCACTGCCGTACGTGGTCGCCAGGCTGATCTGGTTGGCCGCCTCGAGTCGCCGGCGCGGCACCAGGTTCGGCACGGTGGCGTCCTTGGCGGGCATCCAGAACAGTCCGACGATCTCGATCAGCACGGTGGCCACGAACAGCCACCAGAGTGTTCCGACCAGCGGGATCGTCACGAACAGCCCGGCGCGCAGCACGTCGCCGACGACCATCGTGACCTTGCGGTCGAAACGGTCGGCGAGCGCGCCGGCGAAGGGTCCGAACACGATCGCCGGGGCGAGGCGCAGGATGAGCACGCCGGCGACGGCGAAGTTCGCCGCCGCGTACGAGGACTCGCCGCCCAGGTTGCGGGCGAGCGCCGTGGTGGCGAGCAGGCCCAGCCAGTCACCGAAGCTCGACAGCCCGAGCGACAGCCACAGCTTGCGGAAGGGGGCGATCGCCAGCACACCCCGCAGGTCGTGGTCCGGGGCGTCGGCGTGCGCGGCGTACCGCGACACCCGCGGCCCGGCCTTCGTCGCCGCGGTCCCCCCGGCAGGCCCGGCGACCGGGCGTTGCTCCTCGCTCACCCGGTCAGGGTACGGCCGACTGCCGTCACCGCCGGTCCCGGCGGCCCACCCCCGCCGAACGCGGTGGCGTGGGTCGGACGTCCTTGATCACCGACGAAGGCCATGGTGATCAAGGAAGATGTGCACTCGAACGCTGGCGAGGTGCGGGTCCGGCGGTCAGGTCGTCTTCTTCGCGGCGGTCTTCTTGGCGGCGGTCTTCTTGGCCGTGGTCTTCTTGGCAGTGGTCTTCTTGGCGGCACTCTTCCTGGCCGCGGGCTTCCTGGCCGCGGGCTTCTTGGCGGCGGGCTTCTTGGCGGCGGTCTTCTTCGCGCCCTTCTTCGCCGGACCCCGGGCACGCTTGTCGGCCAGCAGCTCGGCGGCCCGCTCCAGCGTGATCGTCTCCACCGCGTCGGCGGTACGCAGGGTCGCGTTCACCTCGCCGTCGGTGACGTAGGGGCCGAACCGGCCATCCTTGACCACGACCGGGTTCCCGCTCGCGGGATCGTCGCCGAGCTCGCGCAGCGGCGGCGCGGCCGCTGCCCGGCCCCGGCGCTTCGGCTGGGCGTAGATCGCCAGCGCCGCGTCGAGGTCGATGTCGAAGATCTGGTCCTCGGTCTCCAGGGAGCGAGAGTCGGTGCCCTTCTTCAGGTACGGCCCGTACCGGCCGTTCTGCGCGTAGATCTCGTCGCCGTCGGCCGGGTCGGTCCCCACCAGCCGGGGCAGCGACAGCAGGCGCAGCGCGTCGGCGAGCGTGACCGTCTCGACGTGCATCGACGACAGCAGCGACTGCGTGGGCGGCTTCGCGTTCTTGGGCGCGTCGTCGCCGAGCACCTCGGTGACGTAGGGGCCGAAGCGGCCCACCTTGGCCACGACCGGGTTGCCGGTGTCGGGGTTCGTGCCCAGCTCGCGGTCACCGTCCGCCTGCTGCGACAGCAGCTCCCGCGCCCGCTCCTCGGTGAGCTCGTCCGGGGCGACGTCGTCGGGCACGCTCGCCCGGCGGGGCTCCGCGCCCTCGGCCCCGGGTGACTCCAGGTAGGGCCCGTAGCGACCGACCCGCAGCGCGACGTCGTCCGCGATCCGCACCGTGTTGAGCTCGCGCGCGTCGATGTCACCGAGGTCCTCGACGAGCTGCTTGAGCCCCTCTGAGTCGGGCCCGTCGACGGCGGTGTCGCCGAAGTAGAACCGGGTCAGCCAGTCGGCGCGTCGCTCCTGCCCGCCGGCGATGCGGTCCAGGTCGGACTCCATCGACGCGGTGAAGTCGTAGTCCACGAGCCGCGCGAAGTGCTCCTCCAGCAACCGGGTGACCGAGAACGCGAGCCAGCTCGGCACGAGCGCCGACCCGCGCGGGCGCACGTAGCCGCGGTCGGCGATCGTCGCGATGGTCGCCGCGTACGTGGAGGGGCGGCCGATCCCACGCTCCTCCAGCGCTCGCACCAACGACGCCTCGGTGTACCGCGGCGGCGGCGACGTCTCGTGCCCGTCGGCCTCGGAACGCAGCACGTCGAGCGCCTGCCCGGTCTCCAGCTCGGGCAGGCGGCGCTCGGCGTCGGCGTCTTCTCCGTACCGGGCCTCGTCGCGGCCCTCCTCGTACGCGGCGAGGAACCCGCGGAAGGTGATGACGGTGCCGGACGACGACAGCTCGGCGTCCCGCTGCCCGGTCGGCGTGGTCACGGTGGCGCCGAGGCGGACCGTGGCGGTCGAGCCCTTGGCATCGGCCATCTGCGAGGCGACCGTGCGCTTCCAGATCAGCTCGTAGAGCCGGAACTCGTCGCCGCGCAGCTGGTTCGACACCTGGGCCGGCGTCCGGAACGAGTCGCCGGCCGGCCGGACCGCCTCGTGGGCCTCCTGCGCGTTCTTCGACTTCGAGGCGTAGACCCTGGGCTTCTCGGGCACGAAGTCCTGCCCGTACAGCTCGGCGGCCTGTCGCCGCGCCGCGCCGAGCGCCTCGCTGCTCAGCGCCGTGGAGTCGGTGCGCATGTACGTGATGAAACCGTTCTCGTACAGCGACTGCGCGGTGCGCATGGTCTGGCGCGCGGACGAGCGCAGCTTGCGGCTCGCCTCCTGCTGCAGCGTCGACGTGGTGAACGGGGCCGCCGGACGGCGCGTGTACGGCTTGGTCTCGACGCTGCGGACGGCGACGTCGGCCTCGCGCAGGCCGGCCGCGACCGCGGTGGCCACGGCCTCGTCGACGTGGGCGACGGCGTCGTTGCGCAGCCGGCCGGTGTCGTCGAAGTCCCGGCCGGTCGCGACTCGGGCACCGTCGAGTGCCACGAGCTTCGCGGTGAACGATGCCGGCTGCTGCTGCTGCGGGGTGACGTCGGCCTCGACGTCCCAGTACGACGCCGAGCGGAACGCCATCCGCTCGCGCTCACGCTCCACGACCAACCTGGTCGCGACCGACTGCACGCGCCCGGCGGACAGGCCCGCACGGACCTTGCGCCACAGCACCGGCGAGACCTCGTAGCCGTACAGCCGATCGAGGATGCGCCGGGTCTCCTGCGCGTCGACCAGTGCGGTGTCGATGTCCCGGGTGGACTCCAGTGCGCGGGTGATCGCCTCGCGGGTGATCTCGTGAAAGACCATCCGCTTCACGGGCACGCTCGGCTGGAGCGCCTGCAGCAGGTGCCAGGCGATGGCCTCGCCCTCGCGGTCCTCGTCGGTGGCGAGGTACAGCTCGTCCGCGTCCTTCAGCAGCCGCTTGAGCTCGGAGACCTTCTTGCGCTTGTCGGCGTCCACGACGTAGTACGGCTCGAAGCCGTTGTCGACGTCGACCGCGAACTTGCCGAACGGGCCCTTCTTCATGTCCGGGGGCAGCTCGGAGGGTTGCGGCAGGTCGCGGATGTGCCCGACGCTGGCCTCGACGTCGAAGCCGTCACCGAGGTAGCCCGCGATCGTGCGCGCTTTCGCGGGCGACTCCACGATGACGAGCCGCTGCGGCGCGCCTTTGCTCGACGTGGCCACCGACCGTGCCTCCTCGCGTCTGCCTGCGACCGGAGGTGGCGGGTCCCGCCCCCGGTGGGTGGGCCGTCGCCGCCGGGCCCCGACCGCCCCTGTGGCGTCAGACGGTAACCCCTCGGGCCCCGTCGTCCCGCCGTCGGCCGCGCATGGCGGGCACGGAGCCGTCGCGACGACGGCCGCGACAGGCTCGTTGCTAGGTTGCACGGCGGACGGCGGACGGCGGACGGCGGCGGCGGCGAGAGGTGGCACGGTGACCGGGCACGACGACCTGCAGCCCGTGATCGTCGGCGGGGACATCGGTGCGTACAGCCTTGCCCGCGAGCTGCACGAGGCCTACGGGGTGCGCTCGGTCGTGGTCTCGTCGGTGCTCTCGGGGCTGGTGCGCCACTCGCGGGTGCTGACGAACGAGGTCGTGCCCGACCTCGGGGACGCCGACGCCGTCGTGGACCGCCTCCGGCGCGTCGCCGGCGAGCACGCCGGCCGGCGGCTGCTGCTGCTGGCCAGCGCGGACCGGCTCGTGCGGCTGCTGGTGGACAACCGGGAACGGCTGGAGGACCTCTACCTCCTGCCGTACGTCTCCGCGGACCTGCTGGACCGGCTGACGGACAAGAGCGCCTTCGGTGCGCTGTGCGCCGAGCTGGGGATCGACCACCCGCACACTGTCGCGGTCGACGTCGGGTCCGGGGAGCCGGTCGACACCTCGGAGCTGACCTTCCCGGTGTTCGCCAAGGCCGCGAGCACGGTGGCGTACCACGCGGTCGAGTTCCCCGGTAAGAAGAAGGGCTTCACCGTCGCCAGCCGCGCCGAGCTCGACGACCTGCTGGCGCGGCTGGAGACGGCCGGCTACCGGGGCCGGTTCCTCGTGCAGGACCTGATCCCGGGTGACGACTCCGGGATGCGGATCCTGACCTGCTACTCCGACCGCACCGGGAAGGTCCGGTTCGCCGCGTTCGGGCACGTGCTGCTCGAGGAGCACACCCCGGGCGCGGTCGGGAACCCGGCGGGGATCGTCCCCGCCGAGCGCCCGGACGTCGTGGAGCAGGCCCGTCGCCTGCTGGAGCACGTCGGCTGGACCGGGTTCGCGAACTTCGACCTCAAGCTCGACCCGCGCGACGGCCGCTGCGTGTTCTTCGAGCTGAACCCCCGTCTCGGTCGCAGCAACTACTACGTGCGGGCCGCCGGGCAGAACCCCGTCGAGCTGTACGTCCGCGAGCTGCTCGACGGCGACGAGCCCACCCCGCCGGGCGAGATCGCGGTGGCGGCGCGCGAGCACCTGTACACCGTGCTGCCGGGGCCGCTGCTGCTGCGCTACGTCGCGGACCCGGCGCTGCGGGCGCGGGTGCGCTCGATGCTGCGGCGGCGCCGTGCGACGAACCCGCTGTGGTACTCGGCCGAGCGGGATCCGCGGCGGCTCGCGTACCTCGTGGTCTCCCAGCTCAACCAGTTCCGCAAGTACCGCCGGCACTACCCGGTCTCCGCGGCGCGGGCGCAGCGGGATGCCGCCGGCGCGCCGTCCGTCGGGTCCCGATCGACCGGGTCGCCGTCCACCGGGTCGCCGTCCGCCGGGCCGTCGTGACGGAGCCGGCGGAGCGGCTGCCGGTCGGGGTGATCGGCGGCATCGGCCCGCTGGCGACGGTGTGCTTCCTCGACAAGGTGGTGCGCCTCACCGCGGCCGACCGCGACCAGGACCACCTCGACATGGTGGTGCTGCAGCACGCCAGCATCCCCGACCGGACCGCCTTCATCCTCGGCCTCGCCGGCGGCGACGACCCGGGGCCCGTGATGGCCGAGGACGCCCGCCGGCTGCAGCGCCTGGGGGTCTCCTTCGTCGTGCTGCCGTGCAACACCGCCCACCACTTCAACGAGCAGGTCGCCGCCGCCGTGGACGTGCCGGTGGTGAGCATCGTGGCCGAGACCGTCGCCGCGGCGCGCACCCGCCGGCCGGGGCTGCGTCGGGCGGGGGTGCTGGCGACCGAGGGCACGGTGCGGGCGGAGGTGTACCAGCGCGAGCTCGCCGCCGCGGGTCTGGAGTGCGTGCTGCCCGACGCGGAGGACCAGGCGACGGTGATGCGCGTGATCTACGAGCAGGTGAAGGCGGGGCAGCCGGTCGACCTGCCGGCGTTCATGGGCGTCGTGACGCGCCTGCTGGACGCCGGCGCCGAGGTGGTGCTGCTGGGGTGCACGGAGCTGTCCGTGGTCGCGGAGCAGTTCGACCTGCTCGGCGAACCGCACCTCGTCGACTCCCTCGACGCGCTCGCCCGGACCACGATCACGCGGGCGGGCGGCGTCGTCCGCAGCTGAGCAGTTGTCTGCCTCGGCCCATATGCTCGTCTGCGTGCGGACGACGATCAACCTGCCCGACGCGCTGACGGATGCGGTGCGGGCCCGGGCGCGGGCACAGGGGCGGACGTTCACGAGCCTCGTCGAGGAGGGGCTGCGCACCGTCCTGGCCACCGAGCCGGCGCGCGAACCCCGGCCCCTGCCGGCCTACGGGGTCCCCGCGGCGACGCCCCTGGTCGACCTGGAGGACCGGGAAGCCCTCTGGTCCGCCCTGGGCGACGACGAGGCCTCGTGATCCTGCCGGACGTGAACGTCCTCGTCTTCGCCTACCGCCGGGAGAGCAGGGGCCACGCGGCGTACGCCCGATAGCTGTCGGACCTGGTGAACGGTGCCGACGAGGTTGCCCTCAGCGAGAGCAGCCTCGTCGCGTTCCTGCGGATCGTGACCAACCGGCGGGTCTTCGCCGACCCGGCCCCGCCCCGGGAGCGCTGACGCTCGTCGACGCCGTCCGGTCGGCCGTGCGTGCCCGGCGGGTCGAGGCGACGCCGTCGGTGTGGGCCGCCTTCGCCGGGTTCGCTGCGGGCGACGACGCGGTCCGGGGGAACCTCGTCCCCGACGCCTGGCTGGCCGCGCTGGCCGTCGCGCACGGGTGCCGGGTCGCGACGGCCGACCGCGGCTTCTCCCGGTTCCCCGGTCTGGAGTCGTTCGACCCGGCACGGGCGGCCGACATGTCGCCCTAGGTGGTCACGGCGACCGCGAGACCGCCGAGCACGGTGGCTGCGGCGACCGCGGGCGTCCCCAGCGCCCGGCGACCGGCCCCGCCGCGCCGGCCGAGCAGGTAGGCGGCGCGCTCGGCGGCGAACCCGAGGAGCAGCACCACGAGGAGGACGTCGCCGAGCGGCAGGGTGCTCGTGCGCCACAGGGAGGGCGCGAGCACGACGACGGCCGCGAGTCCGAACCACGTGAGCACGTCGAACGATCGGGACCGGGACGCACCCGGCGCTGCACCAACGCCGGTCTCCCGGCGGGCGCGGAGCACGTCGCGCAGCTCCGTGGCCGCGCCGAGCAGGACCACGACCGAGCACACGACGAGCACGACGGATGCGACGACCACGCTGCGATCCCCCAGGGTCACGCCCGGCGCCGGAGCCGGGTCCTCGCAGCTACCGGTGCCGACACGCCGCGAACATGGCTCACACTGGCTGCGATCACGCCAGATCTCGACTGGCACAGGGGCGCCCTGTGCCAACCAGGTTGGCACAGGGCGCCCCTGTGCCAACCGGAGCCAGGGCCGGCGCGGCGGTGGGGGTCAGGGAGTGGGCAGCAGGAGCGCGTCGGCGGCGAGCTCGCGCACCGCGGGGAGCACCTCGCCGCGCACCTCGGCCTCGCCGGCGTCCAGCAGCACCGCCAGCGCGCCGCACAGCTGCCCCACGCTGAGGTCGCCGTCCATCGCCCCGACGGCGGCAGCGACGGCGGTCGATGCGGCGACCCGCAGCCCGAACCTGCCGCCCTGCTCCAGCGTGATCGCGGCGGGCTCCGCCTCGCCGGGGCGGTGGTGGCGCACCTCGGTGACGTCGCCGGCGACGTGCCAGCGGGTGTCGAGCAACGCCGCGTCATCGAGGCCCGCGAGGCGGTCGACCGCGGCGAGGACGGCGGCCAGGTGGTCGCCGAGCGGCTGGTGCACCGGGCTGCGGCGGTCCAGCAGCCGCACGGACGGGGGCCGCTCGGACTCCGGGCGGCGCAGCACGAGGTAGCCCAGCCCCACCCCCCGGACGCCGCGTGCCGAGAAGTCCGCCAGCCAGGCGGCGTACATCTCGTCCCGGGCGGCGCCGTCGCGCTGGCCCCCGTCGCGCAGCCACGTCTCCGCGTACTCGCCCGCGTCGACCTGCTCGCGCTGCACCACCACCGCGTCGAGCCCGGTGCCCTCCAGCCAGCCCCCGACGAGGTCGGACCAGTCCTCGTCGTCGCGCAGCTCCCAGTCCCCGAGCAGCTGCGCCACCCCACCGGGTGCGAGGTGGTCGCCGACCCCGGCGACGAGACGGGCCACGACGGCGTCACCGGCCAGGCCGCCGTCCCGGTACGACCAGTGCGGCACGGCACCCGATCGCGGCGTGATGACGAACGGCGGGTTCGACACGACGAGGTCGAAGCGCTCCCCCGCGACCGGGTCGAGCAGGCTGCCCTCGCGCAGGTCGACGTCGACCCCGGCCAGGGCGGTGGTGAACGCGGCGAAGGCGAGGGCGCGCCGGCTCGTGTCGGTGGCTGTGACGGCGGCGGCGTGCCGCGAGGCGTGCAAGGCCTGCACCCCGCAGCCGGTCCCGACGTCGAGCACGCGCTCTACCGGGCTCCGGACGGTCAGCTGCGCCAGCGTGGTCGAGGCGTGCCCGACGCCGAGCACGTGGTCGGTGGGCAGCGGCCCGCCGGTCGCCACCTCGCCGAGGTCGGAGGCCACCCACCAAGCGTGGTCCCCAGCTGCGTCCAGGGCTGCGTACGGCCGCAGGTCGACACGGGCGTGTACCGGGTCGTCCGGACCGGCGCCGGCCACTTCGACGAGGCCTGCCGTGACGGCGCCGCCCGTGCCGGTGCGCGGCAACGCCGCGTCGAGGTGGGCGCGCGTCGTCGTCCGCCCGAGCATGAACACCCGGGTCAGGACCGCGACGGGGTCACCGGCGCCGCGTGTGACCAGGTCCGCCGGCAGCGCCTGCTCCCGGGCGAGCGCGCCGTCGGCCACCTTGCCGAGTCGCTCGCGGACGGCGTCCACGGTCCACCCGGCGCCGGTCAGGTCCGCTCGCAGGGCGCCGATCCCGCGGGCGTCGGCGTGAGGGACGTCCGGCGCCGCCGCCGCGCCGGCGCCGGGTGGGGGGTAGCTCAGGGGACCCGGTCGGCCTCGGGCGCCGCCGCGACGTCGGCCTGCTGGTTCATCATCCCCGTCGGCCGCCGCTTCGAGACCACCACGGCGCCGACGATGACGGCGACCGCGACCCCAGCGATCCCGAGCCGCAGCGCGTCGTTCGCGGTGTCCCCGAACGAGAGGGTGACCACGGCCGGAGCGATGAGCACCGACACGAGGTTCATCACCTTGATGAGCGGGTTGATCGCCGGGCCGGCGGTGTCCTTGAACGGGTCGCCGACGGTGTCGCCGATGACGGTGGCGGCGTGGGCCTCGGAGCCCTTGCCGCCGTGGGCGCCGTCCTCGACGATCTTCTTCGCGTTGTCCCACGCGCCACCGGAGTTGGCGAGGAACACGGCCATCAGCACGCCGGAGCCGATCGCACCGGCGAGGTAGCCGGCGAGCGGGCCGACACCGAGACCGAAACCGACTGCGATCGGGGCCATCGCGGCGAGCAGGCCCGGAGTCGCCAGCTCCCGCAACGAGTCCCGGGTGCAGATGTCGACGACGCGCCCGTACTCGGGGGTCTCGGTGCCGTCCATGATCCCGGGGTGCTCCCGGAACTGGCGGCGCACCTCGTAGACGATGGCGCCGGCGGCGCGGGTGACGGCGTCGATCGCGAGGCCGGAGAACAGGAACACGACGGCCGCACCGAGGATCAGGCCGACGAGCGTGTTCGGCGCGACGATCTGGTACGCCTCGAGCGCGACGTCGGCGGACTCGCCGGCCTCAGCGAGAGCGGTGACGACCGCGTCGTTGTACGAGCCGAACAGTGCCGTCGCAGCGAGCACGGCGGTCGCGATCGCGATGCCCTTGGTGATCGCCTTCGTGGTGTTGCCCACCGCGTCGAGGTCGGTGAGGATCGCCGCCCCCGCCTCGTCGACGTCACCGGACATCTCGGCGATGCCCTGCGCGTTGTCGCTGACCGGGCCGAAGGTGTCCATCGCGACGATGACGCCGACGGTCGTGAGCAGGCCGCAGCCCGCGAGCGCGATCAGGAACAGCGAGAGCACGACCGAGCCGCCGCCGAGCAGGAACGCCAGGTAGACGGCGCCACCGATGACGACGGCGGTGTACACGGCGGACTCCAGTCCGAGCCCGATGCCCGACAGCACGACGGTCGCAGCGCCGGTCAGGGACGTCGACGCGACCGTGAGCGTCGGCTTCTTGTCGGTACCCGTGAAGTAGCCGGTGAGCCAGAGGATCACTCCGGCGAGGACCACGCCGAGCGCGACGGCGGCGGTGGCGAGTAGCCGGGGGTCGCCGTCGAGTGCCGCGATCTCGGCGCTGACGTTGCCGAGGTCCGCGAACGAGGCCGGCAGGTAGAGGAAGGCTGCGACGGCGCACGCGACCGCGGCGACGGCCGCGGAGATGTAGAAGCCGCGGTTGATGGCGGTCAGGCCGCTCTCGCCGTCACGGGGCTTGGTGACGTAGACGCCGAGGACCGCCGTCAGCGCCCCGATCGCCGGGACGATGAGGGGGAACACCAGGCCCTCGTCGCCGAACGCGGCCTTGCCGAGGATGAGCGCCGCGACCAGGGTCACCGCGTAGGACTCGAACAGGTCCGCGGCCATGCCGGCGCAGTCGCCGACGTTGTCGCCGACGTTGTCGGCGATCGTGGCGGCGTTGCGCGGGTCGTCCTCGGGGATGCCCTGCTCGACCTTGCCGACGAGGTCGGCGCCGACGTCCGCCGCCTTCGTGAAGATGCCGCCTCCGACGCGCATGAACATCGCGAGCAGCGCCGCGCCGAAGCCGAAGCCCTCCAGCACGCTCGGGGCGTCGCTGCGGTACAGCAGGACGACCGTTGCGGCGCCGAGCAGGCCGAGACCGACGGTAACCATGCCGACCGTGCCACCGGTGCGGAAGGCGACGCGCATGCCGGCGTCGCGGCCACCCACCGGTTCGCGCGCCGCGGCGGCCACGCGGACGTTCGCGCGCACCGCGAGTGACATGCCGAGGTAGCCGATCCCGGCCGAGAACACCGCGCCGACGATGAAGAACAGGCTGCGCCCGAGCCGGATGTCGAACGCCCCCGGCAGCAGGAAGAGCAGCCCGAAGACGAGGACGACGAACACCGCCAGGGTGCGGAACTGCCGGTTCAGGTAGGCGCTGGCGCCCTCCTGCACGGCGCGGGCGATCTCCTGCATCCGGGGGGTGCCCTCGCCGGCGGCGAGCACCTGGCCGCGGAACAGCACCGCCATCCCCAGAGCGACCAGGGCGATCACGGCGACCGCGACGACGAGCGCGAGGTTGCCCCCCGCCAGCTCCACGGTGGTCCCGCCGACCGACGTCAGCGCACCCCCGGCGGGTACGAGCAGCCCCTGCATCCGTCCTCCTCGACGTGTGTACGACCGTCCCCAGAGGGCCACGCTGCGAGCGTGGTCCACGACGGGACGGGCGGAATGGCGCGGAGTCTACGCACAGCACCGGCGGCTACCACGCCGTCGGGTCGGCGACGCGCCCAGCGGACAGGGGGTCGCGGCGGACGGCACACCGCCCCGGATGCGACCGGTCGTGTGCGACGGGGCGGTCAGGCGCCCCAGACCAGCTCGAGCCGGCTACCGCCGCCGCCATCCGCGGCCGACTCCACGACCTCGTCGGCCAGACCCTCCACGAGGGTCATCGCCAGCCCCGAGTCGCGCTCGGCGTCGGGCTCCAGCCGGGACCGGTCCACCACGGCGACGACGAGCCGGTCGTCGGCGTCGTCGAGCCGCAGCTCGACGAGGTCGCCACGACCGGCGAGCTCGCTGCGGCGCACCGCCCGTGCGCACGCCTCACCGACGGCCAGACGCACCGCGTCGAGCACCTCGTCGTCCATGCCCATCCGCCGTGCCACGGCCGTCGCCACCAGCCGCGCCGTCCGAACGTGCTCCGGCAGCGGGGTGAAGCGCAGCGTGACCGTGGCCACGCGGCTCAGGCGCCGGGCTGGGTACCGCCGGCCGCGCCCACGGCGGCGTCGACGGAGTCGTGGATCGGGAAGACCTTCGTCAGCCCCGTGATCCGGAACACCTTGAGGATCTTCTCCTGCGTGCACACCAGGTGCAGCGACCCGTCGTGCGAGCGCACGCGCTTCAGACCCCCGACGAGCACGCCCAGGCCCGTGGAGTCGAGGAAGTCGACGTGCTCCATGTCGACGACGAGGTGGTGGTGGCCATGGCCCACGAGGTCGTTGAGGCGCTCGCGCAGGACCGGTGCGGTGTAGACGTCGATCTCCCCGCCGACCTCGACGACGGTGCGACCGCCCTGCTCGCGGCTGGTGACGGACAGGTCCACGCTGGTCTCCCCGGGTGCGACGACGACGGTGGTGTGGTGCTAGCGCTCGCCCATCCAACCACCCGCCCCCGGCCCGGTCACCCGCGGTGCAAGGATCGCCACCATGCGCGTCGGCGGCCGCGACCAGGGGCCTGTCGGCGCCGCGGACCCCGTCGAGGTCGCGCTCCGGGGTCGGCGGGACCGGGTGCTGCACCGGGAGGTCGTGCCGGCCAGGACGGGGCAGCGGGCCGCGTGGCCGACGTGGGCCGACCCCGGCGTGGTGGCGGCGATGCGGACACGGGGCATCGACGCGCCGTGGCGCCACCAGGTGCTTGCGGCGGACCTCGCCCACGACGGCAGGGACGTCGTCCTGGCCACCCCGGCGGCGTCGGGCAAGTCCCTGGCCTACCTGCTGCCCGTGCTCACGGCGCTCCGTGAGGGGGCGACCGCACTCGACGGGCGGGGGGCGACCGCGCTCTACCTGTCCCCGACCAAGGCGCTGGCGGCCGACCAGCTCGCCGCCGTCGACGCCCTCGGCCTGGACGGCGTGCGGGCCGCCACGTACGACGGCGACACCCCGACCGAGCAGCGCCGGTGGGTCCGCCGGTACGCGGGGCTGGTGCTCACCAACCCCGACCTGCTGCACCGCTCGCTGCTGCCCGGGCACGAGCGGTGGGCGTCGTTCCTGCGCCGGCTGCGCTACGTCGTCGTCGACGAGTGCCACCAGTACCGCGGCGTCTTCGGCTCGCACGTGGCGCTGGTGCTGCGGCGGCTGCGGCGCGTCGCCGCGCGCTACGGCGCGGACCCGGTGCTCGTGCTCGCGTCGGCGACCTCGGCGGACCCGGCCGCCAGCGCGTCGCGTCTCGTCGGGTCCCCCGTCACCGCCGTCTCCGAGGACGCGTCGCAGCGTCCGGCCACCACGTTCCTGCTGTGGGAGCCCCCGCTGCGCCCCGGTGGCGGCGAGGGCGACGCGCCCACCCGCCGCTCGGCGCTCGCGGAGACCGCGGACCTGCTCGCCGACCTCGTCGCGGCCCGCGTGCGCACGCTCGCCTTCGTGCGCTCCCGCCGAGGCGCCGAGTCCGTCGCCATCGGCGCGCGCCGGGTGCTGGCGGAGCGCGACGACGCCCTGCCGGCGACCGTGGCCGCCTACCGCGGCGGGTACCTGCCCGAGGAGCGCCGGGCCCTGGAGTCCGACCTGCGCACCGGCCGGCTCCTCGGGGTGGCCACCACCAGCGCCCTCGAGCTGGGGATCGACGTGTCGGGGCTCGACGCGGTGCTGATGGCCGGCTGGCCGGGCACCCGGGCGTCGATGTGGCAGCAGGCCGGGCGCGCGGGCCGCCGCGGCACCGACGCGCTCGCCGTCCTCGTGGCCCGCGACGACCCGTTGGACACCTACCTCGTGCACCACCCGCAGGCCCTGTTCGGGCGCCCCGTGGAGGCGACGGTGCTGGACCCCACGAACCCGTACGTGCTCGCGCCGCACCTGTGTGCAGCGGCCGCCGAGCTGCCGCTGACCGAGTCCGACCTGCCGCTGTTCGCGACGTGGGCGGGGCCCGCGCCGGGACCGGGCGCGGGCCCTTCCGAGGACGAGGGCTCCGAGCCGGCCGAGGGGGGCAGCGCCGAGGACGACGCGGTCGAGGACTCCCTCGACGACGGCGAGGACGCCGCACCGGAGGGGGTGGCCGCCGTCCGGTCGCTGCTGGACGTGCTCGTCGAGCGCCGGGCGCTGCGGCGTCGTCCCGCCGGCTGGTTCTGGACCCGCACCGACGACCCCGCGGCGCTCGCCGACCTGCGCGGCTCCGGCGGCGAGCCGGTGCGCGTGGTCGAGGCACGGACCGGGCGGGTCCTCGGCACGGTGGACGACGGGGCGTCGCACCACACGGTCCACGCCGGTGCCGTCTACGTCCACCAGGGCGTCACGTGCGTCGTGGACTCCCTCGACCTGCAGGCCCGGGTCGCGCTCGTGCACCGCGAGGAGACGGACTGGACGACGCAGGCGCGCGAGACCACCCAGCTCGACGTCGTGTCGCTGCGGCGGCACCGCGACTGGGGTCAGGTGCGGCTGAGCAGCGGCCAGGTGGACGTGACCAGCCAGGTGACCTCCTACCTGCGGCGGGGCCTGGTCACCGGGACCGTGCTGGGCGAGGAGCCACTCGACCTGCCCTCGCGCCGGCTGCGGACCACCGCCGTGTGGTGGACCGTGCCGGACGACGTCCTCGCCGCGTACGGGCTGGCCGCGCCCGACGTCCCGGGCGCCGCGCACGCCGCGGAGCACGCCGCGATCGGGCTGCTGCCGCTGGTGGCGACCTGCGACCGCTGGGACGTGGGCGGGCTGTCGACCGCCATGCACCCCGACACCGGCATGCCCACCGTCTTCGTGCACGACGGGCACCCCGGCGGAGCCGGCTTCGCCGAGCGCGGCTACGCCGCGGCCGGCTCGTGGCTGCGGGCGACGGCGGACGCGATCCTCGCCTGCGAGTGCGCGTCGGGCTGCCCGTCGTGCGTGCAGTCGCCCAAGTGCGGCAACGGGAACGAGCCCCTCGACAAGGCCGGGGCGGTCCGGTTCCTGGCGGCGACCCTGGCGTCCGCCGGCGCCGAGGTGGTCCTCCCGGACGGGCCCGGTGGTGAGCCCTCCCGGCGGGCGGCACCCGGTGGCGGCGGCTAGCCTCACGGCCGGCCCGCCCGGGCCGACGCCTCTGCGTCACCGAGCAGCCGCGCCGCCCCCGCCGGCGTGACGGCGGCCCGGACCACCACCGTGCCGTCGTCGCCGACGACGCAGCGGACGGTGTCCGCCCCGTGCGCGGCGACCACGGCGCGGGCCCGGCCGCAGTCGGGGCCCGGGCCGGACAGCGCGGCGAGCGCCGCCAGGTCCGCCGCCGCCGACGCCCGGTGCCGGGCCGCCGCACCCTGGACGAGCGCGCCGGTGGCGCCGGCGCCCACGAGCACCCCGCCGACGAGCCCGAGCACCGCCACCGACCCGGCGCCGCGGTCCCGCGGCCTCGGAGTCGGTCCACCACCGCTGCGGGGGCCGTCGTGCTGCTGTCGCGACGTCACGGCGCCACGCCGTCGGTCGCCCTCGGCGACTTCCCCGGCGACGAACCCGACGACGAACCCGGTGGGGTCGCCCCCGGACCGGTCGTCTCCGGCACGCCGACCGCGACGGCGCGCACGAGCGCCTGCGGTGTGCCAGGCAACGGGAGGGTCACCGGCCGGGACACGACCACCCGGACCATCTCGGCGTCGCGCCCCAGCGTGACCCGGGCGTCCGGTCCTGCCAGCCGCGTGACGACCTGCGCGACCCGGTCCTCGTCCGCCCCGCGGGCGACCTCCCGCGCGGCCGCACGAGCGGCGTCGGTGCATGCGATCTGTGCCTGACCGGCCCGCACGACGCCGAGTACGGCACCCAGCACGAGCACGAGCGACACCATGCCGACGGCGAGCTCGGCGGTGACGCTGCCGGTGTCCGCCGCTGTCCGTCGGCCCGGCGGCCATGCCAGCCCCAGGGAGGGCACCGGCCGTCAGTCCACGGACAGCGCGCGACGGACCAGCCCGAGCAGCATCCCCCTCACCTCGCCGCCCCGGAGGATCACCAGCAGCAGCCCGGCGAAGCCGCAGGCTGCCAGAGTGGTGATCGCGTACTCGGCGGTCGCCATCCCGAGGTCGCGCGGGGCAGGCTCCGGAGCCGGGGCGCCGGCCGCGGCAGACCCGCCGCCACGGCCCGGGACCGCGCCGGCGTGCGAAGCCTCGGCCGCCACGGCTGCCGGCTCGGGAGTCTGCGTCGGCACCTCACCGTGGCCGGTCGGGTGCTGCGTCATCGGGTGCCTCCAGGTGCCGGTTGCGCGACCGGTGCGCGGGGGCCGTCCTCGGCCGCCGGTTCCCGAGCCTGTCGGCGGGGCAGCGCCACCGGCAGTGGCGGAACAGCAGGTGTGGACATGCGGCGTCGGGCTCGCGCTGTGGGCGGAGGCTGTGCCCGCAGGCTGAGGACAGAGACCCTGCCCCCGACCCGGGGACCGGCGGGAGTCGCGGCGGCAGGCGCCAGGTCACGGCGCGGCATGGCCGCGCCGCGCCGCGCCGTAGGTTCGGCACGACGAGACCGGCCCGGACCACGGAGACAGAGGACCCATGGCGACGCTGCGCAGCCACACCCGGATCGACCGCCCCGCCGACGCCGTCTGGTCGGTGGTGGCCGACGCGGGCGCGATCTCCACCTGGTTCCCGGCGATCCGGTCGTCCTCGGTGTCCGGGAACCGGCGCTCCTGCGAGCTGGCGGGCGGCATCCCGCTGGAGGAGGAGATCGTGACCTCCGACGACGAGCTGCGCCGGTTCCAGTACCGGATCGTCGGTGGGGGCGTCCCCGTGCAGGAGCACCTCGGCACCGTCGACGTGCTGCCGGACGGCGACGGCTCGATCGTGGTGTACAGCACAGAGATCGAGCCCGCCGAGACCGGGGACCAGCTGGGACCGGCGATCGAGCAGGGAATCGCGGGGCTGAAGCAGCACCTCGAGAGCCGGTAGCCCGCCGGGCTGCCCCGCCGGATGCGTCACGGCCCCGTCGTGGAGCCCGCCAGGGACAGAACGACCGGGACGACCCCCCACGCCACGAAAGCCGGGAGGGCACACAGGCCCGTCGGCAGGGTGAGCCGGACCCCCAGCCGGGCGGCGGCGGCCTGCCCCCGCCGGTGCCGCCACCGCCGCTCGTCGTCCGCGGCGGCGGCCAACAGGTCGGCGGCGGGCACCCCCGCCGCTACGGACAGCACGAGGACGTCGCGGACCGGCAGGAGTCGCTCGGGCAGGCCGTCCCACGCCTCGTGCGCACCGGCGCCCAGCAGCTGGCGCGACGCAGCGGCAGCCAGCGCGGCGCCGTCGTCACCCGGGCAGGCCGCGGCGACGAGCGCCAGGGCCCGCGCCGGTGGGGCACCCGCCCGCATTGCCGCGGCCACGAGGTCGAGCAGCAGGTCGACCGGGGTCCCGGCACGGTCGTGGTGCGGTCCACGACGGCGTCCGCGGTAGGGCCCGGGGCGACCGGCGACCACGCCGAGGGTCCCGTCGGGAGTGCCCCGTCGCCCTCCCGCGCCGCCGCCGCGGTTCCTGACCATCCGGCGGAGCCGCATCTCCGGTCCCGACGCGGTCGCCACACACCCCGCGGCGACCACCAGCAGGGCGACCGCCACGGCGGCCGTCACGTCGAGACCGTCACGTCGAGACCGTCACGTCGAGGCCTGCCGTGCCGCGGTGACCAGGCGGCGGGACCACACCCAGCCGGTGACGGCCAGCGCGGCGCCGACCAGGCCCGACACCGCCCCGGCGGTCGTTCCGGTGAGCACGCCGACCGGGTCGGCGCCGACCGCCCACCCCAGGAGGAGGCCGGCGGCGGGCAGACCCGCCAGCAGCCGCGCGGTGGCCCGGGGCGCCGTCAGGGCCACCTCGGCCGCGTCCCGAGCGGCGGCGTCCTGGCGGAGCCGCGCCGCCAGGCCACCGAGCACGGCTCCCATCGGCGCACCACTGACGTCGGCCACGGCCCACGTGGCCGCGAGCGCCCGCAGCCCGGCCGCGTCACCGGGGTCGCGGCACCGGGTGGCCCCGTCTAACAGCGCCGTCGCGACCTGCTCCCCACGGTCCGCCGCGGCGGCCGCTGCCGACGCCGCCGCGGCCACGCCGGTGCCCCGGCGCCCCGGCATCCGAGGGCCGGCCGGCACCGCCGCCACGTGGCGCCACGCCGAGGCCGCAGGCAGGCCGGCAGCCAGGAGGGTCCCGAGCCGCTCGCAGGTCCGCGCGACGGGGACGTCGTCCGCGCTCGCGCTGCCCCGGCGCCACCGGCGGACCCCCCGTCCGAACGGGACCGCCCGCCGTGACGCCGACGGCCCGGTGCGGGTGACCACCCTCGCCGTCGGGACCCGGGGTGCCGCCGCCAGCAGCAGCCCGGCGGCGGCCACGAGCAGCGCGACGACGCCGGCGGGGGTCACGGGCTCGGCCGTCCGTGGACCTGCCCGGCCGCGGCGTGCCCGTCCACCAGCTGCGCCAGCGCCGGCCACCCGGGACCGCGGGTACCCGGCGAGGCCGGGTCGGCCCGGTCCGCGCGCAGGGCGGCGTCCACGACCAGCCCCCGGTCGTCACGGCGCAGCACCCCGATCTCCACCAGGCGGCGGTGGTGGCCCTCGCGGTCCAGGTGGAGCACGACCTGGACGGCGCTTGCGGCCTGCACTGCAAGCGCCGCGGGGTCGAGCCCGGCGAGGGCACCGAGGGCCACCAGGCGGGCGGGGACGTCGCCGGCCGTGTTGGCGTGCAGCGTGCCGCAGCCGCCCGCGTGCCCGGTGTTCAGCGCCGCCAGCAGGTCCCGCACCTCCGCCCCGCGGCACTCCCCGACGACGAGCCGGTCCGGGCGCATCCGCAGCGCCTGGCGCACGAGCTCGTCGAGACCGACCCCACCGGCACCCTCGGCATTGGGGTGGCGGGCCTCCAGGCGGACGACGTGGAGCAGGTCGGGGGCCAGCTCACCGGGGTCCTCGACGAGCACCACCCGGTCCGCAGGGTCGCTCAACGACAGCAGGCCGGCGAGCACCGTGGTCTTGCCGCTGCCGGTGCCGCCGCTGACGAGGAACGAGACGCGGCGGCGGACCAGGTCCGCCAGCACGCGCGCCCACCCCGACGGGACGGAGCCGAGCCGCTCCAGGTCCTCCAGGCACAGGCCGCGTCGCGCCGCGACGCGCAGGCAGAGCACGGTCCCTCCCGGAGCAACCGGCGGGAGCACCGCGTGCAGCCGCACGCCCCCGTCGAGGCGGGCGTCGACGCAGGGGCTGGCGTCGTCGAGCCGCCGTCCCGCGCGGGCGGCCAGGCGCACCGCCAGCTCGCGGACGGATGCCTCGTCGGGCAACGTGACCGCCGCCCGCTCCAACCCCGCGCCACGGTCGAGGTACACCTCCCCCGGACCGTTGACGAGCACGTCGGTGACCCCGTCCGCGTCCAGCAGCCGCTGCAACGGCCCCGCCCCGGCGAGGACCGCGTGCAGGGCCTCCGCCGCGTCCAGGACCCCCGCCGCCGCCAACGGCGTGCCGGCGGCCGCCAGTGCTCCCGCCACCTCCGCGCGTGTCGTCGTCCCCGGCAGCCGCGCACGGACGCGCACGAGGACGTCGTCCGACAGGCCCGCCGGGGCGCCGCGCGCGCTCGTCACCCCCGAACCGGACGGCGTCACGCCGGCTCCTGCCGCGCGGGCGAGGGCCAGGGGGAGGCTCGTCGGGCACCGACGACCGGGTGGTCGTCTGCCAGCAGACCGCTTGCGAGCCGGCGAGCCGCCCGCGCCAACGGGCGCCGGCCCGCGCGCCCCGGCGGGTCCGCGCGGTCGAGCGAGGTCGTGAGCGACCGCGGCGAGGGCCAGCGCGCGGCGACGGGGACCGCGAGCGCATCGGCCACGGCGTGCGCGGGTAGCCCTCCCGGCGCCGCGCTGCGGACGACCAGCCGCAGGTCCGCCACGACAGGTCGCACCACGTCCAGCACGGCGGCCGCCGCGGCGACGGCCCGCACCTCGGCGGGCACGAGCAGCAGCAGCATGTCGAGGCGCCCGAGCGCGGTCACCGCCGGCGGGTCCACCCGGCGCGGCAGGTCGACCACCACGAGCTCGTGCCCGCGCCGGCCCGCCTCGAGTGCCTCGATCAGCACACGGCCGGGCAGCTCGCGGGTGCCGCAGGGCTGGAACGTCAGCACGCCGGGCCCCCCGCGGGCCCGCGGTACGGCCATCCGCAGCGCCCCGGCCCGCAACGGCCCGGTCAGCGACGTCAGGTCGTCCCACCGCAGCCCGCCGTCGGGGGTGTCCTCGAGCAGCAGATCGGCCCCGCCGCCCAGGGGGTCGGCGTCGCACAGCAACACGTCGGACCCCTCACCCGCAGCCGCGACCGCGAGCTCCGCGGCCAGCACCGAGGCGCCTGCCCCGCCTCTGCCGCCGAGCACCCCCAGCACGCACCCGCCGCGGTCGGGGTCCCGCACGGCCTGCAGGCACGCCAGCAGCCGCGGCGCCTCGCGCGGCAGCCGGAGCACGTCGCGCGCGCCGGCGCTCAGGGCGGCGCGCCACACGTCGTCGCGGCCGGCCCGGCCGTCGCGGACGGCGAGGTCGTCGCCGCCGGCACGGTCGTCGCGGCCCTCCGGGAACGCATCGAGCGCGAGGACGACCCCGGCGGATGTGGTCCGCGCGACCGGTCCCCACCGGGCGTCGACGAGGGCCACCGCGGCGCCTGCCCACGAGGGGTGAGCCGTCGTCCCGACGACGTGCAGCCCCATCCCGCAGGCGGCGACGGTCGGGGACACGAGCTCGGCCAAGCCGGGGTCGCGGGTCAGGAGCGCCACGTCCGGGGGCCCGCTGGGTCGCCGGCCTGCGCCGTGCGGGGGCGTGTCGGAGACCTCGTCGTGCGACACGTGAGCGCCGGGAAGGACGCCGACGGCGTCCGGACCGCCGAACCCCGCAGCGCCCAAACCCGCAGCCCCCAAACCCGCAGCCCCGACCACGTCGTCGCGCACCTGGCCCTCCCGCCCGGGGCCCGCGCCCCGTCACGACAGACGCTGCACGCGAAACCGGCACGGTCTCAACGCACGGCAGCGTCGCTGTGGACGGCGCCGTGGCCGTGCGGTCTGGGGACGGCTGGCGGCGGCCGGCGAGATCAGCAAGGGCGACCAGGACGCCTACAGCGGCTCTACGTGAGGGCGACCCTCGCCGGGGGGAGCGAGGGCCGCCAGCGACGTCCCGGCTCGGGGGGGATGGGCCGGGCGCGCACCGAGGGCAGTCCCCCCGGCACCCTCAGTGTCACCCCGACGTGTCGCCGCCGCAAGTGGGGCAGCGGCAGAGCCCACGTCCCGCTGGTGGCCACGGCCCCTTCCCCTGACGGCCGAGCAGGAGTAGAACGGACCCAGGTCCTCGTCGGGGCCGGGCACCCAGCCCAGACCGGGACGGCGGACCGCACGGAGTGCCGGGTACCCACGCGCAGCCAGTCCCCGTAGGGACCCGCCAGGTCGGGCTCGCCCCGGCCGGCGAACAGAGTGCACGCCTGGTAGCCCGCACCCCGTGCAGCGGCGGCGTCCCCCTGTGGGCGCCGTCGCCTGCGTCCGGGGTCGGACGCCGCGGGTCGGGACGTCAGGGGCAGGAGGCGGGTCGAGAGCCGCATGAGCCGCGAGGTGCTGGGGCCGCCCGGCGACGGTGTCGTCCCGGCCTGGGGCGACCACGACGCGCCTGCCGCCACGCCTCCGGGGTCGACGCGGACCGGGACGACGCACTCTCCCGGCGGCCCGGTCCGGGTCACCGACCTCGATCGCGCGGGCGCGTCGGCCCCGCCGACGGCGACCGCCACGCTGCCCGCGCCGCGCGGGCGGGGCGGGACCGGCACGGGTGGCACCCCGCCCGACGTCACCGCCGCCGATGCCACCGCGTCCGGACCCACCACCGCCGGCAGCACCGCCTGCGTCACCACCCCCGACATCACGCCCGACCTCACCGGGGCCGACCTCACCGGGGCCGACCTCACAGCGCCGGCGGGCACCGCCACCCGGGACACCGGCGCCGGGACGAGCAGCGGGCGGGGCGACGGCGCATGGCCCACGGCTGCACCCCCGTGGGCGCGGGGTCCGTGGGGCCTCGTCGCCGCCGTCGTCGCCGGGGTGCTGGTCGGCGCCCTGGCCGCCGGCGCACTCGCCGAGCGGTCCCGGCAGGCGGCGGAGTCCGAGCAGGTCCAGGTGCTGGCCGACCTGGCGGCACCCGTGCGCGACGACATCGGGACCGGCATGGTGCAGACGGGCATCGACGTCGTGAACGCCGGTCCCGCTGCGGTCACGGTCGTGGGCGCGGACCTCGCACCCGGCGACGACGTGGTCGAGGTGGTGGCCCGCCGACGCGTCGAGCCGGGGGACCACGTGGTCGTGCCGGTCACGCTCGTCCCGGCCTGCGACGGGCCGCTCGCCGAGACCCTCACGCTCGTCGTCGCGACCGGCGACGGCGGCACCACCCGGGTGCCGGCAGGCTCGCTCGGAGGACGCGGGCTGCAGCCGCGACAGCTGCGCGACCTGTGCAGCGCTGTCGACGAACCGATCGAGATCTGGCGCGTGCTGTCGCGCAGGGACGGCACCCTCACGGTGCAGCTCCTGAACACGTCCGGGGACGACCACCGCGTCGGCATCGCGCTGCCGCCCGGTTCCAGCGCGACCAGCATCCCGCCACTGCCCACGACCGTACCCGCGGGCCGCAGCGCGTTCCTGCAGATCCGGCTCCGGGTCGACGAGTGCACGCTCGAGGCGCAGGCGGCCGACGCGGGCAGCGCCGTGCGCCTCACCCTCGACGGCGACCGCGGCCCGGTGTTCGACGACGACGCGACCGCGGTGGCCGGCTGGTACGCCCGTCAGGTCGCTCTCGCCTGTCCGCCCGGCTGAGCCCCCGCGATCGAGCTCACGCCGGGTCGAGCCGGCCGGCCAGCACCGCCCCCGCGACGACCTGCCCCTCCTGCACGCCGGCAACGAGCGCGTCCGCGCAGTGCACCACCCAGGCGGCGACCCCCGTCGCCGTGCCGGACCGGTAGGCCGCCAGCGCCGCGCCGTACGCGTCCGCGTCCGCCAGGTGCCCCACCTCGGGCACCGCGACCCCGGTGGGGTCCAGCCCCCGCCCCACGACGACGACGCGGGCCAGTGCGCGGGCCACGACCGCGTTGCCCGCCACGAACGGTCGCGCGCTGAGCACCTCGGCGTGGGCCACGGCGGCGACGACGAGGGCCGGGGCGGACGTCGTCCCGGCCAGCGCCGTCGCCAGCGCGTCGAGGCGGGCGGCCACCGCGTCGGCGCCGGGGACGTCGGCCCCTGAGGGGATGTCGAGCGCGGCCTCGCCGCCACGCCGGGGCCGGCCGAGGTCCGCCTCCGCGAGCAGCCCGGCGGCCGCCACCACGTGCAGCCCCGCGAGCGCCTGCTGCGGTGCCGCCGCCAGCCCCCGCTCCCCCGCGGCCGCCAGCTGCTCGGCACGGGCCAGGGCGCGCACGGCGCCGAGCACGACCCGCCCGGCGACGTCGTCCGGGGCCGCGACGGCACCCCGGGAGACGTCGCGGACGACGTCGAGCGGCAGCCTGGCACCGTCCAGCGCGGCCGAGGCGTGCGCCGCGCGGACCACCGCCTCGGCCCGGCACTGCGGCGTGAGCCGGCGCAGCGCCGGGTGCCAGCGCAGCTCCTCGCAGGCGCGCCGGCTCGCCTCGACCGCCTCCGGGACCCCGGGCAGGACCGCGAGCGCGGCGAGCGGGTCCGGCCGGTGGGGCGCGTCGGGCGGCACGGCGGCGAGCGTAGGTCGTGCCAGGATCGGCGCGTGGCCGGGACGACGAACGCGCGGGTCGCGCCGCGGTGACCGGTCCCCAGGTCGCGGCGGTCCTGGCCGTCGTGCTCGCGGTGGCCATCGGGTTGGCGGTGCGGGCGCTGCGGCGACGACCCGACCTCGGCACCCCCGCCGACCGGGCCACGTTCGCGACGCTGCACACCGCGTCGCTGGCCGCCCCCCACCTGCGGGACGGGCTGAACCCGGCGGGCGCCCAGCGCGCGGCACGCCACCTGCGGGCGCTGCTCGGCACCCCCGCCGTCGCCATCACCGACGACGGGCGCGCGCTCGCCTGGGACGGGGTGGCCGACCACCACGCGGCCGGTGCCGCCGGGCTGGCCGGCGGCGTGCTCGCCGAGGGACGCACCGCCGTCCTCGGTCCCGCGGACGTGGCGTGCGACGACCCGGCCTGCCCGGTGCAGCACGCGGTGGTCGCCCCGCTCGTGGCCGACGACCGGGTCGTCGGGGCGCTGAGCGCCTACGGGGCCAGCCCGACCGCGGGCCTGGTCCGGGCGACCGAGGAGGTGGCGGCGTGGGTGAGCGCCAACCTCGAGCTCGCCGAGCTCGACCGGTCCCGCACGCGCGCGATCGAGGCCGAGCTGCGGGCGCTGCGTGCGCAGATCAGCCCGCACTTCGTCTACAACTCCCTCGCCGCGATCGCGTCGTTCGTGCGCACCGACTCCGACCGGGCCCGAGAGCTGCTGCTGGAGTTCGCCGACTTCACGCGGTACGCGTTCCGCCGCGGCGGGGACTTCACGACCCTCGCCGACGAGCTGCGCAACGTGGAGCGCTACCTCGTGCTGGAGCAGGCCCGCTTCGGCGACCGGCTGCAGGTGCAGCTGCGGGTGGCGCCCGAGGTGCTGCCGGTCGCGATCCCGTTCCTCGCGGTCCAGCCGCTGGTCGAGAACGCCGTGCGCCACGGCCTGGAGGGGGGCACCGGCGTCGTTCACGTCACCCTCGTCGCCGAGGACGACGGCGTGGCCGCGGTGATCTCGGTCGAGGACGACGGCGTCGGCTCCGACCCGGAGGTCGTGCGGGCGGTGCTCGCCGGGGACAGCGAGGCGGACTCGGTCGGGCTCGGCAACGTCGACGCGCGGCTGCGCCAGGTGTTCGGGGACGAGTACGGCCTCGTCGTCGAGACGGCACCGGGCGCGGGCACCCGGGTCTCGTTCCGCGTCCCGAAGTACGCGGCCGGGGTGCACGCCAGCTGAGCACCGTCACCTGACGGTCGAGCAGGACGGCGAGCCGGCGGCGCGCACCTGCCGGCAGGGCCGGCGCCTGCGTACCCTCCGCACGTGACTGCAGCCGAGGGCGCCCTGCGGGTCCTCGTCGTAGACGACGAGGGTCCGGCCCTGTCCGAGCTGGCCTACCTGCTGGGTCGCGACCCCCGGATCGCATCGGTGCTCACCGCCGGGAGCGCGGCCGAGGCGCTGCGGGCGCTGGAGGAGGAGGACGTCGACGTCGTCTTCTCCGACATCAAGATGCCCAATCTCGACGGGCTCGACCTGGCGCGGGTGCTCGCGCGCTTCGCGCGGCGTCCCCAGGTCGTGTTCGTCACGGCCTACGACGAGCACGCCGTCGACGCGTTCGAGGTGCAGGCGGCGGACTACGTGATGAAGCCGGTGCGCCCCGAGCGGCTGGCGGAGGCAGTGCGACGGGTGCTGGACGCCGGCGCCGAGCCCGACGCCGAGGGCGACGAGACCATCCCGGTCGAGCTGGGCGGGGTGACCCGCTTCGTGCAGCGCTCCCAGGTGCGGTGGGTCGAGGCGAGCGGGGACTACGCGCGGCTGCACACCGCCTCGGGGGGGCACCTCGTGCGGGTGCCGCTGACGACGCTGGAGGAGCGGTGGGCGCCGGCCGGATTCGTGCGGATCCACCGGTCGACGCTGGTGTCCCTGCCGCACGTCGACGAGGTCCGCGTGGACGGCGGCCGCTGCACCGTGCGCCTCGGGGACGCGGTGCTGCAGGTGAGCCGGCGCCACACCCGCGAGCTGCGGGACCGGCTGGTGCGCTCGGCGCCGCTGGGCCGCGACCGCTGAGCGCAGGCCCCCGCGGGACCGGGCCGAGTCGCGAGCGGCGACCGGGGACGTCGTCGCGATGGCACGATGCCCCGGTGGACCCCCCGCAGGAGCCCGTTCGGCGGGTGCGCGTGACCAGCCCCCGGATGCGCGCTGCGCGTCGCCCGCAGTCGCGGCCGGTGAGCACCGACATCGACGAGCAGACCGTCGTCGGCGAGGTCTACATGCGCTCGCTGATACGGGCGCAGCTGCGCCTCGGCGTCCTCGTGCTGCTCGCGGTCGGCACGGCCCTGGGCGGGCTGCCGCTGCTGTTCGCGGCGTCGCCGTCGCTGCGCGAGGCCGAGGTGCTGGGGCTGCCGGTGCCGTGGTGGCTGCTCGGCGTGCTGGCGTACCCGCTCGTCGGCCTGGCGGCGTGGGCCTACGTGCTGGTCGCGGAGCGCTCGGAGCGCGACTTCTCCGACCTCGTCGAGCGGCGGTAGGCCGCCGGTGGGCGACGAGCAGACGGTCATCGCGCCGGCGGTCGGGCTGACCGCGGTGCTGCTCGTCGCGATCGCGACCCTCGGCATCGGGTCGGTCGGGATGCGCATCTCCCGCACCACCAGCGACTTCTACGTCGCGTCGCGGGCCGTCTCGCCGCGCTGGAACGCCTCCGCGATCGGCGGGGAGTACCTGTCGGCGGCCAGCTTCCTCGGGGTCGCCGGTCTCGTGCTCGTCGGCGGCGTCGACATGCTCTGGTTCCCGGTCGGCTACACCGCCGGGTACCTCGTGCTGCTGGCCCTCGTCGCGGCGCCGCTGCGCCGGTCCGGGGCCTACACGCTGCCGGACTTCGCCGAGCAGCGGCTGGAGTCGGCGGTCGTGCGCACGGCCGCCTCGGTGCTCGTCGCGGGCATCGGCGTGCTGTACCTGCTGCCGCAGCTGCAGGGCGCCGGCCTCGCCCTGCGCCTCGTGACCGGGGCGCCGCCGTGGGCCGGATCGGCGCTGGTCGCCGTCGTCGTCGTCCTCAACGTGCTCGCGGGCGGGATGCGCTCGATCACGTTCGTGCAGGCGTTCCAGTACTGGCTCAAGCTCACCGCGATCGCCGTGCCGGTGGTGTTCCTGCTGCTGGCGTGGCGCGCCGACGGCATGCCCGACCCCGTCGCCGCGGCGGAGCCCGAGGCCCGCGAGACGTTCTCGGTCACGCTGTCCGAGGACGTCGTCGTCGGCTCCGAGGTCGCCACCACGATCGGCGTCGACGGTACGGACGTCGACCTGGCCGCCGGGGGCTCGCTCACCCTGGACGCCGGCACGCGCGTCACGGTCCCGGCGGGGGTCCCGGTGCCCCACGCCGACCCGTTGCCGCAGACCGACGGGCGCGCGTGGGCACTGCCGCTGTCGTCCGGTCGGGACCACCCGCTGTACGTGACCTACTCGCTGCTGCTGGCCCTGTTCTTCGGCACGATGGGACTGCCGCACGTGCTCGTGCGCTTCTACACCAACCCGGACGGCCGGGCGGCGCGGCGGACCACGCTCGTCGTGATCGGGCTGCTCGGCCTGTTCTACCTGTTCCCCCCGGTCTACGGCGCCCTCGGCCGGATCTACACCCCCGACCTGCTGCTGTCGGACCGGGCCGACGCGGTGGTGCTGGCCCTGCCCGGTCGGCTGCTCGGGGACCCGTGGGGTGACCTCGTCGGTGGCCTGGTCGTCGCGGGCGCCTTCGCGGCCTTCCTGTCCACGTCGTCGGGGCTCGTGGTCTCGGTCGCGGGCGTGGTCAGCCAGGACCTGCTCGGCCGGCGCCGCCGGGACGCCCACCCCGCCGGTCGCAACCAGGCGGTGCGGCGGTTCCGCGCGGCCGCCGTGCTGGCCGTCGCCGTGCCGTTCCTGCTGTCGCTGGCGAGCTACCGGGTCGGCCTCGCGGACACCGTCGGGCTGGCGTTCGCGCTCGCGGCGTCGACGTTCTGCCCGCTGCTCGTGCTCGGCATCTGGTGGCCGCGGCTGACCGCCGCCGGGGCGATCGCCGGTCTGGCCGCCGGCGGCGGGCTCGCGAGCGCCGCCGTCACGGTCACGATGCTCGCCGGCCCGCCGAACGGCTGGCCCGGGGCGCTGCTGGCGCAGCCCGCCGCCTGGACCGTCCCGGTCGCGTTCCTCGTGATGGTGACGGTCTCCCTCGCCACCGCCTCGTCGCGGCCGCGGCACGTCGGCCGCACGATGATCCGGCTGCACGCGCCCGAAGGCGTCGCGCTGTCGGCCCGGGCAGCGGCGTCGGCGGCGCCGTCAGGAGCGTCGGCGGCGCCGTCAGGCGAGACGGTCGCGGCCGACAGGACACCCGCCCCGTGACAGCAGCACCTCGCGGAGCACGTCGGACCCGTTCCAGCCCATCGCGTGGCGCAACCCCGGGCCGACGTCCGCCGCGACGGCGGCGAGGCGGGCGTCCGGCGCCCCGGCCACGCAGACCCGCTCCGCGGCACCCGCACGGCGGAGCACGCGGGCCGTGGCGACGGCGGCGGGTCCCGTCTTGAGGTCCAGCACCCAGCACGCGTCGGACCCGGCCGCGGCGGCCGCCCGCCGGACGCATCGCCGGCCCGGGACCGGCCGCCGCCGGACGTCAGACGGCCGGCGCAGGCCCCAGCCGCGCGTCGCGCGCGCGGACCCGCTGGTCGAGCCCCTGCGACCGACCGGTGCGCTCGGCGGCCGTCGTGGCTAGGGTCGCGGGGCAGGTGTCCCGATGACGGAAGGAACTGCCGCGCATGTCCGAGTCCGAGTCCGAGTCCGAGTCCGGCACAGGCCTGTCCAACCTGTCGCACGAGACCCGCAGCTTCCCCCCGAGCGAGGAGTTCGCGGCCCATGCCAACGCGACCCAGGAGGTCTACGACAGGGCGGCGGCGGACCGGCTCGGGTTCTGGGCCGAGCAGGCACGCGAGCTGCTGAGCTGGGAGACCGACTTCTCCGAGACGCTGGACTGGAGCGACGCGCCGTTCGCGAAGTGGTACGTCGGCGGCCGGCTCAACGTCGCGTACAACTGCGTGGACCGCCACGTCGAGGCCGGCAACGGCGACCGGGTCGCGATCCACTTCGAGGGCGAGCCCGGTGACACACGCACCCTGACCTACGCGGACATGCAGCGGGAGGTCTGCAAGGCCGCGAACGCCCTGACCGGGCTCGGCGTCGAGGCCGGCGACCGGGTCGCGATCTACATGCCGATGATCCCCGAGACGGTCGTCGCGATGCTGGCCTGCGCCCGGATCGGGGCCGCCCACTCGGTGGTGTTCGGCGGCTTCTCCTCCGACGCGCTGCGCAGCCGGATAGAGGACGCGGAGGCCAAGGTCGTCGTCACCGTCGACGGGCAGAACCGGCGGGGCAAGCCGGCCGCGCTGAAGCCCGCGGTGGACGCCGCGCTCGCCAAGGGCGCGGCGAGCGTGGAGCACGTGCTCGTGGTGAAGCGCACCGGCGAGGACGTGGAGTGGGGCGAGAAGGACCTGTGGTGGCACGACGTCGTCGACGCCGCCGACGAGAACCACACCCCGGAGGCCTTCGACAGCGAGCACCCGCTGTTCATCCTCTACACCTCCGGCACGACGGGTGCGCCGAAGGGCATCTTGCACACCACCGGCGGGTACCTGACCCAGACCGCCTTCTCGCACAAGGTGGTCTTCGACCTCAAGCCCGAGACCGACGTCTACTGGTGCACGGCGGACGTCGGCTGGGTCACCGGGCACAGCTACATCGTCTACGGCCCGATGGCCAACGGCGCCACGCAGGTGATCTACGAGGGCACACCGGACACCCCGGACAAGGGCCGCTGGTGGGACGTCGTGCAGAAGTACGGGGTCTCGATCCTGTACACCGCACCGACCGCGATCCGCACGTTCATGAAGTGGGGCGACGAGATCCCGCAGCAGTACGACCTGTCGTCGCTGCGGGTGCTCGGCAGCGTCGGTGAGCCGATCAACCCCGAGGCGTGGATCTGGTACCGCCGCGTGATCGGCGCGGACCGCACCCCCGTCGTCGACACGTGGTGGCAGACCGAGACCGGCGCGATCATGATCTCGCCGCTGCCGGGCGTCACGCACGCCAAGCCGGGGTCGGCGCAGACGGCGCTACCCGGGATCGTCGCCGACGTCCTCGACGACGACGCGAAGCCGGTGCCGGACGGCGGCGGCGGCTACCTCGTGCTGTCCGAGCCGTGGCCGAGCATGCTGCGCGGCATCTGGGGCGACCCGGAGCGGTACAAGGAGACGTACTGGTCCCACTTCGAGAACATGTACTTCGCCGGTGACGGCGCGAAGAAGGACGAGGACGGCGACCTGTGGCTGCTGGGCCGCGTCGACGACGTCATGAACATCTCCGGGCACCGCCTGTCCACCACCGAGATCGAGTCGGCGCTGGTGTCACACCCCAAGGTCGCCGAGGCCGCCGTGGTCGGCGCGGCGGACGAGACGACCGGCCAGGCGGTGTGCGCGTTCGTGATCCTGCTTGGCGACGCGGAGGAGGGCGACGACATCGTCTCCGAGCTGCGCAACCACGTGGCCGGGGAGATCGGCGCGATCGCCAAGCCGCGTCAGGTGATGGTCGTGGCCGAGCTCCCCAAGACCCGCTCCGGCAAGATCATGCGCCGCCTCCTCAAGGACGTCGCCGAGAAGCGCGACGTCGGCGACGTCACGACGCTGGCGGACTCCACCGTGATGGACCTGATCCAGACCGGGATGTCGTCGGACTCCTCGTCCCAGGAGTGATCCCCCCACCCCCCTCTCGGTGATCATGCACGTCGGGTACGCCGCCCGTACCCGACGTGCATGATCACCGCGGGGGGTGGGGGCGGGGGGTGGGGGCGGGGGGTGGGGGCGGGGACTGTGAGCGGGAGGCGAGGCGGGATGACCCAGCAGCAGAAGCCGGCCGGCGAGGGCCTGTTCCACCGGCCGGCGTCGTGGACCGAGGCCAAGTTCATCGGCGAGGCGCTGCGCACCGAGACCGTCGGCGGCCTGCTGCTCATCGCCGGCGCGATCGTCGCCCTCGTGATGGCGAACACGCCGGCCCGCGAGCTGTACGAGTCGCTGCGCGAGACGGTCGTCGGCCCTGCCTCGCTGCACCTGGACCTGTCGCTGTCGACGTGGGCGGCGGACGGGCTGCTGGCGATCTTCTTCTTCGTCGTCGGGGTCGAGCTCAAGCGGGAGTTCGTCGCCGGTGACCTCAGCGACCCCCGGGCGGCCGCCGTCCCGATCGTCGCCGCCGTCGGCGGGATGGCGGCGCCGGCGCTGATCTACGTCGCGATCAACCTCACCGCCGAGGGCGACGCCCTGCGCGGCTGGGCGATCCCGACGGCCACCGACATCGCGTTCGCCCTCGCCGTGCTCGCGGTGATCAGCACGCACCTGCCGAGCGGGCTGCGCTCGTTCCTGCTGACGCTCGCGGTCGTCGACGACCTGCTCGCGATCACGATCATCGCGCTCTTCTACACCGACGAGCTCAACCTCTCCGCCCTGCTCGCAGCGCTGGTGCCGATCGCGCTGTTCGCGGCGCTGGTGCAGACGCGGCGGACGTGGTGGTGGGCGCTGATCCCCCTGGCGCTCGTCGCGTGGGTGCTGATGCACGAGTCCGGGGTCCACGCCACCGTCGCCGGGGTGCTCCTCGGCTTCACCGTGCCGGTGCTGCGTCCGGGGCGGGAGGGCCAGTGCCTCGCCCGCCACCTCGAGCACGTGGTCCGGCCGGTGTCCGCCGGGGTCGCCGTCCCGATCTTCGCGTTCTTCGCCGCCGGCGTGACCGTCGGCGGGCTGAGCGGGATCGGCGATACCCTCACCGACTCGGTCGCCCTCGGCGTCACCGCCGGGCTCGTCGTCGGCAAGGTCGTCGGGGTGCTCGGGACGACGTTCCTCATGGCGCGCTTCACCCACGCCCGCCTCGACGACGACCTGGCGTGGACCGACCTGCTCGGGCTGTCGCTGCTCGCCGGCGTCGGCTTCACGGTGTCGCTGCTGATCGGCGAGCTCGCGTTCGGCACCGGTGAGCGCGACGACCACGTGCGGCTGGCCGTGCTCGCGGGCTCGCTGCTGGCCGCGGTGCTGGCCTCGGTCGTGCTGCGGGCACGCAACCGGGTCTACCGGCGGATCCACGAGGAGGAGACCCGCGACACCGACCACGACTCGGTCCCCGACCTGTGGGACCCCGAGCCGTACGGCCCTGGCGACGGCGGCGCCCACCGCCCCGGGGCCGGCTGATCGCGCGTCGGGCGGTCCGGGCCTAGGCTCTGCGCGGACAGCACCCGCTCCCACCAGGAGGCACCCGTGGTCGACCAGCAGACCAGCAGCGACGCCCGCACCCTCGGGCAGCTCGTCGCGCAGGCCAGCGACCACATCCGCACCCTGCTGCGGTACGAGGTGGCCCTCGCCAAGGCCGAGGTGAAGGCCAGCGCCACGAAGGGCGGCGTCGGTGTGGGCCTGCTCGTCGGCGCGGGCGTGTTCGCGTTCCTCGCCCTCGTGCTGCTGCTGTTCGCCGCGGTCTACGGTCTCGTCGCCCTCGGTCTGACGAAGTGGGGCGGCTTCCTCGTGGTCGCCGGGGTGCTGCTGCTGCTCGCAGCGATCCTCGGGGCCGTCGGCGCGTCGCGGCTGAAGAAGGTGAAGGGGCCCGAGCGCGCCATCGCCACCACCAAGGACACCGTCGCCGCGGTGAAGGGGCAGGCGCCGGCGTCGACGGGCGGCGCCGGGTCCGGCCGCTGACGTCCCGACGGTCCCGCCACCGCCGCTGGACGGTCGACACCTCCGCCGTCCTCGTCGACGGTCCGTGGCGCCACCGGTTCGTCTCGGCCAACGGCGCGCGGTTCCACGTCGCGGAGTGCGACGCGGTTCCCGGCCGCTCCCGGGTCGCGGGCGGCGAGGCCCCCCTGGTGCTGCTGCTGCACGGCTACCCGCAGTTCTGGTGGTCGTGGCGCCACCAGCTGCCCGCCCTGGCCGCCGCCGGCTACCGCGCCGCCGCGATGGACATGCGCGGGTACGGCGCCTCCGACAAGCCTCCGCGGGGCTACGACACGCCCACCCTGGCCGCCGACGTCGCCGGCGTCGTCCGCTCCCTCGGTGCGTCGCGGGCCGTCGTCGTCGGGCAGGACTGGGGCGCCTGGGTCGCGTGGTCGATGCCGGCGCTGCAGCCGCGGGTGACCCGCGCGGTCGCCGCGTTCGGGATGGGCCACCCGCTGCGGATGCTCGCCGGCGCGCTGCTGCCGACCGGCTTCTCCGGCGTCTCGCACCTGCTGGGCGCCCAGGTGCCGCTGCGCCCCGAGCGGCGGATCCTCGACGGCAGCGCCGTGGAGCGGGTGCTGACGCGGTGGTCCGGTCCGGGGTGGCCGGGGGCCGACGAGCTGGCCCGCTACACCGAGGCCGCCCGCGTCCCGTTCGTCGCCCACACCGCCACCGAGTACTACCGGTGGGCGGTGCGGTCTGTCCCCCGCGGTGACGGACGGCGGTTCGCGGCCGCCGTCCGTCACCGCGTCGCCGTCCCGGTGCTGCAGGTGCACGGCGGGCTCGACCCGTACGTGCCGGCGACCCGAGCCCGCGGCTCGTCGCGCTGGGTGCGGGACGCCTACCGCTGGGAGCTCGTGCCGGACGCCGGCCACTTCGTCCCCGAGGAGTCACCCGACCACGCCACCGGCACGCTGCTGGAGTGGCTCGGGCAGCTGGACGACTGACGGCCTACCCCGGCGTGCAGCGCCCCACGTCGACCTCCGCGGCCGAGGACGACGCGACGTCGAGCACGGGTGCGGCCTCGGCGAGGGTGAGCGCGTACCCGGTGCCGAGGTCGTCCAGGGAACGGGCGAAGACGACGCCGACCACCTCGCCGTCGGAGTCCAGCACCGGACCCCCGGAGTTGCCCGGCGCGACCTGCGTCGCCAGCGAGTACACCTCCCGGACGACGCCGGGCGAGCCGTAGATGTCCTCGCCGCGCGCGTCGAGCACCTGCCGCACGCGGGCGGCCTCGGCGGCGTACGGACCGTCGAGCGGGAACCCGACGACGACCGCGGAGTCGCCTCGGGCGAGGGCGGGTCCCTGCTCCAGCGCGGCCGAGGTGAGGTCGGGGACGGCGAGCACGGCGAGGTCGCGGTCGGGGTCGAAGACGACGACCTCGGCGTCCAGGCGTGGCCCGCTGCCCCCGACCTGCACCGCCGGGTCCGGCACCCCGGCGACGACGTGGGCGTTCGTGACGACCCGCTGCGGGGTCACCACCCACCCGCTGCCCTCCTGGCCGCGCCCGCAGGCGGGCGCCGCCCCGGTCACCTTGACCACGCTCTCGACGGCTGCCGCCGCGACCGGTCCGACGACCGCCGGGTCGGGCGTCTCGACGGGCAGGATCTGCTCGGCGCCGATCCCCGCGAACACCCGCGGGAAGTCGCCGGCGGCCACCGTGGCGCGCAGCTCGTCGACGACCCGGCCGGCCTGCGGCGGTACCGCCGCGTCGATGGCGGCCACCACCCGCGACCCGCCAACGGCCCGGGAGATCGTCGGCGACGGTCCCGCGCGCAGCGCGCTGGCGACGAACCACGCCACGAGCGCCACGACGAGCACCGAAGCGACCGCCCCCAGCACGCCGTCGAGCACCTTCAGGGGGGCGAACGAGACCGCCTCCCGCAGCCGGCCACCCAGCAGCAGCCCGAGCAGCTGTCCGACCCACGCCAGCAGCAGCACCCCACCGAGCAGCAGCAGCGTGCGCCACACGCCCTCGGTGAGGTCGCCCACGAGGTCGGGCAGCAGCCGGACCCCCACGACGGCACCGACGAGGAACCCGGCGAGCCCGAGCGCGCCGGCGACCAGGCCCTGTCGTGCGCCGCTGACGGCGTAGGCCGCCAGCACGAGCAGCAGGACGACGTCCACGAGGGTGGAGCCGGTCACGGCACCGGCTCGCGGCGGCCGGCGTCCCAGGGGCGCTCCAGGCCGGCCCGCTCGAGCAGCCGGGACAGCAGCCCGGCGGTGAAGCCCCACACGAACAGCCCACCGGCACGGAAGCCCGGGCCGACGAACCCGCTCGGGTGCGTCACCGTGAACCGGTTCGCGGGGTCGAGCAGCTCGTCGAGCTCGACCTCCACGACCCGGGCCACCTCGGCCGGCTCCCCCACCCCCACCGGGCTGCGGCGGCGCCACCACGCGACGACCGGGGTGACCGAGTAGCGCGACGGCGGCAGGTACAGCTCCGGCAGCAGGCCGAGGACGTCGACCCCCGCCGGGTCGAGCAGCGTCTCCTCCTGCGCCTCGCGCAGTGCCGCGGCCTCGACGGAACGGTCCACGGCGTCGACGGCGCCGCCCGGGAAGGCGACCTGCCCCGGGTGGGAGCGCATCGTCTCCGCCCGCTCGATCAGCAGCACGCTGCCGCCGCCGCGGGAGACGCGCGACGCGGCGAAGAGCATCAGGACGGCGGCGGGGCGGTTCTCGGCGTCGTCCGGCTGGGCGAACCGCGTCAGGTCGTCCCAGCGGACCTCGGGCAGCGCCGCGGCGATCCGCTGCGCCCAGGCGGGCAGCGCGCCGTCGGCGTGGTCGGGGCCACCCGGGGCGACCGCGTGGCTCACGCCGCGCCACCCCCGGAGCGCATCTGCGGCGCCGTGCGCACCAGTGCCGCCGCCTTGTCCGGGTCGGTCTCACCCGTACCGAAGGCGGGGCAGTCCCGGGCGATCGGGCAGGCCCCGCACGCCGGGCGCCGGGCGTGGCAGGTCCGCCGGCCGTGGGTGATCACCCGGTGGGAGAGCATCGTCCAGTCGCGGCGCTCGAACAGACCCCCGACGGCGTGCTCGACGGCGACCGGGTCCTCTTCCTCGGTCCAGCCGAACCGGCGGGACAGGCGGCCGAAGTGCGTGTCGACGGTGATCCCCGGGACCCCGAAGGCGTTGCCCAGCACCACGTTCGCGGTCTTGCGCCCCACCCCCGGCAGCGTGACCAGGTCCTCCAGCCGAGCGGGGATCTCGCCGTCGAAGTCCTCGACGAGGCGGGCCCCCAGCTTGAGCAGCGCATCGGTCTTGGCGCGGAAGAAGCCGGTCGAGCGCACGAGCTCCTCGAGCTCGGCGCGGTCGGCAGCAGCGAGCGACGCGGCGTCCGGGTAGCGGGCGAACAGCTCCGGCGTCGTCAGGTTCACGCGCACGTCGGTGCTCTGCGCGGACAGGATCGTCGCGACGAGCAGCTGCAGCGGGGTCTCGAAGTCCAGCTCGCAGCGGGCCGCGGGGTACCGGTCGGCGAGCTCGCGGTGCATCCGGCGGGCACGGCGGACGAGCCCCAGCGCCGTCTCCGGCCCGCGGCGTCGGCGGACCGGGGGGCTGCTTGTCACGACCGGTGAGCCTAACCTCCGCCACCCGGGGGGCCGCACCTCGTCCGCCCGGGTGAGCCGCGACCCGCCGTGCTCAAGAGCCTCATCCGCGGGGACGACCTGCTGGGTGTGACGATCTCCGGCGTGGTGGCCGCAACCGCGGGGCAGGGCGACGCCCTGGTCCCCCGGTCCCTCGAGCCGGCAGGGCTGCGCTCCCTCGACCTGGCGGACCTGCGGGCCCACCGGCGCGCACTCGCCGGTGAGGCGGCGCGGGTGCAACGGTGGCGCCGGGTCGTGCAGGCGCGGATCGACCTCACCGTCGCCGTCGCCGTGCCGGTGGGACGGATCGGCGTCGACGACCACGTCGCGCTTCAGCTCGGGCAGCTCGCCGCGGACCTCGACCGCGGCGGGTCCGGCTGCGGCACGACCGCCCTGCCCGGGCTGCGCGACGCCGCACGCGCCCTGTCCCGCTACGACGAGCAGGTCCGCACCCGCCTCGCCAAGGCGACCGCCGAGCTCGTCGACCGGTATGCCCGCGTCCCCGGCGACGCGCTGTCGGCGGGCCCGCTCGCGGGCTGACGCGCGGTCCCCCGCAGGCACGGCGCGAGCGACCTCCGGCCCCGTCGACTGTCCGGCCGGGAACGGGTACGGCAGACTGCGGCAGGTCCGCCGCCCGGCCCGGGGGCGCACCCAGGTCGGGAGGAGCCCTTCGTGCACGACGAGGTGGTGCGGCGCGCGCCGTTGTTCGCCGCCCTGGACGACGACGCAGCGGCCACGCTGCTGGCGAACGTGTCGGAGGTCGAGCTCGACCGGGGCCGGCCGCTGTTCCGCGAGGGCGACCCCGGCGACCGCCTCTACGTGATCACGCGCGGCAAGATCAAGCTCGGCCGCAGCTCCCCGGACGGCCGCGAGAACCTGCTGGCCGTGCTCGGGCCGGGAGAGATGTTCGGCGAGCTGTCGCTGTTCGACCCGGGGCCCCGCACCGCCACGGCCACGGCGGTCTCGGACTCCGCGCTGATCGCCCTCGGGCACGCCGACCTGCGCTCGATCCTGGGCGGTCGCCCCGAGGTGGCCGAGCAGCTGCTCCGCGCGCTGGCGAAGCGGCTGCGGCGCACGAACGAGGCGCTCGCCGACCTCGTCTTCTCCGACGTGCCGGGCCGCGTCGCCAAGGCCCTGCTCGACCTCGCCCAGCGGTTCGGTCGCCAGACCGACACCGGCCTGCTCGTCGCGCACGACCTCACGCAGGAGGAGCTGGCGCAGCTCGTCGGCGCGTCCCGCGAGACGGTGAACAAGGCGCTCGCCGACTTCGCCGGCCGCGGCTGGCTGCGCCTGGAGGCGCGGGCCGTCGTCCTGCTCGACGTCGACCGCGTCCGGCGCCGCGCCCGCTGACCTGGGGCCCGCGGCCGTTCGGGCACGCACCACGCCACCCCACCCGCGCCCACGGCTGGGGAGGGTCGCACCAGTCCCGGTTGGCACGGGGCGCCCCTGTGCCAACCGGGTTGGCACAGGGGCGCCCTGTGCCAGCCCGGCGTTGGCGTGGCTGCGCCCACGGACGAGCAGACGGGCGCGGACGGCGGGGCAGGACGGTGGACGGCGGGTCAGGACGGCGCGCCGAGGTACTCCAGCTGCGCGCGCACGCTGAGCTCGGCGGCGGGCCACAGCACGGGGTCGACGTCGGCGTAGACCCGCTCGACGACCGCACGGGCGCCGCGGACCCCGTCGGCGACCGCAGCCCGGACCTGCTCCAGGCGGTGCTCGCGGTGGTCGAGGTACCCGGTCACGGCGGCCAGCGCGTCGTCCAGCACGGGGCCGTGGCCGGGCAGCACGCGGGTCACTCCCGCGGACTCGGCGAGGTCGCGCAGCCGCCGCAGCGAGTCGAGGTACGGCCCGAGGCGCCCGTCGGGGTGGGCCACGACGGTCGTGCCGCGCCCGAGCACGGTGTCGCCGGTGAGTACGGCGGCCTCGGCGTGGATCACGAACGACAGTGAGTCCGCGGTGTGCCCCGGCGTCGCCACGACGCGCAGCTCGGTCTCGCCGCAGGTCACGACGTCCCCGTCGGCGAGGCCCTCGTCGCCGAGGCGGTGGGCGGGGTCCAGCGCCCGCACCCCGCGCGCGCCGGTGAGCCGGGCGAAGGCGGCCGCGCCCTCGCTGTGGTCGGCGTGGCCGTGGGTGAGCAGCACCTCGGCGACCCGCGCGCCCCGGGACGCCGCGAGCGCGGCGACGTCCCGCAGGTGCCCGTCGTCCTGCGGGCCCGGGTCGACCACGAGGGCGACGTCGTCGCCGGGCACGTGCAGCAGCCACGTGTTCGTGCCGTCGAGCGTCATCGGGCCCGGGTTCGGTGCCAGCACGCACACCGCGGACGGCGCCGCGACGCCCCCTCGCCACGCACCGCCGGGCCGGTCGGCAGCGGACCCGGGCGAGGGCCCGGTCACGGCGTGGACGCCGCGGCCGGCAGCTGCGTGCGCAGCACGGTGCCCCCGGGCGTGGTCACGGGGTGGGGCAGCACCTCGGTCAGGGTGCGCGGCTGACACCACAGCTCGGCGACCGACGCCGCGGCGGCCGCCTCCTCCAGGGTGACGAGCGTCGGCGGCATCAGCGCCGAGCGGCCGGCGGCGGCGTCCGCGAGCGCCTCGACGGCCCCACGCCACCCGGACGCGGTGGCCTCGCCGCCGACGTGCCGGGCCCGCTGCCCGGCGGGCAGGGCGGCGAGGAAGAACCACGTGTCGAACCTGCGGGGCTCGAACACCGGCGTCGTCCAGTGCGCCCACGGCCGCAGCAGGTCGGAGCGCAGCTCGAGGCCGCGGCGTCCGAGCACCTCGGCCAGCGACGTCTCGTCCGCGGCCAGGGCGCAGCGGTCCTGCTCCCACTCCTCCCCCTCGCAGCCGGCGGCGGCGGTCCCCGTCCCGGGTCGCCCGGCCAGCAGCACCCCGCACTCCTCGAAGGTCTCCCGCACCGCCGCGCACACGAGCTTCCGCGCGGTCTGTTCGTCGACGCCCATCGTCCGGGACCACCAGGCGGGCGGTGGCCCGCCCCACGGCAGGTCCGTGCCGTCCCGCTCGTCGACGCCGCCCCCGGGGAAGACGTGCATGCCGGCCGCGAACGCCATCGCCGTGCGTCGCCGCAGCAGGTACGCCTGCACCCCGGACCCGGGCAAGCCGGCGTCCCGGACCAGGACGACCGTGGCGGCGCGGCGAGCCCCGGCGCCCTCGGCGGGCTGCTCGAGCCAGCCCCGCAGCCGCTCGGCCAGAGCCTCGGACACCGGGAAGTCGCGCACGGCCGCCACTGTAGGCAGGCGCGGCCCCTCCCGGTCGTCCGCCGACCCCGGGCCCCGCCGCCGGGCGCAGCCGAGGCCGCTCGTGCGCGGGGCACGCCCGGATCCGGTGACGTCGCACCGAAGGAGGCTCGGGGCGAGTACCGTCCGATCCGCCGGGCCCCAGCGGTCGTCACGGCGCGTCACGCCTGTTCGGGAGGGGAGCCCGGTGACCACCCAGGAGTTCACGCTCGGGGAGATGGCGCACGCGGCCGAGATGACCCCCCGCAACGTCCGCGCCTACCAGACCCGGGGCCTGCTGCTGCCGCCGCGCCGCCGGGGGCGCCAGGTCGTCTACGGCGCGGACCACCTGGGCCGGCTGCGGCTGGTCCGGGCGCTGCACGAGCGCGGCCTGTCGCTCGGCGCGATCAGCAGCATGATCGAGCGGGGCACGGCAGAGGCCGAGCTGAACCGGATGGTCCGAGAGGACCTGTCGGGGGAGGCGGACAGGGTCCACGTCCACATGCCGCTGCTCGAGGAGTCCCGGCGCGACTACCCCGAGATCCTCGAGCACATCCTCGAGGTGGGTCTGGCAACCGAGAGCCCGGACGGGCTCCTCGCGGAGGCCGCGATGCTCTCGCTGATCAACGCCGCGTACCACCGCGGCGTGCCGGGACACCAGGTGGTGCGGCTGTGCGTGCTCGCGGCGCGCACCGGGATGGACCTGCAGCCGCAGGTGCGTGAGCACCTGCCCGACTCCGTGCCCGGCGACACCGACCTCGACGAGATCATGTGCCAGCTCGCGGCGGCGGCGTTCGTGCGCGGCCTCGGCCTCGCGATGCGGCAGGACGGGTCACACCCGCAGCCCCTGAGCACCCCGCTGCCGGGGGCCGACCCGGCCGCCGGTTCCGACGCCGACCGGACCCGCACGTCCTGACCCGCTCCCGCGCCGACTCGCTCCCGAGGACCGGCGGGCGACGAGGTCAGCCGATCTCGACGACCAGCTCCACCTCGACGGGGGCGTCGAGCGGCAGCACCGCGACGCCGACAGCGCTGCGGGCGTGCACCCCGGCGTCCCCGAGCACCTCTCCGAGCAGCTCGCTGGCGCCGTTGACGACGCCGGGCTGGCCGGTGAACGCGGGATCGCTCGCCACGAAGCCGACCACCTTGACGACGCGGACCACCCGGTCCAGGTCGCCGCACTGCGAGCGGACCGCCGCCAGGGCGTTCAGGGCGCAGGTGCGGGCCAGCTCCTTCGCGCGGGCCGGGGTCACGAGCCCGTCGCCCTCGCCCACCTTGCCGGCCTCGGCGAGCGCGCCGTCGACCATCGGCAGCTGGCCCGCGGTCCACACGTGCGACCCCGACGTCACCGCCGGTTGGTAGGCGGCCACCGGGGGGACGACGTCCGGCAGCTCGATGCCGAGCTCTGCGAGGCGGTCCTCTACGCGACCCACGGCGCTCAGCCCTTCGGTCGCTTCAGGTACGCCACGAGGCCCTGCCCGTCCGGGCCGGGGACCACCTGCACCAGCTCCCAGCCGTCCGCGCCCCACTGGTCGAGGATCTGCTTCGTCGCGTGCACGATGAGCGGGACGGTCGAGTACTCCCAGGTCGCCATGGCCGCAGACCCTAGTGCGTGCCGGCGACGGCCGTCGGCCGGGACGCCCGCGCGCGACGCGCGGACCAGGGAGGCGGCGATTACGCTCGCCGGGTGCCAGCAGCCAGCCCGTCCCCCGGCAGCGACCCCGCGGGTGAGCCGCCCCCGGCGGGCGGCGCCTGGCCGGACGCGCGGCTGCACGTCGTCACCGGCAAGGGAGGCACGGGCAAGACGACGGTCGCCGCCGCCCTGGCGCTGGCCCTGGCCCGCGGTGGCCGCCGGGTGCTGCTGTGCGAGGTCGAGGACCGCCAGGGCATCGCGCGCCTGTTCGACACCGGCCCGCTGCCGTACACCGAGCGCAAGGTCGCGGTGGCGCCGGGTGGGCGCGGCGACGTCTACGCCCTGGCGGTGGAGCCGCGCGCGGCCCTGATGGAGTACCTGGAGATCTTCTACAAGCTGGGCCGGGCGGGCCGGGTGCTGGAGAAGATCGGTGCCGTCGACTTCGCGACCACCATCGCGCCCGGTCTGCGGGACGTGCTGCTGACCGGCAAGGTCTACGAGGCGGTCAAACGCCGCGAGCGGGGCGCCCCGGTCTTCGACGCGGTCGTCCTCGACGCGCCGCCGACGGGGAGGATCACCCGCTTCCTCAACGTGAACAGCGAGGTCGCCGGCATCGCGAAGGTCGGGCCGGTCCGCAACCAGGCCGACTCGATCATGGAGGTGCTGCGGTCGCCGCGCACCGTCGTCCACCTCGTCACGCTGCTCGAGGAGATGCCGGTGCAGGAGACCATCGACGCCGTCGCCGAGCTCGCGGACGTCGGTCTGCCCGTGGGCGCGGTCGTGGTGAACCAGGTGCACGACGAGGTCCTCGCGCGCGGCGCGCTGCAGGCCGCGGGCCGGGGCGGGCTCGACCCGGACGAGGTGCGCACCGGTCTGAAGGCCGCGCGCGTCGGGCGCGGCGGCGAGCCGCCCGCGACCCTGGTCGACGCGCTGCTGACCGAGGCCTCCCAGCACAGCGAGCGCGTCGCCCTGCAGCGCCGCGAGCGCAGCGAGCTCGCGGAGCTGGAGCGCCCGATGGTCGAGCTGCCGCTGCTGCCGGCGGGCGTGGACCTCGGCGGGCTCTACGAGCTGGCCGAGCAGATGTGCGCGCAGGGGCTGGCGTGAGCCCCGCCCGCGGCAACGGGACCGGCCGGGGGAACGGCGCCGGGCGCGGCCGCACCGGCCGCACGGAGTCGTCGGCCCCGCCGCTGGACGTCGACAGCCTGATCGACGACCCCGGTACCCGGATCGTCGTGTGCTGCGGCTCCGGCGGCGTCGGCAAGACGACGACGGCCGCGGCGCTGGCGGTGCGTGCGGCGGAACGCGGGCGGCGCGTCGTCGTCCTCACGATCGACCCGGCGCGACGGCTTGCGCAGGCGATGGGGCTGTCCGAGCTCGACAACACCCCGAGGCCGGTCCCGGCCGTCGACAACGCCTCCGGCGGGTCGCTCGACGCGATGATGCTCGACATGAAGCGGACGTTCGACGAGCTCGTCGAGTCCGCGGCCGCCCCCGAGAAGGCCGAACAGATCCTCGCCAACCCCTTCTACCAGGCGCTGTCGTCCTCGTTCTCGGGCACGCAGGAGTACATGGCGATGGAGAAGCTGGCGCAGCTGCGCCAGGACGCCGAGGCCGGCCGCCAGCCGTGGGACCTCGTCGTCGTCGACACCCCGCCGTCCCGCTCCGCGCTGGACTTCCTCGACGCGCCGCAGCGGCTGTCATCGTTCCTGGACGGCCGGTTCATCCGGATCCTGCTGGCGCCGGCCAAGGCTGGGGGCCGCGCGTACCTGCGGGTGTTCTCCGCGGTCGCCGGGGGCGTCGCCGGGCTGATGACCCGGCTGCTCGGCGCGCAGGTGCTCACGGACCTGCAGACGTTCGTCGCGGCGATGGACACGATCTTCGGCGGGTTCCGGCAGCGGGCCGAGGCGACCTACGCGATGCTCCAGGCCCCCGGGACGACGTTCCTCGTGGTGGCCGCACCGGACCCGGACTCGCTGCGCGAGGCCTCGTACTTCGTCGAGCGGCTCGAGGCCGACGCGATGCCGCTACGCGGGCTGGTCCTCAACCGGGTGGCCCGCTCGGACGGCGGCAGCCTGTCGTCGACACGCTCGACGTCCGCCGCCGAGGAGCTCGAGGAGAACGGGGAGCACCCGCTGACGGCGGCGCTGCTGCGGCTGCACGCCGACCGGATGACCCGCGTGGAGCAGGACCGCGCTCTGGCGCGGCGGTTCCGGGCGGCGCACCCCGACGTCCCGGTCGCCACCATCACGGCGCGGGCCACGGACGTGCACGCCCTGGGCGAGCTGCGCTCGATCGCCGACGAGCTGGCCGCCGGCTGATTCGTCGGGCTGGTCGTCGGGGTTGGGCCGTCAGGCGGGACCGCTCGGCCTCAGGCGGGGCGGCGCTGCTGCGGCAGCGAGGCGACCGCGTCGGACGTGCTGGACTGGTCCACACGGGCCGTCTCGAGCAGCCGGCGCCAGGACCGCACGTTCGGACGGCGCTTCAGCAGGGCCCGGCGCTCGCGCTCGGTCATGCCGCCCCAGACGCCGAACTCGATCCGGTTGTCGAGGGCGTCGGCGAGGCACTCGGTCCGCACCACGCAGCTGCGGCAGACCTTCTTCGCCTCGTTCTGCGCCGCGCCCTGCACGAACAACGCGTCCGGGTCGGAAGTACGGCAGGCCCCCTCGGCCGCCCACTGCTGCATCGCCACCGTGTCCACGGTCGTTCCCCCTCTGTCGTCCGGTCCCCTGGTCGGTCGAGGGGCCCCCTCGCCCTGTCGCCCGCCGTCAGCACGACCTTAGGCTCCGCGGGCCCCGTTCCGGTACGGCCCGCCCGGGCCATCTTCGGCATGGCCCAAAGGGACTAGCCCGCATGGACGACGGACCCACACCTGGGACTCACGTACCCTGGTGGTATGCGTGCCATCTCCCGGTCCGACACCGGCCAGGCCGGTGCCGTGCTGTCGCTGCTCGTGGCCTTCGTGGCCACGGCGGTCGTCGCCGGCATCCTCGGCGCCGGGCTCATGATGCCCGTGGTGGGGGCCAGCGGGTCGCTGGCCCGTAGCTCGGTCGACTTCTTCGACGAGCTCCCGGAGGACTTCGCGACCCCGCCGCTGTCGCAGCAGTCGCGGATCCTGTACGCCAACGGCTCGCCGATGGCGACGTTCTACTCGGAGAACCGCGTGCTCGTGCCGCTGAGCAAGGTGGCGCCGGCGATGCGCAACGCGACCGTGGCGATCGAGGACTCCCGGTTCTACGAGCACAACGGCATCGACCCCCGCGGCATCAGCAGGGCCCTGGTCAACAACTACATCGCCGGTCGCGACGCCCAGGGTGCCTCGACGCTGACGCAGCAGTGGATCAAGAACGTGCTGCTGGACCAGGCGCGCACGAACGAGGACGAGGACGCCGTCCAGGCCCTGCTCACCGAGGACAAGGGCCGCAAGATCCGGGAGTGGAAGCTCGCGCTGGCGGCGGAGAAGAAGTACGACAAGGACGAGATCCTCGGCAACTACCTCAACATCGCGGCGTTCGGCGACGGCCAGTACGGCGTGCAGACCGCCTCGCAGCACTGGTTCGGCAAGAGCGCGTCGGACCTGGCGCTCGGGGACGCCGCCATGCTGGCCGGGATGATCCAGTCGCCGTCGCGCTACGACCCGGTCGACGACCCCGAGAACGCCCGCCAGCGCCGGGACGTCGTGCTGAAGCGGATGCTCGACCTGAAGATGATCAGCAAGGCCGAGCACGACGAGGCGGCCGCCGTCCCGCTGCAGGACCAGCTCGACGTGCAGCCGTCGCGCAACGGCTGCGAGCAGGCGCAGTCGGCGGCGTACTTCTGTGACTACGTGGTGAAGGTGCTCCTCGCCGACGAGGCGTTCGGGCGCAACGCCGCGGCCCGCGAGCGGCTGCTGTACAGCGGCGGCCTGACGATCACCACGACGCTGGACCGGGAGCGGCAGAAGGCGGGGTCGCGGGCGGTGCGCGCACGGCTGCCGATCGACGGCAACCAGGACGCCGCGGCTGCGCTCAGCTCGGTCGAGCCCGGCACCGGCCGGATCGTCGCGATGGCGCAGAACCGGGTCTACGACCCGGGGGCGCAGGCGGACGTCGGCGGCACGGCGATCAACTACAACGTCGACGAGGCGTACGGCGGGCTGTCCGGCTTCCAGGTCGGGTCGAACTACAAGCCGTTCACGCTGGCGACGTGGTTGATGAACGGCAAGAGCCTGAGCGACCGGATCAGCGCGTCGCGGTCGACCTACCGGCTGTCGAGCGACTTCACCGCGTCCTGCTCCAACATCGCCGGCGCTGCCTGGACGCCGCGCAACTCCGACGGCAACGCGAGCGGCACCATCAGCGTCGAGGAGGCCACGTACAACTCGGTCAACACGGCCTACGTGCACATGGCCACCCAGCTCGACCTGTGCCAGATCCGTGACACCGCCGAGAAGCTCGGCGTGCACCGCGCCGACGGCGGCGAGCTCTTCGTGGGCCCCTCCTCGGTGCTGGGGGTCAACGAGATCGCCCCGCTGACGATGGCCTCGGCGTACGCGGCCTTCGCGGCGTCCGGGCGGTTCTGCAACCCGGTCGCCATCACCTCGGTCACCGACCGGGACGGCAAGAAGCTCGGCGTCCCCGAGGCGGACTGCCGCCAGGCCATCGACGCCGACGTCGCGAACGCCGTGACGTACGCGCTGGAGAAGACGCTGCAGATCGGCACGGCCGACGACCAGGGCATCGACCGGCCGGCTGCGGGCAAGACCGCCACGACGAACAACAGCACCGAGACGTGGTTCACCGGCTATACCCCGGCGCTGTCCACGTCTGTGTGGGTGGGGACGCCGAACAGCGACACCGAGTCCCTCGGCGACCTCCAGCTCGCCGGCTTCGAGGAGCGCAGCTCGATCTACGGGTCCACCATCGCGGCCCCGACGTGGCACGACTACATGGTCGACGCGCTCGAGGGCGTGCGGGCCGAAGCGTTCCCGGAGCCGTCGCAGCGCACCGTCAGCGGCCCGCTGGTGACGGTGCCGGCGACCCGCGGTGCATCCGTGGCGAGCGCCGAGCAGGCCCTGGAGGGCCAGGGGCTGCGCGCCGTCGTCGGCGGCCGGGTCGAGTCCTCGCGGGCCGCGGGCTCGGTCGCCGGCACCGACCCCGGCGCCGGGGCGCGTGTGCGGCGTGGGTCGACGGTGCAGATCCTGATCTCGTCGGGTCCGCCGCCGCCACCGCCGCCGGCGCCGGAGCCGTCCGCGACGCCGAAGCCCTCGCCCACGCCGTCCGCATCGCCGAAGCCGTCGCCGAAGCCCTCGGCGTCACAGAAGCCGTCGCCGAAGCCCTCGGCGTCACAAAAGCCGTAGCAGCCCGCCGACGGCTGATCCGGCTCGGTTGCTCGTCCGGCGGTCAGTCGCTGGTGAGGCGCCGGCGGACGACGGCGGCGACCCGGCCGCCCTCGGCCTGCTGGCCGACGCGCGGGCGGACAGCGCCCATCACCTTGCCCATCGCCGCCATCCCGGTCGCGCCGGCGTCCGCTGCGGCCGCGACCTCCTCCCGCACGATCGCGTCGAGGTCGTCGTCGGAGAGCTGCGCGGGCAGGTAGGCGGCGAGCACCTCCTCCTCGGCGCGCTCGGTCTCGGCCCGCTCCGGGCGGTCCGCCGCCTCGAAGGCCGCCGCAGCCTCGCGCCGCTTCTTCGCCTCGGCGCGCAGCACGCCCACCACCTCGTCGTCCGTGAGGTCGCGCGCGTGCGTGCCAGAGACCTCCGCGACGCGGACGGCGGTGAGCACCATCCGCAGCGTCGCCGTCCGCAGCTCGTCGCGGGCGCGCATCGCGGCGGTCAGGTCGGTGCGCAGCCGCTCCGCCAGGGGTACCTCGGGGGTCGCCATGCCCCTCATGATGGCAAGCCGCCAGGATGTAACGGTGCCCAGCCACGCCGCCAAGGAGCCCCCGGCCGTCTCCCCCTCGCCGGGCCCGGCGTCCTCCGGCAGCCGGTCGCACCGCCGCCGAACCCGGCGCACCGCGGGCACGCTGGTCGCGGCAGGTGCCGCGACGCTCGCGTACTCGACGGGCTACGAGGTGCGGTCGTTCCGGCTGCGGCGTTTCGACGTCCCGGTGCTGCCCCCGGGGTCGCGGCGGGTCCGGGTGCTGCACCTGTCCGACCTGCACCTGGTCCCGCGGCAGCGACGAAAGCGCGAGTGGCTGCGCACGCTCGCGGCGCTCGAGCCGGACCTCGTCGTCGACACAGGCGACAACCTGGCCCACCCCGACGCGGTGCCTGCGCTGCTGGACGACCTCGGCGCGCTGCTGGACCGCCCTGGGGTGTTCGTGCTCGGGTCGAACGACTACCACGGTCCGGCCGTGAAGAACCCGTTCGGCTACCTCGCGAGTCCGAGCCGGTTGCGGGCCCGGCCGCGGCTGCTGCCCACCGGTGACCTCGTCGCCGGCCTGCGCGCCGGGGGGTGGCACGACCTGGACAACGACCGCGCCGTGCTCGACGTCGCCGGGCAGCGGTTCGACCTCGTCGGCGTGGACGACCCCCACATCGGCCTGGACCGCTACGACGACGTGCGCGGACCGGCCGCCCCGGCCGCGACCCTGCGCCTCGGGGTGATGCACGCGCCGTACCGGCGCGTGCTGGACCCGATGACGACCGACGGCGCCGACCTGCTGCTCGCCGGGCACACCCACGGCGGCCAGGTGTGCGTGCCGTTCGTCGGGGCGCTGGTGACGAACTGCGACCTGCCGGTCCGGTACGCGTCCGGGTTGCACCGGTGGGAGGCTGCCGGCGCGTCGACGTGGCTGCACGTCTCGGCCGGCGCCGGCACGTCGCCGTACGCCCCGGTGCGGCTCGCGTGCCCGCCCGAGGCGACGCTGCTGTCGCTCGTGCCGGCGGACGACGCGCGGGCGGCTCGGTCGTCCGGACCGGTGTCGGCGACGGCGGCGACGCTCGGCTAGAGTGTGCGCCGCTGGGACGGCGTCCCGGCAGGTGTACGGGGTGTGGCGCAGCTTGGTAGCGCGCTTCGTTCGGGACGAAGAGGTCGTGGGTTCAAATCCCGCCACCCCGACCAGCAAAACCGCAGGTCAGAGGCTTGCAGTCGCGTCAGCGGCCTTCCCGCAAGAGCCACTTGGCAGCCCGCCCGGAAGAAATCCGGAACGTCCGCTCGTGGTTCGCCTTCACGGGGCCTCCGATGACGGCCCCGCATCGAGTGACGGCTCCGACGTGGGGCTCCTCCGTGGCGCCTCCCCGGACGGCACCTCTCCGTTGGGCTCGAACACCTGTCGCACCCTGAGGAAGCGCTCCGAGGTCGAGTGTGTGTACAGGTCGAGCGTGGTCGACGTCTGCTCGTGACCCAGGATCCGTGCGACGTCGTTGATCGGGACGCCGTCGCTGACCAGCCACGTGGCGAAGGAGTGCCGGAGGTCGTGGAAGCGCAGGCCGCCGTGCGCGCTCCGGACGACGTGCGAGACGGCACGAGCCTCCTTCGCGAAGAGCGCGCGGTGCGTCAGGCCGCCGTCGTCGGCCCAGGTTGCCTGGAACTCGCCCTGCGAGGTCGCCACGACCGAGCCCAGCAGTCCGGCACGCACCAGCGCGGGTCGCCAGACCCGAGAGCGAAACTGGCCGCGCCACAGCACACCCCCGGCCTCGT
>JBBRBF010000022.1:0-53192 GCA_038206105.1 Actinomycetales bacterium | reverse complement strand
CGCGTGTACCGCTTCCGGATGCTGAACGGCTGCATCTCCCGGTCGCTGCGGCCGCGGCTGAGCACCAGGGACCCGGTCACGATGGTCGCCACGGACGGCGGACTGATGCCGTCCGCGCAGCAGGTCGTCTCGTGGCGGCAGGCGACCGCGGAGCGGTACGAGTTCCTCGTCGACTTCTCGCGCTACGCGCCGGGTACGCGCGTGCAGCTGCGCAACCTGAGCAACGACAACAACGTCGACTACCAGCACACGGACAAGATCATGGCGTTCGACGTCACCGACGATCCCGTCGACACCTCCGACCCGACCGCGCACCGGATCCCGACCGAGCTCAACCCCGGCGACGCGACGATGGCGCTGCGGACCCGTGACGCCGTCCGGCGGCGGCGCCTCGAGCTCGGCCGCCACAACGGGCACTGGGTCATCAACGACCGCACGTGGGAGGACGTCATCGCCAGCGGCTTCACCGAGGTCGTCGCCGACCCCAGCCTCGGGGACGTGGAGATCTGGGAGTTCGAGAACCGCTCCGGCGGCTGGTTCCACCCGATGCACGTGCACCTGGTCGACTACCAGGTGCTCAGCCGCAACGGGCGCCCGCCGTTCGCCTACGAGCGAGGCCCGAAGGACACCGTCTACGTCGGCGAGAACGAGACCGTCGCCGTGATCGCCCGGTTCGGGCCGCACCGTGGCCGCTACGTGATCCACTGCCACAACGTGCCGCACGAGGACCACGACATGATGGTGCAGTACTCCGTCGGTCTGCGACCGGGCGACGACGACCCCGACGACCCGATCGAGCGCGCACCCAGCGAGCCGCACGACGACCGCAGCGACGACGACGTCGACGCCGAACGGTACCCCGACGAGGTCGACGCCGACTGAGACCCGAAGCCCGCTGCCTGTTGCCTGGTGCCCGCTGCCTTGATGCCCGCTCATGAGGACCGCGGCTCGCCCGTCCCGGTCAGCCGACCCGCTGGTCGAACACGTGCCGCCGCACCCACGCGTGCAGCGCGATCGCCGCGGCCGCACCTGCGTTCAGCGACCGCGTGGACCCGAACTGGCTGATCTGCAGCACCGCGGCCGCGGCGGCGCGTGCCTCGGGTGTCAGCCCCGGTCCCTCCTGGCCGAGCACCAGCACGCACGCGCGGGGCAGGTCGTAGGTCTCCAACGGCACGGCGTCGGGACCGGTGTCCAGCGCCAGCAGCGGCAGCCGGCACTCTCGCGCCCACGTTGCCAGGGCGTCCGCGTCGGGGTGGTGGTGCACGTCGAGGTAGGCGTCGGTGACCATCGCGCCGCGCCGGTTCCAGCGGCGGCGGCCCACGACGTGCACCCCGGCGGCGTTGACCGCGTTCGCGGTGCGGACCACGGACCCGATGTTGAGGTCGTGCTGGAAGTTCTCCACCGCGACGTGGACCGGGTGACGGCGCGTCGCCAAGTCGGCGCGGACGGCGTCGACGCTGTAGTACCGGTAGCGGTCCAGGACGTTGCGGCGGTCCCCGCCGGCGAGGAGCTCGCGGTCGTACCGAGGGTCGTCGGGCCAGGGGCCGGGCCACGGGCCGACGCCGACCGCAGGCTCCGACTGCGCCGGCTCCGACGACTCCGGCGACTTCTCGGCAGGGTGGCGGGTCACCCCCGGTGCCTACCGGCGCGGTGCTCCGGGCCGCAACCCGGCCGGGTCGGACGCCGCCTCGGGCGGCAGCGGCCCGGGCACCGCCACGCCGCCACCGGTCCCAGCCGGCCCGGGCGTGCGGTCCCCCCGGGTGAGCCACCGGCCCCCCAGCACCACGAGCAGCACCCACTGGGCGGCGGTGACGGCCCACAGCGCCCCGGAGCGGCGCTCCAGGTCCGCGCCACCGGCCTGCGGGCTCGAGAGCACCCCCCACTCCCGCGTGATGTCGTCCCGCACCGCGACGAGGACGGCGGCGACGGCCAGCCACGTGAGGACGAGGAGCAGCGCGGACGCCACGGCGCTGCGCGTCGAGACCCCCGGCCCCGGTCGCACGGCGGTGAAGAAGGCGGCGCCGGCGGCCAGGCTCGCCACGGCGAGCGCGAGGTGCGCGGCGTGCGAGCTCGTCGCCGCCTCGTTCACCGGCGTCAGCAGCGCGACCACGAGCAGCGTCGCGGCGAACGTGGTGGCCACCGGCGGCGTCAGGAGCTCGCGCACCAGCGCAGGCGCCCGTCCGGTCCGCCCGGTCGCCAGGGCGAGCAGCTGCACCGGACGGCCGGCGGCGAGCAGGGCGGGCGCACCGACAGACAGCAGAGCGAGCTGCAGCATCCGCGGTCCGAGCTGACCGGCGGCGAGCGGCGCCAGGCCGCTGACGAGCGCGACCAGCACCAGGACGAGCCCGGCGCCGGCCGCGACAGCGCGGCCCACCGGCCACGCGACGCCGCGCCGTGCGACGACAGACCACGCTGCGGCGTACACCGCGGCCGCGAGCGCGACGCCGACCCACACGACCGGGTCCGGCACGAAACGCTCGAGCAGGTCGCCCGGCGCCAGGCGCTCGGTGAGCGGGCTGGCCCCCCCGAGCGCAGCGAGGTGGTCGCGGTCGAGGGTGCCCTCGCTGGTGTCCTCGGGCGGCTCCGTGCGCGCCAGGGCGACGGCCAGGCCCATCGCCACGGCCATCACGACGACCTCCGCGGCGGCCAGGCGTGCGAACACGAACCGCTGTCCCGCACCGAGCAGCGGCAGGGTGCGGCGCCGGTGGACCCAGCCGGCGGCCCCGAGCAGGGTCAGGGCCACGACCTTCGCGATGAGCACCGCGCCGTAGCCGGAGTCCCACGCGACGACGGAGTCCCCCAGTCGCGTCCACGCGTTGAGTACCCCGCCGATGACGAGGGCGCCCAGTGCCGGCACCGCCAGCGTGCTGAACCGGCCCGCGGCGAGCACGAGGGCGTCACGGTCGCGGGAGGCGACGAGCAGCAGCGCGACGAGGCCACCGACCCAGGTGGCCGCCGCCAGCACGTGCAGCACCAGGGAGGGCACTGCGACCGGCCAGTCGAGGCTGTCGATGGAGTGGCCCGCGACCGCCAGCGGCACAGCAGCGAGGACCACGACGGCCGCGCCGGCCCCGGCACGGCCCCGGGCCAGGGGGCCTCCCCCCGCGGCCAGGGCCACGAGGACGACGCCGAGGCCGAGCAGTGCCAGCTGCGCGCCGCCGGGCACCGATCCGGTCAGGTGGCGGGCGAGCAGGGCAGGGTCGGCCGCAGTCGCGAGGGGCAACCCGGAGAAGTCCGACAGCGAGAGCAGCGCCAGCGCGGCGGCAGCGGCGACCCACACCCCGGCGGCCACGAGCAGCAGGCGCCGCGCGCCGCTCGTCACGACCGGTGCCACCGGCCGGTCCCCCCGCAGCAGCACGAGCGGGAGCAGCACCGCTCCGGCGGCCACCGCGAGCGAGGCGTCGAGCAGCACGCGGGCCACGGGCACCCCCCACCCGACCGGTCTGCCGCCGTCGACGATCCCCAGCGGCGGGGCCTGCGGGGCGCCGCCGCCGAGCAGGAGCGCCAGGGCCAGCGCCGCGAACATGGCCGCCACGGCACCGGCGGTGACGAGGCGGACGACGCGACGGCCGGTCGCCGGGACGCGCTCGGCGGGCGCGTGGCCGACGTCGATCGCGGGCTGCCGCGTCATCCGGCGTGCCCGGTCGGGCGGCGACGCCGCAGCAGCAGCCAGGCGACGGCTGCGACCCCTGCGGCGAGCAGCGCGAGCGCGCCGAGGGTGCCCGCGGACGGACCCGAGCCGTCCGCGTCGGTAGCCGCCCCCAGTGCCTCACCGGCGACGGCGGTGGGCTCCTGCGCCGGCGCCGTGGTGGGCTGCGGCGCAGCCGCACCGGTGGTCGAGGGAGCCGACGACGCCGAGGCCCCGTTCGACGGGGAGGCGGTGGAGTCGTCGGCGTCCTCGCCGTCCTCACTGTGCTCGCCATCGTCGCGGTCCTCGCCCGTCACGGTGAACGTGATCTCGCCGCTGATCGGGTGCCCGTCGGAGGCGACGACGCGGTAGGCCATCACGTACTCGCCGGGCATCGGGGCGGGGTCGACGGCCATCCGCACGAAGACGTCGCCCTCGGTGGCGTCGCCGCGCGCCAGGTCGGTCCCGTCCGGTGCCGTCACGGCGACCGCCGAGTAGCCCGGCAGCGCCGGCTGGTCGAACTCCAGCTCCACCTCCGCGGGCAGGGCCTCGAGCTCCTGCGCCTGGCGTGGCGCGGAGCCCACGAGGTCGTCGTGGGCGGCGGCCGGGCCGGCCGCGGGCAGCAGCGCCAGCGCCGCGAGGACGAGGACGGCGAGCGCGCGCGAGGAACGGACCGCGACCCCCCGCGGGCCCCCCCGGGCAGCACTCCGTGACATACCACCGAGCGTGACGCGGGCTCCGCCGGGTGACAGGCGTTCCCCGGCAGGACCCCCCGATTTGGGGGGCCGGAGCGTCGGTGGGCGCCCGGGTGAGCACGCTGGGTCGCGGGGTCCTCCCGGCGGACCGCCCCGGTGGGGGCCGGCCCTACGCTGACCTGCGTGGACATCGCAGCGGCCCGGGCCGACCTGGAGGCCACCGAGTGCTGGCTGACCGACATGGACGGCGTCCTCGTGCACGAGGGTCACGCCCTCCCCGGTGCCGCGGAGTTCCTCGACCGGCTCGTGACACGCGAACGCCGGTTCCTCGTGCTGACCAACAACTCGATCTTCACCCCCCGGGACCTGTCCGCACGGCTCGCCGGCTCCGGGCTCCGGGTGCCGGAGGAGAGCATCTGGACGTCGGCACTGGCCACCGCGCAGTTCCTCGCCGACCAGATGCCGGGTGGGTCGGCGTACTGCATCGGCGAGGCGGGCCTCACCACGGCGCTGCACGAGGCCGGGTACGTCCTCACCGAGACCGACCCGGACTACGTCGTCCTCGGCGAGACCCGCACGTACTCGTTCGAGGCGATCACGCGAGCGATCCGGCTCCTGGACGGCGGCGCCCGCTTCATCGCCACGAACCCCGACCCTTCTGGTCCGTCGCAGGAGGGCAAGCTGCCCGCCACGGGTGCGGTCGCAGCGCTCATCACGCGCGCGACGCGACGCGAGCCCTACTACGTCGGCAAGCCGAACCCGATGATGTTCCGGTCGGCGATGAACCGGATCGAGGCCCACTCCGAGACCACCGCGATGGTGGGCGACCGGATGGACACCGACGTCGTCGCCGGGATCGAGGCCGGTCTGCGCACGGTGCTCGTGCTCACCGGGTCGACCGCGCGCGAGGAGGTCGACGGCTTCCCGTTCCGGCCCAGCCTCGTGCTCGACGGCGTCGCCGACCTCGTCGACCTGGTCTGAGCCCGGGGTCGCCGGGCCGTGTCGGAGTGGCTCACGTCGCTGCTGGACCCCGACCTGCGGTCGATGACCGCCGCAGCCGTCTACGCGGTCGTGTGGGGCCTCGTGTTCGCCGAGTCGGGCCTGCTGTTCGGGTTCTTCCTCCCCGGGGACACCGTGCTGTTCACGGCCGGGCTGGTGGCCGCCGAGCCGGCGGCGGGCGTGTCTCTGCCGCTGCTCGCAAGCGGCACGTTCGTGGCCGCCGTCAGCGGTGACGCCGTCGGGTACTGGTGCGGGCGACGACTCGGCCGGCCGTGGCTCGAGCGCCGCGCCGGGAAGATGGCCGACCACCTCGGCCGTGCCGAACGGTTCTACGAGCAGTACGGCTGGTGGGCCGTGGTGGCCTGCCGCTTCATCCCGTGGGTGCGCACGTTCACGCCGATCCTCGCGGGCGTCGCCCGGATGCCCTACCCCCGCTTCCTCGCGGCGAACGTGGTCGGTGCGCTGGTCTGGGGGGTGGGGTTGATCAGCCTCGGGTACGTCGCCAGCGCCGTCACCTGGGTGCGCTACGCGGCGTACGGGGTCGCGGCGGTCGCCGTGCTGACGTCGTTCGTCGCGCCCGTGGTGCTGCGCCGGCGGGAGAGGAGCGCGCCGACAGCGCCCGAAGGGGCGTGACGCGCCTCACCCGGGAACGGCGCCCCTCTGGAATGACGTGCACGACGGGTTTGCTGCAAGGACGGCGAGCCGCCGCACCACGAACCCGGCCCCCGGCACGTGGGGGCCGGGCCGTCCCACGCCTCCGCGACGTCCCGACGTCCCGACGGCGCGCCCGACCTCAGCCCAGGCCGAGGTCGTCGCGCGTGAACGCCGCCAGGTACGGCAGCCCGGCGACCGCCACGGCCTCCCGCGCGCCGGTGCCGCGGTCCACGACGACGGCCACCGCGCGGACGTCGGCGCCCGCCTCCCGCAGCGCCGTCACCGCGGTCAGGACCGAGCCCCCGGTCGTCGACGTGTCCTCCACCGCGACGACGCGGCGGCCGGCGACGTCCGGGCCCTCGACCCGCCGCTGCATCCCGTGGGCCTTGGCCTCCTTGCGGACGACGAAGGCGTCGAGCGGCGACCCGCGGCGCGCGGCGGCGTGCAGCATCGCGGCGGCCACCGGGTCGGCGCCGAGCGTCAGGCCCCCCGCGGCGTCGAGGTCGACGCCGGCGTCCGCGAGCAGGTCGAGCAGCACCTCCCCGACCAGCGGCGCGGCCTCGTGGTGCAGCGTCACGCGTCGCAGGTCGACGTAGTGGTCCGCCTCCGCCCCGCTCGACAGGGTGACCCGCCCGTGGACGACCGCCAGCGAGCGCACCAGCTCCAGCAGGCGGTCGCGGGCGCTCGTCGCCGACAACGGGGTGGCAGCAGGATCTGGACTCGTCACGACGACCGACCCTAGCGACGGCCGGTCCCCCGAGGACGGCCGGCGACCTGCCGGCGCCGGCCGGCGAATCCGCCGGAGGCGGCCCGCACCAGCGCCCGCGGTGCGGCGCGCAGCACCGCCGCGGCGACCCGGTAGCGCCGGGTCGGCACGCTGAGCACGCGTCCGGCGCGGACGTCGGCGAGGCAGGCGGCCACGAGGTCGTCGGCGTCCAGCCACGCGGCGCGCGGGATGCCGGTGGCGTCCATCCCCGCCCGCTCGTGGAACTCGGTACGCACGAAGCCGGGACACAGGGCGGTCGCGGTGACCCCCGACCCGCGCAGCTCGACGGCGAGGGCCTCGGTGAACGTCGTGGCGAACGCCTTGGTGGCCGCGTACACGCCCATCGTGGTCCAGCACGCGACGCTGGAGACGGTCACGAGCGCGCCGCGCCCCCGCTCGCGCATGCTGCGGGCCGCGGCGTGCGAGAGCACGAGCACCGCCCGGCACATCACGTCGAGCATCCGTCCGGAGTCGGTGACGTCCTCGCTCAGGAACGACCCGGCGAGCCCGAAGCCGGCGTTGTTGACCAGCAGGTCGACGGGGCGCTCCGGCTCGGCCAGCCGCGCCGCCACCCGAGCGAGGTCACCGAGGTCGGCGAGGTCGGCCGGCAGCACCTCCACGGCGACCCCGCACGCGCCCCGGACCTCGGAGGCGACCCTCTCCAGGCGGTCGCCGTCCCGGGCGACGAGGACGAGGTCGTGGCCGTCGGCGGCGAGGGCGCGCACGAACGCGCGACCGATGCCGGCGCCGGCGCCGGTGACGAGGGCTGTGGGCACGGCCACGCAGACTAGGGGGCCACCCGGCCCCGACCGGCGGCCGGTACCGTCGCGGCCGTGCGACTCGCCACCTGGAACGTGAACTCCCTGCGGGCGCGGCTCGACCGCGTCACCGGGTGGCTGGACCGCAGCGACGTCGACGTCGTCGCCCTGCAGGAGACCAAGTGCCGGGACGACGCGTTCCCTGTCGACGCCTTCACCTCCCGCGGTTACGAGGTCGCCCACCACGGGCTGAACCAGTGGAACGGCGTGGCGGTCGCGTCCCGGGTCGGCCTGACCGACGTCGAGGTGGGCTTCCCCGGGCAGCCCGGCTGGGGCGACCCGCCGTCCACCGAGGCCCGCGCGCTCGGCGCGACGTGCGGCGACGTCCGCGTCTGGAGCCTGTACGTGCCGAACGGCCGCGAGCTCGGCGACCCGCACTACGCCTACAAGCTCGACTGGCTGGCGGCCCTGCGCGAGGCCGGCACGGGCTGGCTGGCCGCCGACCCGGACGCCGCCGTGGTGCTCTGCGGCGACTGGAACGTGGCCCCGACCGACGAGGACGTCTGGGATCCCGCGGCGTTCGAGGGCCACACGCACACCTCCGCCGCGGAGCGCGAGGCGTTCGCCGCCGTCGTCGCGGCCGGGTACGCCGACCTGGCCCGCCCCCACACACCGGGGCCCGGCGTCTACACCTACTGGGACTACCAGCAGCTGGCCTTCCCCAAGAAGCGGGGGCTGCGGATCGACTTCCTGCTCGGCAGCCCCGCCGTCGCGCGGCGGGTCACGACCGCCCTCGTCGATCGCGAGGAGCGCAAGGGCAAGGGCCCGAGCGACCACGCACCGGTCGTCGTCGACGTCGACGGCTGAGCGCGTGGTCCGGCCCGCGGGCGCCCACCACCGCAGCCACCGGTCCGAGACCGCCGCGTGGCTGATGGGGCTGGGGGCGCTGGTCGAGGCCACCGGCGTGGTGCTTCTGCTCAGCGGCGTCCACGACGTCGGGCCCCTGCTGCACCGTGCCACGGTCGCGGACGGCGGCGTCGCCGCGGGCGAGGGGACGGCGAAGATGCTGCTCGTCGTGCTCGGCTCCGCGGCGACGCTGGTGTGGCTCGCGCTCGCCGGCGCGGTCGCGGTCGGCTCCGGCTGGGCGCGCTGGCTGGCCAGTGCCTACGCCGTGGCCTACCTGGCGGTGACCGGGTTCGCCCTGCCCGTCGTCGGCGGGCGCACCGCGTGGCTGGGCCTCGCCGAGGCGGGAGTCGCGCTCGCCGTCCTGCTCGTGCTGTGGGTGCCGGCCGGACCGGGGCGGCTCAGCCGGCGGCCACGCTGAGCCCGTCGGTCGTGCGCTCGATGACGACGGTGTCGCCGTCGCGCACGTCGCCGGCGAGCAGGGCCCGGGCCAGCCGGTCGCCGATCTCGCGCTGCAGCAGCCGCCGCAGCGGGCGGGCGCCGTAGGCGGGGTCGAACCCCTCACGCGCCAGCCAGGCGCGGGCCTCGTCGCCGACGCGCAGGGTCAGGCGCCGGTCGGTGAGGCGCTCCCCCATCCGTGACAGCTGGATCGTGACGATCCTCGCGAGCTCGTCGGTCGTGAGCGCGTCGAAGACGACGACGTCGTCGAGCCGGTTCAGGAACTCGGGCTTGAACGTCACGCGGACCGCGGCCATCACGGCCTCCCGCTTCTCCTCCGGGGTGGTCGAGGGGTCGACGAGGAACTGCGACCCGAGGTTCGACGTCAGCACGAGGATCACGTTGCGGAAGTCGACGGTGCGGCCCTGGCCGTCGGTGAGGCGGCCGTCGTCCAGCACCTGGAGCAGCACGTCGAAGACCTCGGGATGGGCCTTCTCCACCTCGTCGAGCAGCACCACCGAGTAGGGACGCCGCCGCACAGCCTCGGTGAGCTGGCCTCCCTCGTCGTACCCGACGTACCCCGGGGGTGCCCCGACGAGGCGCGAGACCGAGTGCTTCTCGCCGTACTCGCTCATGTCGACGCGGACCATCGCTCGCTCGTCGTCGAACAGGAAGTCGGCGAGGGCCTTCGCGAGCTCGGTCTTGCCGACCCCGGTCGGACCCAGGAAGAGGAAGGAGCCGGTCGGCCGGTCCGGGTCGGACACGCCGGCGCGGGCGCGCCGGACGGCGTCGGACACGGCGGCGACGGCGTCGCGCTGCCCGATCAGGCGCTCCCCGAGCACCTCCTCCATCCGCAGCAGCTTGCCCGTCTCGCCCTCCAGCAGGCGCCCCGCGGGGATGCCCGTCCACGCCGAGACCACGTCGGCGACGTCGTCCGCACCGACCCGCTCGGAGACCATCGGGGTCTCGCTCGCCTGGGCCTCCTCGGCCTCGGCCGCCGCGAGCTCCCGCTCGATCTGCGGGATGCGGCCGTAGAGCAGCTCGCTCGCCCGGCCCAGGTCGCCCTCGCGCTGCATCCGCTCGGCCTGGCCCCGCGCGTCGTCCAGCTGGGTGCGCAGGTCGCCGGCGCGGTTGAGGTTGGCCTTCTCGGCCTCCCACCGGGCGGTCAGCGACGACAGCTGCTCGGAGCGGTCGGCGAGATCCGCGCGCAACCGCTCGAGGCGGTCCCGGGAGGCCTCGTCGTCGGCGCGTGAGAGCGCCAGCTCCTCCATCTTCAGCCGGTCGACGCTGCGGCGGAGCTCGTCGACCTCCACCGGCGAGGAGTCGATCTCCATCCGCAGCCGGGACGCCGCCTCGTCGACGAGGTCGATCGCCTTGTCGGGCAGCTGGCGTCCGGTGATGTACCGGTCGGACAGGGACGCCGCGGCGACGAGTGCCCCGTCGGTGATCTCGACCTTGTGGTGGGCCTGGTAGCGGTCCTTCAGGCCCCGCAGGATCGCGACGGTGTCGGCGACGGACGGCTCACCGACAAAGACCTGCTGGAAGCGCCGTTCCAGCGCCGGGTCCTTCTCGATCCGCTGCCGGTACTCGTCGAGGGTGGTGGCGCCGACGAGGCGCAGCTCGCCGCGGGCGAGCATCGGCTTGAGCATGTTGCCGGCGTCCATCGCGCCCTCCGCGGCCCCGGCGCCCACGACGGTGTGGAGCTCGTCGATGAAGGTGACGATCTCGCCGCCGGAGCTCTTGATCTCCGCGAGCACGGCCTTCAGCCGCTCCTCGAACTCGCCGCGGTACTTCGCGCCGGCGACCATCGCGGCCAGGTCGAGGGACACCAGCCGCTTGTCCCGCAGCGACTCGGGGACGTCGCCGGCGACGATGCGCTGCGCGAGCCCCTCGACGACGGCGGTCTTGCCGACACCGGGCTCGCCGATGAGCACCGGGTTGTTCTTGGTACGGCGCGACAGCACCTGCACGACGCGCCTGATCTCGGCGTCCCGGCCGATCACCGGGTCGAGGTCACCCTCGCGGGCGGCGGCGGTGAGGTCCACGCCGTACTTGGTCAGCGCGTCGTAGGTGCCCTCGGGGTCGGGGCCCGTCACCTTCGCCGAGCCTCTCACCGTCGGCAGCGCGGCGATCAGGGCCTCGCGGGTGGCCCCGGCACCCCGCAGCAGGTCGGCGACCGGACCCTGCCCCGCGGCGAGGCCCAGCAGCAGGTGCTCGGTGGAGACGTAGGCGTCGCCCAGGGCGTCGGCCTCCTCGCGGGCCGCTCCCACCGCCGCGGTCGCCCCACGCGCCATCTGCGGCGCCGCGACCGCCGTCCCGCTCGCGGACGGCACGCCGGCGAGCACCCCGCGCGCCCGCCGAGCGACGTCGACCGGCGCCGCCCCGACGGCCTGCAGCAGGCCCGGGACGACACCGCCGTCCTGCTCGGCCAGGGCCACGAGCAGGTGCGCCGGCTCCACCTGGGCATGGCCCCCCCTCGCGGCGGCCTGCACCGCGTCGCTGAAGGCCTCCTGGCTCTTCGTCGTGAGCTTGAGCTCCACCACCACTCCTCCGGGCGTGCCGCATGAACCGATCTCGGGTTGAGTCTACTCGGCTCAACTATGGACGCCGCGCGCACCTTCCGCAGGTCGCGCCGACAGATACGACATAGCGTGACGAACACTGTGTAACAGTCGTGTCTCGTCGGGGGAGACCGTTGCGCTCAGGCCTGATCTGCGGTTCTGTACGGAACCATGCAGCCCCTGGTAGGAACCTTGCTGTCCACCGGCGTCGAGGCGGGGTGGCTGGCGTCGATCGAGAACGCGATCAACGCCGTCTTCGAGCCGATCACCGAGTGGTCGACGAAGATCATCTTCTACTCGGTCCCGGTGTTCGGCACCGAGACGCCCCTGGTCACGTTCTGGCTGGTGGCGGCCGGCCTGATCACCACCTTCTACTACGGCGGCATCCAGTTCCGGGGCTTCAAGACCTCCCTCGAGGTGGTCCGCGGCAAGTACAGCCACCCCGAGGACGCCGGGGAGGTGACCCACTTCCAGGCGCTGAGCTCGGCCCTGTCCGGCACGGTGGGGCTCGGCAACATCGCGGGTGTCGGCGTCGCGGTCGTGATCGGGGGGCCGGGCGCGACGTTCTGGATGATCATCGCGGGGGTGCTGGGGATGGCGACGAAGTTCGCCGAGTGCACGCTCGGGGTGAAGTACCGCGAGGTGCACGAGGACGGCTCGGTCACCGGTGGGCCGTTCCGCTACCTGCCGGTCGCCTACGCGCGCTTCGGCCGGATCCCCGCCAAGATCATGACCGGGATCTACGCGGTCGCGATCATCGCGTTCGGGGTCGCAGGCGGCAACATGTTCCAGGCGAACCAGACTTTCGCGCAGGCGCGCAACGTCACCGGTGGCGACGACGGCTTCCTCGGCAGCGACGGCGCCGCGTTCCTGTTCGGCCTCGTGCTCGCCGGGCTCGTCGCCGCGGTGATCATCGGCGGCATCAAGTCGATCGGCCGCGTCACCAGCCGGCTCGTGCCCGCGATGGCCGTGGTCTATATCATCGGCTGCTTCATCGTGATCTTCACGAACATCACGCAGGTGCCCGCCGCGATCGTCGACATCGTGCAGGGAGCGTTCGCGCCGACCAGCGTCGCCGGCGGCGCGATCGGCGTGCTGATCGTGGGCTTCCAGCGCGCCGCTTTCTCCAACGAGGCCGGCCTCGGCTCCGCGGCCATCGCCCACGCCGCGGTGAAGACCCGCCGCCCGGTGAGCGAGGGCTTCGTCGCCCTGCTCGAGCCGTTCGTCGACACGGTGATCATCTGCACGATGACCGCGATCACGATCATCATCGCGGCCCCGCCGCTGTACACGCAGTCGCTGCAGGAGGTCTTCGACGGCGGCGACCCGCCGGACGGCGTCGTGGTGACCTCCTCGGCGTTCGAGACCGTCATCCCCGGCTTCGCGATCATCCTGGCCGTGGCCGTGGCGCTGTTCGCGTTCTCAACGCTGATCACCTGGAGCTACTACGGCCTCAAGGCCTGGACGACGCTGTTCGGGCGCACGCCGTTCTCGGAGACGCTGTACAAGATCGTGTTCGTCTCGTTCACCGTGATCGGCACCGTGCTCACCTTCGGCAACGTGCTCAGCTTCGCCGACGCGATGCTCTTCCTCTGCGCGTTCGTCAACCTCATCGGCGTGTACCTGCTGCTGCCGGTGATCAAGTCGGAGATGGTGACCTACCTCGCCGACCGCAAGAGCGGCGCCCTGGCCCGCGAGGCCGCCGAGCCGCCCCGCGAGGAGGACGTCGACAGCCGCACCGGCCTGGTCTGACGCCCTCCCGACGCAGGCAACGAGGCCCCCCGCTCCCACGGAGCGGGGGGCCTCGCCGTCCGTCCCCAGTCCCACCCCGCCCCGCCCCGCCCCGCCCCGCCCCGCCCGCTTCCCCGGTGATCATGCACTTCAGGTACGGCGGCGTACCCGAAGTGCATGATCACCGGGGGGAGTGGGTGAGGGAAGGGACGGGGAGAGGGGTGCGGGAAGGGCGGGGGTGGGTGCGGTCGGTCAGCGGGTGGGGCGCTGCGGGCGCCAGACCACCAGGGCCGACCCCGTCGCCGCGCGCCGCGGACGGCGTCCCCGCGGGACGGCGACCACGTCGCCCTCCGTGCCCGCGGCGAACACGCGCCGGGACCGCTGCAGCTCGGACAGCGCGTCGTCGAGGGCTTCGTCGAGGTCGGCGGCGCGGCGTCTCAGCGCGAGGACCTCCGCCTCGAGCTCGAGGATCCGCTTGATCCCGGCGAGGTTGACGCCCTCCTCCTGCGAGAGACGCTGCACCTCGCGCAGCAGCGTGATGTCGCGGGCCGAGTAGCGCCGTCCGCGGCCGGCGGCGCGGCCGGGGCGCACCAGGCCGAGCCGGTCGTACTGGCGCAGCGTCTGCGGGTGCATCCCCGCCAGCTGCGCAGCCACCGAGATCACGAAGGCGGGTGCCTCCGGATCGAGCCGGTCACCGACCACGACGCCTCACCCGCGCCCGTCAGCCGCTGGCGGCCGCGCGGGCCCTGGTCAGCAGCCCGGCGCGCACGTCGGCGCCGTCGGAGGCGGCGGCGAACGCCTCCACCGCGGCCCGGGCCTCGCCGTCCAGCCGCTGCGGGACGACGACCTGCACGGTCACGAGCAGGTCCCCCGTCGCCTTGGCGGTGGCGACACCGCGCCCCTTCAGCCGCAGGGTCCGACCCGACGGCGTGCCCGCGGGCACCTTGAGGCGCACCGTGCCGCCACTCAGCGTCGGCACGCTCACCTCCGCCCCCAACGCGGCCTCGGGGAAGGTCACCGGCACGGTCACCCGCAGGTCGTTGCCGGTGCGGGTGAACACCGGGTGCTCCTCGACGGCGACGGTGAGCAGCAGGTCGCCGGGCGGCGAGCCGTCGTCCCCCGGCCTGCCCTTGCCGCGCAGCCGGATCCGTTGCCCGTCCCGGACCCCGGCGGGGATCCTCGCGGTGATCCGGCGGCGGTCCGCGGACTGCAGGGTGACCGTGGAGCCCTGCACGGCCTGCGTGAACGCCAGCGACGTGGTGGCCTCCACGTCGGCGCCGCGGCGGGGACCGGCCGGCGCGCCGTAGGCCTCGTCGCCGCCTCCGCCGCGGAACATGCCTCCGAGCAGGTCCTCGAAGCCCGGCGGGACGCCCCCGCCGGCGGCCCCGGGTCCGCCGCCGGTACGGCCGTAGCGCACCCGGGTGCCACCGGGGGCGCCGGCGCCGAAGACACCGCCGAACAGGTCCTCGAACCCGCCGGCCGGGTCTCCGGTGCCGGCTCCGTGGGCGGAGAAGCGGGCCCCGCCCGCCATCGCGCGCACCGCGTCGTACTGCTCGCGCTTCTCGGGGTCCGAGAGCACCGCGTAGGCCTCACCGACGTCCTTGAAGCGCTGCTCGGCGCCGGTGTCACCCGGGTTGGCGTCCGGGTGCAGCGTGCGCGCCAGCTTGCGGTAGGCCTTCTTCACGTCCGGGGCGGAGGCATCCTTGGGCACGCCCAGCACCGCGTAGAAGTCCTTCTCCATCCAGTCCTGGCCGGTCACCCTCGCACCTCCTCACCGCTGGTCATGGTCCACCCCGGGTCCGAGGTCAGCCCGCCTCGGGGTCGGCGACCCCGACGCGTGCCGGGCGCAGCACCTTCTCCCCGACGGTGTAGCCGGGCTGCATCACCTGCACGACGGTCGGGCCGGTGACGTCCGGTGAGTGCTGGTGCAGCAGCGCCTCGTGCACGGCGGGGTCGAACTCCTCGCCAGCCTCGCCGTAGCGGGCCAGCCCGAAGCGCGCCAGCACGCCCTCGAGCTTGTCGGCGACCGGGGCGAACGGCGTGCCCTCGAGGTCGCCGTGCTGGCGGGCCAGCTGGACGTCGTCCAGCACCGGTAGCAGCGCCTCAAGCACACTGGAGACACCGGCGTCACGGGCGACGTCGCGGTCCCGGTCGACCCGGCGGCGGTAGTTCACGTACTCGGCCTGCAGGCGCTGCAGGTCGACGAGCCGCTCGTCAGCGAGCGCCGTGACGGCGGCGAGCCCGCCGTCGTCCGGCTCCCCGTCTCCGGGCCGGCCGTCCACGCTCGCGCCGGTCGCGCCGGCGACCGGGGGGCTGTCGGTCTCGCTCACGTCGTCCGTCCTCTCGGGGCCGTCCGCGGCACCCACGTCGCCGCCGGGGGCGGCCTGGCGGACCTGTCCTGTCGTGGGGTCGAGCCGGCGCCGGTCCCGGACGACGAGCCCCTGCGGGGGCTCGCCGTCCGGGTCCGTGCGCTGCGTGGGGTGCTCGGTCACCGGCGCTCGTCCTCGTCGACGACCTCGGCGTCCACGACGTCCTCGTCGGTGGCGCCATCGTGTGCGCCGGATGTGTCGGCCGGGCCGGTGCCGTCGGCGCCGGCGGCCTCGTCGGCCTGCGACTGGGCGTACATCGCCGAGCCGAGCTCCTGGCTCGCCGTGGCGAGGGCCTCGTGCTTGGCCTTGATGTCGGCGGCGTCGGTGCCCTGCAGGGCGGTCTTCAGCTCCTCGATGGCGCTGGAGACCTTGGCCTTGCCGTCGTCGGGCAGCTTGTCGGAGTTCTCCGCGAGGAACTTCTCGGTCGACCACACGAGCTGCTCGGCGGCGTTGCGAGCCTCGGCCTCCTCGCGGCGGACCTTGTCCTCCGCGGCGTGCTGCTCGGCCTCGCGCACCATCCGGTCGATCTCGTCCTTGGGCAGCGCGCTGCCGCCGGAGATCGTCATCGACTGCTCCTTGCCGGTGCCGCGGTCCTTGGCGCCGACGTGGACGATGCCGTTCGCGTCGATGTCGAAGGTGACCTCGACCTGCGGCACGCCCCGCGGTGCCGGGGCGATCCCGGTGAGCTCGAAGGTGCCGAGCGGCTTGTTGTCCCGGGCCAGCTCGCGCTCGCCCTGGAACACCTGGATCAGCACGCTGGGCTGGTTGTCGTCCGCGGTGGTGAACACCTCGGAGCGCTTCGTCGGGATCGCCGTGTTGCGCTCGATGAGCTTGGTCATGATCCCGCCCTTGGTCTCGATGCCGAGGCTCAGCGGGGTGACGTCGATGAGGAGCACGTCCTTGCGCTCGCCCTTGAGGACGCCGGCCTGCAGCGCGGCGCCCACCGAGACGACCTCGTCGGGGTTGACGCCCTTGTTGGGCTCCCTGCCGCCGGTCAGGTCGCGCACGACCTGCGTGACGGCGGGCATCCGGGTGGAGCCGCCGACGAGGACGACGTGGTCGATCTCGGAGAGCTCGACGTCCGCGTCGCGGATCACCGCCTGGAACGGGGCCTTGGTGCGGTCGAGCAGGTCGGACGTCATCTGCTCGAACTGCGCGCGGGTGAGCTTCTCGTCGAGGTGGACCGGGCCGTTCTCGGTCATCGACAGGTACTGCAGCGAGATGTTCGTGCTGGTCGCGGACGACAGCTCCTTCTTGGCCTGCTCGGAGGCCTCCCGGAGCCGCTGCATCGCGATCTTGTCCTTGGACAGGTCGACGCCGGCGGTGTTCTTCACGCGTTCGACGAGCCAGTCGACGACGCGCTGGTCCCAGTCGTCGCCGCCGAGGTGGTTGTCACCGCTCGTGGCGCGGACCTGGATCGTGGAGAAGCCGTCCTCGGCGTCCTTGCCGACCTCCAGCAGGGACACGTCGAACGTGCCGCCACCGAGGTCGAAGACGAGGATGAGCTCGTCCTCCTTGCCCTTGTCGAGGCCGTAGGCGAGGGCCGCGGCGGTGGGCTCGTTGATGATGCGCAGCACGTTGAGGCCCGCGATCTCGCCGGCCTCCTTGGTGGCCTGGCGCTGGGCGTCGTTGAAGTACGCGGGGACGGTGACGACGGCGTCGGTCACCTGCTCGCCGAGGTACTCCTCCGCGTCGCGCTTGAGCTTCTGCAGCACGCGGGCCGAGATCTCCTGCGCGGAGTAGGTCTTGTCGTCGATCTGCGTCGACCAGTCGGTGCCCATGTGGCGCTTCACCGACCGGATCGTCCGGTCGACGTTCGTCACAGCCTGCCGCTTGGCGATCTCGCCGACGAGGGGCTCGCCGGACTTGGCGAACGCGACGACCGACGGCGTTGTGCGACCACCCTCGGCGTTCGCGATGACGGTGGGCTCGCCGCCCTCCAGGACGGCGACGACCGAGTTGGTCGTGCCGAGGTCGATGCCGACCGCTCGTGCCATGGTGCTCTCCTTCATGAAGACGTTGAGTCGTTCGTACTCAAGTCTGGTCGTCGGCGACCGCGTGTCAAATCGGACGTGCCGAACTTGAGTCTGTCTGGCTCAACCTCCGTCGCGACCATCGTGTTCCCCACGGTCGGGACACTCGCGAACTGGCGCCCACAGCGCCATACTGGCGCCATGCCGAGCGTGCAGATCAAGGATGTCCCCGAGGAGACCCACGTCGTGCTCCGCCGACGGGCCGCGGCGGCACACCAGTCGCTGCAGGAGTACCTGCGCGCCCGGCTGATCGCGGAGGCGGCAGCCCCCACGCTCGACGAGGTCCTCGACCGCGCCGGCGGCCGGGCCGGCGGGTCGGTCCCCCTGTCGCTGGCTCACGAGACGGTGCTCCAGGGCCGTGCTCGTCGTTGACGCGAGCGTCGTGGCGACCGCGCTCACGGACGACGACCGCGACGGCGACGCTGCTCGCGACCGGCTCCGGGGTGAGCACCTCGCGGCTCCCGAGCTTGTGGACCTGGAGGTGACGTCCGTGCTGCGGCGGCTCGTGCGCTCCGGCCACCTCCCGCTACGCCGCGCAGACCTCGCCCTCGGTGACCTCGCGGACCTGCCGGTGCACCGGGCGCCGCACCGGCCGCTGCTCCCCCGCTGCTGGGCGCTGCGTGACAGCGTGACGGTCTACGACGCCGCCTACGTCGTGCTGGCCGAGGCCTACGACGCCGTGCTGCTCACCGCCGACGCCCGGCTGTCGCGGGCTCCGGACCTGCCATGTCGCATCGAGCTCCTGACCGCTGTCACGGACGGTGAGTGACCGCCCCGGCCACCGGCGTGACCTGGGCCAGCACCGGGACGACCAGGACGGGACCGGTCGCGGCGATCCCCAGCACGACCGGCCATCCGGCGACCAGGAAGCCCCCCACCCAGAGGAGGGCCGCGACCACGGAAGCGGTCCCGCGGTGGGTGCCCGCGCCGGCTTCGGACGCGCCGTCAGGAGAGCACGAAGGACCAGGTGCCGGCCAGGACGGCGAAGGTCGCGCTGGCGGCAGCCGCGGTCACGGCGCCGGCCGCGAGCGCCGCGTCGCGGCGCGCGAACGTGCTCGGTCGGGCCCACGTGCGCGGACCGGGGGCGCCGAAGCCGCGGGCCTCCATCGCGGTGGCGAGCCGCGTGCCGCGCCGGATCGCGAGCACGAGCAGCGCGAAGGCCTGACCGGCGAGCATCCGGGCCCGGCCGAGCGGCCCGCTGTCGTCGCCGACGCCGCGGGCCCGACGCGCCAGCGCCAGGGTGCGCCACTCCTCCACCATCAGCCCGACGAGCCGCAGACCAGCGAGCGCGCCGAGCACGAACCGGTGCGGCAGGTGGAGGCGCTGCGCGAGACCGTCGGCGAGGTCCGTGGCGTCGGTGCTCGCCAGCAGCACCACGCCCGGCAGCGCGACCGCGAGCACCCGGAGCACGATCGCGACCCCGCTGCGCAGCGACCCCTCGGTGACGTCGAGCGGGCCCGCCGCGAGCAGCACCGACCCGCCGTCCACGCCGATCAGGCACGTCACGAGGCCGGCGCTCGCGGCTGCCACCGTGACCGGGGCGGTGCGACGCAGCAGGTCGCGGGCGGCCAGACCGCACCACGGCAGCACCGCCGCCTCGACCGCGAGGGCCGTCGCGGCGCTGACCCAGTCCACCGACAGCAGCAGCACCGCGGTGAGCACCAGGCACGCCCCGAGCTTGGTGACGGGGTTGGCCCGGGTGATGGGCGTCGGGCGCACGGGCGCGCCCATCGCGACCACGCTCACGTGGCCACCCCAACCGACGTCGGGCGGGCGTCGGGCAGCGCCACGACGGCGTCGGCGAGGACGTCGACCAGCTCGGTGTCGTGCGTCACGGCGAGCACCGCGACCCCCGCGTCGGCGACCTCGGCGAGCAGCGCGACGAGCTCGGCCCAGGTGCGGGCGTCCTGACCGAAGGTCGGCTCGTCCAGCACGAGCACGCCGGGCCGTATCGCCATCGCGGTGCCCACCGACAGCCGCCGCTTCTCGCCGCCGGAGAGGGTGAACGGGTTCGCCGCCGCGAGCCGGTCCAGCCGCAGCCGCGCCAGCAGCTCGTCGACGCGGCGGGTGACGTCGGCGGTCGGCAGCCCCTGGCGGCGGGGGCCGTGCGCGAGCTCGTCCGCGACGGTGCCGGTGAGGAACTGGTGCTCGGGGTCCTGGAACACGGTGCCGATCCGACGCACCAGCTCCCGCGCCCGCCAGTGCAGCGGGTCGCGGCCCAGCCCGTCGCGCAGGGCGCGCGAGGCCGTCACCCGACCCCCCAGGGGGGGCAGCAGGCCGGCGACGGTGAGCGCCAGAGTCGACTTGCCCGACCCGTTGGGTCCCGTCACCGCGGTGCAGGTGCCTGCGCCCAGCCGCAGGTCGAGCCCGCGGGCAGCCACGCCCGCACCGGGGCGGCCCACGTCGAGACCGGCGCCGGTCAGCAGGTCCGCGCCCCGGGCCGCCGATCCGGCGCGCCGAGGCACCGACGGACGCCGGCCTGGCACCCACACCCCCGCCGCGGCGAGCTCGTCACCCCGGGCGGCCAGCACGGCACGGGGGGCCCCGTCGGCGAGGACGCCGTCGGGGCCGAGCACGACGGCCCGGTCCACCACCTCGGACCAGACGTCGACGCGGTGCTCGACCACGATCAGCGTCGCACCGGTGCGCTGCTGGACGGTGACGACAGCGTCGCGCACCTCGAGGACACCGCCCGGGTCGAGGTTGGCGGTCGGCTCGTCGAGCAGCAGCAGGCCCGGCCCCATCGCCAGCACCCCGGCGAGCGCGAGCCGCTGTCGCTCACCGCCCGACAGAGCCGCGGTGGGCCGGTCCCGCCGGACCGGCAGCCCGACCGCTGCCAGGGCCGCGTCGACCCGCCGCCACGTCTCCTCGCGCGGGACGCCGATGTTCTCGCAGCCGAAGGCGACGTCGTCGCCGCACCGCGCCAGCACCGTGTGGGCATCGGGGTCCTGCAGCAGCAGGCCGGTCCGTCCGCGGGAGGCCTGGGGAGGCGCCCCCTCGACGAGGAGCTCGCCCTCGGCGTCCCCGGACTCGCCGTCCTCGAGCAGCCCGGCGAGCGCCGCGAGCAGGGTCGACTTGCCCGCACCGGAGGCGCCGAGCAGAAGCACGCGCTCCCCGGCGGCGACGTCGAGGTCGAGGCCCGAGACCGCACGGGCGCGACGGCCGCCGTGACGCCACCCCCAGCCGCGCGCCCGCACGGACGCGCCGCCGACCTCGCGACCGCTCGACCCGCTCACGGCGCGTCCCTGGGGTCTCAGACCTGCCGGCCGTCGCGACCGGCGGCGAAGGGGGCGAGCGCGCCGGTCGCGGCGAGGGCCCGCACCGTGAGCCACGACAGCAGCCCGGCGATGAGCACGCCGGAGGCGACCGTGCTGCCGAGGTACACCGCCTTCCACGTGAGCTCCCACGTCACGTTGCTGGCGAAGGTGTTGTCGAGCAGGCCGACCGCCACCCCGGCGAGGGCGCCGGACAGCAGCGCTACGCCCAGCCCGAAGCGGCGGTAGCCGAGCAGGGCGAAGCCGAGCTCGGCGGCGAGGCCCTGCACGACGGCCCAGATCAGCACGCTGAAGCCCCACTGGGTGCCGATGGCCATCGAGACGACGCCGGCGACGACCTCGGTGAACAGGGCCGCGCCGGGACGACGGACGACGAGCCCGCCGAGGACCCCCGCGAACAGCCACCCGCCGGCGAGCAGGCCGGACAGCGGGGCGAAGAAGGCGAGGCCCGCGGACAGAGGGGTCCAGGCGATCCCCCAGGCCCAGAAGATGACGCCGGCTGCCACCCCGAGGACGCTGGCGACGACGATGTCGACGACGCGCCAGCCGCGGCGGGGGGCGCTGCTGTCGGTGGTGCGACGCGCGGTGGCGCGTCCGGCTGTGGTGTTCACGCTTCCTCCTGGTCGTCAGGAGGGGATCCGGGACCGGGCCACCCGTGGGCAGTGGGTCACGGACGAGGTGCTCGACTCCCTTCGCCGGTGCTAACCGGATCAGGTTCGAGGGTCTGCGGCTGGTCCGCACTCTCAGCGCCCGAGGGCGCTCCCCTGTCGTTCACCGGGCACGCTACCCCGTCCCCCGGCGCGGCACCACACCGGCGACCCGCCGGCACCTCCGGTTGCCCGGGGGCCGCCGCTGCGACACGGTGGGCCGGTACTCGGCCCGTCCGGTTTCAGGAGGCAGTCGTGGGGTCCTTGGTGTGGAAGGTGATGGGTACCGGAGGAGCGATCCTCTCCGGTATCGCCGCGAAGAAGGTCGCAACGACCGCCTGGCAGAAGGGCACCGGCAAGGCGCCGCCCGCCAACCCGGAGGACCCGGCGACGGGCTGGGGCGAGGCGCTGGCCTGGGCCGTGGCCACCGGCGCGCTCGTGGGCGTCGCCCGGATGCTCGCGGCGCGCAAGGCGGCCGGCTACTACCGCAAGTCGACGGGTCACCTGCCGTCGGGCGTGCACGACGCGGGCTGACAGCGGGCTGACGCCTGACGCCCTGGTCGTGCGACGCTGACCCCGTGCTGCTGCGTGCCCTGCGGGGCGACCGGACGGGTGAGCCCTCGCCACTCGCACGCCTGCTCGCGGCGCTGCTCGTCCTCGGGCTGATCGGAGTGAGCGCGCCCGTGCTGATGCCGGCGCTGCGCTGGCTCGTCGGCGTGCTCGGCTGACCGCGCCGTTGGCGTCGGCCGGGCGGTCAGCCCAGCAGCTCGAGAAGCTGCTGCTGACCGAAGAACGTCGCCGACGCGCGCGCCGACGGAGTGCCGGCGTCGGGGTCGGCGCCCGCCGCCACGAGCGCTCGGACGACGTCGGGCTCGACCTTGAACACCGCTCCGGCCAGCGGGGTCTGGCCCCGGTCGTTGGGCCGGTCCGGGTCCGCGCCACGCGCGCACAGGGTGGCCGTGGCGCCGGCGTGCCCGTGGTACGCGGCCAGCATCACGAGCGTGTTCCCCTTCGCGTCGGTGAGGTCGACCGGCACCCCTGCCTCCAGGTAGGCCACGAGGTCCTCGGCGCGACCCTCGCGCGCCAGGTCGAAGCAGTGGTGCGCGATCTCGACGAGGCGCTCGTCGTCGTCCTCGGGGCCCTGCTGGGTGGTCGCTCCTGCCATGCGGGCAGGCTACGGGTCCGTCGCTGCGGCGGCGATGCGACGCAGCACCACCGCGACGCGATGCGTGACCTGATGTGCTGACCGAGGAGCCGACAGGACTCCTGAAGACTGGAGGAGAGACACCATGCCCGGTCGTGTGACGGCTGTTGCCTTCGACGTGCTGGAGACCCTGCTCGACCTGGACCCGATCGGGGAGCGCCTCGAGCAGGTCGGACAGCCTGCCAGCGTGCTCGGCCCGTTCTTCATGCGTTTCCAGCGAGACGCGATGGCCCTGGCGTTGGCCGGGGACTTCGCTGCGTTCGGGCCGACTGCGCGCCAGGCGCTGCGGACCGAGACCCGTCAGTCCATGAGCGAGGACCAGATGGCCTACGTGCTGGACGGCTTTGCCATGGTCCCGGCCTTCCCCGACGCCGAGCCTGCGTTGCGGAAGCTCTCCGAGGCGGGTGTCAGGATCGGCTGCCTCACCGTCGGCGACCCGGACAACACCCGCTCGTTCCTGGCCGGTGCCGGACTCGCGGAGTACGTCGACGAGGTCGTGACCGCGGAGATGGCCGGGGTCTGGAAGCCCGCCCCCGGCATCTACCGGCACGCCGCGAAGGTCCTGGCCACCGACCTCGACCGCATGGCCCTGGTGGCGGTGCATGCCTGGGACTGCCACGGCGCCAAGCGCGCCGGCGCTCTCGCCGGGTGGTGCGCGCGGCTCGAGGGCGAGCCAGGTGACGTGTTCCTGGCCGCCGACGTCCGGGGCGGCGACCTCACCGAGGTCGTCGACGGACTGCTGGCCCTGTAGCGGGACGCCCCTCTACAGGCGCGGGCGGACGACGAGCATCAGCAGCGTCAGCGCGGACGCGGTCGTCGCCGTCATCACCGCCGCCATCGGCACCGCCGACCCCGTGCCCAGCAGGCCGACGAGCGGTGCGGCGAGGCCGCCGATGCCGAACTGGGTCGCCCCCAGCATCGCGGCGGCGGTGCCGGCGGACTCCCCGTGCCGCGACAGTGCCAGCGCCGGGGTGTTGGGGAACGCGAGCCCGCAGACCGCGATGATCACGCCGAGCGGGACGAGCACCGCGACCAGGCCACCGATTCCGGTGACCGCGACCGTGAGCAGCACGACCGCGGCGGTCAGCGCGATCGAGACGGCGGTCGTGAGCACGCCGAGGGGCGTGAAGCGGCGCAGCAGCACCGGGTTGAGCTGCGTGCAGAGCACGATCCCGACCGCGTTCAGGCCGAACACGAGCGCGTACTGCTGCGGGTCGAGGCCGAAGAGGCCCTGGAGCACGAACGGGGAACCCGAGATGTAGGAGAACATCGTGGCGAACATCAGGCCGGCGACCATGGCCAAGGCGACGAACGGGCCGTCGCGCAGCAGGGTCAGGTAGGTGCGCAGCGTCGCCGCCGGGTGCGCCGACCGGCGACGCTCCGGGGGGAGGGTCTCGCGCAGCCCGAACGCCGCCACGACGACCAGGACGACGCCGACGGCCGCGAGCACCGCGAAGATGCCGCGCCACGACGTGAGCTGCAGCAGCTGCCCACCGAGAGTCGGTGCGGCGACGGGCGCGACACCCATCACGAGCATCAGCCGGCTCAGCAGCCGGGCCGCGGCGATCCCGGTGAACAGGTCCCGCACGATCGCCATCGCGACGACGGAGATGGCCGCCCCGGCGACTCCCTGCAAGGTGCGAGCGGCGGTCAGGCTGAGGACGTCGGGGGCCACCGCGCACAGCACGGACGTCACCGCGTGGCCGACGACCCCGATCAACAGCGGCCGGCGCCGGCCGAGCGCGTCCGAGAGCGGCCCGATCACCAGCTGGCCCACCCCGAGCCCGAGGAGCATCCCGGTGAGGGTCGCCTGGACGGCGGCGTCGTCCGCGCCCAGGTCGCTCGCCAGCGCGGGCAGCGCCGGCAGGTACATGTCGATGCTCAGCGGGCCGATCGCGATCAGCGAGCCCAGGACGAGGACGAGCTGCACGTACCGCCGCCGACTCATCTCGGCGTCGGGTCGCGCCGGTGGGGCCGCCTCAGGAGGTCCAGGGCGGCGGGCCGCGGGCCGGCTGACGGTGGACACGGCGGTGACGCGACCTCTCGTCGACGGGACGGGGCCTGCTCACCCTGCCAGGGCAAGGGCGCGCAGCGCGCGCGCATTCCTTGCGCCATGGCGCCCCGGCGCTGTCTTTGCCGGACCGTGACCCGCGCTCCGGCCGGTAGCGTCCCCGGCGTGGCGTGCGGCGGCGGGCAGCGACCCCCCGCCGGCGCCCCGTGAGCGCCGCAGGCGTCGCCGGTCTCGTCGCCGCGGGGCTGGGGGCGGGGCTGGTCGGCAGCGTCGCGGGGCTGGCGTCGCTCGTGTCCTACCCGGCACTGCTCGCGGCGGGCCTGTCACCGTTGGCCGCCAACGTGACCAACACCGTGGCCCTCACCGCGAACGGCGTCGGCGCCGCCGCCGGGTCGACACCCGAGCTGCGGGGCCAGTGGGGCCGGGTCGCCCGGCTGGCGGTGCTGATGGCGGTCGGCGGCGCGGCGGGTGCCGCGGTGCTCCTCCTGCTGCCCGCGTCGACGTTCGAGGTGGTCGTGCCGGTGCTCGTCGCGGCCGCGTCCGTTCTGCTCGTCGCACAGCCGGCGCTGCGCCGGGCCGCCGCCCGCCGGCACCCGGACCCGCGGCGGGCGCGCCGGGTCCGGGCCCTGGGCGTGCTGGGGTCCGCGACCTACGGCGGCTACTTCGGCGCCGCGGCCGGAGTCGTGCTCCTCGCGGTGCTGCAGGCGACGAGCGAGGACTCCCTCGCCCGGTCGAACGCCCACAAGAACGTGCTGCTGGGGGTGTCGAACGGGGTGGCCGCCGTGGGGTTCGCCGTGCTGGCGCCCGTCGACTGGGGCGCGGCCGCGGCGATGGCGGTCGGGGTCGTCGTCGGGGCGCGGCTCGGACCGCTGCTCGTACGCCGCGCACCGGACGGCCCGCTGCGTGTGGTGATCGGGCTCGGGGGGGCGGCGCTGGCTGTCCGGCTGGCGGTCGACGCGTGGGGGTGACCGCCGCGGATCCCCCCGTGCCACGCTGCTCACCATGACGGCGGGCAGCTCGACGGTCGACCTGCGGGCCGCCCTGGCCGCCGGGCCCGTCGTCCTCGACGGCGGTCTGGCCACGACGCTGGAGGCGGCCGGGCACGACCTGTCCGACGCGCTGTGGTCGGCGCGGCTGCTGCGCGACGACCCGGATGCGGTCGTGGCCGCGCATGCGGCGCACGCGGATGCGGGCGCCGCCGTGCTGACCTCGGCGAGCTACCAGGCGAGCCGGCAGGGCTTCGCCTCGGCCGGCCTCGGCCGGCACGAGGCGGACCGGCTGCTGACCGGCAGCGTCGCGCTCGCCCGCCGAGGCCTGGGCTCGAGCCCGGGCTGGGTGGCGGCGTCCGTCGGCCCGTACGGGGCCGTGCTCGCGGACGGCTCGGAGTACCGCGGCGACTACGGCCTCGCCGTGGGCGCACTGCGGCGTTGGCACCGGCCGCGGCTGCGAACGCTGGCGGCGGCGGGCGCGGACGTGCTGGCCTGCGAGACCGTGCCGTCCCTCGCGGAGGCCGAGGCACTGCTCACCGAGGTGGCCGCGCTGGGCGTGCCGGCGTGGCTGTCCCTCACCGTGGTCACCGACGCCGGCGGGGTCGTGCGCACGCGGGCCGGCGAGCCGGCGTCCGAGGCGTTCGCGATGGCCGCGGAGGTGCCCGGGGTGGTCGCGGCGGGGGTGAACTGCTGCGACCCGGCCGACGTGCTGCCCGCGGTCGAGGCCGTCGCGGCCACCGGCCTGCCAGCGGTGGCCTACCCGAACCGGGGCGACCACTGGGACGCGGTGGCCCGGCGGTGGGTGCCTGCGGCCCCGAGCCCCGGCGGCGGGCCCGCAGAGCGGGTGGCCGCATGGGTCGACGCCGGGGCGCGGCTCGTCGGCGGCTGCTGCCGCGTCGGGCCGCAGGAGGTCGCCCGGATCGCGGCAGTGGTGGCCGCCTCGGGCCGCGACGCCGCCGGTCGGGTCACGGCTGCCGGGGTTACCGGCCAGTAGCATCGGCCGCGCCGCCCTACGGTGGGCGCGCGGGATCCAGCGGAGAGCGAGGAGCGCCCGGGATGCAGGTCATCGCGATCGTGCTGTGTCTGGTGGCCACCGCGGTCGGCGTGGCCCTGTTCGCGCGGGCGGTGGTGCAGATCGTCGGCACCGTCCGGCTGGGGCGCCCGGACGCCGCCGGCCGCACGCAACAGCCGGCCGCACGGACGCTGACCCTGGTGCGCGAGGTGCTCGGCCACACCCGGATGGCACGGCTGCCCTGGGTGGCGGTCGCCCACTGGGTCGTGATGGTCGGCTTCGGGCTGCTGTTCCTGACGCTGGTGACCGCCTACGGCCAGCTGTTCGACCCGACGTTCGCGCTGCCGCTGATCGGGCACCTCGCGCCGTTGGAGTGGGCGACCGAGGCGATCGCCTGGGCGATGCTGGCCGGGATCACGTACCTGATCGTCCTCCGCCAGGTCCGTCACCCACGCCGGTCCGCCGGCCACGGCGAGGCGACCGCGGCGGCCGGTGCCGCCGTCCGGGCCGGTGGCGAGCGCGGGTCGCGGTTCTTCGGCTCCTCGTTCTGGCAGGCGTACTACGTCGAGGCGACGATCCTCGGCATCGGGCTGTGCATCGTCGCGCTGCGGGCGATGGAGTCGGTGCTCGACGGCCGGTCGGGCTCGGGTCGCTCGATCGCGCTGCACTACCCGCTGACGGGCTGGCTCGGCGGAGCCGTCGACGGCGCCTCGACGGCGTCGCTCGCGACCGCGGTCGTCGTCGTGGCCGCGCTCAAGATCCTCATCTCGATGGCCTGGTTCGTCACCATCGCCCTGAACCTGACGATGGGCGTCGCCTGGCACCGGTTCCTCGCGTTCGTCAACATCTGGACCAAGCGGCACCCGGACGGCCGCACGTCGCTCGGCGCGCTCGCCCCGATCGCCGTGGACGGCGAGGTCGTCGACTTCGAGAACATCGAGGACCTCGACGAGGACGCCGTGCTGGGCGTGGGCGCCGTCGAGGACTTCACGTGGAAGGGCCTGCTCGACTTCTCCACGTGCACCGAGTGCGGTCGGTGCCAGGACCAGTGCCCGGCGTGGAACACCGACAAGCCGCTGTCCCCGAAGCTGCTCGTGCTCTCGCTGCGAGACCACGCCTACGCCAAGGCGCCGTGGCTGGCGGCGAGCGAGGAGGAGCGCACCGCCGAGGCCGAGCCGGACGGCACGCCCAGCTCGGTGCCCGCGGCCGCGCGGGCGGAGGCCGAGCGCCCGCTCGTCGGGGCCACCGAGGGCGAGCCGTGGCGTCCCAGCGGCGGGGCCGTGATCGACCCCGACGTGCTGTGGTCGTGCACGACATGCGGCGCGTGCGTCGAGCAGTGCCCCGTCGACATCGAGCACGTCGACCACGTCGTCGACATGCGGCGCAACCAGGTGCTGATCGAGTCGGCGTTCCCGGCCGAGCTGAACGGGCTGTTCAAGAACCTCGAGAACCAGGCGAACCCGTGGGGCGTGAACGCCCGGGCGCGGCTGGACTGGGCGAAGGACCTGCCCTTCGACGTCCCGGTCGTCGGTACCGACGTCGAGGACCTCGCAGGGGTGGACTACCTGTTCTGGGTCGGCTGCGCCGGCGCGCTCGAGGACCGCGCCAAGAAGACGACGCGTGCGGTGGCCGAGCTGCTGCACACCGCGGGTGTCTCGTACGCCGTCCTCGGGGGCGGCGAGTCGTGCACCGGTGACCCGGCGCGGCGCGCGGGCAACGAGTTCGTGTTCCAGATGCTCGCGCAGGCGAACGTCGAGACCCTCGCCGAGGCCGGGGCCCGCAGCATCGTGGTCACCTGCGCGCACTGCTTCAACACGCTGAAGAACGAGTACCCGCAGCTCGGCGGCAGCTACGAGGTCGTGCACCACACCCAGCTGCTCAACCGGCTCGTGCGGGAGGGGCGGCTGACGCCGGTCGCGGCCCCCGACGGCGGCACGGTGACCGGGGCGGCGGCCACGGCGGGGTCGGTGACCTACCACGACCCCTGCTACCTGGGCCGGCACAACGGCGTCTACTCCCCGCCGCGTGACCTGATCGGGGCCCTGCCCGGGGTCGAGCTGCGGGAGATGCCGCGGAGCCGCGAACGGTCGTTCTGCTGCGGGGGCGGCGGCGCGCGGATGTGGATGGAGGAGCGGCTCGGCACCCGGATCAACGACAACCGGACCGCCGAGGCCGTCGCGACCGGCGCGGACGCGATCGCGATCGGCTGCCCGTTCTGCCGGGTGATGCTCTCCGACGGGCTGACCTCCGCGCAGGCCGCGGGCACGGCACGCGAGGAGGTGCAGGTACTCGACGTCGCCCAGATGCTGCTGGCCGCGGTGCGGCGCGGTACCGACGACGCGCCCGCACCGGGCGGGGCGGGCGACGCGGCGCCGCAGGGCGGCTGAGCGCCGGGGCGGCTCAGGCGGCCGTGGTGCGCACCAGCGCCAGGGCCTCGTTCAGGCCGGCGAGCACGGCTCGCGTCACGTCGGGTGTCGCGGGCGCGCCGTCCTTCTCGTGCTCGACGACGGTCGCGAGTGCCTCCCCGAGCTCACCGCCGTGCTCGAGCAGCGCGGTACGGACGGGTCCGGCGAGACCGGTGCCCTCGACGACCTCGCGCAGGTCGAGCCCGAGAACCTCCGCGACCCCAGACATCAGGCCGACGGTGAAGGCCTCGTCGCGACGGGCCGGCACCAGCCGGGCGCAGGCCCCGGCGCGTGCCAGGGACGTCACCATCTCGGTGAGGCTGCTCCCCGCTCCGGCGCCGAGCAGCATCAGCAGCACCCACGCGCTGAGCTGCGACGGGCCCAGCAGCACGAGGGCCTGCCGCAGCGAGGACACCTCGCGGGAGGCCCCGACGGCGGCGGAGTTGGCGGCGCGCAGCACCCGCAACGCCAGGGCGGCGTCGCTGGAGACGAGCGGCTCGACGTCCACGGGCCCGGCGTCGCCGGCCGCCAGACGCGCCAGCAGGCGCAGCGCGACGCCGCGGGACGGGTCGATGGACTGACCGGGCACCGGTGCCGGGCGGTGGAACGCGAAGCCCTGGAACAGGGTGAAGCCGAGGGCGGCCAGGCCCGGGACCTCGGCGGGGTCCTCGACGCGCTCGGCGACCAGCCGGGCGCGGGGGGCCTCCCGCCGGGCCGTGGCGACGACTGCGGCGAGGCCGCCGTCCTCGACACTCACGGCGCGGACGTCGACCTTGACGTAGTCGGCCAGGGCCAGCAGCGGCAGCCGCTCGACCTCGCCGGCGTAGTCGTCCACGGCGAAGGAGAAGCCCTGCTCGCGCAGCGACCGGACGGCGGTGAGCAGCGCGTCGTCGACGGCGACGTTCTCGAGGATCTCCAGCACGACCGCGTCGGGCGGGCACGGCAGCGGCAGGTCACCCACGAGGAAGGCCCGGGGCAGGTTCACGAAAAGGGGCAGGCCGTCACCGGCGTGCGCGGGGTTCATGCCCGAGAACGCGTCCGCCAGCACGTAGGCGGTGGCGCGCTCGGCGGCCTCGGACGACGACAGGTCGCCGGTCGTCTCCCCGTCGCGGAAGAGCAGCTCGAACGCGACGACGGAGCCGGTGGTGCCGTGGATCGCCTGGCGCACGGTGCCGAGCCGGGTCGCGGGCGCCGCCATGTCGGTGTTCACGCTGACGGATGTCGGCACGGCAGGCCGCGGACCTGAGCCGTCGGGACTGGCCGTCACCCGCTCGGCATCCTCGGGCAACGGCGCGGGGAGGTCGGGCTCATACCTCGCTGCGGTGGAAGCTCTGGAACGAGCGGCTCGCGGTGGGCCCGCGCTGCCCCTGGTACCTCGACCCGTGCCGCTCGCTGCCGTAGGGGTGCTCGGCGGCGGACGACAGCCGGAAGAAGCAGAGCTGCCCGATCTTCATGCCCGGCCACAGCGTGATCGGCAGGGTCGCCACGTTGGACAGCTCGAGGGTGACGTGGCCCGTGAAGCCCGGGTCGATGAAGCCGGCCGTGGAGTGCGTCAGCAGCCCGAGTCGGCCGAGGCTGGACTTGCCCTCCAGCCGGGCGGCGACGTCGTCCGGCAGGCTCACCCGCTCGTAGGTGGAGGCGAGCACGAACTCCCCCGGGTGGAGCACGAACGGCTCCCCTGGGTCGACCTCGACGAGCCGCGTCAGGTCCGGCTGCTCCTGCGCCGGGTCGATCACGGCGTACTTGTGGTTGTCGAACAGCCGGAAGTACCGGTCGAGCCGGACGTCGATGCTGCTGGGCTGCACCATCGCCGGCTCGTACGGGCTCAGGACGACGCGCCCGGCGTCCACCTCGGCGGTGATGTCGCGATCGGAGAGCAGCACCCGCGCAGGGTAGCGGGGGCGCCGACAGCCCTCGGTTATGCTGGCGCGCGCACCGGCCAGGCCGGTACGCGCGGGTGTAGTTCAATGGCAGAACATCAGCTTCCCAAGCTGACAGTGCGGGTTCGATTCCCGTCACCCGCTCCCCTCCCGAAGCCCCAGGTCATCGGCGTCTGTCGACCTGGGGCCCTCGTCTGCTGGCCCCCTCAGCCTGCCCCACGTGCCCTCTGCGTGCCCTTCGGCGATCGGTTCCGCCGCTCCTGGCGCGGCCAGCATCACGTCCAGAGCGTCCGCGATCACACGGTCTCGGTCTGCCGTCCGGTGCAGGTAGATGATCGCCGCCGCCATGCTCGCGTGACCCATCCGGCCCATGAGCTCCCGGGTGCTCGCGCCGGTCAGGGCAGCGAGGTGGTTCCCGGTGTGCCGTAGATCGTGGAAGTGGATGCCGTCCAGGCCCGCGCCGCCCAGGGCGCGCGCCCAGGTCTTGGAGAAGTTCGGTCGCATCAGTGTCGCTCTGCTCGGTCCGCCCCGCCTGGGTCGCGTCCCAGATCCGGTGTAAATCTTCGGACGTGGGTTCGCTCTGGTGGGCAGGTTTGGCGACGGCTCCGACACTTTCGACGAGTTCGGTGTCGTGGTCCTGCCGGTGCAGGACTCGGACCGATGAGCGAGCCGGCCGTCGACCTCGACCCCCTCACGGATGAGGAAGTGGCGCGGGACGCTGCTGAGTACGGTCGGAGCGGCGACCTCACCGCGAGCGACACGCAGGCAGAGCTCGTGATGCGCCGGGACTCCGCGCTCTACGGCAACCGACCGCCGGGCGTGCCCCTCGCGCTCTGGCGCGCCTACGGCCCGCGCTACCCCGGTGGCCACCGCCGGTGGGCGGACGAGCAGGGCGCGCCCGTCGCGGCGCGGGGCGCGCCCGTCGTGCGGCGCTGCGAGCACTGCGAGCACTGCGAGCACTGCGAGCACTCGAGCACTGCGGACAGTCCTAACGGCGCTCCGCGGCGCTGTGGGCGGCCGCGAGGGCGCAGTGGGTTCTGCTGGTCGTCCTCGGCGCGCGCTGGCTGGCCTCGTCGAACGGACCGGCCCGCCGCGGTCCCAGCGACGGACCACCCGGGGAACCGGACCGAGTCCAAGGTTTCCCAAAGGTGTCGCATTGAGACTGCGAGGCGCTTGCGTAGCGCACGCTCTGTCTTGCGACATTCGTACGATTGGGACCCAGTCATGAACTTGAGCCACCACCGCCTTGCCCGCACCGGCGCTAGAGGGACGACTCGACGGCGCGCGCTGGTGGCGGTCCTGATCGGCGCCCTCGTCCTCGGCTGGCTCGTTCCGGCGGCCAGCGCCGCCCAGGTCGGCGTCGGTCCGGTCGATCCGTCCACCGGCTACCCGTTCTGGGTCGCCGACGACGCCGGCGTCCGGCTGGACCTGTGCCTCGACGCGCCGGAGTGCCTCGGGACCCGCGCCGAGCTGGTCGCACCGGAGGGAGAGGCGTTCTGGTTCAACGCGTCCGCCACCGTCGTCGGCTCGGCCGCGAACGGGCTGGTCGAGATGGCGACCGAGGCGGCGTTCGCTGGGCCCGGCCCTGATCAGGAGATCGCCTTCAACCGCGTCCGGATCCGTCTCGATCTCACGCAGCCGGGCACGTACGAGGTCCGCTACCCCTACGGCTCCAAGACCTATGTCGTCCCGGCCGTCGGGACCGGTCGAGAGATCAACGACACCCAGGACGTCGGCTGCCTCACCCCGAGCTGTGGCGCCTTCTCCGGACTTGCGGACTCGGGAGTCGGTGGCGTCGGCGGCGCGTTCCTTCGCTGGGACCCGGCCGTCGCCCCGGCGGCACCGGCCGGTTTCCTCGGCGACGGCCTGACCGAGCACGCGGTCGTCGGCAGCCCGATCGACCAGAACTACGTGCGGGTGAGCCGGATCGCCGACGCGGCCGGCGTCGACCTGCCGCAGCCGGACGTGGCGGCCGAAGTGACCAAGCTCGCCGTCCAGGGCCGCCTCGCTCGGCCGAAGGTCGTCGCCTCCCCGGCCGGCGGGGCCTACCAGTCCGCCGTGGACGTCCAGCTCGTCGACTCGGAGCCCGGCGCGACGATCTACTACACCACCGACGGGAGCGCACCTGCCGGCGCCGACGGCAGCCTCGCTGCGACGGCCGTCCCCTACGAGGGACCGATCTCGGTAGGCGTCGACACCACGCTGCACGCCGTGAACGTCGCCGACGGTCGCGCCCTGATCGACCCGGCGACCGGTGCACCGTTCCCGGCCAGCTCCGACCGGTACACGATCGACGGCACGGCCCCCGGGCTGACCGCGAGCCCCGAGGGCGGGACCTTCGCCTCGGCGCAGCGAGTCACGCTCTCGGCGACCGACGACAAGGACCCCGCCCCGAGGATCTTCTACACGACCGCCCTGGTGCCGGTCGGCGGGGCGGACCCGGCCGACCCGACGCCCGACAGCACGCCCTACACCGTGCCGGTCCCCGTGAACGGCAACACCGACGGTGCGGCCACGGTGCTCAAGTCGGTGGCCGTCGACGCCGCCGGCAACGTCTCGGCCGTGAACCGGCAGAGCTACACGATCGGCGCGCCGTCGGTGAGCGCCGACCCGGCGGGCGGGTCCTACGGTGCGGCCCAGGACGTGCGGCTGACCGCGACCGACCCGGATGCCGCGATCTACTTCAGCACCGACGGTCAGGACCCCGTCGTCCAGCAGGACCCTGCAACCATGGAGGTCACCGCGGTTCAGCACGGCGAGCTGTACACCAACGACCCGATCCATCTCGAGCGCTACACCACCTTGAAGTTCCTCGCCGTGACCCAGGCCGGCCAGTCGACGGTCATCACCGAGAACTACCTGATCGATATCCCGGACCTGCGCGCCAAGGGTGCCCTCGGATCCGTCGGTCCGGTCGACGCCGAGCACGGCTACCCGTTCTGGTACGGGGACAAGGGCGACGCGTCGGCAGCACTCGACCCGGTGCGCCTGGAGGTCTGCTACGACGACCCGCTGTGCCCGGTGGTCGGTGACCTTCCCGACCCGAACCAGCCGCGGTCCTTCCCGGCCAACTTCCCCGACGAGTCGTTCTGGTGGTCCGCCGAGTCGGCCATGCAGACGGGGTCCGGCGCCAGCGCTCTGCTCGTCCTGGCTCAGGAGGCTGCCTTCGGAGGCACCGGTGACGTCGCCGTCGGCCAGCAGATCGCCTTCGCGCGCCTGCGGATCCGGATCGATGACGCCGAGCCAGGCGAGACGTACACCGTCACCACGCCGTACGGCGTGGACGTCGTCACCGCTGACGACCGGGGACGGGCGCGTCTCACCGAGGACATCGGCTGCCTGACCGCCCCCTGCGACTTCGCACAGGCGCTCGACGGTCGCGTGGGTCCGTTCCTTCGCTGGGACCCCAGCGTCGGCCCCGCGGCGCCTGCGGGGTACGTCGGCAACCCGCTGGTGGAGCACGCGGTCGTGGGCAGTCCCCACGGGACGAACTTCTTCCGGATCGAGGGCCCGAACATCGGCGGGGCCGGTGTGAACCGCGTCCAGAGCGACCTGTTCGCAGTCCAGGGTCGGGTGGCTCAGTTGCGGGCCACCGCCTCCCCCCCGGGTGGTCTCTATGGCCAGCCGCAGGATGTGAAGATCCAGGCGTCCTTCCCCGACGAGGCCAAGATCGTCTACACCACCGACGGCAGCACGCCCTCTGTGGACGCCGACGGCAACGTCACCACCGGCACGGAGTACGTGCCAAGCAGCGGCGACTCCGACGCGGCGGCTGTGGTCCGCATCCCGGCCGGCGCGACGACGCTGAAGTTCATGGCGGTGGACCTGGTCACGCACCGGACCAGTTCGGTGTACACCGAGGAGTACCAGGTGGACGGGGCGCTGCCCACCGTCAGCGCCTCTCCCGACCCCACCGACGGCCCGTTCCAGGGCGGTCAGGCGGTGACCCTCATCGGCCTCCTCGACGGCGCCGAGATCGCCACCCAGCCGGAGATCTTCTACACCACCGACGGCACGACACCACGCGTCCAGGAAAGTGAGCCGACCGGGACCACGCGTCGGTACACGGACCCGATCCCGGTGAACCGTCCGACGACGGTCCGGGCCTTCGCCCTCAGCGAGTTCGGCAGCCCCGGCCCGGTGCGAGCGTTCGACTACGTCATCCACAACCTCAAGGCTGCAGGTGCGATCAACCCGGCCAACGGGTTCCCGGTCTGGTACGAGGACTTCGGGGCGACGGCACTCGACCCGGTCAGGCTCGAGCTGTGCCTCGACGACCCCCTGTGCCCGGTCGTTGGTGACCTGCCCGACCCGAGTGCGCCGATCTCCTTCCCGGGCAACTTCCCTGACGAGGCGTTCTGGTGGTCCGGTGACGCATCGTTCGACGCCGGCGCCACGAGGGCGCGGCTGGTCCTGGCCGCCGAGGCGGCGTTCGTCAACGGCCCGGTCAGGGACGGTGACCAGATCGCGTTCGGCCGGATCCGCGTCCGCGCCGACAACCTGGTGCCGGAGGCGACCTACCGCGTGACCCACCCCTACGGTGAGGAGCTGCTCACCGCCGGCGCGGACGGGTCGATCTTCTTCACCGACGACACCGGCTGCCTGAGCGGGCCCTGCGACTTCACCGCCATGCTCGAGGCTCCCGTGGGTCCTTTCCTGCGGTGGAACTCCGGCGCGCCGGAAGGGTACGTCGGGGACGGCGGGACGCCGCACAGTGTGGTCGGGAGCCCGTTCGGTACGAACGAGTTCCGGATGGAGCGGGTCAGCGACGGCAACGGCAACGAGCTGGCGACACCGGTGCTCCTGGGTAGGACCGACAAGTTCGTCGTCCAGGGCAGGATCGCCTCGCTCCGGGTGGCCGCCAGCCCGGTCGGCGGCACGTACACCAGCGACCAGCAGGTCACTCTCAGCAGCAGCGACGCGGGTGCGGAGATCCGCTACACCACCGACGGCAGCCTGCCCGACACGTCCAGCGCGCTGTACAACGAGCCGGTGTCCGTGACGGCGGAGGGTACGACGACGCTGAGGTTCGTCGCGATCGCCCCGGACGGCTCGGGGACGGCGGTGGGCACGGAGACGTACACGATTGACACCGTGGTGCCGACCGTGTCGGCGGACCCGGCGGGAGGCAGCTTCACGAGCAGCCAGTCCGTGTCGCTGAGCAGCGATGACAGCACCGCTGCGATCTACTACACCGTCGACGGCTCGACACCGTCGGCGAGCAGCACCCGATACACCGCTGCGATCACCGTCTCGCGGACGCTTACGCTCAAGGCCCGCGCGATCGACCCGGCGGGCAACGTCAGCGTCGTGGGTTCCTGGGCCTTCTCGATCGGCCTGCCGATCAGTAGCCTGACGCTGGCCAGTCCCTCGCCGGCGACGGTGGACTTCGGTCAGGCTACCGCGCTGAGCGGGCGACTGACGTCCTCGGGATCCGGTCTCGGCGCCAGGTCGCTCGTCCTGGAGTCGAGGGCGCTGAACAGCAGCGCCTGGTCGGCGGCGGCCGATGCCACCACAGCCGCCGATGGCAGCTTCTCGTTCAGCGGGGTGACGCCAGGGGCGACGGTGGACTACCGGGTCGTGTTCGCGGGCGACACCAGCAACCAGGCCTCGGCCAGCTCGCCCCAGCGCGTGAGCGTCCGGGCGGTCGTCACCCTCGACCAGCTGGTCACCTCGGTGAACCGCGGCAAGTCACTGCCGCTGTCGGGCACGCTGGCGCCCGTGCATGCCGGCGCGAGGATTAACGTGCGGATCACGGCGCCCGGCCAACGGACGGTGACCGCAAACGCCACGGTGGCCGCATCGGGTCGGTGGAGCGTCACGGCCAAGGCTCCGGGCAAGGTGGGCAGCTACACCGTGATCGCGAGCTGGAGCGGCGACACGGACCACCTGGGTGCGAGCAGCGCGCCGCAGACGCTGACCGTCCGCCGGTAGCCACCGACGCCGCGACGCCCCCCACCCCGTCGGGTGGGGGGCGTCGCGGCGTCGGTGCGTGACCTGGGTGACCGGTATGTTCTCCCCGGTGTCACCAGGACCAGCTGCCGAGAACCCGTCCGGTGACGTCCGCGAGGGGCACCGGGCCGTAGGAGCGCGAGTCGAATCGAGCGCTCCCGGTCGTCGCCCATCAGCAGGACCTGCGAGTCCGGCACCGTGACCGGCCGTAGTAGACCCCGTCCACGGAGGTCGGGTCGACGTAGGGCTCGTCCACGGCCTCGCCGTCGAGCGACAGGACGGCGTCCTCGATGGCGACGACGTCGCCCGGTAACCCCACGACGCGCTTGAGCGTTTGCCTCGCCGCTGTCCGGCGCGACGAAGGTCAAGAGGTCGCCGTGCCGCAGCCCGGTCAGGCGATCCCGGTACGGGTGACCGCCGCGCCGGTCGCGGGGGTGGCGACGATCTCGAAGCTGGTGATCGCCGACGCCGCCGCTCCGGCAGGTGCGGACCAGGACACGGTCGCCGTCCCGGTGGTGGTGGCACCGGAGGACGCCGTCGCCGTGCCGATCGTGGGCGCACCCGGGGGGGGTGAGCGCCACGGTCTGGTCGGAGAACTTCAGCAGCTCGACGTTCCGCACGGTGTCGGTACCGTCGCTCGCCTTCTGCCCCACGACGTTGGCGCCGGTCTGGACCACCCGGACTGCGGTCAGGTCGCCTCCTGCGGCGGCGACGGGGGTGATCGTGTACTTCGTCCGCGGCCGCTGAACAGCGCGGTGTCGGTGCCACCGGAGCCGGTGAGCACCCTCCCGGACGGCCACGATGTTCCCGGGGTCGACGGTGCCGGCGAACACGGCCGCCTGCAGCGTCGAGCCGGTGAGATTGCCGGCGGCGTCGCGCAGATACTGGCTGGTCATCGCACTCTGACCGGTCTGGTCGGCGCTCGCGCTGCCGATCTCGGTGGCCGGGTCGGCGGCGTTGGTGCGCACGCTGAGCCGAACGCCGAGGTACCGGTCACCGTCGATGACGTCGTCGGCGCCGCGGCCCTCGATCAGGTCGCTGCCGCCGCCGCCGAGCAGGCTGTTGCCGTCACCCCAGACCGGCCCGCTGAGCAGGGGACAGAACTGGGCCGCCGAGTTGGCAACCACCGTGGCGAGCGGGGTGGTCAGCGGCGGGATCGGCAGGTTCAGGTCCGCGTCCTGCGGCTGCGGGTCGCCCAGGCCGATCTCCCAGTCGTACCCGGAGGCACCGGCGACCTTCTCGATGCCGGGCCCTGCGACACCGATGTCGTCGCCGCCCTCCCGTCGTAGTCGTCGTCGCCGCCCTGGCCGACGAGGATGTCGTGACCGGCGGTCTGGCTGTCGCCCAGGAAGAACAGGTTGCCGCTGTCGCCCTGGAGCAGGTCCGGCTGGTTGCCGCCCGCCTCCCAGTCGTCCCCGCTGTCGCCGAAGACGGCGTCCTCACCCTCGCCGGCCATGACGAAGTCGTCCCCGGCACCGGCGAAGGTCTCGTTGATGTTCGCGCCGCCGTTGGTGAAATCCTTGCCCTCACCCGACATCACGATGTCGAGACCCGGGCCGGCGTCGATGGCGTCGTTGCCGGGACCGCCCTTGGGCACGTCGTCGCCGGCGAGGTCGGTGATGATGTCGTTGCCCTCGCCCCCGAGCCCGATGTCGGCGCCGTCGCCACCCTCGATGCGGTCGTTGCCCGCACCGCCCCAAGAAGGTGTCGTTGTCGTTGCCGCCGTAGACGCGGTCGACGCCGGCCGCGCCGTTGTAGACGCTCTGGCCGTTGATCCCGGCCGGGTCGACGCTGTTGACCGCGCGGTACTTGATCGTGCAGTCCGGCATCCGGATCAGCGCGGCGGTCTCGTCGCAGTCGGACTGCGGGTCGTCGGCGACGGTGTTGCCCGAGGTCGCGAGCCCGGCAGGCGTGCCCTTGAGGTTCTTCAGCTCGAACGTGCAGTCCGCGGTCGCGAACACGTCGGCCTTGAGCGTGTGCGCGTTCGTGTTCCGCATGATCAGCTCGGCGAACGAGTTGCCCTCGAGCTGGGTGTGCAGGTTCATGCCGGGCGTGCGCGCCAGGTAGTACACGCGGTCGCCGTTCTGCAGGTCGGTCAGCTGCTTCTCGAAGACGTAGTTGACGAGGGACTCGGGGTGCTTGAGGTTCTCCCCGAAGTCGACCCAGCTGGTGTACGGCTGGAGCTGCCCGTCGTTCGTGGCGGCGTGGAGCTGCTTGCGGAAGGCGTTCAGGCGGGGGACCCCCTCCGAGCGCGCCCGTGTCATGTTGACCGTCGCCAGGTCCAGCGGGAGCCCGAGCAGGTTGTCGCGCAGGGTCTCGGTGACGAACTCGTCGAGCTCGTTGCCGGTCTGGTCGGTCATGCCCATCACGATGCTGCCCGCGGCCTCCTCCGAGGTGAGGTCGCCGGCGCTGCCGCCGTCGGTGTACTTGGGCGGGTTGAGGAAGCCCTCGAGCAGGGAGACGTCGTCGGTGTCACCCCTCACGTCGTCGGAGGTGCCGAACTCCCCGTCCGGCCCGGCGGCGTCCTCGTTCCGGCGCGAGATGGTGTCGGTGAGCATCGAGTGGCCGAACCGGTAGACGGCGTGGGCGAACTCGGCCGTCACGGCCGGGTTCAGGTCCGTCTGGGCGAACGCGAACGGCTGGAACGGGTTGATCGCCGGCTGCACCTTGCGTGCGAACTCCTCGAAGACGAGGTGCTGGTACTCCATCTCGGTGACGAGGACGTCGCCGGCCGGCTCGGGCTGGTCCACGAGGCGGGTGCCGCACAGGACGCCGCCGCCGCCCTCGCCGCGTCCACCGGGTCGGCCACGACGCCAGTGACCACGCCGGTCAGGTTGCTCACGCTGGTCGACGCCGCTGACGACGCTCCCGCGACGTCCCTCCCGCCCCGGACGACCGAGCTCTTTGGCGACGGCGACACCGGGGCCGACGCGGACCGCGCCCTGCGTGCCGTCCACGAGGCCGACCTCGAAGGCGACCCCCAGCGCCGGTCGCTGGCCCGGGCAGCCCTGGTGCAGACGGTTCTCGTGCCCCGGCGGCAGTTCCGCGCCGCACGCCGGTGGAGCCGCGAGGCCCTGGACCTCACCGTGGACCCGCGGATCCGCGCGCACGTGCTCGTCGTGGCCTGGCTCGGGGGTGCTGTGCTCGGAGACGCCTGGGCGGCCGAGGAGGCGCTGCTCCGGGCGTCCCAGCTGCTCGGGGGAGCCACGCCGCTGACGGTGCCTGCGCTCGTCGCGCTGCGGTCCCTGGTCGCTCACGACCTACTAGGACGGCGCGAGCACGCCGCCCTGCACGAGGAGGCCTCCCAGCTCGGAGCCTTCGAGCCGACCGGGGGGTACCAGTGGGTAGCCGTGCGCACCGCCGTCGAACGCGGCGACGTCGCAGCGGCGGTCCGCGCCGACGAGGGCGCGACCCCGCCAGGGGTCTCAGACGCGGCCCGCCAGCTGCGAGGGGTGGCGTCCGCGTCGCTCGCGATGGCGGTCGGCCGGCCCGAACGCGCCCACGTCCTGCTGCGTGAGGTCCTGGACGTCGCCCGCCAGAGCGGCTCGACCCTCGCCGTCCCCGAGGCCTGGGCGCGCCTCATCGTCCTCGACGCGGGTGTCGACCTGCACGCCGCCCAGCAGCACTTCGAGGACTTCGAGGACTTCGAGGCGAGTGTCGGCAGCGACACCTGGCTGCCGCGCGAGAACGTGCTCCGGCTCCTCGCCCGCGCCGCCATCCGAGCCGCGGATGCGCGCTCGGCGGCGGCCGCGTCGTCGGCGGCGGCCGCGGCGGACGCGGCGGAGACGGCCGGCCTGGTCCACCTGGCAGCGATCGCCCACCGGCACCGGGCGGTCCACCTCGCCGCGGCCGGACACGCGTCCGAGGCGCGCCTGGCCCAGTCCGCGGCAGCGCGCTGGCAGCGCAGCGCGACGACCCGGGAGCCCCGCCCGTACCGGCCGGGGCCGGATGCGACCCGGTCGCTGGCCGACGACCTCGAGGACATGCTGCGGGGGCCCACCCCCTGCCCCGAGACCGTCCGGTGGCAGACCACCGCGACGCCTGGCTGAGTGTCAGGCGGTAGTGCCTCAACCCGCGGCCAGCAGCCCGGGCGCGGACCAACGTCAGGCCGCCGGCAGCGACGCCGCCACCAGGTTGCACACCAGCGGGATCTCAAACCCACCGTCGGTCTCCCACTGCGCCATGGCGGTACGGGCGTCGTCGCAGATCCGCTCGATGGCAGCCGGGTCGAGGTGCTCGGCCAGCGGCGTCGAGCCGATCTCGGTGTGCACGAAGTCGTCGACGCTCTCGAAGCGGGCCGGGTTGCACCGGACCTGTGAGGCCAGCACCTCCAGGCCGGCCGCGGCGAACCGTCCGGCGAACCGGTCCAGGTCACCGCAGTTCCAGTAGGTGCCCAGCAGCGACCGGGCGCTGGGGCCGGCATGACGGACGGCGAGGTCGACGAAGATCCGGTAGGCGGGCTGGTCGTCGAGCGCGGCCGGGACCACCGCCGCCACGCGACCGCCGGCGCGCACGACCCGCGCCATCTCCCGTGCTGCGAGATCGGGATCGGGGAAGAACATGAACGCCATCTGGCACACGGCGACGTCGAACCGTCCGTCCGGGAACGGCAACGCGGCGACGTCGCCCTGCCGCCACTCGACGTCGGGTCGCAGGCCGGACGCAACCGTGAGCATGGCCTGGTGCAGATCCACGCCGGTCACGGAGCCACCGGGCATGACCAGTTCAGCGGCGTGCCGGGCAACGACGCCGGTACCGCACGCCACGTCCAGCACGGCGTCTCCGGGGCCGGCGTGGGCGGCGTCGAGGAGCACCGGCGCCCAGACCGCGAAGACGGCAGGGACGAACTTCGCCTCGTACGTCCTGGCCACCGCGTCGCTGAGGGCGAAGGCCTCGCTGCTGCCGGCGTCGGGCTCGTCGGTCGGGTACGGGGTGTCGGTCGTCGACGTCATGCGGCGACCGTAGGAGCGCTCCGCCGTCGGCCGCATCGCTCGAACGCACCATGACCGAGGATGGTGCGTTCGCCGGCAGCGCCGGTCACAGGTCGGCGTCGATCAGGTCGTTCTCGTAGGCATAGGCGGTGGCGGCGGCCCGCGACGAGACCTCGAGCTTCGTGAAGATGTTGCTGACGTGGCGACCGACGGTGTGGGGGCTGAGCCGCAGCCGGTCAGCGATGTCCCGGTTGGTGCACCCGGTGGCGAGGTGGCGCAGCACCTCCCGCTCACGGAGGCTGAGGGTGGCGGCGGCCGGTGGCGGTGGGAGTTGCAGGTGGTCGAGCCAGGCCGTGACGGCTGCCTCGTCGAGGCTCGCGCCGAGGCGGACGAAGACCGCACGGGCGGCGGTCGCGTCGAGCCGGGCCGTCTCCCGGTCGCCGCCGGAGGCCACAGCCCGGCCGGCGGCGAACCGTAGGCGGGCCGCCTCGTAGGGCAGGCCCAGTCGGCTCAGCCGCTCGGCGCCCAGGTGCAGGTGCTGGTACCCGGTGGTGTGGTCCCCCGTCGCGGCATGGACGAGGCCGGCCGCACCCTCGGCCAGCGCGTCGATCACCGGCGCGCCCGACCGGCGGGCCAGGTGCTGCAGCTCGTCGAGGTGCCCCCGGGCCCCCTCGATGTCGGCCAGCGCCAGCTCCAGACCGATCAGCTCGCCGAACAGCTGGGCCCGCGGGAGCGGCAGCGGCGACGACGTGGGCAACGCCGTTCGCAGCGCGGTGACGGCGGCTGCGACGCCACCCCGGGCAGCAAGGCTGAGCGCCATCCCGGGTTGCGGGACGCGTCCGAGCTCACGGGCCCTCAGGTAGGCGTCGTCGGCTGCGTCGAGGTCGCCGCGCAGGCGGCGCAGCTCCCCGGCCAGGTAGAACGCCTCCCCGGCGTAGCGCGGGTCGAAGGCGCTGAGCTCTGCGCACGCTCGCGACGCCAGCGTCTCTGCGTGACTCCACTCGCCGTGAAGGCAGTGGAGCTCGACGGCGTAGACGCGACACAGGCCGGGATACATCTGCCCGTCCGCCAGGCTGTCGCACCAGCGCAGGGCGGCCCGGCTCCACTGGCCGGCCCGGTCCAGGTCGGCGAGCTGGTAGCAGACCGACACCACGTTGCAGTACACCCAGCCCGTGTAGAGCGCTTCCAGCTCGCCGTTGGTGACCGACACCATGGCCTCGTCCAACAGGGTGAGGCCGGCACGGTGATCGCCCTGGCCGACCAGTGCCCGGCCCTCGGCCTGTAGCGCCATCGCCAGGAGGTTGGCGTCGCCGGACGCGCGGCCGATGGACGTGGCCGTCCGGGCATGCTGCAGGCTCCGCGGCTGGTCACCGTCCGAGGCGGCCACGTCGGCCGACGCAATGTGCAACCAGCCCGCTTCGGGAGAGCGGTCGGCCCCGCCGACGTGGTGACGACAGCGCTCGATCCACCCGTTGGCGATCGCCGTCTCACCGACGAGGAAGTGCTCGTAGAACAGCCGCCATGCCGCCATCGCGGCGGCGGCGTCGTCGCTCGCTTCCATGTGCGCCAGGTAGCAGCGGCGGCGGACGTCCAGGGACTCGTCGACGCGGTCGATCCAGAACAGCGCGTCGGCCAACCGGTCGAGCTCGGCGGCGTCGAGATCGTCGACGGGGCGGCGGGTCAGTGCGGCATGCACCGCCTGCCACGTGGTCGCCGTCGCCTCCGCCCGGCCCATGGGCCCAGGATATGAGCCGAAGCCGACCCGGTGGTTCCGGACACCTTGATCACCAGTGCAGCGTGGCGGCAGGCCGGGGTGACGCACGTCGTCGATCCGTCGGCGACGCGTAGCGCCCTTGACTCGAGTCGGGGCTGGACTTCCCTCGGCGTCGGGAGTGGTAGCACCCGCACCATATCCGCTGGTCTCAGGCGTAGTCGATGGTGCAGTGGAACGGCCGTCGCACGTCGTCGACGACGCAGATACCGACCGCGCCGAGGTCGAACGACGCGGCCACCACCGGGTCTCGGGAGACGTGCTGCCAGGCGGCCCGCATCCCCGGCGACCACGCGATGTCGTCCAGCACCGCCAGCCCGGGCCGCGTCATCCGGTTCGTGATCGCGGCGAAGTAGTGCCGGGTGGCGTCGTCGTCATGGTGCCCGTCGATGAAGGCGTAGTCGCACGACTCACCCGACAGCGCGTCGTCCAGCGTGTCCTGGAACCGCCCGACGCGGACGTCGGCGCGCCGGTCCAGACCGAGCGCCGTCAGCGTGCTGGAGGCGAGCGCGGCGATGGACGCGCCGCCCTCCAGGCTCGTGAGTCGGCCGGCGCCGTTGAGCTCGAGGGCCGCCGCCTGGTACGCACCGGAGATGCCGGCCGCCGCACCCAGCTCGAGGCAGCGGGTCGGCCCGACGTCGCGGACCAGGCGGAACAGCAGCCCCGCCCAGGTCGGGCTCTTGCTCGCGATGCGCGTCAGGTCCGCCACGGCGGTCCGTCGCGGGGCCCCGCGCTCCATCTCCTCGGCCGTGCGCGTGGCCGAGGAGGACCCGGCCCCGTAGTCGACGTACTCGATCACGTCGAAGGAGGCGCAGAGCGCCTGGCGCCGCTGCTCGATCCGCTCCACCCACCGCTTCTCCTCCGTGGTGTAGCTGCGGTCGGTGATGGCGGCCATCACGGCGTCGGAGGGGGAGCCGATCCGGCGGGTGCGGTCGGTGCGGTCGTGGCCGCGACTGCTGGTGCGTGCACGGCTGCCGAACACCGAAGTCCCTTCGGATCGGGGCGACGCGCGGCCGGGGTCCGAGGGTCCGCTCGACCGGGTCCGCGCTGCCCGCGAGCATGCCGTCGCACCCGTCCCCGGTCAACGCACTCCAGGCGGCTCGGGGGCCGGCCCCGGAGCGCCGCCACGCGCCGTCGCCGCCTGTCACCCGGGCGCGACGACCTGGTCCGGCGCGGCCAGGACGGACGCCAGCACCGAGCGCGCCGCGCCGACGACCGCGGCGTCGGCGCCGAGGCCGGAGCACCGCACGACGGTCGGGGCCCAGTGCCACGACAGCACGCGCCGGGACGTCTCGCGCTGCACCTCCGGCGCCACCCAGTCGAACAGGGTGGCGTACGTGCCGCCGAGCACCACCTCGTCGAGGTCGAACAGGTTCAGTGCGCCCGACACCGCCACGCCGAGCGCGGAGCCCGCGCGGGACAGTGCGCGCACCACGGTCGGGTCGCCCTCCCGCGCCGCGGCGACCAGCCCGGTGAGGACGCCGTCCCCGTCGCCGCCACCGTCCCCCGCGCCGGCGCTCGTGCCGGGGGCTGCCGGCAGACCCGCGGCGGTGAGGACCGCGCCCAGCCCGGCGTACTGCTCCAGGCACCCACGGGCGCCGCAGGTGCATGCGGGGCCCGACGGTTCGACGCACACGTGCCCGATCTCGCCGCCCCAGCCGTGCCGGCCCCGGTACAGGGCGCCGTCCACCACCACGCCGGCGCCCACCCCGATCCCACCGGACACCAGCAGGAACGAGGCGTCCGGCGCACCCGTGGACAGCTCCCCCAGGGCTGCCAGGTCGGCCTCGTTGTCGACCGTGACGGGCAGGTCCGCGAGGGCGGGCTCCGCGGCCAGCAGCGCCGGGACGTCGACGTCGCGCCAGCCCAGGTTTGGCGCGAGCCGCAGCATCCCGTCGCGGGACAGCAGACCGGGTACGGCGAGCGCCGCCCCCGCGACCCGCAGGTGCTCGGCCTCGGCGGCCGCGCGCGCGCGGCGTGTCAGGTCGCCGAGGGCCCCGAACGCGGCCGCGGGCCCGGCGCCGTCCCGGCTGCGGGGTCGTGGCGCCGACGCCCGGAACGCGACCGACCCGGTGAGCCGCAGCAGGCACACCTCGACCGCGTCGACGCCGACCTCCAGCCCGAGCACTGCCGGTCCCGACTCGCAGAGCACGAGACCCGTCGCGGGCCGGCCCCCCCGCGGGCCGGCGCGCGGCGCGAGCTCAGCCACGATGCCGGCGGCCAGCAACGACTCCACCAGGCTGGAGGCCGTCGCCCGCGTCATGCCGGTGGCCGTCGCGATGTCGGCGCGGGACACCGGGACGTCGGCGCGCGCGACCTCTCGCAGCGCCAGAGCCAGGTTGTGGCTGCGTACCGACCGGTGGTCGGCGGCCCGGTCCGGTCCTCGGGTCGGCGGCACCCCTTGACACTGTCACAGCGCCACCCTAAGTTCAATGACTGAACAAACATCTGACCCAAGGAGCGACATGACCCCGCGACCGACACCGGCCGACAAGTTCACCTTCGGCCTGTGGACCGTCGGCTGGCGCGCCCGGGACACCTTCGGCGAGGCGACGCGCGGCCCACTCGACCCCGTCGAGGCCGTCCACCGCCTCGCCGACCTGGGCGCCCACGGCATCACCTTCCACGACGACGACCTCGTGCCGTTCGGCACAGAGGACGACGTCCGGTCGAAGACCATCGCCGCCTTCCGCGGGGCCCTCGACGAGACCGGCATGACCGTGCCGATGGTCACCACGAACACGTTCAGCCACCCCGTCTTCAAGGACGGCGCATTCACCAGCAACGACCGCGGCGTGCGCCGGTACGCGTTGCGCAAGATCCTGCGCAACCTCGACCTCGCTGCCGAGCTCGGGGCGAGCACGTTCGTGTTCTGGGGTGGCCGCGAGGGTTCGGAGAGCCACGCCGGCAAGGACATCCGCTCCGCCCTCGAGCGGTACCGCGAGGGCCTGGACCTGCTGGCGCAGTATGTCGTCGACCAGGGCTACGACATCCGCTTCGCGATCGAGCCCAAGCCGAACGAGCCCCGAGGCGACATCCTGCTGCCGACGCTCGGGCACGCGCTGGCCTTCATCTCGACCCTGGACCACGCGGACATGGTCGGCGTGAACCCCGAGGTCGGCCACGAGCAGATGGCGGGGCTGAACTTCGCCCACGGGATCGCCCAGGCGCTGTGGCAGGGCAAGCTGTTCCACATCGACCTCAACGGCCAGACCGGGCCCAAGTTCGACCAGGACCTCGTGTTCGGCCACGGCGACCTGCTCAACGCGTTCGCCCTCGTCGACCTGCTCGAGAACGGTGGCCCGGACGGCGGCCCCGCCTACGACGGACCGCGCCACTTCGACTACAAGCCCGCCCGGACCGAGGACTACGACGGGGTGTGGGCGTCCGCGGCCGCCAACATGGCGACCTACCTGCTGCTCAAGGAGCGCGCGGCCGCGTTCCGGGCCGACCCCGAGGTCGCCGACGCTCTCGCCGCGAGCCGGGTCGCCGAGCTGGCGACACCGACGCTCGGCGACGGCGAGACCTACGCCGACCTGCTCGCCGACCGCACCGCCTGGGAGGACGCCCGTCCGGACGCCGTCGGCGAGCGCGGCCTCGGCTTCGTGCGGCTCAACCAGCTCGCCGTCGAGCACCTGCTCGGCGCCCGGGGCTGAACCGTGGCCCTCGTCGCGGGGATCGACTCCTCCACCCAGTCCTGCAAGGTCGTCGTCCGCGACGCCGGTACCGGTGCCTTCGTACGTAAGGGCCGAGCCCGCCACCCCGACGGCACCGAGGTCGACCCGGCGCACTGGTGGTCGGCCCTGGAGCAGGCCACGGCCGACGCCGGCGGGCTGGACGACGTCGACGCGCTCGCCGTCGGCGGCCAGCAGCACGGCATGGTCTGCCTCGTCGCCGACGGCGAGGTGGTGCGCGACGCGCTGCTGTGGAACGACACCCGCTCCGCCGACGCCGCGCGTGACCTCGTGGCGGAGCGGGGTGACGGCGAGACCGGCGCCCGCTTCTGGGCCGACGCGGTCGGCGTGGTGCCGCTGGCTGCGATCACCGTGAGCAAGCTGCGCTGGCTCGCCGAGCACGAGCCGGACCACGCCGCGCGCACCGCGTCGGTCTGCCTGCCGCACGACTGGCTGACGTGGCGGCTCGCGGGTCGGGAGCGGCTCGTCACCGACCGGTCGGACGCCAGCGGCACCGGCTACTGGTCCGCCGGCACCGGTGAGTACCGACTCGACCTGCTCGAGCAGGCCCTCGGCCGCACGGTCGCGCTGCCCGACGTCCTCGACGCGAGCGAGCCCGCCGGGCGCACTCCCGCCGGAGCCCTGCTGGGGCCCGGCGCCGGCGACAACGCCGCGGCCGCACTGGGTCTCGGCGCCCGCGCCGGCGACGTCGTCGTGTCGGTGGGCACGTCCGGTGTCGTCAGTGCGGTGGCCCTGTCCCCCAGCGCGGACCCGTCCGGGATCGTCGCCGGCTTCGCCGACGCTACCGGCGCGTACCTGCCGCTGGTGTGCACGCTCAACGCGAGCCGAGTGCTCGACGCGACGGCCGCGATGCTCGGCGTCGGCCACGAGAAGCTGTCCCGGCTGGCGCTGTCCGCCCCGGCCGGCGCGGACGGCCTCGTGCTCGTGCCCTACCTGGAGGGCGAGCGCACCCCCAACCGTCCGGACGCGAGCGGCGCGCTGCACGGGATCCGGCTGGGCAACACCAGCGGCGCGCACCTGGCGAGAGCCGCCGTCGAGGGCCTGCTGTGCGGGCTCGCCGACGGCCTCGACGCCCTGCGTGAGCACGGCGCCGACGTCCGCCGGGTGCTCCTCGTCGGGGGCGGGGCGCGCTCCGAGGCGGTGCGAGCGATCGCGCCCACGGTGCTCGGCGTGCCCGTGACGGTGCCGCCGCCCGGGGAGTACGTCGCGGACGGCGCCGCCCGGCAGGCCGCGTGGGTGCTCGACGGGGGCGACGAGCCGCCCGTCTGGGAGTCCGCCGACGCGCAGACCTACGACGCGGCGCCCGCGCCGACGGTGCGGGAGCGCTACGCCGAGGTCAGGGAGCTCACCGCCACCCGCCGGTGAGCCGGCGGGGGCGGTGGGCCCTGTGGCCGCCGAGCGTCAACCCTGGTTGATGACGACCTTCAGCGCGGAGTTCGCCGCAGCCTCGGCGAAGACCTCGTAGGCCTCGTCCATCTGGTCGAAGCCGAAGGTGTGCGTGCCCATCTTCTCGGCCGGGATCCGGCCCGAGGCCACCATCGTCAGCAGCGTGGGGATCGACACCGTGTCGACCAGCCCCATCGTCAGCGTGACGTTCTGGATCCACATCTCCTGCATCGGTAGCTCGACCGCGGCGCCGTGCACGCCGACGTTGGCGATCGTCCCGCCGGGGCGCACCAGCGCCGCGGCGGTCAGCAGCGTCTCGGGGAAGCCGACAGCCTCGATCGAGACGTCGACGCCGCGGCCGCCGGTCAGGGCGCGGACGTCGTCCACCGTGCCCGCGCCGGCCTCGACCGCGTCGGTGGCGCCGAACTCCAGCGCCTTCTCGAGCCGGAACTTGTTGCTGTCGACCGCGATCACCCGCGAGGCCCCCCACAGCCCCGTCGTCAGGATCGCGGCCAGCCCGACAGCGCCGGCACCGACGACCGCGACCGTGTCCCCGGGGCGAACCCGGCCGGCGAGGACCCCGACCTCGTAGCCGGTCGGCAGCGAGTCGGCGAGGAAGATCGCCTGCTCGTTCGTGACCGAGTCGGGCACCGCGTACAGCGAGGTGTCGGCGTAGGGCACCCGGACCGACTCGGCCTGCGTCCCGTCGATCAGGTGGCCGAGGATCCAGCCGATCCCGCCGACGCTCTGGCAGTGCGAGGGCATCTGCCGCTGGCAGTACTCGCACCGCCCGCACTTCGTGATCGCGGGCACGAGCACCCGGTCACCGACCGCGAACCCGGTCACCGCGTCGCCGACCTGGGTGACGGTGCCGACCGCCTCGTGGCCGAGGATCCGGCCGTCGGTCACCGTCGGCACGTCCCCGTGCAGGATGTGCAGGTCCGTACCGCAGATCGTGGTGGTGTCGACCCGGACCACGGCGTCGGTGGGGTCGGCCAGCGCGGCGTCCGGCACGTCCTCCCAGGCCCTGCTCCCCGGCCCGTGGTAGACCATCGCCTTCATCGTGGACCTCCCTCGCGGCGGTGGCCGGCGGGGCCTGCCCCACCGGTGATGACGCTCCGAGACGTTAGTGCGCCCACCTGGCCGCCACGGTCGCAGAACGAGACCGTGCCCACCGGGCAGCCACTGGGAACGGGTTGGGCTACGGTCGGCACTACCCCCGGGGGTACCCGGGTGTGCCGGGGAAGGAGCGCGACGTGGACGTGGAGACCGAGCTGCTCGCGGACGTCGTCGCCCGCCTGCACCGCGTGCAGGGCCAGGTCGGCGGGGTCATCCGGATGATCGAGGAGGGCCGGGACTGCGCCGACGTCGTCACCCAGATCGCCGCGGCGTCGCGGGCCCTGGACCGGGCCGGCTTCAAGGTCATCGCGACCGGGATGCGGCAGTGTCTTGCCGACCCCGACACCGACCGCGCGACGGTGGACGCCGAGCATCTCGAGCGGATGTTCCTCAGCCTGGCCTGAGGGGCCCACCCGGCGCACCAGGGGCGACCCGACCACGCAGGCCCGTCCGGCGGGCCCGACACGAAGGAGCACGGACCATGGACTACCAGCGCAGCATCGACCTGGACCTGCCGTACGACCAGGCGGTCACCGCCGTGAAGGACGCGCTCAGCGAGCAGGGCTTCGGCGTCCTGAGCGAGATCGACGTGCGCGGCGCCCTGCGCGAGAAGCGCGGCATCGAGATGGAGGACTACGTCATCCTCGGCGCCTGCAACCCCGACCTCGCGCACCGGGCGCTCGAGCTCGACCGGAGCATCGGCGTCCTGCTGCCCTGCAACGTCGTCGTCAGCGGTCGCGACGGCGGCTCCACGGTGCGGGTCCTCGACGCGCGCACGATGTCGACGATCACCGAGCGTGCCGACCTCGCCCCGGTCGCCGACGAGGCGGCCGAGCGGCTCGACGCCGCTCTGGACGCCCTCGCCGGGGGCTGACACGCCGACACGCGCCTCAGAGACCGCAGCCACCACCGAACCGAAGGAGACCCGATGGACCCCCGCATCGTTCCCGACCGCAGCGACATCCAGCTCGTCGACGTCCGCGCCGCCGACGAGTGGGCGGACGGGCACCAGCCCGGCGCCGTTCACATCCCGCTCGACGACCTCGGCGACCGGTCCGGAGAGCTCGACAGCAACCGCACGGTCGTCACCGTCTGCCGCACGGGTCGCCGTAGCGCCCAGGCGGCGGACGACCTCGCCGGCCGCGGCTTCAGCGCCGAGAGCATGGCCGGGGGCCTCGACGCGTGGGAGGGTCACGGCCTCCCCCTCGTCACCGACTGAGCACCGCCGGAGTCCGGCGCACACGACCGACCCCGAGTCCCGCCAGCCCCGCCCCCGAAGGAGCCCGAGCGTGACGCGCACGCCGACCGTCGAGACGATCGAGTCCCCCGGCCTCGGTGACCGCAGCTACGTGGTGACGGAGGGCGAGGTGGCCCTGGTGGTGGACCCGCAGCGGGACGTCGACCGGGTGCTCGACGCGTTCGACGCCGCCGCGGAGGCCGGACTGACCGGCTGACCGGCGCACCACCGCAGGTCTGCGAGGTCCTCGCCGCCGCACCGACGGCGGTACCGCGAACGCCGTCGAGCGCGACCGCGAGGACGCCACCGGCACCTGACCCGCCCTCACCCCTCCTCGGTGATCATGCATCTCGGGTACGGCCGGGCCGCCGTGGCGGGCAGGGCGGGCCTGGCCCGGTCACGATGGGGCGATGAGCGCGCACCGGGACGAGGGCAGGTGGGACGGCGGGCCTGCGTCGCGGCAGGACGAGCCGGCGCTTGGGGATGACCCCGCGGACGACCCCGGGGCCGGCCGCAGCGCCCAGGGCACCGCGGGCGACGACGGGCTCGGCGTGCGTCCGGCCGACCCGCCGCCCGAGGACGCCGCGGTCGAGCCGTTCTGGCGCGACCTCGGGCTGCCCGGCCTCGTCGACGTCCACGTGCACGTGCTCCCGGACCGGATGCAGCGCCGCGTCTGGCACTACTTCGACGAGGCCGGCCCGCTGATCGGGCGGCCGTGGCCGATCCGGTACCGCTGGTCCACCCGCGACCGGCTCGACCACCTGCGCGGCCTCGGCGTCCGGGCAGCGACCGCGCTGACGTATGCGCACCGGCCGGGCATGGCTGCGGACCTGACCGCCTTCGCCCTCGACCTCGCCGCCCGCGAGCCCGGCGTCGTCCCGAGCGCGACGTTCTTCCCCGAGCCGGGGGCCGCCGACCAGGTCACCGCGGCGATCGAGGCGGGCGCACGGGTCTTCAAGCTGCACGCGCAGGTCGGCGGCTTCGACCTGCGCGACCTGCTGCTGGACGACGCCTTCGGCGTGCTGGCCGAGGCGGGCGTCCCGGTCGTGCTCCACATCGGCAGTGGTCCGGTGCCGCGGCCGGGTGTCACCGGGCCGGAACCCCTCGCCGGGGTGCTTGCCCGTCACCCCGACCTCGTCGCGGTCGTGGCGCACCTCGGGGCCCCGGAGTACGAGGGGTTCGTCGAGCTGGCCGAGCGCTACCCGCGGGTGCACCTCGACACCACGATGGCGTTCACGGACTTCTTCTCCGAGGTCGCGCCGTTCCCGCCCGGCCTGGCGCCGCGGCTCGCCGACCTCGACGGCCGGGTCGTGCTCGGCAGCGACTTCCCGAGCATCCCGTACCCGTACGCGCACCAGCTGGAGTCTCTGGCCGCGCTGCGCGACCTCGACGCCCGCCTCGACGACGCCTGGCTGCGTGAGGTCTGCTGGCACACCGGGGTCCGGCTGCTGGGGCTCGGCCCGGCGGGGGAGACCGCCCCGAGCGAAGGAGCGCGGCATGTGGCTCGGTAGCTGGGTGGACGTCGGCCGCACCGTGCTCGTCGGGGTGCTCGCCTACGGCGCCCTCGTGACGATGCTCCGCCTGACCGGCGCGCGGACCCTCGCCAAGCTCAATGCCTTCGACCTGATCGTCACCGTCGCCCTGGGCTCCACCCTGGCGACCGTGCTGCTGTCGTCGTCGGTGTCGCTGACGCGGGGGGTCGTCGCCCTGGCCCTGCTCGTGGTGCTCCAGCTCGCGGTCGCCTGGACGTCGGTGCACTCGCGGTGGTTCCGGCGCGCGGTCCGCTCGCAGCCGACCGCGCTGCTGCGCGACGGCCGGTTGCTGGTGGGTGCGATGCGCGACGCCCGGATCACCTCCGAGGAGGTCCGCCAGGCGCTTCGGGCCACCGGCAGCGGCGACCTCGCCGACGTCGCCGCGGTCGTGCTGGAGACCGACGGGACGCTCTCGGTCGTCCCCCTGTCGCGGCTGGGGGACGGCTCGGCGCTGGCGGACGTGCCGGCGGTGGACGGCGGCTGACCGCGACGGAGGGCGCCCGGGCGGACCCGACGTGCATGATCACCGCCGGAAAGGCGGACCCGGAGTGCATGATCACCGGGGGTGGGGGACCGGGGTGGGGGACGGGGGTGGGGGACCGGGGTGGGGG
>JBBRBF010000021.1:0-53991 GCA_038206105.1 Actinomycetales bacterium | reverse complement strand
CTGGGTCGAGAACTACTACAACAACACACGCCGCCACTCCACACTCGGATACTTGACACCCAGAGAATACGAGCTAGGCTATCGGGAAATCAGCCAACTGGCAGCCTAAATCGGTGTCCAGAAAAGCGGGAACACTTCAGTGTTCTCACGAGAGATTGGCGTAGTGGTAGCGGCCTGAGTTGGAGTCCGTTGCGGCAGAGTCGGTACGGCGTGTCGTGAACGCGGGCGTGGGGTCCCGGTTCGAAGATCAGGTTCGACCAAGAATCTGAGCCTTCTTCCCCAAGGACCCCACGTGATCACCTATGGTGCCACGCTTGACGTGCCCCGCGATACCGCCGTGCAGGTTTCCCGGTGGCTGCGCGCTCACCGCCGCTGTATCGATACCCGCCCGTGGCAGCGGGCCGCGACGTGCTGGACCCAGGCGGTGCTGGTGCTGCGGTGGTTCAAGGACGCCACGAAGGTGCACCTGCTGGCCCGTGACGCCGGAATCAGCGTCGCGACCGCCTACCGCTACCTGCACGAAGCGATCGACGTGATCGCCGCGAACGCCCCGGACCTGCACCGGGTGCTTGCCGACGGGCAGGCACAGGGGTGGGCGTTTGTGTCGCTCGACGGCACCTTGATCGAGTCCACCCGCAGCAGCGCCAGATCCGAAGCAGGACATGACGTCTGGTACTCCGGCAAGCACCACCGACACGGCGGGAACATCCAGGTCCTGACCGACCAGACCGGGTACCCAGTCTGGACCTCCCCGGTCGAGCCCGGCTCGGTCCACGACATCACCGCTGCCCGCGCCCACGTCCTGCCGGCCCTGTACCCGGCCGCAGCCGCCGGGCTGCCGACGCTGACCGACAAGGGCTACGCAGGATCAGGGATCGGCGTCTACGTCCCACACAAGGGCCGCACCCTCGACCCCTCCACGCGCTCACGGAACCTGGCGATCACCGCCCTACGCGCACCAGCCGAACGCGCCAACGCCCTGCTCAAGTCCTGGAAAGCTCTCCGCCGCGTTACCTTCTGCCCATGGCGCATCGGACACATCACAGCCGCCGCGCTCGTCCTGCTATCCCTGCAGCGCGGCCGGTGAGAAAACGTCAGTGATCCGCATCCCGGGCTGCCAGGCCGCCCGTGAGGCCGGGAAGCGGCCGGTGAGCTCGGCGACATCCGCCGCGACGCGCACCGAGCCTGTCGGCCTCCACCGCTTTGGTACGCGCAGTCTCAGGCGGGCGAGGATCGCCTGCTGCAGTGCGGCGGTCATGGTGAATCTGGGGGAGAAGCCCACCTCCTGCCCACCGTCGGGTTGTGCCCGCTGCCGGCCCAAGGACTGCCGATGTCGACCTGCTCGCCAGACTCGTGTGTCCGCCCATGGTGACCACCCGGCCCGCGCGCAAACCTGAGGCCATCGATGCTGGTCTACCGAAGGTCACGTAGTAGCGCAGCCGCAACGACGTCGAGTCGTTCCACGGTTCCCACCGACAGCTGCACCGCGTGTCGGAGCCACACGGGCGCCTCGCCGGTGGCGTTCAGTTGCCGGGTCGCCTGGTTCACGTTGGTCGCGAAGCGGCGAACCTGTGTGCGGGCGAGCATGATCTCTCGCAGGGCCGCCCGGGCCGGGGCGAGCGAGGGTGCGTCGAGTGCGCGTGAAGCGCTAAGAGCGGCGTCGGCGACGTAGCCAGTGGGTGTCAGGCCGGCGAGCCGAGCGGCGGCGGTCACGTCGGCGAACTCGTCGTCGCTGTAGGCGAGGGTGATGCGGCGTCGGCGCCTTGGCCCGTGGTGGCGATCCCGGCCGCGGACCTCCGGCTCCTCAGTCACCGCGGCACTCCGCGACCCGACCGCGCCCGGTCGGATCCGTCGCCCGCGCCGGGAAGCCGCGCCGCGAATCGCTGCGATTCGCATATCTTGCTCCGCCCGGTCCCCTCATGATCACCAGTCGCCTTGGTAGTCAGGCCGAGTCCTGGCGGTCCAGGATCTCGCAGGCTCGTCGCGTGACCGTCGCACGGGTCAACGGCAGTCCGTCGACCGCGAGCTCGGCCCTGGCCTGCGCCTGGAGGTGTGGCCGCTGACCGCCGATCTCGTCGAGCCGCAGTTCCATGTCCGACTGGCCGGCAAAGTCGTGGGTCGCCTCATCGACGACCTCGTCCCACCAGGGGCCGGCTTCGGCCACCCGCGCGGGGGAGCGGGTCTCGGGGTCCGCAGCAACAGTGAGCAGCGCCGCCACGAGGCGCTCCGGTGGCCAGCCGCGCGTCACGACGGCGAGCTTGATGGCCACGAGCAGGCACGGCCGGGCCCAGCGGGTGGTCGGCCGCCCCAGGGCCAGCCGTGCCGCGATGCAGCGTCGGGCCACGTCGTCGAGGTCCTCGATCCCGCACGACCTCAGCAGGCCGGGTTCCTCCTCCACCGGCGCCCGCGACGGCCGGGGGAGGACCGGGGACGCCGGTGGAGGAGGGGTCTGGGTAGAGGTCTCTGGGTAGGACCGCGTTCCTGCGGCCACCCTGGTCGCGGATCTGCGGCCAGGGGTAGCCGCACGGTTGCGGCCACCTCGGGACCCACGGTCGGGGGTGGCCGCGGATTTGCGGCCACCCCCCGCGTGCTCGCCGGCCGGCGGCGCTGAGGTGCGCAGGTAGTAGCGGTTCGAGCGGTACTGGCGCCCGTCGTGTCGGTGCTCAACGCGCACCAGGCCGGCGGAGACGAGCTCTCTGACGGCGCGGTCGATCGAGTCGACGGAGCGGTGCAGCCTGCGGCCGAGCAGCGCCCTCGAGGGCATCCGGCAGCCCGAGCTGTTCCCGAAGCGCAGCAGCATCGAGTAGACGCGGAAGGCGCCGTCGGAGATCTCGGCGGTGATCACCCACTCCCCGACGATCGCGAAGCCGGCGTCCTCGACGACCAGCGAGCCCTCGTCGCCGAGACCGGCATCGGAGCGGTCGACGTCCATGGCGAAACCCCCGTGCTCTTGGCGCACGACGGGCATCACCGGCGACCCACGCGGGACGCCGGTGCGCTCACATCGCGCTCACGGCTGCGCCGCCACACCCCGGATCGGGCACCCCTGGGGCAGGACGGCCCGGACAGCGGAACCGCAGGTCACGGCAGGATCAGGGTCGCAGCGGCAGCACGCGGACAACCCGCGTGCGCCCTTGTAATCGGGCGGTTCGGGGTTCGAGTCCCCGTGCCGGCTCCCCTTTCTGAGCTGCGGCGATGCTCTACGGAGGGTCCGTCCCAGAGTGCGGATGACCCTTCTGCGCTAGGAATGCGCTAGGGACATGCACGCGGCGCCGCGGGATCGACGACGCGATCGCGTCTGCGGCGGCTCGTGCCACGGCGGGGATCACGTGCGTGTAGAGGTCCGCGGTGAGGGTGGCCGTACTGCGGGCAGTGCCGCTGGCTGCAGCGGTGCGCCGAGCAATGGCCGCCATGGCCGGCGTGATCGCCTGCGAACGGTGGCTGGTCGGTGGCACCGCCTGGCTGTGGGCCCACCCGGACCTGGTCGAAGCCGTCGACGTCCTCGTCGTGGAGGAGGCAGGCACCCGTGGTGATCTACTCGATGACCAGCTCCAGCGCCGAGGACGCCCCCCGCGGGGTCGGCTTCCTGTACGACCTGCACCGCCTCAACGTCGCCGTCAGCCGAGCCCAAGCCCTGTCCATCATCGTGTGCAGCCCCGACCTGCTCGACGCCGCCGTCACCACCCCCGAACAGCTTCGACAAGTCAACGCCCTGTGCCGCTACGCACAGATGACCACGACGGCGCACCCCGTCGTCCACAGCGGGGCGCGACACCAAGACGCCCTGGGTCGGGACCGTCGTCCTGGCGGCCGGCGGGCCGGCACCGGCCGCTTGCGGGACCGTGGCACGCCGGTGGGCGCAGGAGCAGGTCCACCGCGAGGGCCACCGCCACGTGCACGGCGCCAACCTCGGCGTGCGGGTCTCGGCCTACCGCCGCGCCGGGGCGCTGGCGCCGCTGTCGACCGGCGAGGACGTCGCCCTCGTCGCGGCGCTGGACCGCTGCGGCGCCGCCGTGCTGCGCACCGCCCGGGCACCTGTGACGACGTCCGCCCGCCTCCGCGGCCGGGCGCCGGCCGGGGTCGCGGACGACCTGCTGGCCTTGGCGGGCGACTGAGCCCCCACCGTGATCAAGGAACACCGTCGTCGAGGCACGCGCGTCGTGATCAAGGAAGGCCGACGCCGCCCGCTGCTGGACGTGCGAGGCTGAGCCGGTTGACGCCCTGCCCCCCGCAGAGCCCGCCACGCTCCGGCTGACCGGTCGGGTCGCGGACGGCGTCGAGCACGGCTCCGTCGTGCTCCGGGCCGCCACCGGCACGACGTGGCTGCTCGGCCCGCGGTGGGGCCACCTCGCGGGTCAGGAGGTCGTGGTCACCGGCACCCCGCAGCACGGGCTGCTCACCACCGCACAGCAGGGCACACCGCTCGCGGTCGCCGAGGTGACCACCCTCGACGGCACGAGGCTGCACCCCGTGGGAGCAGCCGACGGCAGGTGACCGGCGTGCGCGCTGACCACGGCCGACCGCTTGCCGCTCCGACCTCTCCGGGCGCCGGCCTGGCTGGTGCGCTGGCCGCGGCGGCGCTCGCCGTCGCGCTGGCAGCCTGCGGGGGCCCCGACGCCACCGGGGGCGGGGCCTCGTCCGCGCAGCCGGCCGCGACGTCCACGCTGAGCACCGACGCGCCGGCGCCCGGCGAGCGGGACTACCCGGACGTCGAGACCGCCGAGCTGACCCCGGCGGGCGACAGCTACGACCTGGCGGTCACGATCCGAGCGCGTACGACTCCCCGGAGCGCTACGCCGACGGCTGGCGCGTGCTCACCGACGACGGCGAGGTGCTCGGAGAGCACGAGCTGACCCACGACCACGCCGACGAGCAGCCGTTCACCCGGACCCTGACCGGCCTGCGTATCCCGGGCGGGGTCCCAGAGGTCGTCGTCGAGGGCCGGGACTCGGTCAACGGATACGGCGGCACCACCGTGCGAGTGTCGGTGCCCTGAGCTCGACTCCTCGCGGGCGCAGGCGTCCGGGCGGGTCGGTCGGCGCTCCGGGGCCGGGGCTGGCAGGCTCGACGTCCGTGCACGTCCTCGTCACCGGCGGAGCCGGGTTCATCGGCACCCGCGTCGTCGGGGCGCTGACCGCTGCCGGTCACGAGGTGGCGGTGCTCGACTCGCTGCGCGCCGACGTCCACGGCGACGCTCCGACGTCACCCGACGGTCCGCCGGCCGGGCCCGCACGCTTCGTCCGCGGCGACGTCACCGACCCGAGCGCCGTCGACGCTGCACTCGCCGGGGTGGACGCCGTCGCCCACCTCGCGGCCAAGGTCGGCCTCGGCGTCGACCTGGACGACGCCCCGGACTACGCCCGAAGCAACGACCTCGGCACCGCGGTGCTGCTGGCGCGCACACGACGGGCCGGGGTGGGCCGCGTCGTGTTCGCCTCGTCGATGGTGGTCTACGGCGAGGGGGCCTACGACTGCGAGCCCCACGGCCGGGTCGCGCCCGGCCCCCGGCGTCGCGTCGACCTGGACGCCGGCCGCTACGAGCCGCCGTGCCCGGTCTGCGACCGCCCGCTGACGCCGGCCCTCGTCGCCGAGAGCGCGCCGCTGGACCCCCGCACCGTGTACGCCGCGACGAAGGTGCACGGGGAGCACCTGCTCGGCGCCTGGTGCCGCGAGACCTCCGGCGCCGGGACAGCCCTGCGCTTCCACAACGTGTACGGCCCGGGGATGCCTCGCGACACCCCCTACGCCGGGGTCGCTGCCCTGTTCGCCGCGGCCGCTACCGCCGGCCGTGCCCCCACTGTGCTCGAGGACGGCCGGCAGCGCCGCGACTTCGTGCACGTTGACGACGTGGCGGCCGCGGTGCTCGCCGCGACCACGGCGGAGGTCGAGGCGGGGGTACCGCGCGCCTACAACGTCGGGTCGGGCACGGTCACCACGGTCGGCGAGATGGCCGCCGCCCTGGCGGGCGCCGCCGCGGCCCCCGAGCCCGAGGTGGTCGGCGGTTACCGGCTCGGTGACGTGCGGCACGTCACCGCCGACTCCTCCCGGGCGGCCGCGGAGCTGGGCTGGCGCGCCACCACCCCGCTGCGCGTCGGCGTCCACGACCTGCTGCACGAGGCCGCGAAGTGACCGCGCGCGGCCGTGCCGACGAGGCCCCTGGTGCCGTCGACGTCGTGCTGCCCTGCCTGGACGAGGCGGCGGCGCTGCCGTGGGTGCTGGGACGGCTGCCGGCGGGGTACCGGGCGGTGGTGGTCGACAACGGCTCGCGGGATGGCTCCGCCGACGTGGCCGCCGCGCTCGGCGCCCGGGTCGTGACCGAGGACCGCCGCGGCTTCGGTGCTGCGGTCCATGCCGGTGTGCTCGCCGCCACCGCCGACCTCGTGGCCGTGATGGACGCCGACGGCTCCCTTGACCCGGCCGACCTGCCCCGGCTCGCCGCCCCGGTGCTGGCCGGCGAGGCCGACCTCGTGCTCGGCCGGCGGCGGCCGCAGGGGCGGCGCGCGTGGCCCTGGCACCTGCGCCTCGCCAACGCCGAGCTGTGCCGCCGCACGGGTCGCCGGACGGGGCTGCGGCTGCGCGACCTCGGACCGATGCGGGTCGCCCGCCGCGCCGAGCTGCTCGCGCTGGGGCTCACCGACCGCCGCTCGGGCTACCCGCTGGAGATGGTCGTCCGCGGCTGCGACGCCGGCTGGCGGGTCCGCGAGCTCGACGTCGCCTACACCCCACGCACGGGGCGGTCCAAGGTGACCGGCACCCCGCTGGGAGCGGCGCGCGCGGTCCGGGACATGAGCCGGGTGCTGGCATCGTGAGCGCCGGCACGGACGCCCAGCCCCCGGCGCCGACCGAGGCGTCGACCGAGGCGTCGACCGAGGCGTCGGTCGAACCCCCCGGCACGCTCGTCGTCATCGCGAAGGCACCGGGCCTCGGCCGCAGCAAGACCCGCCTGCACACCCGCTTCACCGCGGCGGAGGCGGCGTCGCTCGCCGAGGCCTGCCTGGCCGACACCCTCGCCACGGTCGTCGCGACCCCCGCCCGGCGCCGCATCATCGTGCTCGACGGGCAGCCGGGGGCGTGGCTGCCGGACGGTTTGGAGGTGCTGCCCCAGCGCGGCGGTGGGCTCGACGAGCGGCTGGCCGCCGCGTTCGAGGACGTCCTCGCCGGCAACCCCGCCTCCGGCCCGGTGCTGCTCGTCGGGATGGACACCCCCCAGCTCACCCCGGCGGACCTGCTCGTCGACTTCGCCGGCCACGACGCGCTGCTGGGCCTGGCTACCGACGGCGGCTTCTGGGCGCTCGGTCTGCGCCGCGCCGTCCCCGGCGCCCTGCTCGGCGTGCCGATGTCGCGACCGTCGACCGGGGAGCAGCAGCTGGCGCGGCTGCGCTCGCTCGGCCTCGACGTCGGTCTGCTACCCACGCGCCGCGACGTGGACACCCCGGACGACGCCCAGGCGGTGGCCGCCGTCGCCCCGCGGTCGCGGTTCGCGCGCCGCTACGCCCGGCTCACCCGCGGCACCCGGCCGGCGGAACACCCGGTCACGATGTTCGAGGCCGCGCTCGGCGGCCGCCTGGTCCACGCATGCGACGGCACCGGCGTCCGGCCGCTCGACGTCGCGGTCTGGACCGGCGCCGCCGCTCCGCTGGACGACCTGCTCCTCGACCGCGTCGAGCCGCCCGTGCTCGACCTCGGCTGCGGGCCGGGGCGGCTCGTCGGAGCCCTCACCGCCCGGGGGGTGGAGGCGATGGGCGTCGACGTCTCCGCGCTCGCGGTCCGGATGACCGCGGACCGGGGCGGCCGCGCCCTGCGCCAGCGCCTTCAGGACCGGCTGCCCGACGAGGGCGGCTGGGGCACGGTGGTGCTGGCCGACGGCAACGTCGGCATCGGTGGGGACCCGCCGGCCCTGCTCCGGCGCTGCGCCGACCTGCTGCGACCCGGCGGCCTGCTGCTGGTGGAGGTCGACGCGGGCGAGACCACCGACGTCCGCGACGCCGTCGTGCTCCGCGACGAGGACGGCCGCGCCTCCCGGCCGCTGCCGTGGGCCCGGGTCGGTGCCCGGCCGCTGCTCCTGATGGGGGCCGTCGCCGGGTTCGCGCCGGCCGGACGGTGGGCGCAGCGAGGGCGCGTCGTGGTGGCGCTGCGCCGAGACGATCGACCGAATCCGTAGCGGATCTCGCCGGCCCGGGTGATGCTGCCGGGGTGACGCGCGAGGGTGAGGTGCCGGCGGCGACGTCGGGCTCCCCGCCGGGCCGGTTGGAATCGCTCGCGCGCCGGCTGCCTCGGCCGCCGGTGACCGAGGCCGACTTCACGTCCCGCCTGCACGACGAGCGGCTCGCTGCGCGCCTCGGTTTGTGGCTCGGCGCCGCGTTCGGGATCTGCTTCGTCACAGGGGTGCTGTCGAGCATGATCCAGCAGCCGCCGGGTTGGTTCGTTTGGCCGACCCGCCCGGTCGGTCTCTACCGGTGGACCCAGGGCGCCCACATCGTGACCGGGGTCGCCACCGTCCCGCTGCTGCTAGCGAAGCTCTGGACGGTGTACCCGCGGCTGCTGACGTGGCCGCCGGTGACGTCGGTGGTGCACGCGCTGGAGCGCGTCGGGGTGCTCGTGCTCGTCGCGGCGGCCTTCTTCCAGGTGGTCACCGGCATCCAGAACGCGGCGTCCTGGTACCCGTGGGGCTTCTTCTTCCCGCCGGTGCACAACGCGATGGCGTGGGTGCTGGCGGGGGCGCTGCTCGTGCACGTCGGGGTCAAGCTGCCGGTGACCCGGCGGGCCCTTCGCGCCCCGCTGGACGGCGACGACAGCCACAGGGACGACGACCGGCACGACGGGGGTGACCAGGACGACGGGGGTGACCGGGACGACGGGGACAACCGGGACGACGGGGACAACCGGGACGACGGGGACGACCGGCCCTCGCGGCGGGCGGTGCTCGTGGGTGCGGTCGCAGCCGCCGGGGTGGCTGCGCTGGCGGTCGCGGGGCAGACGGTGCCGTGGCTGCGGTCGGTCGCGGTGCTCGCGGCGCGGTCCGGTGAGGGGCCCCAGGGCCTGCCGGTGAACAAGTCCGCGGTCTCGGCGGGCGTCGTGGCCGCCGCCTCGGACCCCGCGTGGCGGCTCGTCGTCGCCGGTCCCGACGGCGACGTCGTGCTCTCGCGGGACGACCTGCTCGCCCTCGAGCAGCAGACCGCCGACCTGCCGATCGCCTGCGTGCAGGGGTGGAGCGCCACGGCGACCTGGACCGGGCCGCGGCTACGCGATGTCGTGGCGCTCGCCGGGGCGCGGCCGGGAGCGGCCGACGTCCGGGTGGTCTCGCTGCAGCAGCGCGGCGGGTACCGGGCGAGCACCCTGCCCGCTCTGCACGCCGGCGACGACCTGACGCTGCTGGCGCTGCGGATCGGTGGCGACGACCTCGTCCTCGACCACGGCTACCCGTGCCGCCTGATCGCCCCGAGTCGACCCGGCGCGACCCAGACCAAGTGGGTCTCCCGGCTGGAGGTGGCGGCGTGACCGGGCCAGGCGACCCGGCCCCGGCTCCGGCCCCGGCCCGGGCCCAGGAGGCGGAGCGTCGCTGGCAGCTGGCGCTCGTGGTAGGCGGCGTCCTCGTCGCGGGTGTCGGAGCGAAGGCGCTGCTGACCGACCTGCGCGACGAGGTGCTCGACGTCGCGATCTGGTCGCTGGCGCCGGTGGCCGTCCACGACGCGCTCCTGGCCCCGCTCGCGGTCGCCGGCGCCTGGCTCGCCGCCAGGGTGCTGCCCCGGCCGGCGTGGCCTGCGGTGGTGGGCGGGGCGCTGGCCAGCGCCGGGCTGCTCGCGGTCGGAGCGACCGTCGTCGGCCGCCCGGGCGCGCAGGAGTCGGTGCCGAGCCTGCTCGACCGGAGCTACGGCACCGGGCTGGTCGTGGCGCTGCTCGTCGTGTGGACGGTGACCGCGGCGCTCGCGGTGGTTGCCGTGGTGCGGGCCCGGCGCCGTCGCACCGGCACCGCGACCGGCACATGACGTCCCCGCCCGGCACGGCCGAGCGCGAGGTCGAGGTCGTCGTCCTCGTCCTCGTGATCCCGCCCAGGCTGCGGGAGGCACCCGAGGACGACTCGGTCGGGACCAGGCCCAGGTAGGCGCCGATCGAGCGGCCGGTGAACCGGCGCCAGTCGCCGATCTCGACCGCGACGGCGAACGCCAGGTCCGCGCCCGCCTCGGAGTCGAAATCACCCTCGCCCGCCAGGCGGCAACGCTCCGGACCATAGGTGTGCGAGCACGCGACCAGCGTGTCGGCGAGAGCAGCGGCGGCGAGCTCCGCGGCCATGCCGATCTCGTTGCCCAGCCGGGTCTTCACCCTGCCGGCCACGGGTGCCTTGGCGACCACCTGGAGGTGCGGACGGGTCACGAGAGGGTCCGCCAGAAGTCGCGGGCGGTGCGGCCCGTGCCCTTCACGGACCCGGACACCTTGGAGCGGGTGCCCTCGGCACGCGGTGGTAGCCGACGTCGTGCTCCACCAGCCGCCAGCGCGCATCGGTGGCCTTCTGCAGGAGCTCGACGGGATAGCCGAACCGGCGGTCCCGTACATCCAGGTCGAGGAGCACCTGGCGGCGGCACACCCGCATCGGGGCGATGTCGTGGGCGTCCATCCCGATCCGGCGCCGCAGCCACCACACGACGAGCGTGTTGCCGGCGCGTGCGTGCCAAGGCCAGACACCGCGCTGGACCGGCCGGCGGCGGCGACCGCCATGTCCGCACGGCCCTCACGGACGTCGGCCAGCATCGGCAGCAGCTCATCGGGGTCGAAGGATCTGTCGCCGTCCATGACCGCGACGTAGTCGTGCGTGGCCGCGAGCACCCCGGCGTGGCACGGCGGCGCCTTACCCCGGCACGGGCTCCTCGACGACCGTCGCACCGTACCGCCGGGCGACCTCGGCTGTCCCGTCCGTGGAGCCGTTGTCGACCACGATCACCGTGAAGTCGCCCGGTACGCGGGCCAGCAGCGTCGGCAAGGCAGGCGCCTCGTCCTGGCACGGGAGGACCAGGTCACATGTCGCGGGCACCTGCTCACCGTAGGTCACCGGAAAGCAGGACGCGTACGGCGTTCCCTAGTCTCGGCAGCATGTCGACCACCGCCGCCGATCGGACCGGTCGGGTCGCGCCATGGGTCGGTCTGGTGGCGGCGTCGAGCCTCGTGGCGCTTGCTGTCGTGCTCCCCCGACTGCTCGACTGGGAGGTGTACGCCTACTCTGAGCCCGACGCGTCGGTCGTCGCGCCGTTGCACGCCAAGTGGGATCCCAAGATCGGGATCGGCACGGTGCCCGCGCTGGTGCTCGCCGTCCTGGGTTGGCGCTACGCAGACGCCTTGGCCGCACGGCTGCGCTGGCCGAGGCTCCTCCTCGCGTCGTACGGCGGAGGGGTTGCCTGGCTCTTCGCGCTCGCGTTCGTCGACGGCTCCGATGGGGTCTCCCGGGCGTTGGGGAACCCGTACGAGTACCTGGAGACCGCCCGCCGGATCAGCGACATCCCGGCGATGCTCACGGAGTTCGTCGACCGCATCCCGTACGCCGCCGAACCGGACAACTGGGTCACGCACGTTGCCGGCCACCCACCCGGCGCCCTCCTGTTCTTCGTGTGCCTCGACCGCCTCGGGCTCGGTGATGACTTCGCCGCTGGTGCGGTCGTGACGCTGCTGGCGGCGACGCTCCCGCTGGCGGTCCTCGTGACGCTCCGGACCCTCGGCGCCGAAGCGGTTGCGCGGCGGGCAGCCCCTTTCCTGGTGCTCGGTCCGGCCGCCGTCTGGCTGGCCGTCTCGGCGGATGCGGTGTTCGCGGTGGCGGCGGCGTGGGGACTCGCTGCGCTCGCGGTCGCGGCAACCCGGCGTCGTACGCCGTCGATGGTCGGCTGGTCGATCGTTGCCGGCATCGTGCTGGGCTCGTGCATCCTGCTGTCCTACGGGCTGCTGCTCCTCGGCTTCCTCGCGCTGGCGGTTCTCGGGGCGGCAAGGTGCTGGAGACCGATGCCCTGGGCTGCGCTCGCGGCGACACTTCCGGTCCTGGCGATGGCCGTCGCGGGGTTCGCGTGGTGGGAAGCGTTTCCGGTGCTCCGCGAGCGATACCTCGACGGGCTGGCCGCGGACCGGCCGATCTCCTACTGGTGGTGGGGCAACCTCGCCGCGCTCTGCCTGGCCGCCGGCCTTGTGCTCGGAGCGGCGCTCACGAACGTGGTGGCACTCGGCCGCTCAGCCGAGCGCACAGTCGTCCTGCTGGTCAGCGGGGCCGCCGCCGCCATCGCCGTGGCGGACGTGTCCGGGATGAGCAAGGCGGAGGTCGAGCGGATCTGGCTGCCGTTCGTGCCGTGGCTTTTGGTGGCCACGGCTCTCCTCCCCGCGCGGTGGCGCCGGGTGGGTCTGGGTCTGCAGCTCGCGACGGCGCTGGTGCTCCAGCACCTGCTCTACACCGCCTGGTAGGTCAGCCGCCCTCTCCGGCGACGCGACGATGTGCCGCACGTCGCCGGACCGGTACTCGCGGGTGACCCGCGGAGCCAGGTCGCTTCCCGTGCCCGCAGCGACGAGCTCCGCGACCCGCCGGATCGAGATCGGCACGCCGGAGCAGACGTTGTACGCACGAAGGTGGCCAGGCGCCTCCTCCACGACGGCGTCGAGAGCGGCGAGGTTCGCCCGCGCGACGTCGGCGACCGAAGTCCCGCATCTGCCCACCATCCTCGAAGACCCGCGGTGGCTCACCGCGCTCGGTCGAGGACCGGAACATCGCGGCGACCCCGGAGTAGGGGGTGTTCTTCGGCATCCCCGGCCCGTAGACGTTGTGGTAGCGCAAAGCCGTGACGGCGCCGTCGGCCTGCCGGGCCCACGCCGACGAGTAGTGCTCCTGCGCGAGTTGGCTCGCGGCGTACGCGCTCCGGGGGCCCAGCCGGGCGTCCGCCTCGACCAGCATCCACCCGAGCAATCGGCCGCAGGATCCGCAGGGGTTGTCGAACCTGCCGGAGTCGAGCGCGTCGCGGGAACGGGGCGCGGGCACCTGCTCGCCGTGCTCGGCGCACGCGTAGCGGCCCTCGCCGTACACCACCATCGACGACGCGAGGACCATCCGGTCGACCCCCGCCGCCGTCATCGCGGCCAACAACGCCGCCGTCCCTAGATCGTTGTGTGCGGCGTAGAGCGGCAGGTCTGCGATCCGGACGCCGGCGCCGACGAGCGCTGCCTGGTGGCATACCACGTCCACCCCGCGCAGCAGGTCGGCCCAGCCCTCAGCACGCCGTACGTCGAGATGGTGCGTGTCCTGCGGAGGCGAGGTCGAGCCGTGTGCCTGTGCGAGCATCACGTCGAGGCGAACGACCTCGTCGGCGCGCTCCTCGAGCTGGGCGGCGCCGGCGGAGCCGATGAACCCGGCGGAGCCGGTGACGAGCACTCTAGGCCGGCGCCGCGGGGTCGGCGACCCGGTTGAAGTCCTCGGCCGCGCCGAAGCGCTCCCTGGCCGACTGCCAGGACTGCTCGGTCAGGCTTGCCATCGGCAGCGAGAGCCCGAGCTGTTCGGCCGTCGACACAGCCAGGGACAGGTCCCGGGACATCAAGCCGATGGTGAACCCCGAGTCGAAGGCGGAGGACAGCACCCACCTGGGCAGGTTGACCTCGCTGACGGCGCTGCGTCCGGAGGCCTGGTTGACGGCCTCCAGGACGGCGCCGGGTGCCAGTCCTGCAGCGTCCATCAAGCGCAGCGCCTCTCCCGCGATCTGCAGGTGGGCGGCGCACAGGAGGTTGTTGACCAGCTTGGCGACGTTGCCTGCCCCTGAGGGCCCGACGTGGATGACGGCCCGGGACAGGGCGTGCAGGACAGTTGACGCCTCCGTGACCGCATCGTCGCTGCCGCCCACGAAGGCGGTCAGCGACCCGCTCTCCGCGCCCAGCGGTCCCCGCTCACCGGGGCGTCGACGAGCCCGTGCCCCGCTGCGGTCAACCGCTCGGCCAGTGCCCGGGTGGAGAGCGGGTTGCTCGTCGAGGTGTCCACCACCAGGCGGTGGCCGAGGCCCTGGTCGAGCAGGCCGTCGCCTCCGGTGAGCACGGCCTCCACGTCCGTCGACCCCGGGAGGGACAACAGGAGCACGTCACAGGCCCGGAAGAGGTCCCCGGCGCTGTCTCCGACGCGGACGTCGGGGCCCGCCCTGCCCGCCGCGGCAGGCGAGGGGTCCAGGCCCCATACCGGGAAGCCGGCCCGTGCCAGGGTGGCCGCCATCCGTCCGCCCATGCTGCCCAGACCGAAGACGCCGACGGTCACGGTCATGCTGCCGCCCTCCCTCAGATGATGCCCTGGATCTTCAGGGTGACCTCGGCCACCACGGCGGAGCCGAAGAACGTGCCGACGAACACCAGGAGCGCCACGATGACGATCTTCCACCCGGCACGCTTGAAGATGTCGATCTCGCTGTGCCCGATCGACAGTGCGGCATAGGCCAGGACGGACGTGGCAAGGGCGAGGAAGTCCATGCTCTCCAGGTGTCCCAGGATCCATGCCGAGCCCGGCGTCCAGGGCAGGGTGACGATCATCGCCACCAGCGTGACCCAGGCGACGGCGGGCAGGTCGAACGGCGCGTAGCGGGTCACCACGAGGCCGACGAAGGAGATGACCAGGAGGATCAGCATGCCGGGGATCGACTCCAGGATGGGGTTGTCCGGGCCGATCCAGTTGGCGACCAGCCCGAGGACGCCCACCACGGGCAGGGTGATCAGGTAGTCGGGCAGGTCGATCGCCTTCCGGCCGGTCTCTGCGGTCGTCTCGGCGCTCATCGGTCGTTCTCCTTGCTCTGGCGGGGCTCGTCGGCTCGGGACGCGGGCTCTGCGTGGTCGGGACCTCCTGCGGCCGCTGTCGCCGCAGGATCACCACCTCGCTTCAGCAGCCGGTAGAGCCGTTCCGCGACGGGCAAGGCGACGAACAGCCCGATGTAGAGTCCAGTGGCATAGGTCAACAGGTTGCTGGCACCCGCGTAGGCGACGACCTGGTCCTCCAGGTCCGGGAAGAGCGGCACCAGTGCACCCGTGCACGCGGCAAGCATGCTGCCACTCCCCACGCCGCAGGCCATCGCGAGCGAGAACGGGTGGAACCACCCCGCGGAGCCGATGTAGGAGGCCATGGTCGCGAAGACGATGGTGCCGAACAGCGTGCCGCAGACGTAGACACCCATGACGCCGGCGCCCTCCGGGCTCTTGAGCCCGTACTTGTCGGAGATGATGGCCAGGCTCGGCTCGCGGGCCACCGAGAAGGTCGCCCCGATCGTCTCGCGGTTCATCCTCAGGAGGAGGACGGCCACGGGGAGTGCCAACAGCATGGTGCCGAGGTTGCCCAACTCCTGGAGGAGGAGGGCAGGGCCGGCGGCGATGATCGACTCGATCGCGGGTCCGATCGTGGAGCCGAACTTGGCGATGAAGGGCAGGATCGCGATCATGATCCACGGCGTCGCACGGCGGGTGTCCTCCCGGCGGATGAGCCGACGGGCAATCGGCACGACGTTCGGGTTGATCAGCAGGCCCAGGACGAAGGCGTAGAGGAACGGCAGCAGCAGCAGGGAGCCGGGCCCCATCGGGATGATGTGGATGTAGATCGACTCGGCGATGATGATGAGGACCAGGACGGCCAGGTGCAGCCGCCAGTCCCCGAGCCGGTACTTCACCGTGTGTTCCATGTGCCTGCACCTTTCGTCGGACGGTGGTGGTCGGTGGCGTTCCCGCGCGACGAGGGGCTCAGCGGGGCGCGCGGCTCGGAGGGCGGTAGGGGGTGGTGGACGCCCGGTCTCAGTTCCACCGCAACCCCCGCAGCTGGGTGAGGTCGACGTTGCCGCCGCTGAGGACGCAGACCGCGTGGCCCCCCTCCGGCGCCTGGACCAGGCCCTGGCGCACGGCGGCGACCAGGGCCGCGGCGGCGCCTTCGACGACGACCTTGGTGTGCGCCACCGTCCAGAGCATGGCGTCGAAGATCTCCTCGTCCGGTACGGTCACGAACTCGTCGACGAGGTCGCGCACGATGGCCAGGTTGTTCTCCCCGACCTTCTTCACGCGGAGTCCGTCGATGACCGTCTCGATCTCGGTGAGCCGGACGGTCGGCCCCTGCTCGACGCTGGCCTTCATGGCGGCACCGTCGGAGGACTCCACCCCGATGACCCGGGAGGAGGGCTTGAAGGCCTTCACCGCGGAGGCGATCCCTGAGATCAGTCCTCCTCCACCGATGGGCACGACGACGACGTCGACCTCGGGCAGGTCCTCGATGATCTCCATACCGATGGTCCCCTGGCCGGCGATGAGGACGGGATCGTCGAAGGGGTGCACGTACGTGAGCCGTTCCTCCTCGACGAACTGAACCGCCCGCTCGTTGGCCTCGCCCCAGATGGTGCCGTGCAGGACGACCTCGGCGCCGTAGCTGCGCGTTGCCGCGATCTTGGAGGGGGTGGCGTTCTGCGCCATACACACGACCGTGCGGATGCCGAAGAGCCGGCCCGCGAGGGCGACCCCTGGGCGTGGTTGCCCGCGGAGGAGCAAACGACGCCCCGCTCTCGCTCCTCCGCGGTGAGGGTGGCCAGCTTGTTGAGGACGCCTCTCACCTTGTAGGACCCGGTGCGCTGGAACGACTCGGCCTTGAGCCGCACGTCGCACCCGACGTCCTCGCTGAGCAGCCGTGAGGTCAGCAGCGGGGTGTGGTAGACGTGCGGGGACACCCGCTCCCGTGCTGCCTCGAGGTGCTGCCTGGTCACCATGGTCATGTCGTGTCTCCTGTTCGTTGTGTCCGGGGGACACCAGGGGTGACTGCGTCGTGCACAGCCACCGTGTCCCGCACCAGCTCGCCGTCCTTGTAGACGGATCGGATCGTGTCCTTGAGTGCGGTGAAGTCGAGGACGTCACCGTCCACGAGCACGAGGTCCGCCCGGCGACCCGGTGTGAGGGTGCCCAGCTCGTCCTCCACCCCCATGAGCTCTGCTGCCGAGCTGGTCGCCGACAGCAGGGCCTGCTCCGGCGCCATCCCGCACTCCCGCATCAGCTGCAGCTCCCGCAGGTGTGCGCCGAAGGGGCCGACACCGCTGTCGGTGCCCATGGCCACCCGCACGCCGGCAGCCACCGCCCTCCGGAACGACTCGCGTTGCGCGCCGTACGCCTCCCGCGCCTTGGCCACCTGCGCCGCAGGAAGAGCCAGGCCAGCATCGACCGCCTCCAGCAGGCTCGGCAGGGCGCTCAGGGTCGGGACGAGCCACGTGCCGGCGTCCAGCATCATCGTGATCGCCTCGTCGTCCAGCTGCAGGCCGTGCTCGATGGACCGGACTCCAGCACGGACGGCGTTCTTGACCCCTGCGGCGGCCGTGGCGTGGGCCATCACGCCGGTCTCCGCGAAGGCGGCCTCCTGGACGAGGGCGGTCAGTTCGTCCTCCCGCAGGTGGGGGTGACGAGGGTCGTCCCGCGGGGACAGCACGCCCCCGGAGGCGCAGACCTTGATGACGTCGGCACCGGACCGCAGCACTTCGCGGACCTTCCTGCGGACCTCATCTGGCCCGTCCACGACCCCGTCGGGGCGACCGGCGTGGGGAGGGAAGAGCCCCGCGCACGCGCCGGAGGCCATCCAGCCATCACCGTGCCCGCCGGTCTGGCTCATCATGGTGATCGCGATCTGCAATCGGGGACCGTCGATGAGCCCGTCGTCGACAGCTTGCTTGATGCCCAGGTCCGCCCCGGCGGCGTCGCGGACCGTGGTGACTCCGCAGTCCAGGGCCGCGGCGAGGTTCCGCGCGGCGACGTAGAACTGGTAGGAGAAGGGCTGGCCCAGCTGGGCCAGGGCGTTGGGACTGGCCAGCGTGGTGTGGACGTGGCAGTCGAAGAGCCCCGGCAGGATCGTCAGCCCGGTGGCGTCCACCTCGCGGTCCCCGTCCAGGTCGAGCCCGACGTCGGTGATCCTGCCGCCCCGCATGACGATGTCCCCGCGCGCGACGGGGGCCCCGGTGCCGTCGAAGAGATAGCCGCCACGGACCACCGTGCGGGAAGACGCCGCATCCATGTCCCGGGCCTCAGTAGGCGAGCTGGTGCAGGGCCGTCGCCAGCACTGACGCCCCCCGGGCGCAGTCCGCGGCGTCGGTGAACTCCTCGGGACAGTGCGACCGTCCGTCGAGGCTCGGGACGAAGAGCATGGCCGTGGGGACGTAGTGCGCCATGAGCTGGCTGTCGTGCCCCGCGCCACTGGACAACGTCGTCGTCGTGGCCCCGCACCGGGCGGCGCTCTCGGTCAGCACCGCCTGCAGCCCCGGGTCGAGGACGGTGGGGGCCTCGTCCTTCAACGGGGCCACGCTGAGCTGGACGTTGCGCCGTCCGGCGACCGAGTGGGCGATCGCGTGGGCCTCCTCGACCAGACGGTTCAGGGTCCGCTGATCGGGGTGCCTGAGGTCCATGGAGACATCCACCGATGCGGGGACGATGCTCGGCCACCCGGGCCGCACGGCCCACTGACCGAAGGTCACCACGCCGGGCCTGCCCGCGTCCTCGACGTTCCGTGAGATCTCGAGGGACATCTCGGCCGCCGCCTGCATCGCGTCCAGCCGCAGGTCCATCGGGGTGCCCCCAGCGTGGTCCGCGCGGCCCTGCACGGTGAAGCGCTCCCACACGAGCCCTGTCACCACGTCGACGACGCCGATGTCGATGCCGGTGTCCTGAAGGTTGCGGCCCTGCTCGATGTGGAGCTCGAGGAAGACATCGAGGTCTTTTCGCCGGGCCGTGCCGACCTGGTCCGGATCGAGTCCCACGGACTCCATGGCTGTCGCCATGGAATGTCCGTCCACGTCGCGCGATTCGTCCAGCTCATCGCGCGTGACCAGACCCACAATGGCCCGCGTGCCGAAGAAGTTGGCTTGGAATCTACTGCTCTCTTCCTCACACAGGGCGACGACTTCCACGGATCTGCGTGGGCGTCCTGATTGTGCGCGGAGTTCCTTGAGGGCAGCCAACCCTGCGAGAATGCCGAGCGCGCCATCATACTTGCCGCCCTGGGGGACCGTGTCGACATGGCTGCCCGTCAGGATCGTCCGGCTGTCGTCCTCGCCGACGAGCCGGCCGTAGACGTTGCCCACCGCGTCGACGTGCGGCTCGAGGCCGGCCTCCTCGATCCAGCGGCACAGCAGGTCCCTGGCCTCGGCCCAGGCGGCGTCGTACTGGAACCGGACCATGCCCCCACCCGGTTGCTCCCCGATGCGTCCGAGCTCCTCCACGTACCTGGCCATGTCATTGGTCTGGACGGTGATCGGGTACGACACCCTTGGGGGCTCCTTGGGGCGTTTGAGGCGTGAAGCCGAGGCGGGTGCTCGGCGAAGCGGGGTCACACAGGCACCAGTAAGGAATCGCCTGCACCCCCAAAATGGGCTCTCGCGGAGCACCGTAGCGTCTCATCTGAAAGGTGCGCAAGGGTCTATGCCTTCCAGTTCCGTTCACTGCTCGCCGGTGTCGCTCCGTCCGTTGGGACGCGCTGAGCGCTGTGCCTGGCTGTTCATTAGCAGGGAGAGCAAATCCGCCGTGGAATTCTTGTGGGGCATCGACTCCAGGCTTAAGGCTGATGAGGGTGTCGGTACGTTCGATCTCCTCGAGCGGGAGGATGTCGCCGAAGAGAACGTCGCGTAGGTGGCTGTGGTCGCGCACCCGCAGGTGCACACGCAGGTCGCTGCTGCCCGTGACGATCTCCACCGCGTGGACCGAGGGGAGCTGGCTCGACCGCTCCAGCAGCCTGCGCTGGACCGCGCCCTGGGTGGAGACCACGTCGATGAAGGCCAGGAGGGGCAGCCCCAGGCCGGGCCAGTCCACGTCGATCGTGTACCCACGAATGATCCCGCTGCGCTCCAGCCGGTTAATCCGCTCAGCAATCGCCGGGGGTGACATCCCCAGGCTACGCGCCAGCGCGCGCTGTGACCGTCGGCTGTCTTCACTCAACAGGCGGAGCAAGTGAAGATCGACCGCGTCAAGGACTCCCCGGAGGGCCGGCGGGAGGATTGTCCATATCAATATTGTGCCCTGTCGCGCGCACCTGGCCAGGCTTTCAAGAGCCGGCGGTGGTGATTGACAACGAGAGCAACCATGTCGGACGAGGTGCATTTCTTTGAGCGCGCCCATGCCCCTCGACTTTCGCATGCGAAAGTCGAGATGCCCGTCACTGCCCGGGAATAGTGCTCCGACACCCTGCTCGTGGCTGAGCCGGGGACGGCTCGGAGCAGGACCGACTGGCCCGGGCGCCATACGGTGCCCGTGTGTGCAGACCTGGCCGCGGCGTCGCCGCGCGGTCACTCCAGGGTCAGCCTGCCCTCCACCTGCGGGTCGACCGGGGAGTTCAGCTCCAGGTTCGGTGGACGCCCTGGTGGCTCAGGGTGCGTCGGTGCATCTGGCGCACCTGCTGCGGATGGGCAGGGTGGGCGCAGGCGTGGATCGCGCCGCCGGCGACCCGAGAGCTGCGTGAGCTGGTGCGTCACCGCGCCAAGTGCGTCGCGTTGCTCGCGCACTGCAAGGCCGAGGTCCACGCCGTGCTCGCCAAGTGCGGGGTGCAGGTCCCGTTCAGTGATCTGTTCGGCGTCGAGGGCACCGCGCTGTTGGACCGGCTGGACCTGCCCGGTCCCTACGCGGCGCGGGTCGCCTCCCTGCGCCGCCTGATCGACGACGTGGACTTCGAGATCGACGTGTTCGCTGGTCTCGCGCGGGGCCGCCTGGTCCGCGACCCCGGGTACACCGCCGTGCAGACCATCTCGGGGATCGGGCCAATCCTGGCGGCGGTGCTGGTCGCCGAGATCGGTGACGTCACCCGCTTCCAGCGTCCGGGTCAGCTGGTCTCGTGGGCGGGCCTGACACCCGAGCACCACGAGTCCGACACCCACGTCCACCGCGGTCCGATCACCAAGCAGGGGTCCCGGCTGGTGCACTGGGCGGTGGTGGAGTTGTCCCGGGTCGAGGCCACACCGCCGCTACGCGGTCGGGCTCCGCGCGAGCCTTGACCCCGACACCCCGACACCCCGACACCCCGACACCCCGACACCCCGACACCCCGACACCGCGACCCGGCGCGCCCAGCCCGGACCAGAGCAGCCACGGAGCCCAACCAGTGACGCTCTTGACCAGCGCCGCGCCTTCAGGGCTGACCGGCTGGCCTGGTTCTGGGAGGTCTTCGGCACCCGCGGGGAGTTTGTCGGTCCAGCGCTGTGGTCACTCGCCGAGCGAACGTAGTTCGAGGCGGGAGCGCTGCTGCCGCGCGGGTGAGGCCGGATGGATGCGCTTCGGTCAGTTGGTGCTCGGTTGGTCGTCAACGTCGCCTGTTCCAGAGCCGAGGCCGGTGTGGTCCATGAAGCGCGCTGCCGTGAAGCCGACGGCTCCGGCGATCACCAGGAGTAGGCCGCCCAGGAAGTAGACGCTTCGTACTCCAAGAGTGTCGGCGAGTAGTCCTCCGATGCCGAGGCTGAGCAGTCGACCGGCCTGCCAGAGGATGTCCATCGTCGCGAATACGCGACCGCGTGTCCGGTCGTCGACGTGGGACTGCAGCAGCGAGTTGAAGGTCACTGCACCGGTGCTGGTCCCGAGGCCGTAGACGCTGAGTGAGACCGCTGCCAGCGGGAGGGAACGGCTGGAAGCCAGGATGAGGTCAACGACCCCGCGGAGGGCGTACGGGCCGAAGACGAAGAGCGGCCGCCGCGGGTCTCGGACCAGGCGGAGCAGCACGAGCGGGCCGATCGCGGCGCCGATGCCGATGGCGCCGACCAAGAGCCCGTAGGTGCCTGGCTCGACCCTCAGGTGCTCAGCGGCCAGTACCACGAGGAGCGCACTTGTCGCTCCGGCGGACAGGGCGGCAAGGAACTGACCGATCGCGAAGGCCCGCAGGAGCCCGTCCCTGGCGACCAGCACCACGCCCGCTCGGGCATCGGCGACAAGACGCCGGTTGTCGACGGCGCGAGGCGGCTGCGGGAGCCGCAATCCTCGCAGCACCGCGGCAGACAGCGAGAACGTGACGGCGTTGATCGCGAAGGCCCACCCTGGACCCACCGCAACGACCAGCCCCCCGGCGAGTGGCGCCAGCACGATCTGCGACAGCACTGCGGCGGTCCAGATGCCTGAGTTCGCAGCAACCAGCTGGTCGTCGCGCACAAGCGACGGCAGAACGGACTGAGCCGCTGGGTTGAAGAACACCGAGCCGGCCGAGAGCCCGAAGGCGACCGCGTACACCACGAGTGGTTCACCGTTCCAGACGACGAGCACGCCGGCGAGCAGCGCGCGCACGAGGTCGGCTGCGACCATGACATGGACGCGTTGCAGTCGATCGACGAGGGCTCCCGCGAGGGGGGCGATCAGCAGGACCGGCAAGATCTCCGCGACGACGACGCCCGCAACGCCCAGGCCGGAGCCGGTCAGCTGGTAGACGAGCACGGCGAGGGCGACGAAGCGGAACGTGTCTCCCCACTGGCTGACGGTGCGCGCCGTCCAGAGGCGGCGGTAGTCGGGCAGAGCGAGAACCGACCTGAGCCCGGGAAGATTGGCTGTCACGATTCCCCTTCGCTCTTGTGCGGCAAGCAGCTGGCCGAGGCGATCACCCGGTTGTTGTGCGGCGTGTGGACGTCCTGATGATCGACCTATGCCGACCCCGTGACTATGCCGAGGACTGTTGATCGCAGGTCTCCTGCTGGTCGTCGTCGTTGCTGACGGGGCGGATGTCACACGTCACGATGTCGGCATAGTCGCGGGCCAGGCTCGACCTTCGAGGGAAGCAGAGCGCTTCCCCGCGGGAGGTCACCGATGGGAACCACGCGGCGCAAGTCTGGGGTGCTGACGGCGGAGATCGAGCCGTATCGGCAGTGGCTGTTCGAGCAGGGCTTCACGCCCGCGACGGTTCGGGCGCTGCTGCGTAACCTGTCGCAGCTTGGCGTCTGGCTGCACGAGCGAGGGATGACCGGAACGGTCATCGAGGCCGCCTGGCTGGACGAACTGTTCGCGGAGCGTCGGCGGTTGGGTCGCCGTGGCGTTCCTGGTCGGCTCGGAGTCAGCCGGCTGCTGGCGTTCCTGGACGAACGCGGTCTGCTCGCACCGACACCGCAGGAGCAGCCGACCGCGCTGGAGCAACTACTCGAGGAGTTCCGGGAGTGGCTGTTCCTAGAGTGCAACCTGTCGGCCGGCACGGTCCTGCGTTACGAGAAGACCGCTCGGCGGTTCCTGTCAGAGCAGGCCCTGCGCGAGGGGCTGCTTCAGGTCAGCGACCTGACCGGCGCGGATGTGAACGCCTTCCTGCTGCGCGAGTCCGCACGCGTCGCGGCTGGCTCGGCGAAGGGCCGGGTGGCGGAACTGCGGTCACTGCTGCGCTTCTGCTACCTGCGTCGACTGCTCCCGCTACGGCTGGGTGCTGCGGTGCCGCCGGTCGGCGGCTTGCCTCCATCCCTGTGATCGTTAGCGCTACCGACGTGGCGGCGTTGATCGACTGCTGCGACCCGACAACGCTGCAGGGCCACCGGAACCGGGCGATCATGCTGCTCGTCGCTCGCCTCGGGCTGCGCTCGATCGAGGTCGCCCGGCTCGAGCTGGACGACATCGACTGGCGCCGCGGCGAGCTGACCGTGCGCGGTAAGGCCCGCCGGCAGGATCGGCTTCCGCTGCCCCGCAAGGTCGGTGAGGCGCTCAGCGCCTATTTGGTCCAGCGCGGCGAGGTCGCGGGCTCTCGGCGAGTGTTCTTCACCTGCCGCGCACCACGTCAACCGATCCGCCCCGACCTGGTCAACGATGTCGTGGAGCGGGCCTGTCTGGCCGCCGGCATCCCGCGGTTCGGGCCTCACCGGATGCGGCACGCATTGGCCGGTGAGCTGCTCCGCAAGGGAGCGGGTCTGCTGGCGATCGGTCAGGTGCTGCGTCATCAGGACCTGGCCACGACAGCCCTTTACGCCAAGGTCGACCTGGGCACGCTGCGCAGCATCGCGCTACCCTGGCCGGGAGCCAGCCGGTGAGCCCGCTCGAGCAGGCGCTGCGCGACTACCTGACGTTGCGCCAGGGCCTGGGACATCAGATGGCGGACGCGGCCCGGCTGCTGCCCTCCTTCGTCGCCTTCCTGGAACAGCACGCATTGGCGACGGTCACGATCGACGCGGCGCTGCAGTGGTGCCAGCAGCCTGCGCCGGTCGGAGGTTTCACGGTGGCGCCGCGGCGTATGACCGCCGCCCGTGGGTTCGCCCGTTACCTGGCCGGGATCGAGCCGGCGACCGAGATCCCACCGGTCGGCCTGGTCCCGCTTCGCCAGCGGCGGCCGGCGCCGTTCCTCTACTCCGACGCCGACATCACCACGCTGCTGGCTGCGGCGCGCGCCCTCACACCCGAGTCGCGTGGCCTGACCTACTACACGCTGCTCGGGCTGCTGGCTGCGACCGGGATGCGGATCGGGGAGGCCATCGGACTTGACCTCAGCGACGTCCATCATGAGCAGGCGGTGCTCATGATCCGGGAGTCGAAGTTCGGCAAGTCGCGGCTGGTGCCGCTGCACCCCAGCGTCATGACCGCGCTGCAGGACTACCTGCAGGCCCGCACCAGCGTCCGGCGTCCGGAGCGCGAACCCAGCCTGTTCGTGGGGCGCACCAGCAACCGGCTCATCTACCAGGTGGACGGCGAAACCTTCCGGCAACTGCTGACCGAAACCGGCGTCGGCGCCGACGCGCCTCGCCGGCCACGACTCCACGACCTGCGCCACCGGTTCGCAATCCTCACGCTCGTCGGCTGGTATCGCACCGACGAACCCGTGCAGCCCAAGCTGCCGGTGCTCTCCACCTACCTCGGACACCGTGAACCGTCGAGCACCTACTGGTACCTGTCCGCGGCACCGGAACTGCTCGAGCTGGCGGTCGCCCGACGCGACCAGGCCCGGCTGGGAGGCCGGTCATGACGCTCATCGCCTCGACCCTGCAAGCGTTCTTCACAGAGCGGCTAACCCAGCAGCGGCAGGCCAGCCCCCGCACCGTCGCGGCCTACCGCGACACTCTCAAGTTGCTGCGGCAGTTCGTCCACGCCCGAACGGGCAAGGCCCCGTCGCAGCTGGACTGGGACGACCTCGACGCCGACACCATCACCGCGTTCCTGACCCATCTCGAGTCGGAGCGGCACAACAGCATCCGGACCCGCAACCTGCGGCTCACTGCGGTCCGCTCGTTGTTCTCCTACGCGGCGCTACGTCACCCCGAGCACGCCCTGCTCATCGCGGGAGTCCTGGCCATCCCGCCCAAGCGGTTCGACAAGCGGATCGTTGAGTTCCTGAGCCAGACCGAGGTCGACGCCCTACTCGCGGCGCCCGACCCACGTCGCTGGGAGGGCCGGCGGGATCGAGTGATGTTCCAACTCGCTGTCCAGACCGGCCTACGGGTCTCCGAGCTCACCGGCCTCACCTGCAGTGACGTCGCACTCGGAGACCACCCGAGCATCCGCTGCCACGGCAAGGGCCGCAAACAGCGTGTCGTCCCGCTCGACCCCGCTACCAGCGCGTCGCTGCAGACCTGGCTCGCCGAGCGCGGCGGAAGCACCAACGACCGGCCAACAGTCCGACCACGACCTCGACCGCCATGAAGGCCACGATCAGCAAAAGCGCCGCACGCAGATACCGCGCGTCCTGCCCCCGCCGTCCGTGCCCGCCCCGGTACCGTGAGTGGCCGTGTCCGCGTCCGATGGTCTTGCTCGCCCTTGCACGTCGGCGCTTGACTCAGCCGTGTCTGCGGGTTCGGTTGTCAGCGAGCATCCGCACTGATCAGGCGCTTCGTCGGGATGCTCACCGGCGTCGCGTGAGGTTCCGCAGCAACCCTCACCTCGCCACGCCTCCAGCCCCTCGCGGGCGGCAACCGCCGCGATCACCATTCCCGCCAGTGGGTCTGCCCAGGACCATCCCAACGTCGCGTTGAGAACGAGCCCGGCCAGGAGCACCGCTGAGAGGTAGGTGCACAGCAGGGTCTGGGTTCCGTCGGCGACCACCGCCCGTGACCCCAGCTGCCTGCCGGTGCGGCGCTGGGCCCACGACAGCGCGGGCATCACCGCCAGCGACAGCACCGCCAGCCCGATCCCCACTCGGGACGGGTCCGGGTCGGCCCCGCCGATCAGTGCGCGCGCCGACTCGAACCCGACGTAGCCCGCAAGGGCGAAGAACGAGGCCGCGAGCATGCGCAGTGCCCGCTGCTCACGCGCCTCCGGCACCCGGTGACTGAACTGCCAGATGATGATCAGCCCGCTGGCCACCTCGACCGTCGAGTCCAGACCGAACCCGACCAGGGCCACCGAACCGGCCGCCGCTCCCGCCGCGATCGCCACGACCGCCTCGAGAACGTTGTAGCTCACCGACGCCATCGCCAGGAGCCGGGCCCGACGCCCGAGGGTCAGGCGACGGGTCTCGCTGAGCGGATTCGCCTCAGCTGCCGTCACCGGTCGCCTGCCCGTCCGTAGGTCGGACACGACGTCACCGCATCGCCCGTAGCCGCCAGCAGACCCTCCGCGGCCGCCAGGACCTCCTGTGGACCCGCGCCGGCTGCGTCAACGAGAACACTGACGCACGCCCATGGGGGCGCGAGGTCACCAGCCCACACCCCCGCAGGCAGGCCAGGTGTGTCGAGACCGTCGACTGCGCCAACCCGAGGTGAGCCATCAGGTCGATCACCCGATGCTCGCCCAGCGCAAGGTGCCGCAGGATCGCCAGCCGCGACGGATCACCAAGCCCGCGGAACAGACACGCCGCAGCCGACAACGCGGCAGCCTCGTCCACCAGAGCGACGTCAGCACCCGACCCCGCCTTCAGCATCGAAGCGGATAGATTCCATCGTCATACGACGATGCTAACCCCTCGTTCGAGGCGCCTGTCTACTCGCACCTACCTCCCGGGCCAGTCGCCGTGGTGGAGGGCCCGCTGGCGGGCCCGTCGCTGCTCGACGGGCTCCGCCTCGACACCCACCGCCTGCACGCCGTCCGCGCGCACCTGCTGCACGAGGCCGGAGAGACCGCCGCGGCGGCCGCGGCCTTCTCCCTCGCAGCCAGCCTCGCCACCAACGCCCGCGAGCGCGACTACCTGACCCTGCGCGCCGTCGCCTCCGGGCGATCCTCCTGAGCCGCGTTCGACCACAGCTGCGAGACTGGGGACTCCACTGAAAGCCGCTTCTCCAGGTCGATTCGGTCCGCGCGACAGGTGTTGCACGGCGGCGACAAGACCGGGTGGACCGAGCACAATCTGCGAGCGTGTAGCATTACCTGCGTATGAATGCAGATTCGCGCGTCCCGAAGCCCGAGCTGCCGGCGGCCGAGCACGTCGAGCTGGCCGTCGAGGTGTTCCGGATGCTCGCCGACGCCACCCGGGTTCGGCTGCTGTGGGCGCTGCTCCAAGGGGAGCTGTCGGTCAGCGACCTGGCAACCGCGGTCGGCAAGCCCCCTGCCGGGGTGTCGCAACACCTGGCGAAGCTCCGCATGGCGCGCCTGGTGCACACCCGTCGTCACGGCACGCAGGTCTTCTATCGCATCGAGAACTCTCACGTGCGACAGCTCGTGCAGGACACGATCTACCACGCCGACCATGCCGGGGGCAGGACCCCGGATCACCACCGCGACTCCACCTCGACGACCGCCTCCGCCTCCCGGACCGGGAAGGGCACACCATGACCAGCACGCCGCCCCATCGACACGACCACGCCGGCGGTCACGACCCCCATCATCCCGCCGGTGGCGTGAAGGCCTGGATGGGCGCGGTGCTGCGACCGCACAGCCACGACGCCGAGGACTCGGTCGACGCGGCGCTCGAGGCCAGCACCGAGGGCATCCGCGCCCTGAAGATCAGCCTCGTCGTGCTCCTGCTGACGGCGCTGGCGCAGCTGGCCGTCGTCCTGCTCACCGGTTCGGTGGCGCTGCTGGCGGACACCATCCACAACTTCTCCGACGCGTTCACAGCGATCCCGCTGTGGATCGCCTTCGTGGTGGGACGGCGCGCGACGACGCGCCGCTACACCTACGGCTACGGCCGCGCCGAGGACCTCGCCGGCCTGTTCATCGTCGCCATGATCGCCCTGTCGGCGGTGGTGGCCGGGTACGAGTCGATCCGCCGCCTGTTCGACCCGCAGCCGATCACCAACGTCGGGGTCGTCCTCGTCGCAGGCATCATCGGCTTCGCGGGCAACGAGGTGGTGGCGCTCTACCGGATCCGGGTCGGGCGCAGGATCGGCTCCGCGGCGCTGGTCGCCGACGGGTTGCATGCTCGCACCGACGGGTTCACCTCGCTCGCTGTGGCCGGGGCGGCGATCGGCGTCCTGGCGGGGTTCCCGCTGGCCGACCCCGTCGTCGGGCTGCTCATCACGGTGGCGATCCTGGTGGTCCTCAAGGGTGCCGCCATGGAGATGTACCGCCGGCTGATGGACGCCGTCGAGCCGGAGCTGGTCGACATCGCAGAATCCGCCCTGCGCTCGGTGCGCGGCGTCCAGGACGTCGATGACCTCCGGCTGCGGTGGGTCGGGCACCGAGTCCGCGCGGAGACGAGCGTCACGGTGGACTGCCGGCTCGGCGTCGTCGAGGCGCACGCGATCGCCACGCGGGCGGAGCACCGGCTGCTGCACGACGTCCCCAGGCTCGGGGGGGCCACGGTGCACGTGAGCCCCGACGGCCACGACGGCCAAGACCATCACGACGTGATCGCGCACCACCTCCGGCCCGCCACCGCCGCCTCCGTCAGCCGTGGCTGACACGCGAGGGAGCGAACCAGATGCAGGGCTTCGTCCTCGCGCTCGCCTGCGCCCACCGTGACGTCGCTGACGGTCACCCACTCCTGTCCCTGCACGTCTGCGCCCGCCACGAGGTGCGCCGAAGTCCGGGCCCGCCACCGCGGCCATCTGTCGGCCGTCGTGGCGTACCCACGGGACGACGTGCCCGTCGTCGGTGATGCGCACGACGTCCGGCGCCTCCTCGCGTGGCGGCATGAAGTCCATGACGCGGATCTCGGCGTCGGCGAGCTGCCACCCGGCGTACTCCGCCGGGCAGCACGGCTCGGACCTCGACGTCCGACGCACGTGGGGCCCGATGTTCGCCGCCGCCGCCGTGCCGCTGGTGCTCGCCGGCCACGACCACGACTACCAGCGGTCACGACCGCAGGACGGCGTCACGTACGTCGTCTCGGGCGGGAGTCGATCCTGCGTCCCACCGACAGCGAGGACTTCACCGCCGTCAGCGCCTCCACGCTCCGGTACCTGGACCTCGTCGCCGAGGGTGACCGGTTGACGGGCAGAGCCATCGACCAGTCCGGCGACCTCCTCGACAGCTTCACCATCCGGCGCTGACGAACGCGCAGGACATTGCGGAGGAGCGCGGTGCTCGTCAGGGTCGAGGCGCGTCCGGGCCGTCCGCGAGCGGGAGGTACAGCGCACGCCGCGCCTCGGCGAGGATCCCCGAGGCGGCGGCACGCTGCTCGTCGCTGCCGGTACGGCCGATCTGCCGCGTCGGCGCGTGCAGCTGCTGGAGCGACCCGCGCAGGTCCGGACCGGCCGCCGTGGCGGCGTAGCCCGCGAACGCGTCCGGGGACGACTCGCGCCGGCCCTCGACGTGCTCGCGGCCGGCGTCGGTCAGGGTGACGAGCCTGCGGCCGGAGTCCTGGGTCACGGTGGCCAGCCCCTCGTCCTCGAGCTGGTTGATGGTCGGGTAGATCACGCCCGGGCTGGGGGTCCAGCGACCGCCGCTCCGGTTGGCGATGACCTGCATCAGCTGGTAGCCGTGCATCGGCTCCTCGGCCAGAAGGGTCAGGACTGCGGCGCGGACGTCGCCGCGCGCCGCGCGTCCTCGTCCGACGTGCGCGTGGGGCCTGCCTCGATGGGGGTGGCGTCCGCGGGGGTCTGGTCGGCGGCCGCGACGGGTCGAGCCGGACTCGGGGACCTGGGGGTCGGTGGTGTGTCGCATGGTGGTGCGCCCCTGCGGCTGGAAGACAGTATCGATATGTCGCTACTTACTACAGGCGCAAGGCCCTCCTGGCAGCACGCCCGTCGCGGACACCCTGCGCAGGCCCCTGCGATCTAGCCTGACGTCAGGGACACGCCCAAGCAGCCGGGGTGCCGCACAGAGGGAGACACGATGAGCACGGCCCCGAGGACGGACACCCAGCAGGCTGCGTCGCACGTCGCCGACATCCACGACATGATCCGCGTGCACGGGGCGCGCGAGAACAACCTCAAGGACGTCAGCGTGGCGATCCCGAAGCGCCGGTTGACGGTGTTCACCGGGGTCTCCGGCTCGGGCAAGAGCTCTCTCGTGTTCGGCACGATCGCCGCGGAGTCGCAGCGGCTGATCAACGAGACCTACAGCGCGTTCGTGCAGGGCTTCATGCCGACGCTGGCGCGGCCGGAGGTCGACGTGCTGGACGGGCTGACGACCGCGATCATCGTCGACCAGGAGCGGATGGGCGCCAACCCCCGCTCCACCGTCGGCACCGTCACCGACGCCAACGCGATGCTGCGCATCGTCTTCAGCCGGCTCGGTCAGCCGCACGTCGGCTCGCCCAACGCGTACTCGTTCAACGTCCCCTCGGTGAGCGCCAGCGGTGGGATCACGGTCGAGCGCGGTGAGGGCAGGACGAGGACCGAGAAGGTGGCCTTCAACCGCCTGGGCGGCATGTGTCCGCGCTGCGAGGGCCGGGGCTCGGTGACCGACATCGACCTGTCCGCGCTGTACGACGACAGCTTGTCCCTCGACGAGGGTGCGCTCACGATCCCGGGCTACCGCATGGACGGCTGGTACGGCCGCATCTACCGCGGCTGCGGCTTCTTCGACCCGGGCAAGCCGATCCGCAGGTACACCAAGCAGGAGCCCTACGACCTGCTGCACCGGGAGCCGACCAAGATCAAGGTCGCAGGGATCAACCTGACCTACGAGGGCCTGATCCCGAGGATCCAGAAGTCCTTCCTGTCCAAGGACGTCGAAGCTCTGCAACCGCACGTCCGGGCGTTCGTGGAGCGGGCGGTGACGTTCACGGACTGCCCCGACTGCGGTGGTACCCGGCTCAGCGAGGCGGCTCGGTCCTCGACTGTCGACGGGATCAGCATCGCCGACGCCTGCGCGATGCAGATCAGCGACCTCGCCGCGTGGGTGCTGGGCGTGGACGAACCGTCCGTCGGGCCCCTGCTGGGGACGCTGCAACACACCCTCGACTCGTTCGTCGAGATCGGGCTGGGCTACCTCTCGCTCGACCGAGCGTCGGGCACGCTGTCGGGCGGCGAGGCGCAGCGCACCAAGATGATCCGCCACCTCGGGTCGTCGCTCACCGACGTCACCTACGTCTTCGACGAGCCCACCACCGGCCTGCACCCCCACGACGTCCAGCGCATGAACGACCTGCTGCTGAGCCTGCGGGACAAGGGGAACACGGTGCTCGTCGTCGAACACGAGCCGGAGGTGATCGCGATCGCGGACCACGTCGTCGACCTCGGCCCGGGCGCCGGCAGGGCGGGCGGCGCCGTGTGCTTCGAGGGCACCCTCGACGGGCTGCGCGACAGCGGCACCCTCACCGGCCGGCATCTCGGGGACCGCGCCACCGTCAAGGAGGCGGTGCGCACCCCCACCGGCGCGCTGCAGGTGCGCGGCGCGACGGCGCACAACCTGCGGGACGTGGACGTCGACATCGCGCTCGGGGTGCTCGTCGTCGTCACGGGCGTCGCGGGCTCCGGCAAGAGCTCGCTCGTAGACGGGTCGATTCCCGCCGAAGCGGACGTGGTGTCGATCGACCAGGTCGCCATCAAGGGCTCGCGGCGGAGCAACCCCGCGACGTACACCGGGCTGCTCGACCCGGTCCGCACGGCGTTCGCGAAGGCCAACGGCGTGAAGCCGGCACTGTTCAGCGCCAACTCCGAGGGCGCCTGCCCCGGCTGCAACGGCGCCGGCGTCGTCTACACCGACCCGGCGATGATGGCCGGCGTCGCTACCACGTGCGAGGAGTGCGAGGGGCGGCGGTTCCAGGCGTCGGTGCTGGAGTACACGCTCGGCGGCCGCACCATCGCCGAGGTGCTCGCGATGTCGGTGACCGAGGCCGCGGAGCACTTCGGCGCCGGCAAGGCGCGCACGCCAGCAGCGCACGCCGTCCTCGGCCGGCTCGCGGACGTCGGGCTCGGCTACCTCGTCCTCGGCCAGCCGCTCACGACGCTGTCCGGCGGGGAGCGGCAGCGGCTCAAGCTGGCCACCCACATGGCGGGCACGGGTGGCGTCTACGTCTTGGACGAGCCGACCACCGGGCTCCACCTCGCCGACGTCGAGCAGCTGCTCGGCCTCCTCGACCGGCTGGTCGACGCCGGCACGTCGGTCGTCGTCGTCGAGCACCACCAGGCGGTCATGGCGCACGCCGACTGGATCATCGACCTCGGCCCCGGCGCGGGCCACGACGGCGGCCGCGTCGTCTTCGAGGGCACACCCGCCGACCTCGTCGCCACCCGTTCCACCCTCACCGGCGAGCACCTGGCTGCCTACGCCGGTGGCTGACGTGTCCGGAGCCCGCCGGGCGAAGTCGGTACCGGTGTGGGGCAACGCCGACCCCGACCGCGGTGTCGTCGGCGAGGGACCGGTGGGCCTCAGGGTGCTCGGCCGCCTCGAGGTTCTTCCGCTACGAGCTCCGTCGGTGGCGCGACAGTGTGATCCCGGACCGCGGGTGGGCCGTCGCGAGCCCCGTGCGGGTGAGTGCCGACGCCGTCAGGGCGCGTCGGCTCCTCGGCCTCGTGCCCCGCTTCCCGACCGCCACGTGGGGACGCGACGACCTCGGGACGGGGGAGATGTGGAGCTCGAACTCCCTGGTCTCCTGGCTCCTCGCCCGCAGCCGCCACGACGTCGCGGCCGTCCCGTGGCCCCCCCCGCACGGTCGAGCACCCGGGTGGTCGGCGGGACTGGTCGTCGCCGAACGAGCCGTGCAGCGCGATGCCGTCGCGCATGACGTCCACCCGGTCGACGGACCCGGACGTCGGCAACCCTGGTCAGCTCGGGGCGGGATCTCCCGCGGCGGCGGCGAGCTCCACGCGGTACCCCGCCGTGAAGAGCCCGTCAGGCGGCCGGACCCCGACCCGCCGGTACACCTCCCGGGGGATCCCGATGTCCGCGAGCCAGAGCCGGCCCACGGCGGCGGCGTCCAGGCCGGTCTTGGGCAGGGCGAGCGTCATCGTCGTCGTGGCGCGGACGACCTGGCCCGGGGCCGCGCCCGTCGTGGCGTCGAGCCCGGACGGGGCGTCGAGGCAGACCACCGGCGCGGTGCCGGCGGACGCCCACCCGATCAGCTCGGCCGCGGCCCCGTCAGGTGCGCCGCGGAGGCTGTAGCCGAGCACTGCGTCGACCACGAGTGCCGCCTCCAGCGTCCCGAGGTCTCCCCGGCCGGCACGCCGGCCGTCGGTGGCCCCGTACAGCGTGAGCTTGTCGGCCGGCACACCCGACAGCTGTGCGGGGTTCGCGACGACCAGGGTGACGTCGCCGCCGTGGTTGGCCAGGTGCCGGGCCGCGCAGATGCCACCGCCGCCGTTGCCCCCGGGGCCTGCCAGCACCACGATCGGCGCGGCGTGCCACGCCTCGCTCAGCAGGTCCGTGCACAGCGCCGCGAGGTTGCGGCCGGCGTTCTCCATCATCTGGTAGAGGTTCGGACCCACCTCCTCGACGGCGACCCTGTCGACCTCGCGCATCTGCGTCGTCGTGACGGCGGGGACCACGAGCCCGGTCACGGTACGGAAGCTGTCCACGGCCATGATCGGTCCTTCCGGTCAGGACGTCGTCGGCGCGGTCGGGCGTCCGGCGCACGAGGAAGCCAACCAGGTCACGCCTCCGCCCGCACGAACGCTGGAGCGGTGCTCGTCCCGCGGCGCAGAGCACACGCGGGACGAAGGGCCCTGCCGCAACGTGCGGTGCGCCGCGACGCTGACGAGAGTCGCACCAGGGGGTGTCGCATGGCGAGATCGACGACCTCGCGGAGCCGCGGCCGGTCCGAGTCCGGGGGCGGGAACGCCGTCTACGGGCTCGGGCTGATCGGCGCCCTGGTCTTCTTCTGGCAGCAGGCGGAGACCGTCGGCGGCTACGTGGTCGCCGTCCTGAAGGCCGTCGTCTGGCCCGCGTTCCTGGTCTACGAGGCGTTCCGGGCCTTCTGCTGTGACCGCGCCCGCCGCGCTGGAGGCCGTCGGCTCGGACGTCGGCTCGGACGTCGGCGCGGCCGCCGGGAGACTCTGCCGCTCTGCGGTCGGGAGTCGCGGGAGCCGCGCTCGGGCGAGCACGGCTCCTGGTCACGCGCCGGTCCGGCTCGCGATGGCCCGGGCGCACCAGTCGGGGTGGGTGATCGGCAGTCCGTGGTCGCCGGTGGGGTGCACGAGGTGCGTGACCTCGTCGGTGGTGCGCGCGAGCTCCGCGGCGCGCCCCGGGACCGGCACGGGGTCGGCGGCGCCCTCGACCAGGGCGACCGGCGTGCCGCGACCGGTGAGCCGCGCCAGGGCCTGTTGCCACCCGCGGTCGCCGATCAGCCCGTCGTAGGCGCCGGAGTACGTGGCCCAGGTGTGCTTGACACCGTGGCGGGCTACCGTCACGGGCAGGTCGGGTCGCTGCGCGGCGGCGAGCCAGGAGGCGGCGGTGCGGTGCCGGCACATCCAGGCGCACACGTGCCGTGGGAGCGGTCCGTCGCGCGCAAGCAGCGCCTCGGTGCGGCCCATCGCCCGCACCCGGTGGGTCGCCTCCGCGCGGTCGCGGTACAGCGGGCCGCCGAAGACCACGACGGAGGCGACGCTGTCGGTGTTCGCGGCTGCCCAGCGAAGTGCCAGCGAGCCGCCCATGGAGTGCCCGGCGACGACCGTCGGTCGCGAACCCAGTCCGAGGTCGTCGAGGGCGGCGTCGAGTGCGGCGACGTGGGCCAGGCCGTCGAACGGTCCTTCGGTCCACATCGAGGCACCGAAGCCGAGCAGGTCCGGCACGACGAGTGTCGCCCTCTCCGCGAGGACGTCGTACGCGCCGCCGAAGTAGTCGCCGGACGTCACGATCCCGTGCAGGAGCAGGACGACGGGGTCGCCGGACCCGAACACCCGCACGCGCAGCGCTCCCGCCGGCACGCGGCGCCCGGCCCCCGGCCGCCAGGCCCGCACGGCCGGGGACGTGGCGTGCCGGATGCCCCACCAACCCGTACTGCCCAGCGCACCGGCTGCCGCCGCGCGAGCGGCACGGACCCGGCCGGCGTGGCACCGGTCGTCACGAGCTGCGGACGCCGTCACAGGCGTACCTCGAGCCCATCGAGAATCAGGTCGAGGCCGAAGGCGAACTCTTCGGCGTAGTCGTAGCCGGGCTGCAGCACGTGCTCGGTGGTGAGCTCGGCGAGGTAGGGGTACTCGTCCGCCGGGACGCGCGCGAGCATCTCCTGGGCAAGGGCCGCCGCCGACTCGGGGGAGTCGAACGGCAGGGTGACCTCCTGCAGCGCGAAGCCGTAGACGTAGCTGTCGATCAACGAGAACGCGTGGGCCGCGAGCACGACCGAGAACCCTCCGGACCGCAGGGTGCCGATCACGGCGTCGTGGTGGCGCAGCGTCGCCGGGCCGGGCGTGGTCCGGGACTCCATCAGTGGCGTGGCCCACGGGTGTCGCGACAGGGCGTCCCGGGCGGACACCGCGCGCTCGCGCATCGCCGTCCGCCACGGCGCACCGGGGGCGGGCAGGGCGATCTCGTCGAAGACGAGGTCGACCATGCCGTCGAGGACGTCGTCCTTGTTGGCGACGTGGTGGTAGACGGACATCGTCTCGACACCCGCCGCCTGGGCGAGGCGGCGCATCGTCAGGGCGGCGATGCCGCCGGCGTCGGCGAGGGTGACGGCGACGCGCAGCACCCGCTGGCGGGTCAGGGGCGCCCGCCTGCCCGCTCCGGTGCCGGTCTCCACTGCCATCTGCCGCCCTCTCCCGCGACCGCGCCGACCGTACGAGGCCGTCGCCCGCGTCTGCGTCCGGGTCTTGACGACCGTACAACGTATGGCTACCGTACAACGTACGACACGCAACGTAGGAAGGAATCTCATGGCACACACGACCGGCACGGGACATCGGCAGGAGAGCGCCACAGCGCCGACCCGGGCTGCAGCCCCACCGCAGCAGGAGGAGATGACCGCGGTCGTGCAGGACCGCTACGGCTCCCCCGACGTCCTGCGGGTCGCGCGCATCCCGCGGCCGACGGTCGCGGCGGACGAGGTCCTGGTCCGGGTCCGTGCTGCCGGCGTCGACCGGGGCACGTGGCACCTGATGACCGGGCTGCCGTACCCGCTCCGCCTCGCCGGCTTCGGCGTTCGGCGGCCGAAGCAGCCGGTGCTGGGTATGGACGTTGCCGGGACGGTCGAGGCGGTGGGCCGCGATGTCACGCGGTTCCGACCCGGCGACGAGGTGTTCGGCATCGGCCGCGGCACGTTCGCCCAGTACGCGACCGTCCGCGAGGCGAAGCTGGCGCCCAAGCCGGGGAGGCTGTCGTTCGAGGAGGCCGCGGTGCTCGGTGTCTCCGGCGTCACCGCGCTCGAGGCCGTGCACGACAAGGCCCGCGTGCAGGCCAGGCAGAGCGTGCTCGTGGTCGGGGCGTCCGGTGGCGTCGGCACGTACGCCGTGCAGGTCGCAGTGGCGGCCGGTGCCGAGGTGAGCGGGGTCGCGAGCACCGGCAAGCTCGCGATGGTGCGCTCGCTCGGTGCCGCGCACGTCGTCGACCACACGCGCGAGGACTTCTGGGCCTCCGGGCAGCGCTACGACGCCGTCCTCGACATCGGCGGCAGCACGTCGCTGGCCCGGCTCCGCCGCGCGCTCGCCCCTCGGGGGACGCTGGTGATCGTCGGCGGCGAGGGGGGCGCCGTGACCGGCGGCCTGCAGCGGCAGCTCTGGGCGACGGTCCTGTCGGTGTTCTCGCGCCAGCGCCTCGGCGCGTTCGTCTCCGGCGAGCGGGGTACCGACCTGCTGGCCCTGGCGGAGATGGTCGAGGCCGGCGAGGTGTCGCCGGTCGTGGACACCACCTACCCGCTGGCCGAGGCGGCCGAGGCGATCCGGTACCTCGTGGCCGGCCGGGCCGCCGGCAAGGTCGCCGTCGTCATCTGACCGCACAGCCCGCAGGGCCGCTGCTGCTGTACACCGATGGCCTGGTGGAGGAGCGGCAGAGGGACCTCGATGCCGGCATCGACCGGGTGCTCGCCGCGCTCGACGCCGTCGGGGCGGCCGCCGCGGAGGATCTCGAACAGCTCACCGACGCTGTCCTGGCGGCGCAGCGGGACGGGCAGCACGACGACGTCTCGCTGCTCGCGATGCGTCTGCCGTCCGCGCACAGGATCGCCCCGGTCGAGGTCGTTCTGCGGTACAACCACCGCGCTGCGCGCACCGCCCGGCGGGCGGCCGTGGCCGCGCGGTCGGCGTGGGGGCTGGTCGAGGTGGTTGTCGACGGCGTCGCACTGCTCACCGCCGAGCTCGTCACCAACGCCCTCGCCCACACCGGAGGTGTCCGGCGGCTCCGTCTACGGCGCCTGCCCGACGGGGTCGTCGTCGAGGTCGCGGACGACGACCCGGCGCCCCCGCGCCGCCCCTCGTCCTCGCAGGTCACTGCGCCGGAAGCTGTCTCACGTACCGCAGCACAGAGACCTGCACGCCGCCCAGGGCCTCGACCTGGGTCGCGCCGTCGGGCCACCACCCGAGGTGCTCGTAGCACCGCCGCGCCCGCTCGTTGGTGTCGAGCACCCAGAGCACGACGCGTCGGTGACCGGCGTCGACAAGGGTCAGGAGCGCGGCCTCGTGAAGGAGCCGCCCCACGCCCGTCCCCCAGCGGTCCGGGTGCACGTAGAACGCGAAGACCTGGCCCGTCGGCTCGCCCGCAGCCGGGTCACCGGAGCCGTAGCTGATGAAGCCGAGCGGGGCGCCGGCCACAGCCAGCAGGACGTCGCCTCCTCCGGCGAGGCGCTGCGACCACGTCTCCTGCAACGCTGCGACCGACAGCGACGACAGGTACTCGTCCGGCAGCAGGCCGCGGTAGGCGGCCCGCCACGCGGCGACCTGCAGCTCGGCGACGTCGTGCGCGTCGTCGGGCGTGGCGCGCCGGACGTGGCGGGCCACCCCGTCGGCGGGCTGCGGCGCCCGGGACCTGGGCGCGCCGCCCGGCGTGCGCGACCCTGTCATCGCAGGTGCTGGGTCAGCCGTGCCGGCTCCCGTGCTCAGGTCGGCGAGGGCCCCGGTCACCCGCGTCAGCTGCGGTGGCACGTGCCCCAGGTCGACGTCCGTGAGGACTGGGACGTCGCGGTCGCCCAGCACGCTGGCGACCGCCTCGCCTTGCGTCAGGGACGGGGAGCCCGGCGCGGTGGTCCGGCCCACGAGCACGGCGACCGCGGCGTCGAACCACCCGGCGAGCCGCAGCCGCCACAGGTCGCGGGCGACGTCGAACGTCGCGTGATCTGACGCCTCGACGAACACGATGAGACCCTCGGGGGCGTACTGGTCGGCGAAGGCCCGGACGGCCGCGGTCATGTCACCCGAGGATACTGCGGACGGAGTCGCGGCGGCCCGTCTCCGGAACGACTCCGCCCCGCCGAGCGGGAACGCGACCACGGGTCAGCACAGCGGGCGGCAGGTGCGCTGCGACACCGCGTCGAGGAACACGCGGTCGATGCCGCGGGGGTCCGGGGCGGAGTAGAACGCCCCGCCGGTGACCGCCGCGATCGCGGCCAGCGCCGCCGCGTCGCTGTCGGGACCGTAGGCGATGGTGTTCACCGGCACGGGGCGGTCGAGGTCGCGCTCGGCGCGCAACGTGGCCAGCAGGTCGGTCAGGCCGACGGAGTCGCGGTCCTCGTCGCGGCCGTCGGAGACCACGACCACGCTGTTGACGCGGCTGACGTCCCAGCCGACCGAGACCTCGCGGACGGCCGCGAGCGTCGTGTCGTACAGGCCTGTCCCGCCGCCCTCGACCGGCCGCAGCGACTCCAGGGCGGAGACCGCGGCGTCACGGTGCCCGTCGGTCAGGGGACCCAGCGGTAGCGCCTCACGGTGGTCGTCGCCACCTGTGAGGTCCGTGGAGAACTCCCACAGGCCGACGACGGCCGCCGGGGGCAGCATCGCCAGGCCGCGGGCGGCGGCGTCGCGGGCGAGGTCCATCCGGGACCCGTCGCTGCCGGGGACCTCGGCGGCCATGGACCCCGACACGTCGAGCACCGCCAGCATCCGGGAGGGCCGCCGCAGCACGTCCACGGTGCTTCGGGCGGTCGCGAGTGCCTCCGGCGGCGGTGCGGCGCCTGCGGGGCGGTCGGCGGCCACGCGCTCGGCGTCGAGCAGCGCGGCACCGGCGCGTCCCGTGGCGTCGCGCAGCCCGGCGTCCCGCAGCGCCTGCTGGGCGACCTGGCCGCGCAGGGCCGCACCCAGCCGCTGCGCCAGCGCGCTGCGCCCCGGGTCGTCGGTCAGGACCAGGTACGGGTAGTCGAGCGCGGCGTCCGGGAGGTAGGCGGCGACGGTGGCCGACCCGCTGTCGGTGCCCGTGTCGCCCGCGTCGGACGGGGCGCCGACGACGTGCTCGGTGGTGACGGTGACGGTCGCGTCACCGGTGGCGGCCTTCGCCGACCCGAGGGTCTGGGCGAGCATCAGGTCGACCTGCGGCACGCGGTCGGCCAGGGCACCGAGCCCGGCGACGGCGAGCGTGCCGGCGGCGTCGGTGTCGGGGTCGGGCAGCTGCAGCGAGACGGCCGTAGGGTCGGTCGCCGCCAGCACTGCGGCGGCGTCCACGGACCGGTCGGGCCAGCCCAGCGACGTCGCGGTGGTCTCGTCGACGGCCAGCACGACCGGTGAGAACGCCAGGGGGGCAGCCGGATCCGGCGTTGCGGCGCCGGACGACGAGGGGCTCCAGACCGAGGAGTCGGGGACCCACACGTCCGGGCCGCCAGCGCCGGCGGCCACGCGCGCGGCGACGTCTGCCGACGCCGCCGCGGAGACGGTGATCGTGGCGCACTCGTCGCCGCGCGCCAGCACGGCAGCGACGTCGGAGACGACGCCGACGACCTCGGGGGTCGTCGTCACCGCCAGGGTCGTCCGCCGCGCGCAGCTGGGTTCGTCGTCGCCCGCGACGGCGAGCGCCAGGCCCCCGCCGACCGCGACGGCGGCGACGGTCGCGCCGGCGACCACGGCGACGCCCCGGTGGCGGGGGCGGGTGGCGCTCCGTCGGCCGCCACCGGCGTGGCGGGCGCGGTCCGGAGGGGGCAGGGGACCGGGCATGGTGCTCCTTCCGCAGGCGACGCGTCCGGTGCGGCGCTCACCTCTGCCGGAGGCCGCCGAGGGCCGTCGGATACACCGGGACCCGAGGGACCGCCGGCCCCCGGCCGGGGTGGGGTGACCGCACGTCGTCGTCCGCGGCGGGCTCGAGGTGCGGCAGCACCCGGGCGAGGGACCGCGGTAGCCACCAGTTGCCCTCGCCGAGCAGACGCATCGCGGCAGGGACGGCGACCACCCGAACGAGCGTGGCGTCGATGAGGACGGCGGCCGCGAGCCCGAAGCCGATGGCCTTGAACGCGAGCAGGTGGCCGCCGGCGAACGCGGCGAACACCACCACCATGATCAGCGCGGCGGAGGTGACCGTCCTGCCGGTGCGCTCCAGCCCGCGGGCCACGGCGAGGGTGTTCGAGCGGGTGCGCTCCCACTCCTCGCGGATGCGGGTCATGAGGAAGACCTCGTAGTCCATCGAGAGTCCGAAGAGCACGCAGAACAGGAACAGCGGCACGAACGCCTGGATGAAGCCCTCCGGCGCGAACCCCAGCAGGTCCGCGCCCCAGCCCCACTGGAACACCGCGACGACGGATCCGTACGCGGCGCCCACCGACAGCAGGTTCATGGCGATCGCCTTCAACGGCAGCACGAGGGACCGCAGCGCGACCACGAGCAGCAGGAACGACAGGCCCAGGACGGCGCCCACGACCCAGGGCAGCCGCTCCCCGATCGTGTCGGTCAGGTCGAGGTCCGCCGCTCCCTGGCCCCCGACGACGGCCCGCCCCGCGAGGCCGGCTGCCGGCACGTGCTCGTCCCGGACGCGACGCACGAGGTCCTGACCGGCCGGGGACTGCGGCGAGTCGCGTCCGACGACGACCACCCGGGTCCGCCGGCCGTCCCGGCTCACGAGGTCGGGTGCGGTGCCGTCGCCCGTGACGACGCTGCGGACGGCGACGACGCCGGGGTCGGCCGCCAGCAGCACGCCGAGGTCCTCCAGGCGTGTGCGGGTCGCCGGGGCCTCGACGCCGTCCGGGGCGTCCACGAGCACCTCGACCGGCCCGATCGCCCCGGGCCCGAACGCGGACTCCAGCCGCTCCAGGGCCACGCGCGGGCCGGTGCCCTCGGGCAGGGTCGTCGCGCTCGGCTGCCCCAGCTGGATCGAGCCCAGCGGCAGCGACAGCAGGGCGAGCGCGCCGACGGCACCCACGAGGTACGGCCACGGACGGCGCATCACGCGCATCGCCCAGCGGTGCCAGCCTCCCTGCCGGTGCCGTCGCGCGCCGCCGCGGCGGCGCCTGTGCAGGGACAGCGCGTTCACCCGCGTACCGAGCAGCGCCAGCACCGCCGGCATCAGGGTGAGGCTCGCCACGACGGCCAGCACCACGACGGTCATCGACCCGACCGCCATCGAGCGGAAGCCCTGGATGTCGACGAGGAACATGCCGGCGAGGGCGACCACGACGGTGAGCCCGGAGACGGCCACCGACCGGCCGGACGTCGCCACCGCGCGCACGACCGCGTCCGGCACGCCGAGCCCTGTCGCCAGCTCCTCCCGGTACCGGGTCACGACGAAGAGCGAGTAGTCGATCCCGACGCCGATGCCGATGATCGAGGCGGTGCTCGTCACGTAGATCGACAAGGTGGTGACGAAGCTGACGAGGAACAGCAGCCCGAGCGTCGCCATCAGCGCGGCCACGGCCAGCAGCAGGGGGAGCCCGGCGGCCACGGCCCCCCCGAACGCGAGCAGCAGCACTGCGGCCGTCACGGGCAGGCTCAGCAGCTCTGCCTTCTCCAGGTCCTCCTTGGAGATGACGTTGACGCGTTCGTAGAGCGCGGTCCGGCCGCCGACGACGACGTCGAAGCCGGCAGGCACGTCGCGGACGGCGGCCGTGACGACGTCGGCCACCGCCAGCACCTGCTCGTTCTGGTCACCGGTGAGCGCCACGGCGAGGTAGGTGGTCCGTCCGTCCGGGGAGACCATCGCGGGCCCTCCACCGCTGAGCACCGACGTGACGCCGCTGACGCCGTCGACCCGCTCGACCCGGCCGGCGACGTCGGCCACGACGGCACGGAACGGCTTGTCCGCCGCGGTGGCGGTCTCCGCGTGCACGACGACGACGGTGGGGTCGGCCGACTGCCCGGGAAAGTCGCGCTCGAGCGCCTCCTGCACCGCGAGGGACTGCGAGCCGGGCACGTCGAAACCCCCTGTGCCGAGGCGGTCGTGCAGCCCGAGCCCCAGGACGCCGAGCACCGCGACGAGGGCGCCCCACGTCAGCAGGACCGCGACCGGGCGCGCGACGACGAGCCGGCCGACGCGGCTGAACGCGTCGGCAGGGGCGTGGCCGGACCCGGCCGACGCCGGCGGCGGGGTGCTCATGCCGCCCGCGCCGACCAGGCCCGAGGGCTGCCGAGGGCGGCTCCGGGGTGCTGGTCGGCCCAGTAGCGCATCGCGGCGTGCAGGGCCGGCCGCACGTCCTCGACGGTCGTCGTGACCTGCAGCGGTTCCTCCAGGCACGTGTAGGGCTCGAACTCCCCGAGCAGCTCCACGATGCGCAGCTGCCGGGGGCTCAGCGCGGAACGTGCCATCGGCAGGTAGAAGCGTTGCCAGCGCTGCGGGTCGAGGAGCGGGGGCCGCTCCACGGGGGCCAGCCCGTGCTCGGCGCGGACGCCGTCCACGGCCGCCTGGACGACGTCGAGGGTCTCCGTCACGGTCAGGGCGTGCTCGCCGCGCCCGATCACGTCGACCCGGGTCGTCGCAGGCCGGGGACCGGTGACGAGGTCGACGGCGCGGCGGGCGACGTCGTCCACCGGCACGATCTCCAGCCGGCCCCGGGGGGAGGCGACCAGCGCCGGGGCGAGACCGGTCGTGGCGGCCCGCATGAACATGTAGATGCCGCTGAAGCGCGTCACGTACCCATCGGCGCGGCGGCCGACGACGAGCGGGGGGCGGTAGATCGTCGACCCGGGCCACGTCGCCGCGACGTAGCGCTCGCAGGCGGCCTTCGACCACTCGTAGCTGTTGCGGTAGTCGGCACGGTGCGGCGAGGTGACCGAGCCGGTCCGGCCTCCCGCGTAGGCGGTCGAGACGTGCACGAGGTGCGTCTGGGGGCCGACGACCTCGGCGAGCGCCTGCGTCGGGCGCAGGTTCGCCTCCACCGCCTCCTCCGGCGACATGCTCCACCGGGTCGACGCGGCGCAGTGCGCGACGACGTCCCACGGCCCCGCCAGGGCCGCCGGCCTCTGTTCGTGCCCCATCCGCCACGCGGCGACACCGGCGCCGGGCAGGCCCTGCGACGTCACGCCGACGACGTCGACGCCGGGCACGGCGCGGAGCTGGCCGAGCAGCTCGGAGCCGAGGACGCCGCCGGCGCCGGTGAGCAGCACGCGGGTCATGCCGCCACGCGCCGCTCGATCTCGCGCAGCATGTCGCGGGAGTTCTCGGTCAGGGCCTCCGCGGCGACCGGGTCGAGCATGTCGGAGAGCAGCGGGATCCCGATGTCGAAGTCGCACTGCAGCCGGACCCGGACGGCGCCGCCGGCCTCCTCGGTGACGGTCCAGGCGCCGCGGAAGACCTCCAGGTCCCCCTCGACCTGCTCGAACTCGAGCCGCCGGTCGGCCTCGACCGCGACGTCGCGCTCGGTCCACTCCAGCAGGGAGCCCTTGAGCTGCACCGACCACGCGGTCAGCCGGCTGCCGTCGGGCAGGTCATCGACCACCTCGACGCTGTCGACGCCGGCCATGAAGGAGGGGTAGGACTCGACGTCCGCGACCGCCCTCCAGACGGCGTCGACGGGGGCGTGCATGACGGTGGTGACATCGACGGTGGGCATCAGGCGACCTCTTCTGCGCGGACGGACGGTGCGGGGACGGACGGTGCGCGGACGGACGGTGCGGAGACGGACGATGACGGGGGTTGCCGCGGGGCTGGTGGGTGCTCCGTGGCGGGACGCGCCGCGGCGTCGTGCGCGGCGGCGCGGCGCAGGGCGGTGTCGAGCAGCGCTGCCGCGTCGTCCACCTGCGTGTCGGTGGCGACGGCCGGCGGGAGCAGCCGCAGCACCTCCGGCGTGCCGAGGCACGGCGAGGTGAGCAGCCCGAGGTCCGCCAGCTGGGTGACGACGACCCCGGCCGCGGCGCTGGAGCGCAGGGCGACCCCCCACAGCAGCCCCCGGCCGCGGACGTCCACGACGAGACCGGGGTGGCGGCCGGCCAGGTCACGCAGGTGGCGCTCGAGGCGGACCCCCACGGCACGTGCCCTCGGCGCGAGCCGCTGCAAGGCGTCGACGCCCGCCAGGCCCGCGGCGCAGCTCAACGGGTGGCCGCCGAAGGTGGCGGTGTGCACGAACGGGTCTGCGAGCAGTGGCCCGTACAGCCGCTCCGAGCAGACGGCGGCGGACAGCGGCAGCACCCCGCCGCCCAGTGGCTTGCCGAGCAGCACCGCGTCCGGGTCGAGGTCGTAGGCCTCCGAGAGCGACAGAGCGGCCGCCCCGGTGCGCCAGAGCCCGGTCTGCACCTCGTCGGCGACGACGAAGGCCCCGGCCGCGCGGGCGTCGTCCGCCCAGCGGCGCACGACCTCGGGGTGGAGCGGACGCACCCCGCCCTCGCCCTGCACCGGCTCGAGGACGACGGCGGCCACGTCACCGCGGCCGACCTCCCGTGCGACGGCGCCGGCGTCGTCGTGCGCGACGTGGGTCGCCGGCGCGAGCAGCGCCTCGAGCCCGGTGCGGTAGCGGGCGCTGGACGTGATGGCCAGCGACCCGAGGGACTTGCCGTGGTAGCCGCCGTCGACCGCCACGACGCGAGGTCGCCCGGTGGCAAGGCGGGCCAGCTTCAGTGCCACTTCGACGGCGTCGGTGCCGTTCTGCCCGAACCAGACCCGGGTGAGGCGGGAGGGTTGCAGCAGGTCGACGAGTCGGGCGGCGAGCGCGGTGGTGGCGGGGTTGGCGAGCACGCGGGTCGACGTCGCCATCGTCGTGAGCTGGGCGCGGACCGCCGCGACGACGTCGGGGTGGTGGTGCCCGAGCAGTGTCACCGCGTAGGAGCCGAAGTCGAGCACCGTCCTGCCGTCCGAGAGCCGCACGGTGGCGCCGGCAGCACCCGCCTCCACGGCGCCACCGCCGGTGAGCTTGTGCGCCAGCGCCATCCCGGGCGCCAGGTGACGGCGCTCCTGCCGCAGACAGGTCGTCGCCACGGATGCCGGGCGGAGGCGCGCAGCCCCCGCGTCAGGCGACATCGAAGGCCACCTCGCGTCCGAGCAGGGTGCTCCCGACGCCGTCGTCGCAGACGAGCAGGGCCGGGGGGTGGTGGTGGACCGCGAGGGAGTCGACGAGGAGCGCGTTGGCAGGGTGGCCCGCGGCGTACAGGCGGGAGCCGATCACCGGTGTGAGTGCTGCCACCACCCGGTCCCGGGTCGCGCTGGTCTGGGCCCGGACCGCCATCGCGGCGGCGAGTGCGGCGCGGTGGTCGAGACCGCCGCCCGCCCAGGTGCGGCCGAGCCACTGCGCGGCGCCACCGAGTGCGAGGAGCTCGCGGACCGCCTCGCCGAGCAGCGGGGACCGGGGGTCGCCCGCCGGGCCGCTCGCGGCCCGGGCGCCGTCGGCGGCGAGGTCGACGAGCCGGGTGAGCACGCCGTGGTAGGTAGCCGCCATCAGCGTCGCGAACCAGACGAATCCCATCACGACGATCGGGTCCGTGGACCCCGACGGTGCCCGGTGGTAGACGAGGCGGTCGTCGAGGTGCACGTCCTGCAGGTGCAGCCGCCCGGTGTCCGAGGAGCGCATGCCCATCCCGGGCCAGGCGGCGCCGTCGGCGGTGAGCCCCTCGGCGGCGGCCGGCAGCAGCGCGACGACGGTCTCGCCGTCCGGGGTCTGGGCGTTGAGGCAGAACAGCTCCGCGGTGGTCGCGAGGGAGCAGGGGAACTTGGTGCCGGTGAGCCGGAACCCCCGACCGTCGGGGATGGCGACGGTCCGCGAGCGCATCAGGTTCGCACTGCCGCCCGGCTCGGCGAAGGCCGACCCGACCAGGGCACGCCTGCCGGCGATCGCCTGCAGCAGCATCCAGGACTGGTCGCGGAGCCGGTTCTGGTGCTCCACGACCAGCCCGACGGAGTGCGAGTGCATGCACAGCCCGATCGCGGCACCCGGGTCGACCAGGCCGAGCTGGCGCTGCGCGGAGGCCACGTCGACGATGTCGCCGCCGAGCCCCCCGAGCTCGGCGGGGATCGCCACCACCGGGAAGTCAGTGGTTGCCACCAGCCGGATCCGCTCTGCGGGGTCGCCGACGTCCGCGAGACCGTCCGGGAGCGCGACCGGGCTGCCCCAGCCGGCGTCGAGCAGGTCCCGCGCCGGGCTGGGTGCGGTGCTCGACGTGGCCGGCGTGCTCGACGTGGCCGGCGTGGCCGGCGGGGCCGGCGTGGCCGGCGGGGTCGCGGTGGCGGTCGCGCTCATCAGGTCTCCTCGTGGCGTGTCGGGGTCTCGGGGTGTGTACGAAGCCGGTCCGAGCGGCCTCTGGCCTTCTCGACACCTGCCGGGCCGGCGCCGACCGCGTCGGTCAGTGCTCCAGAGCGACGCGACCCCGGCGACGTACATCCCGGTCCGGGACGGGCCGGTCGCCACCACCCGAGGAGACCCCGATGCCGACCACCACCCGAGGCCGCTGGGCGGCGCGCGCCGTCGGCGGCGACCTCGCCGCGTTCTCGACGGACCGCCTGGCGTTCCTGCGGACCGCCGCCGCCGAGCGTGGACCCGTCGCCCCGATGCGCCTGGGGACGCTGCGGGCCCTGCTCGTCAGCGACCCCGCCGACATCGAGGAGGTCCTCGTCCGTCGCAACAAGGACTTCGCGAAGCACTACCTGCCGAGCGTCGGCGGCACGCTGCTGGGCAGCGGCCTGTTCACGAGCACCGGCGAGCTCTGGAAGCGGGAGCGGCGACTCGCACAGCCCGCCTTCCACCGCACCCGCCTTGCCACCTACGCCACAGTGATGGGTGAGTACGCCCGGCAGGAGGCGGCGTCGTGGCGTGACGGGGAGGTTCGCGACATGGCGGACGAGATGATGCGTCTGACGCTGCGTGTGGTGGGACGGACCCTGTTCGGGGCCGACGTCGCGGCCGACGCGACGCACCTCGGCGAGGCCATGGACGACGTCCGCCGGGCGTTCGTGGCGAGGCTCGACGCGGTGCAGCCGCTGCCCGACCGCGTCCCGACGAGGACCAACCGCACGCTGCGCCGGGCGGTCGCGGACATGGACCGCGTCGTGCTCCGCGTGATCGCGGACCGGCGTGCCGACGGCGGGGACGCCGGGGACCTGCTGTCGATGCTGATGGCCGCGCAGGACGACACCGGCACGGGGATGACCGACCAGCAGCTGCGCGACGAGGTGATGTCCCTGTTCGTCGGGGGTCACGAGACCACGGCGATCGCGCTGACGTGGACGTGGCACCTGCTCGCGACGCACCCCGAGGTCGAGGCGACGGTCCGCGACGAGCTCGCCGACGTGCTCGGAGGCCGCACCCCGACCGTCGACGACGTGCCGCGGCTCGCCGTGCTCGAACGGGTGCTCCGGGAGTCGATGCGGCTGTACCCGCCGGTGTACGCCTTCGACCGGAAGGCGCTGGTGGACACCAGCGTCGGCGGCGTGGCCGTGCGGCGCGGCACGGTCGTGCTGGTCAGCCCATGGGTGGTGCACCGCAGCGGGCGGACCTACCGCGACCCGGCCGCGTTCACGCCCGACCGGTGGCTCGACCCCGGGCTTCGCCGTGGCTACGGCTACCTGCCGTTCGGCGGCGGGCCCCGGGTCTGCATCGGCAACGGCTTCGCGTGGATGGAGATGACCCTCGTGATGGCGGCACTGCTGCAACAGGTCTCGTGCGCCCCCGTCGCGGGGCGGGTCGTCGAGCCCGAGGCGTCCATCACGCTGCGGCCGCGCGGTGGGCTGCCGCTCGTCGTACGCAGGCTGGACGTCGCGGCGGCGCTGTCCACCGGGGCGGGCGTGTATCTGCCGGAGCCGTCGGCGCCTCGGACGTGGGACACAGCACGGACGGAGGAGACGTGACCGAGCCAGGGACCCCCGCGCCCGCGCGAGCCCACCCGGCGAACCGGGGTGCGCGCATCGCGGGCCTCGGGGCGCACCGCCCGAAGGACGTCGTCGGCAATGCCGCGTTCGCTGCGATCGGCAGCTCCGACGCGTGGCTGCGCGCGCGCACCGGGATCGTCAGCCGCCACCGCGCGGCCCCCGACGAGTCCGTCGTCGACATGGCGGTCGCGGCAGCGGAGGAGGCCTTGGCCGCCGCCGGGGTGCCGGCCGGCGACGTCGGGCTCGTCCTCATGGCGACGTCCTCCAACCCGCGCCAGACACCGGGTCTGGCGCCCGAGCTCGCCAGCCGGCTGGGAGCACGAGGCGCCGGCGCCAGCGACGTCGTGGCGGGGTGCGCCGGGTCGGGCTACGCCCTCGCGTTCGCCGCCCAGGCAGTCGCCGCGGGCGCCGCCGGGCACGCGCTCGTCGTCGGCGCCGAGCGCCTCAGCGACGGTCTCGACCCCGGCGACCGCGCGACCCGCCCGCTGTTCGGTGACGGGGCCGGGGCCCTCGTGGTCTCGGCCTGCGCGGCCGGCGAACCAGGGATCGGTCCCGTCGTGTGGGGCAGCGACGGGGACCGGCGGCACCTGATCGGGATGACCCGGTCGTGGCAGGACCACGCCGACGACCCCGGCGGCGGCAGGCCGTACCTGACGATGCAGGGGCAGCAGCTGTTCATGTGGGCGGCCCGGGCGCTCGTGCCGGTCGCGCGCCGCGCCTGCGAGGCCGCCGGTGTCGAGCCGCACGAGCTCGCCGCCTTCGTGCCGCACCAGTCCAACCTGCCGCTCGTGCGCTACCTCGCGCGGGCCCTCGGCGTCGGGGCCGGCGCCGCGGTCTCGGACGACGTCGTGGTCTCGGCGAACACGTCGGCGGCCGCGGTGCCCCTGGCGCTGCACCGACTCGTCGCCGACGGACGCGTGACCCGCGGGGCGAGCGCCCTGCTGCTCGGGTTCGGGGCGGGCCTGACCTACACCGCACAGGTGGTGGCCGTGCCGTGACGCCGTCGGAGACCCCCCAGACGCAGTCCCAGCCACAGACCCCGACCCACCCCGACACCCACCGGAGGACCACCGTGGACGCCACCGTCCTTGCCGCACTGGCCGACCTGATCGCCGAGGCCACCCGCCACGACACGAGCGAGGTGGTGCCCGACGCGCTGCTCGAGCGTGACCTCGACCTCGACTCGCTCGCGCTGCTGGAGATCGTGATCCGTGCCGAGGACCGGTTCGGCATCGTGCTGCCCGACGAGGTCCCCTGGCTGGTGACCGTCGGCGACGTCGTGACCCACATCGCCGAGGTGCTCACCGAGGCCGCATCGCTGCCGCGCGCCGGGTGACGCCGCTGCCGGGATCCGTCCCGGCGGACGGGCTACCCGGCGGGGCACCGCCTGGGACACTCGACGGCATGGTCGCCTCGGCGCTGGACCGGGCCCGGACCGCGTTCGAGCAGCGGTCGTGGGCGTCCACGGCCGCCGCCTTCGCGGCCGCCGACGGGGTCGCGCGCCTGGATCGGCCCGACCTCGAGCGCTGGGCGACCGCCTCCCACCTGCTCGGGCAGGACGCCCAGCAGGAACGGGCGCTGGCGCGGGCCTACCGGGCTCACATGGACCACGGTGACGGCGAGGGGGCCGCGCGCTGCGCGTTCTGGCTGGGCTTCAGCCTGCAGAACCGGGGCGACGCCGCGCAGGCCGGCGGTTGGCTGGCGCGGGCGCGTCGCGTGCTGGACGACGCCGGATCCGACAGCGTCCACCGCGGCTACCTGCTGCTGCCCGTCGCGCTCCGCTACGTCGCCGCCGGCGACGTCGAGGAGGCACGAGCCGCGTTCGGTGCCGCCGGTGCCGTCGGCGAGCGGTTCGGTGACACCGATCTCGTCGCCCTCTCCCGGCACGGGGTCGGGCGGGCCCTGATCAACCTCGGCCGGGCGGACGAGGGGGTGGCCCTGCTGGACGAGGCCATGCTCGCGGTCACGGCGGGGGACGTCTCGCCGGTGGTCGCGGGCATCATCTACTGCAGCGTCATCGAGGCCTGCCAGGAGTGCTACGACCTGCGGCGGGCGCAGGAGTGGACGGCGGCGCTGACGCTCTGGTGCCGGTCCCAGCCCGACCTCGTGCCGTTCGGGGGCCAGTGCCTCGTGCACCGGACCGAGATCATGGCGCTGCACGGTGCATGGTCTGCCGCCCTGGACGAGGCCCGACTGGCGTGCGAGCACTTCGCCCGTACGCCCGGTCAGCCGGCGATCGGCGCGGCGCGATACCAGGAGGGGGAGCTGCACCGGCTGCGCGGCGAGCTCGACGCGGCCGAGCGGGACTACGCCGCCGCCGGTCGTGCCGGGCACGAGCCGCAGCCGGGGCTCGCACTCCTGCGATTGGCCCAGGGCAGGCCCGGCGAGGCCGAGGGGTCCTTGCGCCGGGGGCTCGCCGAGGGGGGTGCATCGGCGGTGCGGCCCCGCCTCCTTGCGGCCTTGACCAGGGTGCTCGTCGAGACCGGCCGGGGCGACGAGGCGCTGCCTGTTGCCGCAGAGCTCACCGTGGCCGCGTCGCGGGTGGATGCACCGATGCTGCACGCGATGGCACGGTTCTGCACGGGGTCCGTGGACCTGGCGCGCGGCGACCCCGCCGACGCGTTGACGGAGCTGCGGTCGGCGTGGTCGCTCTGGCGCGAGCTCGGCGTGCCCTACGAGGCGGCCCGCAGCCGCGTGCTCGTCGGCCTGGCGTGTCGCGCCCTGGGTGACGAGGACTCGGCGCAGATGGAGCTCGACGCCGCCGCGCAGGGGTTCGCCCTGCTCGGGGCGGTGCCGGACCACAGGGCCACGCTCGCCCTGGGCGGCCGGGTCGGCGTGGGCGTCACACCGGCCGCCGTGGGTCCTCTGACCCCCCGCGAGGTCGAGGTGCTGCGGCTGGTGTGCGGTGGCCTGACCAACCGTGCGATCGCGGCCGAGCTGGTGCTGTCGGAGCGGACCGTGGCGCGACACGTCAGTAACATCCTGGGCAAGTTGGGCGTGCCGTCGCGGGCAGCCGCCACCGCCTGGGCGTACGAGCACGACCTCGCCCAGAGCGCGGAGCCGCACGTGGACAGATCTGTGTAGACGCCGCTCGTGGGGATGGCGCGTCGTGCCGATGCGCCCACGGCGCCGGCCCGCCTAGCGTCGGAGCCAGGGTCGGACGAGGGCTCCGACCCGGGCGGGAGTCGTCGTGGACGCGGTCGAGCAGTCCCCTGCACCCCTGCGCGCGGGCGAGAGCACCGCGCGCATCGAGACCGTCGTCGTCGGTGGCGGCCAGGCAGGCCTTGCCGTCGCCTGTCAGCTGCGGCGCCGGGGCCGCGAGGCCGTCGTCCTGGACGCCGCCGGCCGCGTCGGTGCCGCGTGGCGCGAGCGCTGGGACTCGATGCGCCTGTTCACGCCCGCCGGCTTCGACGGGCTGCCCGGGATGCCTTTCCCGGCGCCGGCCTGGTCGCTGCCTACGGGCGCCGAGATGGCCGACTACCTCGAGGCCTACGCCACGCGGTTCGACCTCGACGTGCGCGGCGGCACCCGCGTGGACTCGGTGCGGCCCTGCGTCGGGGGCTTCCTCGTCGAGGCCGGCGACCTCCGGGTCATCGCAGGCGCCGTCGTGGTGGCGACCGGGGCGTACGGCACGCCGCACGTCCCGCCGTTCGCAGCAGGGCTGCGGCCCGCGATCACGCAGCTGCACTCGCGCGACTACCGGCGGCCGTCCCAGCTTCCACCCGGACCGGTCCTGGTCGTGGGCGCCGGCAACTCAGGGGCAGACGTCGCCCTCGACCTCGCGCCGGACCACGACGTGACGCTGGCCGGTCGCGACGTGGGACAGCTGCCCTTCGACGTCACGGGCCTGCCTGCGCGGCTGGCTCTGACCCGGCTGCTGCTACGCGGTGTGTTCCACCGGGTGCTGACGACGAGGACGCCGCCCGGGCGCCGGGTGCGGCCCACCGTGCTGTCCCGCGGGGGTCCGCTGATCCGGGTGCGGCGGCGCGACCTCGTCGCCGCGGGCGTGGAGCGCGCACCGAGGGTCGAGGGCACGAGCGACGGGCTCCCCGTGCTGGTCGACGGGCGCGTCCTCGACGTCACCGGTGTCGTCTGGTGCACCGGCTTCCGGACGGACCTGTCGTGGCTTCACGTGCCCGGCGCCGAGACGGTCGCCGGCACGCACGACCTGCCGGGCCACGACCGCGGTGTCGCGCGGGGCGTCCCGGGTCTGTTCTTCGTGGGTCAGCCGTTCCTGTACGCGCTGTCGTCCGGGATGGTGCACGGCGTGGGCCGGGACGCCGACCACGTCGCGGCGGCCATCGACCGTCACGTCGGCGCGGCAGCCCGCTCCGCGACGGTGCGCGTGCCCGCGCGGACCCGCTGAGCCGGCCGGATCGCCCGGCCGGCACCGCCTCAGTCGCCGCGAGCCTCGTGGTAACGGCGCACGAGGACGGGCATCTCTCGCTCCAGGAACGAGAACACCTCCCGCATCTCCGCAAGGCGTTCGCGGCGTGGGGGGCTGGCGCCCTCGAGCAGGTCCAGGCCGTGCTCGGCGATCTCGCGCAGCCGCGCCATCATCGCCTGCTGCTCGTCCAGGATGCGGGTCCAGGCGTGCTCGCGGATCCGGTGGTAGACCCGCCGGTCGCCGGAGATCCCGACCCGCTCGATGTACCCGGCCTGCACGAGCAGCCGGGCGCTCTGGCTGACGCCGCCGCTGCTCGCCCGCAGCCCCCGGGCGAGGTCGTCGGCGGACTGGTGCTCCGGTTCGCAGACGAGCAGCCACCCGAGCATCCGGCCGGCAGCACGTGGGAGCCCGCTGGCCTCGAAGAACAGTCCGACGTCCTCGACGAACCGGGCGATTCCCTCGCCGGCGGCACCGGCCGCGGGGTCGGTGGCGTCGCTCACGGCGCGCACGGTAGCGGGGCCCTCGGCGACCGCTCGCGTGGTCATCCGCGCAGGTCCCTGCGCGGGAACACGACGGCGGCGACGGCCGTGACCATCAGCGTCGCGGCGACCAGCACGAGCAGGTGGCCGACGTCGACGCCGTTCGCGAGCGGGTCCGAGTCGTTGTAGTAGAACCAGGGGCTCGCCTTCGCCACATAGGCGAGCGAGTCGACCAGGGGCAGGAACGCCGACGCGATGAAGGCGACGGCCGCCAGCCCGGCGGAGACGATCGTGGTCAGGCGTCGGTTGCCGGTCGCGGACCCCACGAGCAGGGCGACGGCCCCGAAGAGCACGCCGATTGCGGCGACGTGCACGCTCGCGCCGACGATCCCCGCGAAGGTCAGACCCATGTCGCCGATGAGGGTGCCGGCGACCATGCCGGCGGCCAGCAGCAGGGCGACGACCACGACGTGCAGGACCATCGCGGTCGCCTTGGACAGCAGGAACGTGACCCGGCTGACCGAGGCGCTCAGCACCAGGCCGAGCGTCTTGGCGTCCTCCTCGCCGGCGGTGGCCCGGCCGGCGGAGATCACGGCGGCCGCGATGGCGCCCGCCGGTGCGACCATCGACAGCAGCTCGGCGTTCGTCCACCCGACCGCTGTCGAGATCGGCGAGGCGCCGAGGATGGCGTCGAAGCCCGACGGCAGGGACTTCTCGAACTCGACGAAGACGTCCTGCAGCGAAGGCCAGAGGGCGCCGACCATGAGGCCCATGCCCACCATCAGGGCGCCGATCACACCGGCGATGACCACACGGTCCGCGACGGCCCGGCGCACGAGTGCCCAGGCGGGTCGGTTCGGTGGCGCGGCGCGGTGGGCAGGTGCGGATGCT
>JBBRBF010000020.1:0-57537 GCA_038206105.1 Actinomycetales bacterium | reverse complement strand
CACCCTCGCCGACGGCGCGGTGTGGAGCGACGGCGAGCCGATCGACTGCGACGACGCGATGCTGGTGTGGGCGGCCCGGTCGGGCACGTACACGACGGGTGAGAAGGACGCCGACGGCAACGACGTCCCCCTGTTCTCGGCCGCGGCCACCAACGGCTACGACGTGATGGACAAGCCCGACTGCGTCGACGGCGACACCGCCTGGACCGTGACCTACTCCGAGCCGTACGCCGACTGGCAGGCCCAGTTCGCCGGCACGGAGATCCTGCCGGCGCACATCGTGGAGGAGCAGGCCGGCGGGATCGACCTCGTCGACGCCGTCACCAACGACGACCAGGAGGCCCTGGCGGCCGCCGCGGAGTTCTACAACACCGGGTGGGTCTTCAACCCGGGCGAGCTGGACCCCGCACTGACCCCGTCCTCCGGCCCGTACATGCTCGACTCGTGGCAGGCCGGCCAGTCGATCAGCCTCGTCGCGAACGACCAGTGGTGGGGCCCGGCACCCAAGGCGGGCACGGTCGTGGTGCGTTTCATCGAGCAGGAGGCCCAGGCGCAGGCGCTGGCGAACAACGAGATCCAGATCGCCGAGCCGCAGCCCAACCCCGACGTCGTCAGCCAGCTCGAGGGCCTGGGTGACCAGGTGGAGATCCTGACCGGCGACGAGTACACGTACGAGCACTGGGACTACAACTTCGCGAAGTTCTTCAAGGACGAGAGGATCCGCGAGGCGTTCACGAAGTGCATCCCGCGGCAGACGATCGTCGACAACCTCATCGTGCCGGTGAACCCGAACGCCGTGGTCCAGAACCTGCGTAACGTGCAGCCGTTCCAGTCCAACTACGAGGACATCGTGGCCACCGCCTACGACGGGGCCTACGACGAGCCGGACGTCGCCGGCGCCAAGGCGCTGCTGGAGGAGGCCGGTGCGGTCGGTCAGACCGTCCGGATCGCCTACCAGACGCCGAACCAGCGCCGCACGAACGAGGTCGACCTGATCCGCGACTCGTGCAACCAGGCCGGCTTCGACGTCCAGGACGCCGGGCAGGACGACTTCTTCGGCAACGGGCTGGCAGCCGGCAACTTCGACATCGCCGAGTTCGCGTGGGCCGGGTCGCCGCTGGTGAGCGGTTGGGCGGACATCTACGTCACCAACGGCGGGAGCAACTTCGGCAACTACTCGAACCCGGAGATCGACGACCTCGTCAACACGCTGAACACGACGCCGGACGTCGACGAGCAGAACGACCTCATCGCCCAGATCGAGAAGATCCTCTGGGACGACAACGCGACGATCCCCGGCTTCACGTTCCCGGGCGTCACGGCGCACGCGTCGAACGTCACCGGCGTGGTGCGGCAGCCGGCGCAGAGCCAGGTCAGCTGGAACATGCAGGAGTGGGACCTCACCGACGGGTGACCACCTGACCTGACCGCACCAGCGTCGGGACACCGTCCAGACACGACCGGGGGGCCGGGAGCGCATCGCTCCCGGCCCCCCCGGTCTACGGTTGGCCCGACACCTGCGCAGGAGGGGACAGACGTGGCCGTCTTCATCGTCCGGAGACTGATCGTCTCCTTCTTCGTGCTGCTGGCCGCGACCTTCCTGATGTACGTCCTCACGGCCAACGCGGGCAACCCGCTGGAGGACCTGTTCGCGCTGCCCGCCGCGACCCGGGAGGCGCGGATCGAGGCCCGGGTCGACCGGCTGGACCTCAACGTCCCGGTCCCGCAGCGCTACCTGATGTGGCTCGCCGGTGTCGGGTCCTGCGTGGTCCCGTTCGCCGCGTGCGACCTGGGGCTGAACCGGGACGGCCAGGAGGTCTCCGAGCTCCTCTCGCAGGCGCTGGCCTCCACGATGCAGCTGGTCGTCACCGCCTCGGTCCTGGCGATCATCTTCGGCATCACCGTCGGCATCGTCTCCGCGCTGCGGCAGTACTCGGGCTTCGACTACACGATCACGTTCACCTCGTTCCTCTTCTTCTCGCTGCCGATCTTCTGGGTCGCCGTGCTGCTCAAGCAGTACGGCGCGATCCGGCTGAACGACTGGCTGGCGGAGCCGACGATCTCCTGGCCGGTGCTCATCGCGCTGTCGGTGCTGTCGGGTCTGTTCTGGATGGCGGTCGTCGGGGGGGACAGGCGGCGGCGCCGACTCGTGACGTTCGGCGTCGCCGCGGTCGCCACCGCCGGGGTGCTGGCGTACCTGTCCGCGGTGCAGTGGTTCCGCTTCCCGGCCCTCGGGGTCGGTCTCGTCCTCGTCGTCGGCGTCGGCGCCGCCCTGGCGGCGACCGCGCTGACGTCGGGACTGGGCAGGCGACGTGTGCTGTACGCGGCACTGGCGGCCGGAGCGCTGGGGGCGGTCGTCTACTACCCGATCCAGCCGCTGCTCGACGTGGCCACCTGGGGCACGATCGGCATCCTCGCCGTGGTCGTCCTCGGCGTCAGCGGGGCGATCGGCGCCGCGGTGGGCGGAGCGGTCGACCGCAGCCAGGCGATCCGGGCCGCGATGCTAGCCGGCTTCGCGGCGGCGTTCGCCGTCTTCGTCGACCGCGTCCTCGTCGGGTTCAGCGACTACTTCTCCCGCACCGCCGGCCGGCCGGTGTCGACGATCGGCTCGAACACACCGAGGTTCAGTGGCAACTTCTGGCAGGTGTTCCTCGACACGCAGCTGCACCTGATCCTGCCCACGGCGGCCCTGATCCTCATCTCCTTCGCCCAGTACACGCGCTACACGCGCGCCAGCATGCTCGAGACGATGGGGCAGGACTACGTGCGGACCGCACGTTCCAAGGGCCTCACCGAGCGGACGGTCGTGATGCGCCACGCGTTCCGGAACGCGCTGATCCCGGTCACGACGCTGATGGCGTTCGACTTCGCGGGCATCGTCGGCGGCGCAGTGATCACCGAGCAGGTGTTCGGATGGCGGGGGATGGGCACGCTGTTCATCCAGGGCCTGCGCGACGTCGACCCGAACCCGGTGATGGCGTTCTTCATCGTCACCGGGGCGGCGATCGTGGTGTTCAACATGATCGCGGACATCCTGTACGCCTACCTCGACCCACGGATCCGGCTGTCCTGATCGGGCTGCGCCCATCGACAGGCTCGACGACGACATGGACAGGACGGAGCGCCCATGAGCCAGCAGCCCGGGGAGAACATCCCCGACGAGCGCATCTCCCCGCACGGCGCCGACCCCGACGCGGACGACCAGGGCCTGACGATCAAGGCCCGTACGCAGAGCGAGCTCGTGCGGCGCCGGTTCCTGCGCCACCGGGGGGCGCTGGGCGGCATCGCCGTCTTCGTCTTCATCGTGCTCCTGGCCTTCAGCTCCATCGGTTTCGCCGGCATCCCCGGGTGGTGGGGCCAGAGCTACCTGTCCACCGGCGTCGTCGTCGACGGCGGCCGGCCGACGCTCGACGTCCTGCCGTCGTTCCTCGACGGGGACGGGGTCGGCTTCGGCGCGCACCCGTTCGGCCAGGACAACGTGGGCAAGGACTACTTCGCCAACACGATGTTCGGCGCGCAGCAGTCGATCGTCATCTCGATCGTCGTGGGCCTGACCGCGACCGCGATCGGGACGGTGATCGGCGCCTTCGCCGGGTACTTCCGTGGCTGGGTCGAGAGCGTCCTGATGCGCTTCACCGACGTCATGATCACGATCCCGGTGCTCGTGATCGGTGCCGTCCTGGGTCGCACGTTCGGGGACAGGGGCATCCTGGTGCTCGCCGTGGTGCTCGGCGCGGTGACGTGGACGGGGCTCGCCCGCCTCGTGCGCGGCGAGTTCCTCTCCCTGCGGGAGAAGGAGTTCGTGGAGGCCGCGAGGGCCGTCGGCGCGAGCAGCAACCGGATCATCTTCCGGCACATCCTGCCGAACACCCTCGGTGTGATCATCGTCAGCGCGACCCTGGCGATCGCGACGGCGATCCTGCTCGAGACGGCGCTGAGCTACCTCGGGTTCGGGGTGCAGCCGCCCGCGACCTCGCTCGGGCAGCTCATCAGCCAGTACCAGTCGGCGTTCCTCACGCGCCCGTGGCTGTTCTGGTGGCCGGGGCTGTTCATCGTGGCGATCGCCCTGTCCGTCAACTTCATCGGTGACGGGCTGCGAGATGCGTTCGACCCGCGCCAGACCCGGGTGCGCGGCTGATGGCCGGGGACCGGGACGAGTCCACGACGCCGACCGGTGACCAGGCCGGCGTGATGCGCAGCCGCGGCTGGGCCGCCACGTCGGACTCGATCCGTCCGCCGAGCGACGACGAGCTGCTGCGCGTCGAAGACCTCACCGTGCGCTTCCCCACCGAGGACGGCGTCGTCAACGCGGTCCGCGGGGTCTCCTACTCGCTGCGTGAGCGGGAGGTGCTCGGAATCGTGGGGGAGTCCGGCTCGGGCAAGTCCGTGTCGTCGATGGCGATCATGGGGCTGCTTCCCAAGACCGCCAGGATCACCGGCTCGATCCAGTTCCGCGGCGACGACGTCCTCGCGATGACGGCGTCGGAGCAGCGCGCGCTACGGGGCAGCAAGATCGCAATGATCTTCCAGGACCCGATGACCGCGCTCAACCCGGTGTACTCGATCGGGGACCAGCTCGCTGAGGCCGTACGCTCGCACGAGGCGATCCCCCGCAAGGTAGCGATGCGGCGCGCCGAGGAGATGCTCGACCTCGTCGGCATCCCGCAGCCGAAGCAACGCGTCAAGGCCTATCCGCACGAGTTCTCCGGCGGGATGCGCCAGCGCGCCATGATCGCGATGGCGGTGATCAACAACCCCGACGTGATCCTCGCGGACGAGCCGACGACCGCCCTCGACGTCACGGTGCAGGCGCAGATCCTCGAGAAGCTCATCGAGGTCAAGGACGCCGTCAACGCGGCGATCGTGCTCATCACCCACGACCTCGGCGTGGTCGCCGGGATGGCCCACCGGGTCCTCGTGATGTACGCGGGACGTCCGGTCGAGCTGGGCGAGACCGACGGCGTCTTCTACCGCCCGCGGATGCCGTACACGGCGGGGCTGCTCGGCTCGATCCCGTCGCTGGAGTCGGGCAAGGCCCGCCCGCTGCGGCCGATCACCGGCTCCCCGCCGTCCCTGATCAACCTGCCGACGGGGTGCCCCTTCAACCCGCGCTGTCCGCTCGCCACCGACGAGTGCCGGCAGACCGAGCCCCCGCTCGACGAGACCGACGACCACGACCACCGGGCGGCCTGCCACCACTGGCAGCGCATGGCCGACGCGGACGACCCGACCGCGTTCTTCCGGACCGAGAGCGAGGCGGCCCGATGAGCCACACCGCCACCCCGGACGCGCAGCCGCAAGGGGGGACCGACACGGACCCCGGTGGCGAGCACCTGCTCGACGTCCGGGACCTGGTGATGAACTTCCCGGTCAAGGGCGGGGGGCTGCTGCGCCGGACCGTGGGCCAGGTGCAGGCCGTGTCGGGTGTGAGCTTCCACATCGACGCCGGTGAGACCCTCGGCGTGGTCGGTGAGTCCGGGTGCGGCAAGTCGACCACCGGTCGCGCAGTGCTGCAGCTGCACGCCCCGACGTCCGGCTCGGTCCGGTTCCAGGGCAAGGAGCTCACGGACATGGGTGCCCGCGACCTGCGCGGCGTCCGCCGCGACCTGCAGATCGTGTTCCAGGACCCGTACGCCTCGCTGAACCCGCGGATGCCGGTGAACGACATCATCGGCGAGCCGATGCGTGTGCACGGCGAGTGGGGTTCGGGGGAGAAGGGAAAGGCGCGCGTCGCCGAGCTCCTGACGCTCGTCGGACTGAGCGCGGAGCACGGCAACCGCTACCCGCACGAGTTCTCCGGCGGTCAGCGCCAGCGCGTCGGCATCGCCCGGGCGCTCGCCCTGGAGCCGCAGCTGCTCGTGCTCGACGAGCCGGTCTCGGCGCTCGACGTCTCGGTGCAGGCCGGCGTCGTCAACCTGCTGCAGGAGCTGCAGGAGCGGATGCACCTCGCGTACATGTTCATCGCCCACGACCTGTCGGTGGTGCGGCACATCTCCGACCGGGTCGCGGTGATGTACCTCGGCAAGATCGTCGAGGTGGGGGACCGGGACGACGTCTACGACCGCCCGATGCACCCCTACACCCAGGCGCTGCTCTCGGCCGCTCCCACCGCCGACCCGGTGCAGGAGCGGTCCCGGGAGCGCGTGATCCTCTCCGGCGACGTCCCGAGCCCGCTGAACCCGCCGTCCGGGTGCCGGTTCCGGACTCGGTGCTGGAAGGCGCAGGACATCTGTGCCACCGAGGAGCCCGCCCTCGTCGACCGCGGCGGCGGGCATCCCGTCGCGTGCCACTTCGCCGAGATCGACACCCACGTCCTCGGCCACTGACCCACCACCGGCCCGGCCACCGCTCCGGCGCCACCTCCCCGGCGCCACCTCCGCCTCAGCGCCCCCACCGCCCCGGTTGGCACAGGGCGCCCCTGTGCCAACCACGTTGGTACGGGGCGCCCCTGTGCCAACCGGGACCTGGCGTGACCGCGCCCAGTCACGTCTCTCGTTGCTGGCCCCGGGCACGTCGCCCGCGTGACACTGGGCGGATTGGCCGGATGCTGCGACCCGTTCGGGTGCCGGGACGTGTTCGGACGCGGACCGCTGCGCACGCCGCGCGCCGCTACCGCAAGCAGGGGCTGGACCGCACCGGCCGCCGGATGCTCGAGCTCGTCGCGTCCCGCGGCATCGACGGCGCCTCGGTGCTCGAGATCGGCGGCGGCGTCGGCGAGATCCACCTGGAGCTGCTGCGCCAGGGCGCCGACCGGGCCACGAACCTGGTCATCGTCGACGCCTACGAGGAGCCGGCCGCACGGCTGGCCGCCGAGGCCGGCGTGACGGACCGGGTGCAGCGCCGGCGCCTGGACATCGCGACGTCAGCGGACGACGTCGAGCCGGCCGACGTCGTCGTGCTCCACCGCGTGGTGTGCTGCTATCCCGACTACACGGCGTTGCTGGGCGCGGCGGCCGACCACGCGCGACGGCTCCTCGTGTTCAGCCACCACCGCGGAACGTCGTCAGCCGCACCGGGATGGCGGTGCAGAACGCCCTGTTCGGCGCCACCGGCAGCAGTTCACGGTGTTCGCGCACCGCCCGGAGCAGATGACGGGCGTGGCTCGCGACCGCGGCATGCGGGTCGCCCAGCGCGACCGGGGTCTCGTCTGGCGCCTCGTCGCGATGGAGCGCCCCGCGTGACCGGTGCGACGACGTCGTCCCGCAGGCGGTCTCACGCGGCCTGACCGGTCTGGACCGCGAGGCGGCAGCCCCGGGGTGGCAACGACGCCAGCAGCGAGGCGACCTGGGCACATACGGCGGCCGGGTCGCTCGCCAGGTCCGCCGGCGACACGGGTAGCACCGTCAGGCCCCACTCGGCGAGCAGCCGCTGGCGTCGTTGCGTCCGCCGGTAGGACTCCGGGGACAGGTGCCAGGCACGGGAGTCGATCTCGACCACGAGCCCGACGGAGGGCCACAGGGCGTCAGCCACGGCGACGAGGAGGCCGTCGTCCGGGCGTCGCAGCTCGGCGTTCCACACCGGGTCCGGGATGCCCGCCTCCCGCAGGACCCGGCGCAGCCGGGCCTCGCCGACCGACCGGATCCCAGCCCAGATCTCCGACAGGACCTCCCTGGCCAGGTGCGTGCGCTGTCGCGCGGCCGCGCGGATCTCCGCCAGCAGGTCGGCGGGGCGCACGCCGTGGTTCTGCACGACGTCCGCGACGAGCTCCCGGACGGCGTCCAGGTCGCGGATGCGCCGGCACGCGTCGATCGTGGCCCGGGCCAGGGGGACGCACACCAGCCCGTCTCGGGTCTCGAGGGCACCACCGCGGCGGGTGCGGGTCACCAGGGCGAAGCCGTGCGACGTCCGCCGGCACCCGTGGTCGACGAGCACGTGCACCCGCGAGCCGGTGTGCCGGCGCGCCGCGACGACGCCCAGCACGACGAGGGCGTCCGACCCCGTCAGCCGGCCGGTGGCGCCGGCGTACGCCAGGGCGGCGAGCCGACGCTCGTGCGGGGTCGGCACGCCACGGTGCCCCAGCACGACTCCCGGCAGGATCGGGGTCCAGGCGGCGTCGTGCCGCAGCCGGTACGTGATCGTGGACGACGGCACGCCGAGCTCGCGGAGCTGGGCGTGGGTGGCGACGGCCCGGCCGGGCGCGAGCAGCTGGCCGAGTGCCACCGGGTCGACGTGCCGGCGTCTGGTCATGGTGGATCAGCGTCGCGGGATCACCTCGCCCGCGGTGCGGTGCAGCCTCGCGTGTGGAGGCGCCCGCCTATTGCGGGAGGTGTGGACGCGTCGGCCGTACGAGGTCGAGGTGGGTGCACCTTCGCCAGCTTCTCGTTGGCACAGGGGCGCCCCGTGCCAACGTGGTTGGCACAGGGGCGCCCTGTGCCAACCACGGCGGAGCGGGGCCGGGAAGCGGGGGGCGGGGCGGCGCGGCGGAGCGGGGCGGGGGACGGGCTGGGCGCAGGCGGGCGAGGCGGCTCAGCCGACGAGGCCGCCCAGGCTGAGGCCGACCGCGAACGTGATGCCCATCGCCAGCAGCCCGATGCCCACGTTGCGGACCACGGCCGGGCGGCGGGGCGCACCTCCCAGGTCGGCGCTGACGACGCCGGTGACGGACAGTGCCACCACGACCGCGAGCATCGTCACCGGCACGCGCCACGACAGCGGCGGGAGCGCGATCGCCAGCAGCGGCAGCAGGGCCCCGGCGGTGAAGGCGAGCATCGAGGACCAGGCGGCGGACCAGGGGCTCGCCTGCTCGTCGGGGTCGATCCCCAGCTCGGCCTCGGCGTGGGCGCCGAGCGCGTCGTGCGCCGTGAGCTCCTCGGCGACCCGCAGGGACAGGTCGCTCGAGATGCCCTTGGCCTCGTAGATCGCCGCGAGCTCCTCCAGCTCCTGGTCCGGCAGGTGCTCCAGCTCCCAGCGCTCCTTGGCCAGCGTCGCCAGCTCGGTGTCCCGCTGGGTGCTGACCGAGACGTACTCGCCGCCCGCCATCGACAGCGCGCCGGCGACCATGCCGGCGACCCCGGCCAGCAGCACGGGGGCGGCCTCGGCGGTGGCGCCGGCCACCCCCACGACGAGGCCGGCGGTGGAGACGATCCCGTCGTTGGCGCCGAGCACGCCGGCGCGCAGCCAGTTCAGCCGGTTCGCCAGCCCGCCGGACGTGTGGGTCTCCTGGGGATGCTCCGGAGGTCCGAACGTCCGCGCTTCCTCGCGCTCGCTCACTGGTCCCCCTCCGCGCACACGCACAGCTCGTTGCCCTCGGGGTCGGCCGTCACCCACCACTGGGGGGCGTGCTCGTCGCTGAGCAGCGTGCCACCTGCGGCCAGCACCGCCTCGGTCCGGGTGGCGGCCTCGGCGGCCGGCACGTACACGTCCACGTGCGTACGGCTGCGGGCACGCCGCGGCGGGTGCATCGGCTGGAACCACACGGTCGGGACGACGCCGTCCGGGTCGCGCAGCTCCGGGGTGCCGTCGTCCTGCTCCGGCGCGACGGTCTCGCGCAGGCCCAGCCCCGCGCGCCAGAACGGCAGCAGGGCGGTGGCGTCGACGCAGTCGATGCCGATCTCGACGCGCCGCAAGGGTGGGTCGCCCGCCCGCGCGTCGTGGTCGGCAGCGAGGCGCGCGACCCGGTGGGCGAGCTCGACGTCGAGCTGGGTGACGCCGCCACGGACGTGCGTCCAGAGGGACAGGTCCAGGCGCGTCCAGTGCAGCGCCAGGTCGGGGTGGTGGTCCACCTCCTCGGCGACGTCGGCGACGGCGGAGACGAGCGCGATCGCGGCGGGGAAGGTCGCGGTGGTATAGCGGACCCGCAGCGACCGGTCGAAGCAGTGCCAACGCGGGAGGTCGGCGAGCTGGCGGTCGATCTCGGCGCGGTCCAGCAGGCGGCTCATGCCCACCAGCGTGCTCACCGGCGACCTCGACGGCAACGCAGGGCAGCCTCGCCTGCCACGCTGTCGCCGTGGACGACCGGCCGCGGCAGGGGGGTGCCGGAGCCGCCCGCCCCGTGGTCGGCGCCGCCCTGCTCGACGACCTCGACACGCCCCGCCGCCTCCTGGCGGCCCGACGCAGCGCCCCGGCGCACCTCGCCGGTGCGTGGGAGCTGCCCGGCGGCAAGGTCGAGCCGGGAGAGGACCCGCAGGCCGCCCTGCACCGTGAGCTGCTCGAGGAGCTCGGCATCACCGTCCGGCTCGGCGCCGAGGTCACCGGGCCCGGCGGTGCCTGGCCGCTGGGGCCGTCGGGCACGCTGCGCGTGTGGCGCGCGGTCGTCGTCGACGGGGTGCCGCGACCGCTCCAGGACCACGACAGGGTGCGCTGGCTCGGTCCGGGCGAGTGGACGGACGTCGCGTGGCTGCCCGCCGACCTGCCGGTGGTCCGCCGGCTCGCCGAAGAGTCGATTTGACCTTCGCTTTACCTTCGGCTTGCCAGCGACCGTCAGTCTTGACACCGTGGGGGAACCGGTCGTGCCCGAACGGCGACCCGACCCAGTCCCCACGGGAAGGACTCTCATGTCAGCCACCCCCACGGCGCCGCCGGGCGGGGCGTCGCACCTCGACGTGACCAACCGCCACGGCGTCGCGCCGAAGGTGTTCTACCCGTCGCTGCTCATCATCGGCGGCTTCGTTCTGTTCTCGGCGCTGGCCCCCGAAGCCTCCGGCACGTTCATGAGCGCCATCCAGGGCGGCATCATCGACGGCCTCGGCTGGTACTACGTGCTCCTCATCGCGACGTTCGTCGTCTTCTCGCTCTGGATGGGGCTCAGCCGCTTCGGCGACATCCGGCTCGGCAAGGACGACGAGAAGCCCGAGTTCGGGCTGGTCTCCTGGTTCAGCATGCTCTTCGGCGCCGGCATGGGCATCGGCCTGGTGTTCTGGGGCGTCGCCGAGCCACTGAACCACTTCGCCTCGCCACGACCGGGTTTCGAAGGCGACCAGACCGAGCAGGCGCAGAACGCGATGACCACGACGTTCCTGCACTGGGGCGTCCACGCGTGGGCCATCTACGTCGTCGTCGGTCTGGGCATCGCGTACGCGGTGCACCGCAAGGGCTTCCCCGTCTCGATCCGCTGGGCCCTGGAGCCGCTCCTCGGTGACCGGGTCAAGGGTGGGCTCGGCGACGCGATCGACACGATCGCCGTCGTCGGCACGCTCTTCGGCGTCGCCACCTCCCTCGGCTTCGGCGTCTCCCAGATCGCCGCAGGCCTGAACTTCGTGAACATCACCGACGGCGGTACCCCGGTGCAGATCGTGCTCATCGCGGGCATCACCGGTATCGCGACGCTGTCGGTGGTCAGCGGAGTCGGCAAGGGGATCAAGTGGCTGTCGAACTTCAACATGGGCCTGGCGGCCCTCGTGCTGCTGTTCGTGCTGGTCGCCGGTCCGACGCTGTTCCTGCTGCGCGACTTCGTGCAGAACTTCGGTGCCTACTTCGGCGACGTGCTGCGCCTCACGTTCGACGTGAGTGCCTTCCAGGGTGAGGACGGCCAGGCCTGGCAGGCCTCGTGGACGACGTTCTACTGGGGCTGGTGGATCTCCTGGGCGCCCTTCGTCGGCGTCTTCATCGCCCGGATCTCCCGGGGTCGCACCATCCGAGAGTTCGTCGCCGGCGTCCTCCTGGTGCCGACGGTGGTGTCGTTCCTGTGGTTCTCGGTCCTCGGCGGGTCGGCCATCTACCGCGAGATCACCGGCGCCGGTGGCCTGATCGCCGAGGACGGCACGGTGGGCACCGAGGCCGCGCTGTTCGGCCTGCTCGACGGCCTGCCCGGCGGCGGGATCGTGGTGGGGCTGGCCATCCTGCTGATCGTCACGTTCTTCGTGACGTCGTCGGACTCCGGCTCCCTCGTCGTCGACATGCTCGCCTCGGGCGGCAACCCCGACCCGCCGACCTGGAGCAGGGTGCTCTGGGCCGTCATGGAGGGTGCGACCGCGGCGGTGCTGCTCGTCGTCGGGGTGACCTCCGGCGGGGACGCGCTGTCCGCACTGCAGACGGCGTCCATCATCACCGCACTGCCGTTCAGCATCGTCATGATCGGCATCATGCTGGCGCTCGTGAAGGCACTGCGCGGCGAGCACCACGCGATGCTGCGCCGCCAGCAGAAGAAGGAGTGGGACCGCATCACCGACCACGTGGCCGGGGAGCTGTCCGGCGACAACGGAGGTGCGGCGCCCGACGTCTCCGGGAAGCGGCGCAGCCGCGCCGGCGTCGCCGGGGACTGACACCCGAAGCGGCGGACGACGGCCCGGTGCTCCCGTGGGAGGGAGCACCGGGCCGTCGCCGTACCATGGGGCGTCCCCACCCCGACCGGAACGAGCCCCCACGCATGCCCACGCGCACCCGCGACGACCTCCGCAACGTGGCGATCGTCGCCCACGTCGACCACGGCAAGACCACCCTGGTCGACGCGATGCTGTGGCAGACCGGTGCCTTCGGTGAGCACGCCCACGTCGACGAGCGGGCGATGGACTCCGGCGACCTGGAGCGCGAGAAGGGCATCACGATCCTCGCGAAGAACACCGCCGTGCGGTACTCCGGGCCGGCGGCGGCGGCCGCGGGCAGCCCCGACGGCGTCACCATCAACATCATCGACACCCCCGGCCACGCGGACTTCGGCGGCGAGGTCGAGCGCGGCCTGAGCATGGTCGACGCGATCGCCCTGCTCGTGGACGCCAGCGAGGGCCCGCTCCCGCAGACGCGGTTCGTGCTCCGCAAGGCGCTCGACGCGCGGCTCCCGGTCATTCTCGTGGTCAACAAGGTCGACCGGCCAGACGCGCGGATCGCGGAGGTCGTGGACGAGACCTACGAGCTCTTCCTCGACCTCGACGCCGACGAGGAGCAGATCGAGTTCCCCGTCGTCTACGCGTCCGCGCGGGCGGGTCGGGCGTCCCTGACGCGGCCGCAGGACGGCGGCATGCCCGACAGCGAGGACCTCGAGCCGCTGTTCGCGACGATCCTGTCCGCCGTCCCGGCCAAGGAGTACACCGAGGGCGCGCCGCTGCAGGCGCACGTGACGAACCTCGACGCCTCCCCGTTCCTGGGTCGGCTCGCGCTGTGCCGCGTGCAGGCGGGCACGATCCGCAAGGGCCAGCAGGTCGCGTGGTGCCGCCGCGACGGCTCGGTGCAGTCGGTGAAGGTGACCGAGATGATGCTCACCGAGGCTCTGGAGCGGGTGCCGGCGGCGCAGGCCGGACCCGGCGACATCATCGCGGTCGCCGGCATCGCGGAGATCACGATCGGGGAGACCCTCGCCGACCCGGCCGACCCCCGCCCGCTGCCCCTGATCACGGTGGACGAACCGGCGATCTCGATGACGATCGGCACGAACACCTCCCCGATCTCCGGCCGCACCAAGGGCGCGAAGGTCACCGCCCGGCTCGTGAAGGACCGGCTCGACCGCGAGCTGGTCGGCAACGTCTCGCTCCGGGTGCTGCCCACCGAGCGTCCCGACACGTGGGAGGTGCAGGGCCGCGGCGAGCTGGCACTGGCGATCCTCGTGGAGCAGATGCGGCGCGAGGGCTTCGAGCTGACCGTCGGCAAGCCCCAGGTCGTCACCCGGGACCTCGACGGCAAGGTCCACGAGCCGGTGGAGCGGCTCACCATCGACGCCCCGGAGGAGTACCTCGGCGCGATCACCCAGCTTCTCGCCGGCCGCAAGGGCCGGTTGGAGCAGATGTCGAACCACGGCACCGGCTGGGTGCGGATGGAGTTCCTGGTCCCGAGCCGCGGCCTCATCGGCTTCCGGACCGAGTTCCTCACCGACACCCGCGGCACCGGCATCGCCCACCACGTCTTCGACGGCTACGAGCCGTGGTTCGGGGACCTGCGCACCCGCTCGTCCGGCTCGATGGTCGCCGACCGCTCCGGCGCCGCCACGGCGTACGCGATGACGAACCTCCAGGAGCGTGGCGTGCTGTTCGTCGACCCGACGACCGAGGTCTACGAGGGCATGGTCGTCGGGGAGAACTCCCGGGCCGACGACATGGACGTCAACATCACCAAGGAGAAGAAGCTCACCAACGTGCGTTCCAACGCCGACGAGCTCGAGCGGCTGGTGCCGGCGCGCCGGATGTCGCTGGAGCAGAGCCTGGAGTTCTGCCGCGAGGACGAGTGCGTCGAGGTGACCGTCGACGCGGTGCGGATCCGCAAGGTGGTGCTCGACGGCACGTCGCGCGAGAAGTCCCGGGGCCGCGCCCGCCGCCCGGAGGGCGCTCCCGCCGGCCGGTAGCGTGCCGGCGATGAGCACGACACCCGCCGAGCCACCTCCCGACGCCGCCACGGGCACCGCCGGTGAGGACGTGCTCGCCGACGCGGCCGCCGTCATCGAGGACGCCGTCGAGCGCGAGCTGGGGGCCGAGCCGGAGGCGACGATGGACGCCCTCGACGCGCCCCGGCGGCTGCTGCTCGTGCACGCCCACCCGGACGACGAGTCGATCACCACCGGCGCGACGATCGCGCGGTACGCCGGCGCTGCCGGCACCCGGGTCACCCTCGTGACGTGCACCCGCGGCGAGCAGGGCGAGGTGATCGGCGCCGAGCACGCGGCGCTGGAGGGGGACGGCGACGCGCTCGCCGACCACCGCACCGCCGAGCTCGCCGCCGCCGCCGAGGCGCTCGGCCTGGCCGACCACCGCTTCCTCGGCGCCGACGCCGGCGCCCGGTACCGCGACTCCGGGATGGTCTGGGGGGACGACGGCCGCGCCACTGCAGCCCCGGACGCGGCGGTGGGCGCCTTCACCAGCGTCGCCGTGGACGCCGCCGCCGCGCACCTCGTGCGGGTGCTGCGGGAGGTCCGCCCGCAGGTCGTCGTCACGTACGGCGCGGACGGCGGGTACGGCCACCCGGACCACGTGCAGGCCCACCGGGTCACCCACCGCGCCGTGGCGCAGGCCGCTGCGCCCGGCGGCGGCGGCGAGCCCTGGCAGGTCGCGAAGGTCTACGAGGTCACCGGCGACGCCGCGGGGGCCACCGCCGTCGTGGCGGCGGAGGACCAGCTGCCGGCGAAGGCGGCGGCGCTGCGCGCGCACGCGACCCAGGTCGTCGTGCACGGCGACACCTTCGAGCTCAGCAACGGCGTGCCCCACCCGCTGACGGGGACCGAGCACTTCGTGCTCGCCGCCGGCGTGCCCGCCCCGGCCGCCGACCGCGAGGACGGCCGTGAGAGCGACCTCTTCGCGGGAGTCGCCTGACCCGCCCGTGCGGCTGCGGGACGCCGGGGGCGACGCGCAGTAGCGGACTACGCCGAACGGGTGACGCGGGCGCCCCCCGCCCGGGTGAGCGGAGGGTGACAGCGCAGCCGCGCCAGGTTGTCCTGGGACGTGCACACCGCAGCGGGCCCTGAGGCCCCGTCCGGGTGCCGACGCCGCGGCCACCGCTCGCGGGACGCCACGAGGGGGGACGCGACGTGCCGCAGACCGAGCCGACGGGGACGACGGGCACGACCGGGCCGAGGGGCAGCCGTGCCCGCCGGGGCCCGACCCGCGACTCCGCCGACGTCGGGCGGGCCCGCGAGCGCACCCGCCAGCGCCGGCTCGCCCGGTTCGCGCTGCTGCTCACGCCGGTGCTCGTGCTGGCCTGGGTCGCTGCCCTCGGCGGCGACGTCACCGGCGGGCTGTCGCTGCCGCCGGTCGACCCCTTCCTCGTGGTCGTCGGCGTGTTCTTCCTGCTGATGCTGGCGCTGCTGGTGGGCACGCAGGTCGCCGCGGGGCGCTCGCCGCACGTGACGTACCGGCCGGAGCAGATCGACGTCCGGATGGACGACGTCAAGGGCCTGGCCCCGGTCAAGGAGGACGTCGCACGCTCGCTCGACCTGTTCCTGGCCGGCGCGTCGTTCCGCCGCGACATGGGCGGCACCCCGCGTCGCGGGCTGCTGTTCGAGGGCGCGCCGGGTACCGGCAAGACGCACATGGCCAAGGCGATGGCCGCCGAGGCCGGCGTGCCGTTCCTGTTCGTCTCGGGCACCTCGTTCCAGTCGATGTACTACGGCGCGACCGCCCGCAAGATCCGCTCGTACTTCAAGGCGCTGCGCAAGGCCGCCCGCGCCGAGGGCGGGGCGATCGGCTTCATCGAGGAGATCGACGCGATCGCCACGGTCCGCGGCGGCATGAGCGCGACCCCGGCATCCGCCGGGCTGGCGGCGCAGGGGGGGCCGCTGTGCTGCGGCGGCCTCGTCGGGCTGCCCGCAGTCGGCGCGCCGGCGACCACCCCGGCGACGGTCGGCCCGGCGACGGTCGGTCCGGGGACGGTCGGCCCGGCGACGCTGGTCGCCCGCTCGATGACCAGCGAGGGCGTCGGTGGCGTCGTCAACGAGCTGCTGGTGCAGATGCAGTCGTTCGACGAGCCGACCGGCGGTCAGAAGCTGCGGGCACGCCTGGTCGACGCGGTGAACCTGCTGCTGCCGGTGCACCGCCAGCTCCGCCGCCCGCGCACCGAGCCCGTCGACGTGCTGCTCGTCGCGGCCACCAACCGAGCCGACAACCTCGACCCGGCGCTGCTGCGGCCGGGCCGGTTCGACCGCCGGCTCACCTTCGACCTGCCCGACAAGGCCGGGCGGCGCGAGATCGTCGACCACTTCCTGGCGCGCAAGGCGCACGAGCCCGCGCTCGACGAGCCCGAGCGGCGCGACGCGCTCGCCGGCGTCACCCAGGGCTACAGCCCGGTGAGGATCGAGCACCTGCTCGACGAGGCGCTGGTCAATGCCGTGCGCCGCTCGGCCCCCGCGATGTCGTGGAAGGACGTCGAGCACGCGCGGCTCGTCACCGAGGTCGGCCTGGGTCAGCCCGTCGGCTACACCGACCACGAGAAGCGGCTGATCGCGACCCACGAGGCCGGGCACGCCACCGTGGCCTGGCTGGTCGCCCCGCACCGGCGGCTCGAGGTGCTCACGATCATCAAGCGGGCGGGCTCCCTCGGCCTGCTGGCGCACGGCGACGCCGAGGACGTGTACACCCGCTCCCGCTCCGAGCTGCGCGGGATGGTCCGGATCGCCTTCGGCGGGCAGGTCGCCGAGGAGCTGTTCTTCGGCGACGTCTCTACCGGGCCCGGGGGCGACCTGCTGTACGCCACGAACGTCGCGGCGCAGATGGTGGGCGCGGCCGGCATGGAGGGCACGCTCGTGTCGTTCGCGGCCGTGGAGTCCGGTGCGCTCGCGGGCGGCAACCTCGTCGGCCGGGTCCTCGCGGACAGCCAGGGACGGCGGATGGTCGAGTCGCTGCTCACCGAGCAGAAGGAGCGCGTGCGCGAGCTGCTGGGCGCCAACCGGCACCTGGTGGCGGCGCTGCGAGACGCGCTGCTGGAGCGTCACGAGCTCGTGGGCCACGAGATCACCGACGTGCTGAGGGCGGCCGGCCCGACCGTACCGGTCGCACCGGCGCCGGTGATCGACCTGACGCCGGCGGCGGGGTCCGAGCACCGCGGCGACGCCGCGCCCGGCGGCCGCGGCGACTGACGCGGTCGCGCTGCGTACCCTTGCGGCGTGCTGGAGCAAGCGAGCCTCGCGCCGCCGACGGGTGCGCCGCCCGACGAGGGGGTGTTCCGGCGCGCCGTCGGGCGCTTCGCCACCGGCGTCTGCGTCGTCACGACCCGCTGGGGCGGCCACCACCACGCGATGACGGCCAACGCCTTCATGTCGGTCTCGCTCGACCCGCTGCTCGTCGTCGTCGGGGTGGAGCAGGACGCCCGCTTCCACGACGCCGTGCTCGAGGTGGGGGTGTGGGGGGTCAGCGTGCTGCCCGAGGCCGCGCGAGCGGCGGCTGAGTGGCTCGCAACGCCTGGGCGACCGCTCGTCGGCCAGCTGGGGCGCATCGACCACCACGACGGCCCGGTGACCGGGGTCGCGCTGCTCGACGGCGCCCTGGCGACGCTGGAGTGCCGTACCGACGCCGTGCACCCGGCGGGCGACCACAGCCTGGTCGTGGGGCTCGTCGTCGGCGTCGGCCTGCCCGACGACGTCGACGCCCCGCACCGCGCGCCGCTGGTCTACCACCGCAGCACGTATCGTCGGGTGGTGTGAGGGTGCCCGACCGCGACGGTCGTCCCGGGGACGGGGAGGCGTCGCAGGTCGGGGCAGGATCGTCACCGGGGGGGAGCAGTGCCTCACCCTCAGACACCGTCACGGCGGACTCGCCGCCCGACCGGCATCGGGGTCGGCGACGGGTGCTCTGGGGCCTGCTGCTGGCGCTGGTGCTCGTCGCCGGTGGGTATGTCGCCGCCGCGGCGGCACTGGCCGGGCGGGTCCCGGCCGACGTCGCGGTGGCGGGGGTCGACGTCGGGGGAACCGCCCGCGACGAGGCCGCGGACCGGATCGCCGCCGGGCTGCGCCCTGCGGACCCCGTGCCGGTGCGCGTCGGTGAGGTCGAGGCGTCGCTCGACCCGGCGGAGACGGGGCTGTCCGTCGACGCCGACGCCACCGCGTCCGACCTCGTGGGGTTCAGCCTCGATCCCCGCGTGCTCTGGCGCCACGTCGACGGCGCCGCCGACGTCGAGCCCGTCACCGCGGTCGACGAGCCGGCGCTGACCGCCGCGCTGGAGGGGCTCGCGAGCGACGCCGACACCGAGCCCGTGGAGGGCGCGGTCGCCTTCGACTCCGGTGAGGCCGTCGTCACCGAGGCGGCCGCCGGGTGGGAGCTGCGCGTGGACGAGGCCGCGGAGGTCGTCGCCGACGACTGGTTCGGCGCCACGGAGGCGCTGGAGCTGCCGATCGACACTCGGGAGCCGGACGTCGACCAGGACGCCGTCGAGGCGGCGGTGTCCGAGTTCGCCGCGCCCGCCACGGCCGGCCCGCTCGTGGTCCGGGTCGGGTCCCGCACGGTGCAGCTGCCACCGGCGAAGGTCACCCCGGCCCTGGCGATGACGGCGCGGGACGGCGAGCTGCGGCCCGCTGTCGACGGCGACGTTCTGCTGGAGGCGGTGATGGACGCGGACGACCGGCTCGTCGCCGACCCTGTGGACGCCACTGTGCGGCTGCAGGGGGGACAGGGCGGGCGCCCGGCCGTCGTCCCGGGCCGCAACGGCACGCGGATCGACGCCGCCGAGCTCGCCGGCCGGACCCGTGCAGCGCTCGGGACCCCCGAGCGCACGGTCACCCTGGAGCCCGACGTCGCCGAGCCCGAGCTCACCACCGCCGAGGCGGAGGCACTGGGCGTCACGCAGGTGCTCTCGGAGTTCGCGACGCCGCTGACGGACGACGCGCTGCGCACCGAGAACCTCCGGGTCGCGGCCCGCACCGTCAGCGGCACGCTGGTGATGCCGGGTGAGACGTTCAGCCTGAACGGGACCCTGGGCGAACGCACCCGTGCCAAGGGGTACAACGCCGCCGGCTTCATCTCCAACGGCCGGCTGCGGGACACCGTCGGCGGCGGCGTCTCGCAGATGGCCACGACGCTGTTCAACGGCATGTTCTTCGCCGGGCTCGAGGACGTCTACCACCAGCCGCACTCGTTCTACATCTCCCGCTACCCGGAGGGCCGCGAGGCGACGATCAACTGGCCCACCATCGACCTGGAGTTCCGCAACGACTCCGACAACGGCGTCCTCGTCGACGCCTGGGTCGCCGGGGGCGAGGTGCACACGCGGTTCTGGGGCACGAAGCGGTACGACATCCGTGCCGGCAAGGGGCCGCGGCACAACATCGTGCAGCCCGAGCAGGAGGTGGACGACTCGGCGGAGTGCACGCCGCAGAACCCGAACGTCGGCTTCGACGTCGACGTGACCCGGCGGTTCGTGCAGGACGGCGAGACCGAGCGCGTCGAGCGCTTCGCCACGCGCTACCTGCCCTCCACCGGGGTCACCTGCACGTAGCCCCGCCGCCCTCCCCGGGCCGAGGGCGGGTCCTCATCCGGGGGCCGTGTCCGACGAGCCGGGCGTGGCGTCGAGCAGGCGGTAGCGGTACCGGTGGTGCGCGCCGAACCCGCAGCGCTCGTAGAGCGCCCGCCCTGCCCCGTTCTCCTCGGCGACCTGCAGGTAGAGCCCCCTGGCCCCGGACCGGGCCGCCCACGCCGCGAGCGCTGCGAGCACGGCCCGGCCCAGACCCCGCCGACGCCGGTCAGCGGCGACCTCCATCGCCGTGACCCCGGCCCACCGTCCGGCCAGTGCGGCTCGGCCCACCGCGACGGTCCGGCCCTCCTCGCGGACCGACGCGAACGCCAGCGGCCCCCCGCCGGTCAGCACGTCGCTCGCGAAGGCGGGCAGCTGCTGGCCGCGGTACCGGTACAGCGAGCGCCACGCGTCGTCCGGGGCCGGGTCGAGGTCGACCCGCGACGCGGCGTGGTGCACCGACTCGGCGACGGCCGCGGCTGCCGCCGTCATCACGACGGTCGGCGTCACCACCGCGTAGCCGCGGCCGGCCAGGACGGCGTCCAGCGGGTCGTCGTCCCAGCCGTCCAGCGGTGCCGGGACGGCGAACCGGGGCGGCAGGCCCCGCTCGCGGTAGAACGCCTCGGCGGTGGCCACCGCGTCGTCCAGGGGCGCTCCCGGGTCCCCCAGCGGCAGCACCGAGTTCGCCCGGCTCGTGAAGCCGCGGGCGGCCCGCAGCCGCCACCCGCCGAGCCGCCCGGTCTCCAGCGGCACCCAGCCCGCCGCCATGACCAGCTCGAGGTCGGGCCACGCGATCCGTGGCGGCCGGCGCGGCGGCACGCGCCGGACCGCGACGACCCGCGCAGCCGGCACCGTGCGGACCTCGCCGGAGGGCGACCGGACCGACACCGCACCGTCCGGTGCCACCGCGAGCAGGAGGCCGAGGACGTCGGTCGCCCGGCCGTCCGGCAGCAGGTGCCGCAGGGCGACCCGGGCGCCGACGTCCGCGGCGCCGACGAGCGGGGCCCGCCCGGCCCTGCCCCGGCCTGTCGGCGGTGTCCGCTCGTCCCCGTCCACGGCGCCCCACCCTGCCCGAAGCTCGCCGGTGCACCGGCGGGGGCCCGGCGACCGCCTCGGCGCGGCGTGGGCAATACTTTCCACACCAGCCGCCCTCGCTCGCCGGAGGACAGAAGTGACCTACGTGATCGCGCAGCCGTGCGTCGACCTCAAGGACAAGGCCTGCATCGAGGAGTGCCCGGTCGACTGCATCTACGAGGGTGAGCGGTCCCTCTACATCCACCCCGACGAGTGCGTCGACTGCGGTGCGTGTGAACCGGTCTGCCCCGTCGAGGCGATCTACTACGAGGACGACACCCCCGAGCAGTGGGCCGACTACTACAAGGCCAACGTCGAGTTCTTCGACGACATCGGCTCGCCCGGCGGCGCCGCCAAGCTCGGCCTGATCCCGAAGGACCACCCGCTGATCGCGGCCCTGCCGCCGCAGGAGCACGACGTCTGAGGGAGCGGGCAGCGGGGCGTCACCGCCCGCCGCTCCGCCCCCTGCCCCCGTCCCGCCCCCGTCCCGCCCCCTGCCCCCGGCCCCCGCGCTGCCGGCAGGTCCGGTGCTGCCCGACTTCCCGTGGGACTCCCTGGCGCCGCTGCGGGAACGTGCCCGGCGGCACCCGGGCGGCCTGGTCGACCTCTCCGTGGGGACGCCGGTCGACCCCACGCCGGAGGTGGTGCAGGTCGCGCTGCGGGCCGCTGCGGACGCGCCGGGCTACCCGCAGTCGCACGGCACCTCGGAGCTGAGGGAGGCCGTCGCGGCCTGGTTCGACCGCAGGCGTGGCGTCGCCGGGGTCGACCCGGCCGCCGTGCTGCCGACGATCGGCTCCAAGGAGCTGGTGGCGTGGCTTCCCACGCTGCTCGGGCTCGGCGCCGGCGACGCGGTCGTGCACCCCGAGGTGGCGTACCCGACCTACGACGTCGGCGCCCGGCTCGCGGGCGCGACCCCCGTACCGGCGGACGCCCTGACCGCCCTCGGGCCCGGACGGGTCGACGGGGGGCGGGTGCGGCTGCTGTGGCTGAACTCGCCGTCGAACCCGACCGGTCGGGTGCTCGGCGTCGACCACCTCGCCAAGGTCGTCGCGTGGGCGCGCGACCGGGGCGTCGTCGTCGCGTCCGACGAGTGCTACGCCGAGCTGGGCTGGGACGGGACGCAGGTGCCGAGCATCCTCGACCCACGGGTCTGCGGCGACGACCACCGCGGCCTGCTCGCGGTGTACTCGCTGTCGAAGCAGTCGAACCTGGCCGGGTACCGGGCGGCGTTCGCGGCGGGTGACCCCGCCCTGGTGCACCGGCTGCTGCAGGTGCGCCGTCACGCCGGGATGATGGTCCCGGCCCCGGTACAGGACGCGATGGTCGCCGCGCTGGGCGACGACGCCCACGTGGGTGCCCAGCGCGCGACCTACCGGCGACGCCGCGAGGTGCTGCTCGCCGCACTCGCGGCGCGGGGGCTGGAGGTCGAGGCGTCGGAGGCCGGGCTGTACCTGTGGGCCACCGCGGGCGAGGACTGCTGGGCGACGCTGGAGTCCCTGGCCGCGGAGGGCGTCCTGGCCGCGCCCGGGTCCTTCTACGGGTCTGGCGGCGCCCGCCACGTGCGGGTGGCGCTGACGGCTACCGACGAGCGCGTGGACGCCGCCGCGACCCGGCTCGCCGGCTGAGACGCGGGAGCCGGAACGCCGGCTGAGACGCGGGTGCCGGACCGCCGCCGGGCACGCCGCGGCTCCGTGGGACGTCCCGAGGGCCAACCCGTGGTTGGTCCGCCCGTGTCCGGCCGGTAGCGTTCCCGCCGGGACGACGTGGCCCGACCGGCCGTGTCGCGACCCGCCCCGCTCCTGTGGGACCCGAGCCGGTCACGCAGGGTGCGTGTCCGCGCCACCGCACACCGAGGGAGACGCTCCGTGACCGACGCTGACGGCGACCACGTGACACTGCGCCACTCGGGCGGCGATCTGCCGCTGGAGAGGATCCCGGCGACCGACGGCAACGACGGCGTCGACATCTCGTCGCTGCTCAAGGAGACCGGCCTGGTCACCCTGGACAGCGGGTTCGTCAACACCGCCGCCTGCAAGTCGGCCATCACGTACATCGACGGTGACCAGGGGATCCTGCGCTACCGCGGCTACCCGATCGAGCAGCTGGCCAAGGGCGCGACGTTCCTCGAGGTCTCCTACCTGCTGATCTACGGCGAGCTGCCGAGCAGCACGGAGATGGAGTCGTTCTCCGAGCAGATCCGACGGCACACGCTGCTGCACGAGGACCTGAAGCGGTTCTTCGACGGCTTCCCCCGCGACGCCCACCCGATGCCGGTGCTCTCCAGCGCCGTCAGCGCGCTGTCCACCTTCTACCAGGACAGCCTCAACCCCTTCGACCCGGAGCAGGTCGAGCAGTCCACGGTGCGGCTCCTGGCCAAGCTGCCGACGATCGCGGCGTACGCCTTCAAGAAGAGTGTGGGCCAGCCGTTCCTCTACCCGGACAACTCGCACGGGCTGGTGGAGAACTTCCTGCGGATGACGTTCGGCCTGCCCGCCGAGCCGTACGAGCCCGACCCCGCGATGGTCAAGGCGCTCGACCTGCTCTTCACGCTCCACGCGGACCACGAGCAGAACTGCTCCACCTCCACGGTGCGGATGGTCGGCTCCGCGCAGGCGAACCTGTTCGCCTCGGTCTCGGCCGGGATCCACGCCCTGTCGGGTCCGTCGCACGGCGGCGCGAACTCGGCCGTGCTGGAGATGCTGGAGGAGATCAAGCGCTCCGACGACGACGTCGACACGTTCATGAACCGGGTCAAGAACCGCGAGCAGGGCGTGCGGCTGATGGGCTTCGGGCACCGGGTCTACAAGAACTACGACCCTCGCGCGAAGATCATCAAGGCGACGGCCGACGAGATCCTCGCCGGCCTCGGCCAGGAGGACGAGCTGCTCGACATCGCCCGCCGGCTCGAGGAGATCGCCCTCGCGGACGACTACTTCGTGGAGCGCAAGCTCTACCCGAACGTCGACTTCTACACCGGTCTGATCTACCAGGCGATGGGCTTCCCGACGAAGATGTTCACCGTGCTGTTCGCCCTCGGCCGCCTCCCGGGGTGGATCGCACAGTGGCGCGAGATGATCGAGGACCAGCCGATGCGTATCGGGCGACCCCGGCAGGTGTACACCGGCGCCGTCGCACGCGACTACGTGGCGCTCGACCAGCGCTGACCCCCGGGGCTGCGGGAGCTCGGGGGCTCGGGGGATCCTGGGCCGTCAGCCGGCGGCCACGTCGATGACGACGCCGGGACCGTCCGTTGCCTCCGGGGCGTCGACCCACCCCGCGTCCGGTTCGTCGCGCCGCCACACCCTGCCGGCGACGCCGACGGCCACGACGTCGAGGCCCTGTGCCTGTGCGACGGTCCAGTGGGCGACCGCCCAGTCCCGGCGGGCGCCGGCGTCCCCGGCCTCGCCCGGCACGGTCAGCCGCAGCGGCTCGCCGTCAGGGACGCTCGCGCCGGTCTCGCCGAGGTCGCGCTCCAGCCGCGAGGCCACGCTGTCGGGGTCACCGGCGGCTTCGGCCGGTCGCAGCCGGCAGGTCAGGGCGGCCGGCGACCACCCCGCCAGCGCCGAGGCCCAGGCGCGGCCGACGGGCTCGTGGTCGGCGTAGGCGGCGGGGAACGCGCTGCGCTGCACCCGCTGCGCCGCGTCGGTGACCTCGAGCCCCTCGTAGCCCTCCACCTCGGTCAGCACGTCGTAGAAGGCGTTGCTCGCGTACGCCGGGTCCTGCACCTGCTCGGCCGACCCCCATCCCTGCGAGGGCCGCTGCTGGAACAGCCCGAGGGAGTCGCGGTCGCCGTAGTCGAGGTTGCGCAGCCCCGACTCCTGCACGGCGGTCGCGATCGCGATGGTCACCGCCCGCGCCGGCAGGTCGCGCCGGACGGCGACGGCCGCGATCGTGGCGGCGTTGCCGCTCTGCTCCGGCGTCAGGTCCTGACCCACGCCGTCGGCGACGACGGTGCACCGCGGCAGCGCCACCGCCGGTCCGCGACCCAGGGCCGTCACGACGAGCACGACGCCCCCGCCGAGCACCGCCACGACCAGCACCCCGGCCAGTATCCGGCGGCGACGCACCCGCCGGCTCACGCGTGCCACGGCGACGGACCGACGCTCAGTTGGCGTGCAGGGCCGCGTTCAGCTCGACGCGGGCGCCGGACCGTGGGCGCGCCTCGACCGCCCCGGTGAGCGAGTTGCGCCAGAGCTGCAGCCCCGACGACCCGGACAGGCCGCCGGCCTTGACCGTGCGCGGCTCCCCGCCGGCCCCGTCGTGCAGCAGCACCTTCGTGCCGGCCGTGACGTAGCAGCCCGCCTCGACGACGCAGTCGTCCCCGAGGCTGATCCCGATCCCGGCGTTGGCGCCCACGAGGCAGCGCTCGCCGATGGAGATCACCTCGCGGCCGCCGCCGGACAGGGTCCCCATGATCGACGCGCCGCCCCCGACGTCCGAGCCGTCGCCGACGACGACCCCGGCCGAGACGCGGCCCTCGATCATCGACGCGCCGAGCGTGCCCGCGTTGAAGTTCACGAACCCCTCGTGCATCACCGTCGTTCCGCTCGCCAGGTGCGCGCCGAGCCGCACCCGGTCGGCGTCGGCGATCCGCACCCCGGCCGGGACGACGTAGTCGGTCATGCGGGGGAACTTGTCGACCCCGTAGACCGCCACGCGTGCGCCGTGGCGCGCGACCAGCAGGCGCAGCCGGGTCGCCTCGAAGTCCGCCACGGCGCAGGGTCCGGCGCTGGTCCACACGACGTTGGAGAGCACGCCGAAGATGCCGTCGGTGCTCAGCCCGTGGGGGCGGACCAGCCGGTGCGAGAGCAGGTGCAGCCGGAGGTAGGCGTCCGCGGCGTCGGCGGGTGCGGCGTCCAGGTCGACCACGGTGCGCACGACGTGCGTGCGCACCCCCCGGGCCGGGTCGCTACCGGCCAGCGCCGCGAGCTCGGCCGGGACGCCGTGAGGTCCGTCGTCGTCGGGGTGCCCCAGGGCGGGGGCGGGGTACCACGTGTCCAGCACCGTGCCGTCGGTGGTCTCGGTCGCCAGCCCCAGACCCCATGCCGTGCGCGCGTCGCTCATGGTCGCCCAGCGTAGGTGGCCGCCCGCCGCGCGCCGTCGCCTCCACCCCGCGGTGATCAAGGAACCCGTCGCCTCCACCCCGCGGTGATCAAGGAACCGGGACGCGTGGTGCACCTCCTCGTCGCGTGCGCCGCCCCCTCGCGATCCCGGTGACGCAGGGCCCAGAGCCGGGTTTCGGTGCGCGGTTTCCTTGATCACCGAGGTGGGGGACGGGCGAGGGGGCAGCCGTGGGAGGGGCACGCGGAGCGGTCGCAGGCGACGCAGGCAACGTGCGTACGGTGAGGCGCATGACCCTCGCGGACGCCGGACCCGTCGCCCTCGACCTGCACGGCGACGTGGTCGCCCTGACCCGTGCGCTGTGCGACATCGAGTCGGTCAGCGGTGACGAGGCCCGCGTCGCCGACGCGGTGGAGGCCGCGCTGCGCGGGCTCTCGCACCTGGAGGTGCTGCGGGACGGCGACGCGGTGATGGCCCGCACCAGCCTCGGTCGCGCCGAGCGGGTCGTGGTCGCCGGGCACCTCGACACCGTGCCGATCGGACGCCGGCCCGGCACCGACGAGCCGAACCTGCCGACCTGGACGACGGGGGAGGGCGACGACCTCGTGCTGCACGGCCGGGGGACGGCGGACATGAAGTCCGGTGTGGCGGTCCAGCTCGCGGTCGCCGCGGCCGCCACGGAGCCGTCCCGCGACGTGACGTGGGTGTTCTACGACGCGGAGGAGGTCGAGGCCGAGCGCAACGGTCTGGGCAGGCTGGTGCGCCACCACCCGGACTGGCTGCGCGCGGACTTCGCGGTGCTGTGCGAGCCGAGCTCCGGCGGCGTCGAGGGCGGCTGCAACGGCACGCTGCGCGTGGAGGTCACGGTGCCGGGCCGGTCGGCGCACTCCGCCCGGGCCTGGACCGGCGTGAACGCCGTCCACGCGGCCGCCGACGTGCTGGAGCGCCTGCGGGCCTGGCAGCCGCGCTCGGTCGAGGTCGACGGGCTCGTCTACCGGGAGTGCCTCAACGCGGTCGGCATCCGGGGCGGCGTGGCGGGCAACGTGATCCCCGACCGGTGCGTCGTGACCGTGAACTACCGGTTCGCGCCGAGCGCGTCGGAGGCCGAGGCGCTGGCCTACGTCCGAGAGGTGTTCGAGGGGTACGCGATCGAGCTGACCGACACCTCGCCGGGGGCCCGGCCCGGGCTCGACCACCCGGTGGCGGCGGACTTCGTCGCCGCGATCGGTCGCGAGCCGACGGCCAAGTACGGCTGGACCGACGTCGCCCGCTTCGCCGACCTCGGAGTTCCGGCGGTCAACTACGGACCCGCCGTGGCGTCCCTGTCGCACACCGACGAGGAGCACTGCCCGGCGGCGCCGATCCACGAGTGCCGCCGCGCGCTGCTGGCGTGGCTCGCCGGATAGCGTGCCGGGCTCCTGCTCTGTCGGTCCCACCCAGCGACCCGGGAAGCGTCGCGCGGCTCAGGTCGTGCTCGACCGGCGCCGCCGTGGCCTGCGCTCGGGGACCACGAGCTTCGGGACGGCGCGGAGGAGGAAGCGGTCAAAGTGGGGCACGGTGAATGCCGCGTACCCGTGCTCTGGCGTGTAGAGCAGGCCCATGTTGATGAGCCCGGCTCGGGTCGGCCCCAGGTTGGTTGACGTTCGGCCCATGACGTCGGCGACGTCCGACGCCTTCTGGGGATCCGGGCCGAGCTGCGCCATCGCCCTCAGGTAGGCCGTCTGGAGGTCGGTCGCTCGGTCGAGCCGAACCCTGAAGAACGAGGAGTCCAGCTTCGCCTCGTAGGCGGGCACCGCTATGTGCACGTCGACGGCCGTGATCTCAGGACCGTCGGCCACCGTCCATACCGCGTAGCCGAGCTCTTGCACGAAGTACGGATAGCCCCCGGTGATGGCGAAGGCCTCATCCAGTGCATCGGGACTGAACGTCGCGCCATCTTCGCTGGCGGGCCTCGACAGCGCCGTGCTCGCGTCGTCTGCACTGAGGTTGCCGATCTCCGGGAACTTGAAGAGGCGTTCGGCATAGGACTTCGCGTCCCCGGCGAGTGCCGCGATCTGGGGAAGGCCGGCACCGACCATGGTGAGCGGCAGACTCCGCTGCACCATCTTGTGCAAGGCCTCGATGAGCGCCTCGAGCTGGACGCGGCTGAGGAACTGGAGCTCGTCCAGGAGCAGGACGACGCCGCGTTCTCGCTCCCTGGCGGCCTCGCCGATCGCAAGGAACACGTCGGTCAGGTCCAACCCCAGGTTGGCGTGATCGGCGTAGCCTTCGGTTGCCTCGACGTCGAGACCTGCTGACAACGTGCCGCCGGCGTCGACGCTGATCGAGAAGGATCGGACGACGCCGGCTGCGTGCCGAAAGCGCTCAGTCCATCGTGCCTTCGGCGACAGTCCCAAGAGCGCGGTCCGCAGGCGGCCAGCCATGTCGCGACGGAACTCGCTGTCGTCGTGCTTGCTCACTTCGAGCTCGACGACGACCCAGCCCAGCCCAGATCCTGAGCCTTGGTGCGAAACTGGCCCAGCAGCACCGTCTTGCCCACGCCCCGCAGGCCCGTCACGATCATGGACTGCTCGGTCCGACCCCGTTCGATGCGACCGAGGAGCAGGTCGAACCACTCCAGCTGGTCATCACGACCCACGACCGCTGATGGCTCAGCGCCGGCGTTCGGCGTGAAGGGGTTGGCCGCAGCGTGCTCAACTCATCTTACTAGATTTAGTGTGCTCTTTCTTTACAAGGAGCGCATAAGGCCACCTAAGGTCGCTAAAGCGGCGAGGTAGGAACGCTGGAACGCACGTCCGGACCTCAGGCGCCGGCGACAGCCGCCGCCGGCCGACCCCGCATGCCGCCGCGCGCTGCTGGCGTGGCTCGCCGGATAGCGTGCCGGGCATGGCCACCGCCCCCGACCAGCAGCCGACCGCGCCCACCGGTCAGGGGGACGGCGAGTACCACCAGGGACCGGTGACGCTGCGCCGGGGGCAGGTGCCGCGCTCCACCACCGACCAGCGGCTGCTGGAGTCGCGGGGTCCGACCGACTGGGTGCACACCGACCCCTGGAGGGTGCTGCGGATCCAGAGCGAGTTCGTCGAGGGCTTCGGTGCGCTCGCCGAGCTCGGGCCCGCCATCAGCGTGTTCGGCTCGGCCCGCACCCCGGTCGACCACCCCGACTACGCCACCGGAACCGCGGTGGGCCGGAGCCTCGCCGAGGCCGGCTTCGCCGTCATCACCGGCGGCGGGCCGGGCGTGATGGAGGCGGCGAACCGCGGCGCGTGCGAGGCGGGCGGCACGTCGGTCGGCCTGGGGATCGAGCTGCCGTTCGAGCAGGGGATGAACGAGTGGGTCGACCTGGGCGTGAACTTCCGGTACTTCTTCGCCCGCAAGACGATGTTCGTGAAGTACTCGCAGGGCTTCGTGGTGCTGCCCGGCGGCTTCGGCACGCTCGACGAGCTGTTCGAGGCACTCACCCTCGTGCAGACCCGCAAGGTGACGTGCTTCCCGATCGTGCTGATGGGTGCCGGGTACTGGCGCGGCCTGGTCGACTGGCTGCGGGGGAGCGTCGCGGCCCTGGGCGCGATCTCCGCCGCCGACCTCGACCTGCTGCACCTCACCGACGACGTCTCCGAGGCGGTCTCGTTGCTGGCCGACCCGATGGCGGTGGACGGCGACGAGCGCGAGGCCGCGGCCCGGCTGCGGGTCGGGCTGGGCGTCGCCGACGGGTCGAGTCCCACCGGCTGAGCGCCACCAGCCGAGCGAGGGCGACAGGGGCGTGGTGCACCCTGGCGCGGTGGCGACCGTCTGCGTGTTCTGCTCCTCCGCCGAAGCGATCGAGCCACGGCACGTGGCGCTCGCCGCGCGGACCGGGCAGCTTCTGGCCGAGCGCGGGCACGACCTGGTCTCCGGCGGCGGCCGGGTGTCGATGATGGGCGCTGTCGCGACCGCCGTGCGGGCCGGCGGCGGGCACACCCTCGGCGTGATCCCCGAGGCGCTCGTGGGCCTGGAGGTCGCCGACACCGGCGCCGACGAGCTCGTCGTCACGCCGGGGATGCGGGAGCGCAAGGCCGCGATGGACGCCGCCGCGGACGCCTTCCTCGTGCTGCCCGGCGGGCTCGGGACCCTGGAGGAGCTGCTCGAGGTCTGGGTGGCGCGCACCCTCGGGATGCACGCCAAGCCGGTCGTCGTCTGCGACCCCGACGGCGTCCTGTCCGGCCTGCGCGACCTCGTGACGTCCCTCGTCGACCGCGGCTTCGTCCGCGACGGCGCGACCCGCGAGCTGACGTGGACGTCGTCCCCCGAGGCCGCGGTCGACGCCGTCGAGCGGGCGCTCGCAGCGGCGGAGGCGGCCGGGTCGTCACGCGCCACGGAGCCCGCCGCGGGGACGGCGGCCCGCGAGTGGCTCGAGGCCGAGCCCTGAGCGACGACCCCTCGCGTGGCACGATCGGCGCGTGTCCCTCGTGCTCCTGCTGCTGGCGCTCGCCGTCGTGGGCGTCGTCGCTGCCGTGGCCGCGGGCCGCGTCACCGGGGGCCTGGAGGCACCGACGACGTCGCGGCCGCACCGGCCGCTGCCCGCCGACGACCTGGTCCCGCCCGACGTCGACGCGGTCCGGTTCTCCCTCGGCCTGCGGGGGTACCGGATGGACGAGGTGGACGCCGTCCTGGACCGGCTGCGCGACGAGCTCGCCGAGCGAGACCGGCGGATCGCCGAGCTGACCGACCGGGGTGAGGGCCCCGGCGGCGCCACCGAGGCGGCGGCCGGCCTCGAGCACGAGCCCGCGGCCCAGGCCAAGGCCCAAGCCCACTCCGGCGTTCAGCGGCCCACGCCCGCGCCACCGCCCGCACGTGCCACCCACCCCGAGGAGTCCCCGTGAGGTTCACGGCCGTCGCCGACTGCGCCGCGGACCCGCGCGCCGCGTTCGACCGCGTCACCGACTGGGAGGCGCACACCCGATGGGTGCCGCTGACCACGGTGCGCCTCACGCGCGGCGACGGCGGGGTCGGCAGCAGGTTCACCGGACGCAGCGGTCTGGGCCCGCTCGCGTTCGACGACCCGATGGAGGTGCTCACCCGCACGCCGCCCGACGGCGACCGCGAGGGGCGCTGCGCGGTGGTCAAGCTCGGGTCGGTGGTGACCGGCCGCGCCGAGGTGGTCGTGCGGGCACTGCCCGCCGGGGGCAGCCGGGTGGAGTGGACCGAGGACGTCGAGGTCGCCCCGGCACGCCTGACCCGGCCGCTGGCCCCGGTGCTGGCGCTCGGAGGCCGGTTGGCGTTCACCGCCGTGCTGCGGTCGATGGCGCGCGAGCTCGCCGCCGAGGCGGCCGGTCGGCGCGGTGCCTGACGCCGAGCCACCGGGCCGGCTCGCGCCGGTCGGGGACGACGGGCTGGGCCGCTGCCCGTGGGGGGACGCGCCGGCGGAGTACCGCCGCTACCACGACGAGGAGTGGGGGAGACCCGTCCACGGTGAGACGGCGCTGCTGGAGCGGGTGACGCTGGAGGCGTTCCAGTCCGGGCTCTCCTGGCTGACGATCCTGCGCAAGCGGGAGGCGTTCCGCGGGGCCTTCGCCGGGTTCGACGCCGACACCGTGGCCGCGTTCGGGTCGGACGACCTCGACCGGTTGCTCGCCGACACGGGCATCGTGCGCAACCGGGCCAAGATCGCCGCTGCCGTCACCAACGCCCGCGCCACCGTCGCCCTGCGCGACGCCGAGGGCCTCGACGCGTTCGTGTGGTCCTTCGCGCCGGACCCGACGCCCCCGGCGCCGGCGTCCCTGCGCGACGTGCCCGCCACGACGCCGGGGTCCGCGGCGCTCGCGAAGGCCCTCAAGGCCCGCGGCTTCGTCTTCGTCGGGCCGACGACGGCGTACGCCACGATGCAGGCCTGCGGCCTGGTGGACGACCACCTGGTCGGCTGCCACGCCCGCCGGGGTCGCTGAGGCCGCCCGGCGCCGGTGGGGCTCCTCAGGCGTCGTCGAGCGCGGCGCCGAGGTCCGCGACGAGGTCGTCGACGTCCTCGAGCCCGACGCTGAACCGCAGCAGGCCCTGCGGTGGGCGCGCGTGCGCCGCGACCGGTCGGTGCGTCAACGCAGCCGGGTGCTGCACGAGGGTGTCGACCCCGCCGAGGGACACCGCGTGCGTCATCAGCCGCAGCCGCTCGGTGACGCGGGACGCCCGCGCGAAGCCGCCGGCCAGCTCGACGGACAGCACCGCCCCCGGGCCCGCCATCTGCCGCCCCACCACCCCTCGTGGGTCGCAGCCAGGCCGGGACGGGTGCAGCACGCGCTCCACGTCCGGGCGGGTCGCCAGCCAGGCCGCGAGCTCGGTGGCCGCGGCCTGCTGGGCGCGCACCCGCAGCGGCAGCGTCGGCAGGCCGCGGTGCAGCAGGTAGGCCCCCAGCGGGTGCAGCACCGACCCGGTCACGGCGCGCACGCGCCGCAGCGCGGCCGCCGTGTCGGCGTCGGTGGCCACCACGCCGCCGAGGGCGTCGCCGTGCCCGCCCAGGAACTTCGTCGCGGAGTGCAGCGCCATCGCCGCCCCGTGGCGCAGCGGTCGCTGCAGCACCGGGGTCGCGAAGGTGTTGTCCACGAGCACGGGGACGTCGCCCGCGGCCTGCACCACGGCGTCCAGGTCGACGAGATCCAGGGTCGGGTTGGCGGGTGTCTCCACGACGACGAGGCCGGTGTCGGGGCGCAGCGCGTCCGCGATACCACCGGCGTCGGTGAACGTCACGTCGGTGCCCAGCAGGCCGGTCGCGAGCAGGTGGTCGGTGCCCCCGTACAGCGGGCGCAGCGCCACGACGTGCCGCCGTCCGGCGGACGCCGTCGCGAGCAGCACCGCGGTCGTGGCCGCCATCCCGGACGAGAAGGCCACTGCCTCAGCCGCGCCCTCCAGCGCGGCCACCGCCACCTCGAACCGAGCCACCGTGGGGTTCCACAGCCGCTGGTAGACCGTGCTGTCCCCGTCGCGCAGGCCGCCGCCGGTCGCGAGCTGCTCGTACGCGTCGCCGCCGGTCTCGATCCCCGGGAGCGGGGCGGTCGTGGACAGGTCGATCGGCGCGGCGTGCACCCCGAGCGCGGTCAGGTCCTCGCGACCGGCGTGCACCGCGAGGGTGTCGCGTCCCTGCGCGCGCCCGGACCGGACCGCCTGGTCGCGCCGCCCGGTCGGGGCGTCGAGGCCGTCAGGGAGCCCGGTAGGTGTCGTCCACGTCGTCGTCATGCGGGCCAGTGTGGGCACGTCCTGCGGCAATTCGTCGTTGTCGACGAACAACTGGTCGTGCACAGGCCCGACAGCCGAACGATCGTCGGTGCAGGATGACGGCATGGCTATCCCGCCGCAGCATCCACGGACCCCGCTGGACGACGTCGACCGGACGCTCGTCGCCACCCTCGTGCAGGACGCCCGGCTCGCGAACAACCGCGTCGCCGAGCGCGCCGGCGTGGCCGCCTCGACGGCGCTGGCGCGGATCCGGTCGCTGCGCGAGCGGGGGGTGCTGCGCGGCTTCCATGCCGACGTGGACCCGGCGGCGGTGGACCGGTCCGTGCAGGCGGTGCTCGCGGTGCGCCTTCGTGCCCACGACCGCCGCCAGATCGAGGCGTTCGCCTCCAGCGTGCCCCGGCTGCCGGAGGTGCTGCAGAGCTTCCATCTCGGCGGCGCCGACGACTACCTGCTCCACGTGGCGGTACCGAGCGCCGAGTACCTGCGCGACTGGGTGCTCGACCACCTCACGACGCACCCCGCTGTGGCCCACAGCCGCACCAGCCTGGTCTTCGAGCACCGGCGGGGGCACCACGGCCCGCTGCCGGCAGCGCCGTCCCGCTGACCGTTCGACGATCAGTGCCGTCGAAAAGATCAGTGCCCGTCGAACAGCGGTTCGCGCCGCGACAGGAACGCGTCGACGGCCTCGGCGTGGTCCGCCGTGGCGCCGGTCTCGGCCATCAGCGTGGCCTCGTGGTCCAGGGAGCCGGCCAGGTCGTGGGATGCGGAGTAGGCGACCGCCCGGCGGATCGCCCCGTACGCCGCCGTCGGGCCCGCCGCGAGCGTGCGGGCCACCTCGCCGGCGCGGGTGGCGAGCTCGGCGTCGGGGACCACCTCGGTCGCCAGCCCGATCTCCAGCGCCTCGGCTGCGGGCACGGTCCGCGGGCGCAGCAGGAGGTCCATCGCCCGTGCGGTGCCGACGAGCCGCGGCAGCCACCAGGACGATCCCGAGTCCGCCGACAGGCCGATGGCGGCGAACGCGAGGTTGAACCCGGCGGACTCCGCGACGACCCGGATGTCCGCGGCCATGGCGAAGGCGGCACCCGCGCCGGCCGCGACGCCGTTGACGGCGGCGACCACCGGTTTCGGCATCGTCGCGAGGGTCAGCGCGATCGGGTTGTAGTGCTCGGGGACCGTGGTCCACAGCGAGGCGTCCGGGTCGGCGAGCAGCCGGGCGTGCTGCCGTAGGTCCTGGCCGACGCTGAACGCCCGGCCGGTGCCGGTGAGCAGGACGGCCCGGACGGCCTGGTCCGAGGCGGCACGTCGCGTCGCCACCAGCAGCTGCTCCTTGGTGGCGACGTCCAGGGCGTTCATCGCGTCGGCCCGTTCGAGGGTGATCGTCGCGACGCCGCCGACCACCTCGAACCGCACCGTTCGCTGCTCTGCGTCACCGCGGGTGTCCTGCGCGTCGTCGTCCACGGCGGACATCCTGCCCGACGGGTGACGCACGGTGGCCCGGGTTCCCCGCCCGGCGCCCGGGTCGCGATAATGGTCCGGATCAACCCCGTCCCCTGGGACGCCACGGCGTCCGCGTCGTCCGGCGCGACGGGGGGCGAGGTCAGCGGACGACGGAAGGGGATCGCCAGATGGCGGCCATGAAGCCCAGGACCGGGGACGGTCCGCTCGAGGTCACCAAGGAGGGCCGCGGCATCGTGATGCGGATGCCGCTGGAGGGTGGCGGTCGCCTGGTCGTCGAGATGACCCCGGACGAGGCCAACGCGCTGGGCGACGCCCTGAAGTCCGCCGCCGGCTGACCGACTCGGCACGACGCCGGGCCGGCACGCAGGCACGGCCCCGGCTCCGCGATCGCGGTGCCGGGGCCGTGGTCCGTGGCGGCACCGGTAGGTTGCGTGCCCGGCGCCACGACCGGCCGGTGGGACACCCCCGGGTCGCCGGCGCCCCGGGCGGGCGACCCCGCCACGCAGCCGACATGAGCGAGGGGACCGAGTGGCGGCCACGAGCCACGGCAGCGGCGGGGCTCGCAGCGCGGGGACGGCGCGGCCGTCCGGACGGCAGGTCCGCGCACCCGCGGCAGCCGGGCCGGCTCAGGCGTTCACGGCCCCGCAGGTGCACGCGGTCGCCGATCCCGACGTGACCGGGGTCGCCGGCTGCGAGGTGCTGGCCGTCGCGCTGGCCGGTCCGGCGCGCGGGGAGAAGCTGCCGCAGCCCCGCCACGGTGTCGCCGAGGTTGCCCTGGCCACCGGGATCGACCTCGCCACCGTCTGCGAGCAGGTCGGTTTCACCGGGTCTGCCGGAGCGGTGCTGCGGGTCCCGCTCGGGGTGGGCCGCGCGGCCTCCGGCACCGGCGACGAGTCCTGGCTGCCGGAGCGGTTGCTGCTCGTGGGCACCGGCGACGAGTCCGCGACCGCGCTGCGACGTGCCGGGGCGGGTCTGGCCAGGGCGGTGCGCGGTGCCGCGAGCGTGGGGAGCACGCTCGCCGCCGGGCTCGGGCCGGACGCCGTCCGCGACGTCGTGGAGGGCCTGCTGCTGGGCGCCTGGTCCCCGCCGCGGGCAGGTGTGACCGACCCGCCCGACCCGCCGCCCGGGCACCTGCGGCTGGTCGGCTGCACCCACGACGACGCCGTCCGGCGCGCCGTGGTGGCGAGCGCCGCCACGTGGACGGCCCGCGACCTGACCGCGATGCCGTCGTCGACCAAGGACCCCGCCTGGGTGGCCGACCGAGCGCGTGACCTCGCGGCCGGCCGCGACGGCGTGGACGTCGAGGTGCTCGACGAGGCGGACCTGGCAGCGGCCGGGTTCGGCGGCCTGCTGGCTGTCGGGCGTGGCTCCGCCTCGCCGCCGCGGCTCGTGCGCGTGACGTGGACCCCGGGCGCCGGTCGCGGCCCCGGGCGCCACGTCGTCCTCGTCGGCAAGGGAATCACGTACGACACCGGCGGCCTGTCGATCAAGCCGCGCGAGGCGATGGTGCCGATGAAGACCGACATGGCCGGTGCGGCCGTGGTGCTGGCCGCGGTGCTCGGGGCCGCCGACCTCGACCTGCCGCACCGGGTGACGGCCCTGCTGCCGCTGGCGGAGAACGCGGTGGGGGCGTCGTCCTACCGGCCCGGGGACGTCGTCACGGTCCGCGGCGGGACCACCGTGGAGATCGCCAACACCGACGCAGAGGGTCGGGTCGTGCTCGCGGACGCCCTGGCGTGGGCGGCGGCCGACCTCGACCCCGACGTGCTCGTCGACGTCGCCACCCTGACCGGGTCGGCGTCCCTGGGCCTGGGACGTCGCCACGCGGCCCTGTTCAGCGGCGACGACGCGCTGGCCGCCGAGCTGGCGGTCGCTGCCGATAGCACCGGGGAGCGGGTGTGGCGGATGCCGCTCGTCGAGGACTACCGGCGCGCGCTGGACTCCGAGGTCGCCGACCTGCGGCACGTGCCGGCGGACCGGCACGTCTCCGGCGGCGCGATCACCGCCGCGCTGTTCCTACGGGAGTTCACCGGTGACCACCGCTGGGCGCACCTCGACGTGGCGGGCCCCGCCCGCAGCGACCGCGAGGCGCACGAGGTGCCGAAGGGCGCCACCGGCTTCGGTGCCCGGCTGCTGCTGCGCTGGCTGGAGACGTTGCCGGCCGGCTGACGTCCCCGGCGTCGCGCGCTGTCGCTGCTCGCCCCGGACCCGCCGCGCCTCAGCGGCCGACGACCGCCACGAGCAGGCCGTCCCCGACCGGCAGCAGCGCCGGGACCAGGCGCTCGTCGTCGCGCACGCGCTTGCCGAGCTCGCGGATCGCGGTGGTCTGCTCGTCCCGCTGGGCCGGGTCCGCGACGCGGTCGTGCCACAGGGCGTTGTCCACCGCGAGCAGCCCGCCGGGGCGCAGCAGCCGCAGCGCCTGGTCGACGTAGGCGTCCACGCCCTGCTTGTCGGCGTCCACGAGCACGAGGTCGTAGGCGCCGTCCGTCAGGCGGGGTAGCACGTCGAGCGCGCGGCCGGTGATCAGGCGCGCACGGTTGGAGCGCACCCCGGCCTCCGCGAACGTCTCGCGGGCCGCCCGTTGGTGCTCCGCCTCGACGTCGATGGTGGTGAGCACGCCGTCGGCCGGCATCCCGCGCAGCAGCCAGAGGCCGGAGACGCCCGCGCCGGTGCCGATCTCGACGACCGCGCGGGCGGAGCAGGCGGCGGCGAGGGCGCGCAGGGCCGCGCCGACCCCGCGTCCCACCGGCGTGCAGCCGAGCTCGTCGGCCCGGGCCCGGGCGCGCTCCAGGACGTCGTCCTCGGCGACGAACTCCTCGGCGTAGGCCCAGCTGGCGGGCTTCACAGCGGCGATGACCGACCTCCTCCTCGGCGCGGCGCGGGCCGCGACCCCTGCGCCACCTGCTGACCGGCGCGGACGGCGGCCAGCCTAGGGCCTGCCGCCGTCACCGGCGGAGCCCTGCGTGCCGTCCTGCGGGCTCGCCGCTCAGCGGGCGGAGGCGGTGAACCGGGCGGCCGGGTGACGTTCCCAGGTGGTTCCCAGGTCGGTGGGGAACTCTGGCAGCCTGCAGGACGTCCACCAACGAGGAGCAGATGTGACCGACGACCGCCGCAGGCGTGGGGAGGACCCCGGCATGGCCGGCGACGAGCGCGACGAGATCGTGGCCGTCGACGACGTGGTGGTGCCCGGCGGTCCCGAGGTGGACCCGCCGGTGTGGACCCCGCCCGCCTGGGAGGACGTCGTCCGGGAGCACTCCGGGCGCGTCTACCGCCTCGCCTACCGGCTGACCGGCAACCGGCACGACGCGGAGGACCTCACGCAGGAGGTCTTCGTGCGGGTGTTCCGGTCGCTGTCGAGCTACACGCCGGGCACGTTCGAGGGCTGGCTGCACCGGATCACCACGAACCTGTTCCTCGACCAGGTCCGGCGCCGCAAGCGGATCCGCTTCGACGCGCTCGGAGACGACGCCCACGACCGCCTCCCCGGTCGCGAGCCGGGCCCGGAGCGCGCCTTCGAGCACGCGAACCTCGACGTGGACGTGCAGCAGGCGCTGGCCTCGCTCCCGCCCGGCTTCCGGGCCGCCGTCGTCCTGTGCGACGTCGAGGGCCTGTCCTACGAGGAGATCGCGGCGACCCTCGGGATCAAGCTGGGCACGGTCCGTTCCCGCATCCACCGTGGCCGCGCCCAGCTGCGGGCCACGCTGGCGCACCGGGCGCCCACCCCCGCCCCGGCGTCCCTCGACGACCCCGCGGAGGCCCTGCGGTGACTCACCTCGGGGGCCGGGTCAGCGCGCTCGTCGACGGGCGGCTGTCCGTCGACGCCGCGGAGCGCGCCCTCGTGCACCTGGCGTCGTGCGCCGCCTGCCGCCGCGACGTCGCCGCCGAGCGTGCCGTGCGCCGCATGCTCGCGGCCACCGAACCCGCCGCCCCGGACGACCTCACGAGCTCCCTGCTCGCCCTCGGCGGCCAGCACGGCCCGCTGGCACCGCGTCACCCGGTGCTGCCGTCGGGACCGGGACCGGGAACAGGCGGCCCTGCCGGTGCACCGACGGGAGGGGTCCCGGCCGACCCGGCCCGGTCCGGCGGCGATGTGCCCGCGCCGTGGCTGGCGGTCGACCCGCCGAGCGCGGTACGTGGTGGCACACCCCGCCACGCCGTGCGGCTGCCCTCGGGCAGGCGGGCCCGCGTCGCCGCCGGCGGGTCGGCCGCCGTGCTGGCGACGGGCGTGCTGGGTGTCGGGCTGCTGGGCGCGTTGCCGGCGTCGTCGGCGACCGCTGCCCCACCGGCGCTGGGCGCTGCCACCAGCCCCGCGGCCGACACGACCGCCGTCCTCGTCGGCCGGACCACGGCTGCCGCCGGTGCGTTCGGGGCCACGACGCCCGAGCGAGGACTCTGGGACCACGTCGTGCGGGGGACCCGCGTGATGTGCGTCCTGGTCACCGGCTCCTGAGCGTGCGCCCGGGGTTGCCGCGCGTCGGCGCTTCACCTCCTGGGAGGATCGGGGGCAGCGCCGTGGCGGCCTGCCGCGGCGGCTGCGAGCACCCGGGAGGAGGACGCGGATGAGCGACGACGCCGGCTCCGTGAGGCCGCGGACCCCCCAGTGGTGGGACGACGTCGCCGCCGACCGCGGCGAGGCCTCCGGTGGCGCCCCCTTCGCCCGGGCTGAGGACGACCAGGCCCCCGGCGCTCATGCCCCCGGCGCTCATGCCCCCGGCACGGAGGCGCCCGGCACGCAGGGCTTCGGCACGCAGGGCTTCGGCACGCAGGCGCTCGGGACCATGGCACCTAGCGGCACGGGCGCCGGGTCCGGCCCTGATGCGGCGGACACGGACGGGGCCGGCGCCGACGAGCCCGGCGCCGACCAGCCCGACGTTGACCAGCCCGACGCTGACCAGCCCGACGCCGACCAGCCCGACGCCGACCAGCCCGACGCCGACCAGCCCCGCGACGACGAGTCCCGCGCCGCCGCCGAGGCACAGGACGCCGGCCCCGGGGAGGGCCACACGGACCCCGCGCTGCCCGTCCGGCAGGGACCGCTGGCGCTCGGCCGCGACCTGTCCGCCGACGTCGACCGCGCCGGCCCGCTGCGGGGCCACGACCCCTCCCGGCGCCGACGCGGTGTCCTGACGCTGGTCCTGGTGACCGCGTCGCTGCTCGTCGGGCTGGTCGGCGGGGTCGCCGGCGGCTGGCTCGCGGACCGCGACCGCGCCCGCCCCGGGCTGTCGTCCTCGCCGGCGCTGACCGCGCCCCCGGCGGGCTCGACCCTGCGCCCACCGGACTCCGTCGCCGGCATCGCGGCCGCCGTCCTGCCGAGCGTCGTGTCGATCCAGGCCTCCTCGACCGGGTTGGAGGGCACCGGCTCCGGCTTCGTGGTCGACCCCGACGGGCTCGTGCTCACCAACAACCACGTCGTGGCCCAGGCCGCCGACGACGGCGAGATCGTGGTCGTCTTCGCCGACGGGTCGCAGGAGCCGGCCGAGGTCGTCGGTCGGACGACGCCCTACGACCTGGCGGTGCTGCGGGTCGAGCGGTCCGGGCTGCCCGCCCTGACGCTCGGGGACTCCGACGCGGTCGTCGTCGGCGACCCCGTGATCGCCGTCGGTGCGCCGCTCGGCCTCGAGAGCACGGTGACGACCGGCATCGTCAGCGCGCTGAACCGACCGGTGTCGGCGGGCAACGGGCAGCAGGGCGAGGCAGCGTTCATCAACGCGATCCAGACCGACGCCGCCATCAACCCGGGCAACTCGGGCGGTCCCCTCGTGGACGGCGCGGGTCGGGTGGTCGGGGTGAACTCGGCGATCGCCTCGTCGATCGGGGGCGGGCAGACCGGCAGCATCGGCCTGGGGTTCGCGATCCCCAGCAACCAGGCCGCCCGTACCGCCGCACAGCTCGTCGACGAGGGCAAGGCGACGTACCCGGTGATCGGCGTCCTGCTCGACCGCCGGTACACCGGTGAGGGCGTCAAGGTCGTCGACGAGGCCTCCGAGCGCGGCCCGGCGGTGACGCCCGACGGCCCCGCCGAGCGCGCCGGCGTCGAGGCCGGGGACGTGATCACGACGTTCGAGGGCCGCCCGGTGACCGACCCCGACGAGCTCATCGTCGCCATCCGGGCGAGGGCCCCGGGCGACACCGTGAGCCTCACGGTGCGGCGGGACGGTTCCGAGCAGCAGGTCGAGCTCAAGCTGGACGAGGCCGTCAGCAACTGAAGGCCGCGCCGCCGTCGCTGGCGCCGCCTCGACCCCGGTGGGTCCCGCGGCCGGTCTCGGATGGCGGACGGCTCGACCCCGCCGACTCGTCCGCCGACGGGCTGCACGGGCCGTAGGCTGAGCGGGTGCTGGGCATCAACGGGGGCGAGTTCATCGTGCTCGCGTTGCTCGCGCTCGCGGTGATCGGGCCGGAGCGGCTGCCGCAGTACGCGTCCCAGCTGGCCGGGTTCGTGCGCGAGGCCCGCCGCTTCGCCGTCGACGCCCGGGCCCAGGTCCGCGAGGAGCTCGGCCCGGACTTCGACGACGTCGACTGGCGGAAGCTGGACCCCCGCCAGTACGACCCACGACGGATCGTGCGGGACGCGCTCAGCGAGGCGTTCGACGACGACGACGAGCCCGCCGAGCCGGTGAAACGAGCCACCCGTCCCGGCGAGGGTCCCGGCGGGCGCGCCCGTCGTCCCGGCAGCACACCGCTCGGGGACGGTCCGGCGCCGTTCGACCCCGAGGCGACCTGACCCCGCCCCCCCAGCCCCGCCCCGCCCAGCCCAGCCCCGCCCAGAGTTGGCACAGGGCGCCCCTGTGCCAACCAGGTTGGCACAGGGGCGCCCTGTGCCAACTCTGGGCTGGTGCAGATCTCCCCAGGACGACGCCCGCGGGCCCCGCGACGCGGCCGTCAGCGACCGGCGGGGGTCAGGCCCAGCGAGCGCCCGGAGAGGCCACGGGCGCGGCGGCCGAGCTGACGGGCCACCGACCGCAGCGCCACCGCACCCGCCGAGTCCGGGTGGGACAGCACGACCGGCGTACCGACGTCCCCGCCCTCGCGCAGCGTGACGTCGAGCGGCACCTGGCCGAGCAGGGGCACGTCGGCGCCCACGGAGCGGGTCAGCCGCTCGGCGACCTGCTGCCCGCCGCCGGAGCCGAACAGCTCCGTGCGTGAGCCGTCGGCGTTCTCCAGCCACGACATGTTCTCCACGACGCCGACGACCTGCTGCTTGGTCTGCAGCGCGATCGCGCCGGCGCGCTCGGCGACCTCCGCGGCCGCGGTCTGCGGGGTGGTGACCACGAGGATCTCGGCGTTAGGCAGCAGCTGCCCGACGCTGATCGCGATGTCGCCGGTGCCCGGCGGCAGGTCGAGCAGCAGCACGTCGAGGTCGCCGAAGAACACGTCGCCGAGGAACTGCTGCAGCGCGCGGTGCAGCATCGGGCCCCGCCACACGACGGGCTGGTTGCCGGGCACGAACATGCCGATCGAGATGATCTTCACGTCGTGGGCGACGGGCGGCAGGATCATGTCGTCCACGCGGGTCGGCGCCTGCTCCACGCCCATCATCCGCGGCACCGAGAAGCCGTAGACGTCGGCGTCCACGACACCCACGCGGAGCCCGTCGGCCGCCATCGCGGCGGCGAGGTTGACCGTCACCGTGGACTTGCCGACCCCGCCCTTGCCGGAAGCCACCGCGTACACGCGGGTCAGCGAGCCGGGCCGGGAGAAGGGGATCTCCTTCTCGCTGCGGCCGTCCCGCAGCTTGTCCTTCAGCGCGGCCCGCTGGTCCTCCGACATCACGTCGAGCTCGACGCGGACCTCGCGGACGCCGTCGAGTGCCGTGACCGCGTCGCGCACCCGCTGGGTGATCGTCTCCCGCATCGGACAGCCGGAGATCGTGAGGTAGACGCCGACGTCCACGACCCCGTCCTGGCCGACGCGGACGTCCTTGACCATGTCGAGCTCGGTGATCGGACGCCGGATCTCGGGGTCGTCGACACCGCTCAGGGCGGTGCGGACGGCGTCGAGCGTGGGTACGGGTGCCATGCCGCCAGAGTAGGTGGCCGTTGCCGCCCCGCCGCGGTGCGGTCGGTGGCGTACCCGAGGTGCATGATCACCGGGGGAGGGCGGCGGGGGTGATCGGCACTCGGGAGGCTGGAGTGGGCCTCAGGTGGCGGAGGGGACCGTGCGGCACCAGGGGCAGATCTGCCAGTCCGGCTCGAGCGCCCGGGTGCACTCCGAGCAGTGGCCGCGGTCGAGGGTCACGGCGCACCAGGGGCACACGACCATGTCCTGCAGCACCGGCCGCTCGCACGCGGCGCAGGCGTGGCTGCCGGTCGCGTCGGAGTGGGTGACGCGCACGACCTCCTCGAACGTCGTCTCCCCGCGCCGCGCCTTCAGCACCGCGCTCGCCCGCAGGGTCGACATCCCGGCGGCGCGGGCCTGGCTGCCGATCGAGTGCTCCGACGGGTCGCGCAGCAGCACCGCCCGCATCGTGGCGTCGACCTCGAGCACCTCGTAGACCGCGGTGCGACCCCGGTAGCCGGTGCCGCCGCAGTCCGGGCAGCCCGTGCCGCGGCGGGGCGTGGCGTCGAGGATGTCGTCGAGCGCGAGGCCGAGCAGCGCGAGCGTCGCGTCGTCCGGGATGTACCCCTCCGCGCACTCGTCGCAGACGCGCCGCACCAGCCGCTGGGCGACGGCGGCGGTCAGCGAGGACGCGACGAGGAACGGCTCGGCGCCCATGTCGACGAGCCGGGTCAGGGCCGCCACGGCGGAGTTCGTGTGCAGCGTGGTCAGCACGAGGTGCCCGGTCAGGGACGCCTTGAGCGCCAGCTCCGCGGTCTCGGTGTCACGCACCTCGCCGACGAGCACGACGTCGGGGTCCTGTCGCAGGATCGAGCGCAGTCCCGCGTGGAACGTCATCCCGGCACGCACGTTGACGCCGACCTGCGTGATCCCCGGCAGCTGCACCTCGACCGGGTCCTCGAGCGTGACGATGTTCTTCCGCGGGTCGAGGGTCTCGTTGATCGCCGAGTACAGCGTGTTCGTCTTGCCGGACCCGGTCGGCCCGGTGATGAGCACGAGGCCCTGCGGCACGGACAGCGCGGAGCGGAAGACGGCGAGCTGCTCGGGCTCGAACCCGAGGGAGGCCAGCGGCGGGACGTCGTCGCCGCGTGCCAGCAGCCGGATCACGATCTTCTCGCCGTGCAGCGCGGGCAGCGACGACACCCGGCAGTCGATCGCGGCACCGTCCACGGCGATCCGGGCCCGGCCGTCCTGCGGCACGCGACGCTCCGCGATGTCGAGGCCGGACATGATCTTCAGGCGGCTGATCACGGACGACGAGACGCGCCGCGGCGCGCTCATCACGTCGCGGAGCATGCCGTCGACGCGGTAGCGCACCCGCAGACCGGTGCGCTGCGTCTCGACGTGGATGTCCGAGGCCCGCAGCCGGACGGCGTCGGCGAGGATCCGGTTGACCAGCTTGACGATCGGGGCGTCCTCGTCGGGACCCGAGTCGGGCATCGTCAGCGGCTCCTCGTCGACCTCGGCGACCTCCTCGACCATGGAGGAGACGCCGTCGGCGTCGGATCCGAGCGACCAGGCCCGCGCGAGCTGGTCGCGCACCTGCGAGGACGTGGCGACCAGGACGGTCAGCTCGGTGGCGCCGGTGTGCAGCTTGACGTCGTCCAGGGCGAGCACGTTCGTCGGGTCCGTCACGGCGACGACGAGGCGGTTGCCGACCTTGTCGAGCGCGAGCACCCCGCTGCGCTCCGCGACCGCCCGCGGCAGCAGCCGAACCGCGTCGGGTGCGGGCACGGTGCGCGAGAGGTCGACCGCGTCGAGGCCGAGCTGCTGGGCCAGGGCCGAGGCCATGCCGCGCTCGTCGAGGAAGCCGAGCTCGACGAGGAGCTCGCCGAGCCGCTTGTGGGGGCCGGAGCCCTCCCGCTGGTGGTTCAGCACCGCCTGCAGCTCGTCACGGCTGAGCACGCCCGCGGCCACGAGCACGTCGCCGAACCGGCGCCGCTGCAGGGCAGCCAGCGACGTCGGGGAGGTCGAGGTGGTCAGGTCGGCGAACGTCACACCCGCTGTGTCGGCACGCCCGGGCGCCGGGTTGACCCCGCGGCGCGACCGGCTGCGCGACCGGCTGCGCGACCGGCTGCGGCACCGGCCTGCTCAGCCGCCGTCGTCTCAGTCCCCGTCGTCGGCGGGCTCGCGCCCGTCCCGCGCATCCTCCAGGTCGGCGAGCAGCGTCCTCAGCTCGGCGCGCAGGAAGTCGCGGGTCGCCACGTCGCGCATCGCGATCCGCAGGGCGGCCACCTCGCGAGCCAGGTACTCGGTGTCGGCGATCCCCCGCTCGGCGCGCTGGCGGTCCTGCTCCAGCGCCACCCGGTCGCGGTCGTCCTGCCGGTTCTGCGCGAGCAGGATCAGTGGCGCCGCGTACGACGCCTGCAGCGACAGGATCAGCGTCAACAGCGTGTAGTTCAGTGCCCGCGGGTCGAACTGGGCGGACGGCGGGGCGATCGTGTTCCACGCCAGCCACAGCGCGACGAACGCGGTCATGTACACGAGGAAGCGCGGCGTGCCCATGAAGCGGGCGAAGCGCTCCGACCAGCGCCCGAACGCCTCCGGGTCCACGCTGGGAGTCGGCACCAGCACGCGCCGGGTCTCCAGCGGCACGTCCAGCGCGGGAGCCCGCCGGCGCCGCGACCGCCGCGACGGCCGGTCCTGGGGGTCCTCAGGCACGGCTCTCACCGGTCCGCGCCGCTCTGTCCGGCCCGGCGCGCCGCCGCTCGTCCTCGTGCTCCGCGAGCAGGTCGTCGTGCTCGCGCCAGTCCGGCGGCAGCGTGTGGTCGAGCACGTCGTCCACGGTCACGACCCCGAGCAGCCGGCCGTCCTCGTCGGTGACGGGCACCGACACGAGGTTGTAGGCGGCCAGCACCCGGGTGACGCGGGTCAGCGAGGCGTCCACGGTGACCGGCTCGACCCCGGAGTCGAGCACCGAGCCGACCTGCTCGTGCGGCGCCTCCCGCAGCATCCGCTGGATGTGCACGAGGCCGAGGTAGCGGCCGGTCGGGGTCTCCTGCGGGGGCCGGCACACGAACACGGCGGCCGCCAGGGCGGGGGAGAGCTCCGAGCGCCGCACGTGCGCCAGGGCCTCGGCGACCGTCGCCTCCGGTGGCAGGACGACGGGCTCGGGGGTCATCAGGCCGCCGGCGGTGTCGTCGTCGTAGGCGAGCAGCCGGCGCACGTCCTTGGCCTCGTCCGGCTCCATCAGGCCGAGCAGCTGCTCGCGGCGCTCCTCGCTGAGCTCGCCGAGCAGGTCCGCGGCGTCGTCCGGCTGCATCTCCTCGAGCACGTCGGCGGAGCGCTCCGAGCCCAGCCCGGAGAGCACCTCGACCTGGATCTCGTCGGGCAGCTCCTCCAGCACGTCGGCCAGCCGCTCGTCGTGCAGGGCGGAGGCGAGCTCCAGACGCCGCTTGCCGGACAGGTCCTGCAGCAGGTCGGCGATGTCGGCCGGCTTCATCTCCTCCAGCGACGCCGCCAGCAGCGAGGCGCCCTGGCCGGAGTGCGTTCCGGCGAGCCCGGCGACCTCGTGGTAGTCCAGCAGCTGGGTGCTGCCGCGGCGACGGAGCCGGGCGACCCGGGACGCCGGTCCGTGCCGCACGAAGACCTTGCTGAGCTCCCAGTCGCGGCTGCGCTGCTGCTCGATGGCGACGTCCTCGACGGTGACCTCGGCGTCGGGCTCCTGCACGAGGGTGACGCGGCGCTCGAGCATCTCGGCGATCACGAGGGTCTCGGTAGGGCGCTGCTCGAAGCGGCGCATGTTCACCAGCCCGGTGCTGATCACCTGTCCGGGGGCCATGCTCGTGACGCGGGTCATCGGCAGGAAGACCCGGCGCCGCCCGGGGACCTCGACGACGAGTCCGATCGCCCGGGGCCGCTGCCGCAGCCGGGAGCGGAACACCACGACCACGTCCCGCACGCGCCCGACGCGGTCGCCGAGCGGGTCGAACACGGCGATCCCCGCCAGGCGCGCGGCGAAGACGCGCGTCGGTGAGCTCACGCCGGTCAGGTTAGTGGGCGCCCGCGCGCGCCCACCGGTGCGACGCCCGGCGCCGCGCGCCGTCGCGCGTCTGCTGGCCGCCGCCCGGCCGCGTGGGTAGGTTCACGCCGCATGACCGACGACGCGCCCACCACCGCGGCAGCAGCCGGCGAGCGGCCACGGCACCGGCACGAGCCGCGGCCGCGCCGCTCCTGCCTGGCCGTGCCCGGGTCGAACCCCAGGATGCTCGAGAAGGCACGCACGCTGGCGGCCGACGAGGTGTTCTGCGACCTCGAGGACGCCGTCGCACCCGACGCCAAGGCGGCGGCCCGCGCGAACGTGGTCGCGGCGCTCACCGAGGGCGGCTGGGGCTCCCGGCTGCGCGTCGTCCGGGTCAACGACTGGACGACGGCGTGGACCTACACCGACGTGGTCGAGGTCGTCACCGGCGCGGGCGAGCACCTCGACGCGCTGATGCTGCCGAAGGTGACCTCGGCGGCCGAGGTCGTTGCGCTGGACCTGTTGCTGACGCAGGTGGAGCGGTCCTGCGGGCTCGAGGTCGGGCGGATCGCGCTCGAGGCCCAGGTCGAGGACGCTCGCGGCCTGCTCGCCGTCGCGGCGGTCGCCGCCGCGAGCGACAGGCTCGAGGCGCTGCACTTCGGACCGGGCGACTTCATCGCCTCGATGGGCACCCGCACGCTCGTCGTCGGGCAGCAGCCGGCGGGCTACGTCACCGGCGACGCGTACCACCACGTGCTGATGTCGATCCTCGTCGCGGCCCGCGCCCACGACCTGCAGGCACTGGACGGGCCGTACCCGCAGGTCCACGACGTCGAGGGCTTCCGGGTCGCCGCGGCGTCGTCCGCCGCGCTCGGTCTCGACGGCAAGTGGGTGCTGCACCCCGGTCAGGTGGACGCCGCCAACGAGATGTTCAGCCCCCGCCAGGAGGACTTCGACCGCGCCGAGGACATCCTCGAGGCCTACGCCTGGCACACCTCCGGCGCCGGCGGCGCCCGAGGCGCGGTGATGCTCGGGGACGAGATGGTCGACGAGGCGAGCCGCAAGATGGCGCTCGGCGTGAGCAGGACCGGCCGGGCCGCCGGCATGGCACGGCGCAGCCGGTGGCAGCCGCCGTCCGGCTGAGGCGCGCCGACCTGCGGACCGCCCGGCGGGGTCCTAGCGTTGGCCCATGGCTATCAAACGCAGCTCGAAGAAGGCCCCGGTCGGCAACGACAGCGCGGGCTACACCGTGCCGGGCATGTCCGACACCGACGGCCGCTCCGTCGCCACCCGCCTGCAGGAGCGGTTGAACGCGCTGAACGACCTGGCGCTCACCCTCAAGCACGTGCACTGGAACGTCGCCGGACCGCACTTCATCGCGGTGCACGAGATGCTCGACCCCCAGGTCGACGCGGCGCGCGCGATGGTCGACGAGACCGCCGAGCGGATCGCGACGCTCGGGCACAGCCCGCTCGGGACGCCCGCCGCCATCGTCGACGGCCGCTCCTGGGACGACTACTCGGTGAACCGCGCCCCTGCCATCGAGCACCTCGGCGCGCTCGACCTGGTCTACACCGGCGTCATCGGCGACCACCGCGCCGCGATCGCCGAGCTCGACGACGTCGACCCGGTGACGCAGGACATGCTCATCGCCCAGTCCGCGCAGCTCGAGCTGTTCCACTGGTTCGTGCGGGCGCACCTCGAGAGCTCCAGTGGGGAGCTGTCCACGGACGGCGCCGGCAGCGAGCGTGCCGCCGCCCGCCGGGCGGGGTCCCGCACCGGCCGCTGACCCTGCGGACGCCGCTCACGGCCCCCGGCCTGCCCGTCCCTCCGCCCCACCTGCCGCCCCGGGCCGGCAGGTGGGGACAATGGTGGCCATGACGAGAACCAGCCCTCTGGGTGGACGCGGCTCCGGCCGCCAGCTGCTGCCGACCCTGCCGAAGGGCGTCGAGGTCGGGGCCTACGAGACCTACGCCGAGGCCCAGCGCGCCGTGGACTTCCTCTCGGACGAGGAGTTCGCGGTCCAGCACGTGACGATCGTGGGCACCGACCTGAAGATGGTCGAGCGCGTCACGGGCCGCCTCACGTACGCGCGGGTCGCGGGCGCGGGCGCGGCGTCCGGGGCGTGGTTCGGCCTGTTCGTGGGGCTGCTCATCTCGCTGTTCGCGCAGGGAGCGTCCCTGTTCGTCGTCGTGCTGCCTGCCATGCTGTTCGGCGCCGGCTTCGGGATCCTGTTCGGGGTCATCTCCTACGCGTTCACCGGAGGGCGGCGCGACTTCACCTCCACCAGCCAGATCGTCGCCTCCCGCTACGCGGTGCTCTGCGAGGGCTCGCTGGCCGAGCAGGCGCGCGGCGTCCTGTCGCGCCTGGGTCAGCCCGCCGACCAGCGCCCGAGCGACGGGTAGCGCTCCCGGTAGGACGGCACCGGTCCGGCTGGCGTCCGCAGGGTCCTGGCGGACAGCACCGCGTCCGCCACCGCCATGGCGGTCGCCGTCGCCGCTGCAGCCTGCACGGCGACGGTGCCCAGCCGGTCCTGCGCGACGGGCCACGCGGGGCCGTCGCCCCGGCCGCGCGGCGCGGCGTCGGCCACCGGCCGGGCCCCGGTCGCCAGGGCGACCACGGCGTCGCCGTCCACCAGGGTCGCGACGGGGTCGAGGGACCGGGCCAGGCCCGCCTGGGCGGCGGCCGCCATCCGGGTGCAGCCCGCGCCGTCCAGCGCCGCGTCGGTGGCGACGACGACGAGCGTGGTGTTGCGGGGTGGCGCCGCCGCGGCCGTCGCGGCGGCCGGGGCGTGCTCGGCGGCGTCGGGTGCGGGCGGGCGCATGGCGCCGGTGGGGAACGCGGTCGCGGCCAGCAGCCGCCCGTCCTGCTCGTCGACCGGCGAGCCCGCCGCGTTCACCGCCACGAGCGCCGCGACCCTCGCGCCGCCGGGCAGCTGCACGCTCGCGGTGCCGACGCCGCCGGCCAGGGAGCCCGCCGCGCACACCGCCCCCGTGCCGGCGCCGACGGTCCCGGTGGGTACCGGCCCGCCGTGGGCGCCGGTCGCGGCCGCCGCCGCGGCGTCGGGGCCGGGGCGGGCGGCGGGGTCGCCGCCGCGGCCGAGGTCGAACAGGGCCAGGGCCGGCACGACCGGCACGACCCCGACGCCGACGTCGAAGCCGCGCCCCTGCCCCTCGCACCAGCGCTGCACACCCGCGACCGCGGGCAGCCCGAACGCGCTGCCGCCGGTGAGCAGCACCGCGTCGACGCGCCCGGTGACGGTGCCGGGTGCCAGAGCGTCCGTCTCGCACGTCGCGGGACCCCCGCCGGCGACGTCGACGCCGCCGACGGTGCCGAGGGGCGGCACGACCACGGTGCACCCGGTCAGCCGGCCCTCGTCGGTGAGCGTGGTGTGGCCGACGAGGACGCCGGGCACGTCGGTCAGCGCCCCCCAGCGGTTCACCGGCGGTCCGGCACCGTCCGGCCACCGGGGAGCGTCGCGGCCGGGAACCTGCGTCGGTGGCGGCACCGCGCGATCGTGCCACGCCCCCCGCGGTGATCATGCACGCCGGGTCCGCTCTGCTCCCTCCCCCGACGGTGATCATGCACCTCGGGTCCGCTCTGCTCCCTCCCCCCGACGGTGATCATGCACCTCGGGTACGGCCGCCGGTGGAGGCGTACCCGAAGTGCATGATCACCGTCAGGGGTGGGGGCCAGGGGTGGGGGCCAGGGGTGGGGGTCAGGGGTGGGGGTCAGGGGTGGGGGTCGGGGGCGGGGCGGTCACGCGCGCAGCGACGCCATCCACGCCTCGACGGCGTCCGGCTCGCGGGGGAGCATCGCGGACAGGTTCTCGCAGCCGTCGGCGGTGACGAGGACGTCGTCCTCGATCCGCACCCCGATCCCGCGCAGCTCGGGGGGCACGAGCTCGTCCTCGGGGCGGAAGTACAGGCCCGGCTCGATCGTGAAGACCATGCCCGGCTCGAGCTCGGCGTCCAGGTACATCTCGCGGCGCGCCTGGGCGCAGTCGTGCACGTCGAGCCCGAGGTGGTGGCTGGTGCCGTGCACCATCCAGCGGCGGTGGAAGCCGCCGGTGGCCGGGTCGAGGGACTCCTGCGCCGACACCGGCAGCAGCCCCCACTCCTCGAGGCGGGCGGCGAGCACCTCCATCGCGGCGGCGTGCACGTCGCGGAACCGGGAGCCCGGGACGGCGACGGCGAAGGCGGCGTCGGCGGCGTCGAGGACCGCGGCGTAGACCTGCCGCTGCGCGTCGGTGAACCGGCCGTCGACGGGCAGCGTGCGGGTGACGTCGGCGGTGTACAGCGAGTCGACCTCGACGCCGGCGTCGACGAGCACGAGGTCCCCGGCGCGCACCGGCCCGTCGTTGCGGATCCAGTGCAGGGTGCAGGCGTGCGCGCCGGCCGCGGCGATCGTGTCGTAGCCCGTCCCGTTGCCGTCGGCGCGCGCCACCGCCGCGAAGGCCGACTCCACGACCCGCTCGCCGCGCTCGTGGCCGACGGCCGCGGGCAGGGTCCGCACGATCTCGGCGAACCCGCGCGCCGACGCCGCCACGGCACGACGCATCTGCTCGACCTCGTATGCGTCCTTGACCATCCGCAGCTCGGACAGCGCCTCGGCCAGTGCCGCGTCGAGCTCGGCGTACTCGGTGTCGGTCAGGCTGCTGCTGCCGCGCACCGCCTCCACCGCCGCGGCGACGGCCGGGTCCGCGCCCGGCACGACCCTCACGCGCACGCCGTCCGGCCCGACGTCCTTGCCGAGCGCGTCGCCGAGCTGGTCGCTGTGCCGGCACGTCAGGCCGGTCTCGGCCTCGACCTCCTCCAGCGAGGGCCGGACCCCGACCCACAGCTCGCCGTAGCGCGCGTCGGCGTAGAACTCCTCGGTGTCCCGGCCGGCGCGGGGGCGGAAGTAGAGCACGCCCTCGTGGCCGCCCTGCTCGAGCGGCTCGAGCACGAGGACGGCGACGGGCTCGCGGTCGGTGCCGAGACCGGTGAGATGGGCGAACGCCGAGTGCGGCCGGAACCGGTAGTCGCTGTCGTTGCTGCGCACCTTCAGCGGCCCGGCGGGGACCACGAGGCGCTCGCCGGGGAAGGCCGCGCTCACCCGCGCACGCCGTGCCGCCGCGGGGTCGGCGGCGGGGCTGCGCCGCGGCAGGCCGCCCGGACGCGGTGCCCAGCCGCCGGCGATGAAGCGCTTGAACGCCTCGGACGTCGGCCGCTGGGACCGGTTGGCGCCGCGGGCGGCGAGCGCCTCGCCCTGCGCCGGCGTGCCCTGGGCCTGCTGCGGTCCGTCGTCCTCGGTGCTCATGGCCCCATCCTCCGCGCTGCGTGCCCGACGTGGGGACCCGGGGCCGGCGTCGCGACCGCTGGTGTAGGGACGGTGATCGTGCTGTCGGCGGTGCAGGCACCTACCCCTCGAACGACTCGCCGCGACGCCAGTAGCCCTGCGCCAGCACCTGCCGGCGCGTCAGGCCGAGGGTCGCGCGGAGGTGGTCGCGCAGCCCTCGGACGACCCCGGACTCGGCGGCGAGCCACACGAACCCGTCGCCGTCCGGGGCGAAGCCCGTCTCGCGCACCGCGGGGTCGATCAGGTCCGCGGTGCCGGCCGGGCGGCCGTCGCGCACCAGCCAGTCGACTATCAGGCCGGGCGGCGCCACCAGGTCGACGCGCTCCGCGGCGTCGGCGACCTCGACCACCGCGCGGCCCCGGGCCGTCGCCGGGAGGGCCTCGAGCACCGTGGCGATCCCCGGCAGGGCGGACTCGTCGCCGGCGAGCAGGTACCAGCCCGCGGGACGGACGTCGAGCCCGCCGGTGCCCACCACCTCCACCACGTCACCCGGCACCGCGCCCGCCGCCCAGGGTGCCGCCACGCCCGCCTCGCCGTGCAGGACGACGTCGACCGTCATCCGCCCGGCCTGCCAGGCGCGCACGGTGTAGGTCCGCGTGCCGGGGGGTCTGCCGTCGCGGGCCGCCCAGAAGAGCTTCACGTGCGGTCCGGCTGGCGGCGCCGCGACCCCGTCGCCGGCCAGTACGAGCCGGCGCATCCGCGGTGTCAGCGCCTCGGCGTCCACCACGTGCGCGGGCACCGAGCCCCGCACGGGCGGACGGCGCCCGGCCGCAGGCCCGCTGGGCCGCGCGTCGGGGGGCACGCGCGCATCGTGCCACCCCCCGGGGCGCCCGGCTCAGCCCTGCAGCGCCCCGGCCCAGCGCCAGTCGCCCTCGGGGCCGAGGAACTCCACCCGGTTCACGTCCTCGTCCAGCTCCTCGGTGTCCCGCGCCCACGCGAGGGCGGTGGCGTGGTCGGGGAGGTCGCGCTCGGCGACCACGTCCCCCATCCCGTCCAGGAACCGGTAGCTCGTCACCCGCCGACCGTAGCCCCGTCGGTCGCCGGGGCCGGCGCTCACGCCGGAAGCTCACCCCACGCGCGCAGGGTCTCCTCGAGCAGCGGAGCGAGCGGCAGCGCCGGCAGGTCCGCGGCGGACGCCCAGCGCACGTCGGCGGCGTCGTCACCCGCGCGCAGCGCGCCGCCGCGGACCGTGCAGGCGTAGTCGGCGATCGCGTACACCCCGGCGGGCCCCTCCCGCTCGACCCGGCCGACGAGGTCGCCGACGTCGACGCGCAGCCCGGTCTCCTCGAGCACCTCGCGGCGCACCGCGGTGACGTCGTCCTCACCGGGCTCGACCCGCCCTCCCGGCAGCGACCACGTGCCGCGCGCCGGGGCGTGGGCCCGCAGCACGAGCAGGAGGCGGCCCGCGGGGTCGCGGACGAGGGCGCCCACGCAGGGCACCCGGGCGACGTGGGCCGCGCTATGGCCCGGGCGCGACCGGGCCCCGTCGCCGGTCGCCCCGGTGCCGTCCGCGCAGCTGGCCACGGCGGGAGTCTGCACCTTGACGCGCCGGGGCGGGCGCGGCAACGTGAGTCGGCGTGCGGCACCAGGCGACGTGCCCGCGCTGCGGCGCGCCCCTCCACCCCCCCGGGCTCTGGAGCAGCGCGTGGACGTGCCCGCTGCACGGGTCGGTGCTGCCGGTCCGCGAGCCCCACCCGCCCAGCGCGGCGTGGCTGCGCGACGTCGCGTCGCGATCCCGGGTGCCGGTGTGGCTGCCGTGGCCGCTGCCCACCGGCTGGCTGCTCACCGGCGTCCTCGAGGCCGGGGGCGAGCACGAGGGTCCCGGCGCGGTGGCCGTGGCGTGCTCCGGGCCCAACCCCGCCCCGGACGACCCGTCGCGCTCCGCGGCCGACCTCGTCGTGGTTGCCGAGCAGCCCGGCGTCGGCCTCGGCGCGCGGCTGGCGGGGCTGGACGACGTCGACCCCGGCCCCGTCGTCGCGCGCGGCGCGTCGCAGGCATGGGTCGAGGCGGGGGACCGGCCCGCCCCGCTGTGGCACGTGCCCGGCGCCGACGACCGGGCCGCCTACGCCGGCGAGTCCGCGGGCGTGTGGCTGTGGCTGCTGCTGTGGCCAGCGAGCGCCGGCGTGCTCGTAGCGGAGCGGCTCGCGCTGGTCGACGTCCGCGACGCCGACCCCGCGGTGGACCCGCCGTGCGGCGCGCCGACCCCGCGCCTCGTCGGATGACCGGCGGCCCGACGGGCGCGCCAGGCCGCCCGACCTAGGCTGACCCGGGTGACGACCGGGGCAGGGAACCCATCCAGAGCCGGGCACCCACGCAGCGCCGGGCAGGCAGGACGCATCGACCTGCACACGCACTCCTACGCCTCCGACGGCACGGACAGCCCGGCGGAGGTCGTCGCCGCGGCCCATGCCGCCGGGCTGGACGTCGTCGCGCTGACCGACCACGACTCCACCGCCGGGTGGGTCGAGGCGGCGGCGGAGGCCCGGCGTCTCGGGGTCGTGCTCGTGCCGGGCGCCGAGATCTCCTGCCAGGTCGACGGGACCAGCGTCCACCTGCTCGCCTACCTGCACGACCCCACCCACCCCGGCCTGCTCGCAGAGACGGACGCCGCCCGCGCGTCGCGCGAGCACCGGGCCGAGCGGATGGTCGAGCGGATCGCCGCCGACCACGACCTCACCTGGCCCGACGTCGTCGCACAGGTCGCGCCGGGCGCGACGATCGGACGGCCGCACATCGCCGACGCGATGGTCGCCAAGGGCCTGGCGGTCGACCGCGACGAGGTGTTCGCCGGCGTGCTGGGCGGCGGCTCGCCGTACTACGTGCCGCACTACGCGCCGGATGCCGTGGCGGCCGTCGCCCTCGTGCGTGCCGCAGGTGGGGTGCCGGTGATGGCGCACCCCCTGGCGTCGGCCCGGGGCCGCGTCGTCGGGGACGACGTCGTGGCAGCGATGGTCGACGCCGGCCTGGCCGGCCTGGAGGTGTACCACCGCGACCACGACGCCACTGCCCGGGCCCACCTCGCCGCCCTGGCCGCGCGTCACGGCCTGCTCGTCACCGGGTCCAGCGACTACCACGGTCGGGGCAAGCAGAACCGGATCGGCGAGCACGTCACCGACCCCTCGGCCCTGGCCGAGATCGAGACGCAGGCCACGGGAACACCGGTCGTGCGGCCCTGAGTCCCTAGCCGCCGGTGCGCCGCCATGCCTCACGCAGCGCGGGCGGCTCGCGCAGCGCCGGCACGCGGGTCTGCACCCCGCCGAGGGCTGCGCGGAGCACGCGCAGGGCGACCGTCGCAGCACCGTCGCCGAGCGCCGCGGCTCCGACCGGCTCGGCGAACCAGTACGCGCGCCGCGCCCAGGCCGGCATCGCCGCGAACGCCAGCCCGGCGACCGCTGCCCACGCCGGTCTCGCCGGCGTGGTGAAGGCGACCCGCGCGGGAAGGGGAGGTGCGATCACGTAGGCGGCCGCCTCGCGGGCCGCCGGCGTGACCCGCAGGCGCTCGCGACAGCCCTCGAAGTAGGCCCGCAGCCCAGCGACGTCGTGGGGGACGTCCTCGGGCTCCAGCCCGACGAGGACGGCGGCCCGTACCTGCTCGGCCACGTAGGCGTCCGCCTCGTCGTCGTCCAGGTCGAGCCCGCCGCGGCGCGTGACGTCGAGGAAGCACCAGGTCAGGCAGCAGTGCACCCAGGCCAGCAGCTCGGGGTCGGAGGCCTCGTACGGCGTGCCCTCGGCGTCCAGCCCCCGGACCCGCCGGTGCACGCCGCGGACGCGTGCCGCGGCGGTCATCGCCTCCACGCGGGTGCCGTAGGTCACCGTCGTGACGTACTCGGCGGTCCGCTGCAGCCGACCCCACGGGTCCTGCTGGAACGTCGAGTGCTCCGCCAGGCCCGTCATCGCCACGGGGTGCAACGCCTGCAGCAGCAGGGCGCTGAGCCCGCCGACACCGAGCAGCGGGTCGGCGTGCACGCGCCAGGTGACCGACCCGGGGCCGAAGAGACCGGGGTCGCCGGCGTCGTGGGCGGGCTGCACGACCTCACGGTGCCACCCGACGAGCGACGCCGCAGGTCGGCACCGCCCCGGCCCTGGGCGACGCCGAGCCCTCAGCGGCCGCCGAGCTCGAACCAGACTCGCTTGCCCCCGAGCACGAGGCGCGTGCCCCACCGGTCGGCCAGCACGTCGACGAGCTGCAGCCCGCGCCCGCCGGGGTCCTCCAGCGGGGGGCTGCGGAGCTCCACCGGTGCCCGCTCGACGTCGTCCACGGCCACCTGCAGCTCCCCGCCCTCCCCCAGGCCGGCTCGCAGCTCGACCGGTGGGCGCCCGTGCCGGATCGCGTTCGTCACCAGCTCGCTCGTGAGCAGCACCGCCGTCTCGGCCTGCTCGCCGCCGACCCCCCAGGCGGGCAGGGCGCGGGCGAGGGCCCGCCGGGCACGCCCGACCTCCCGGGCGCCGCTGCCCAGCTCGGCGATCAGCTCCACGGGCCCGGTGTCCGGCACGAGCCTCTCCTGGGCAGAATGGGACCGACGACAGCCGTCCGGAGCCGGCCGGGGGTGGCTCGGCGTGCTCCGGTCACGACGTGACCGTAGGAGGCCGGGGCCCGACGGGCCACCCCGGTCCAGCGTCGCCGCGGGTGGTGGAGTCCGCGACACTGCTCGTGGCGTCAGGCGCAGCCGCGCACGACGCCCGCCGTCCCTCGTCCGCCCGTCCTCGCTCGCCCGTGGAGGCGTCCCGCCGTGACACCGACCCGCACCGCCCGCGTGCTCGCCGTGGCCAACCAGAAGGGTGGCGTGGGCAAGACCACGACCGTCGCGTGCCTCGGCGCCGCCCTCGCCGAGCACGGGCTGCGGGTGCTGCTCGTCGACCTCGACGCCCAGGCCTGCCTGACGTTCTCGCTGGGCATCGACCCCGACGTGGTGGAGCGCAGCGCCCACGACGTGCTGCTCGGCACTGTGGCCGCCGCCGAGGTGCTGCTGCCCGCCGACGACGGCGTCGACCTGCTGCCGGCGACCATCGACCTCGCGGGCACCGAGGCCCAGCTGCTCGCACGACCGGGGCGCGAGTACGTGCTCCGGACCGCGCTGGAGCCGCTGCTCGGTGACTACGACGTCGTGCTACTGGACTGCTCGCCGTCGCTCGGGGTGCTGACCCTCGCCGCGCTGACCGCGGCGCACGAGGTCGTCGTCCCGCTGCAGTGCGAGATGCTCAGCCACCGCGGCGTCGGTCAGCTGCTGGACACCGTCGCCGACGTGCAGCGCATCCTCAACCGCGACCTCGTCGTCCGGGGCCTGCTCCCGACGATGTTCGACGGTCGCACCGGCCACGCCCGGGCCGTGCTCGCCGACCTGGGCGAGCGGTACGGGCTGCCCGTGCTCGCGCCGCCCGTGCCGCGGTCGGTGCGCTTCGCCGAGGCCCCGGCCGTCGGGCGCTCCGTGCTGGCGACCGCCCGCGGCGGCAAGGGCGCGGCCGCCTACCGGGAGGTGGCGGGGACGCTGCTCGCGCAGTGGGGTGCGGCCCCGGGCCGGCGCGTGGCCGGCGGCTGACCGGCATCGCACGCAGGGTCGCCCCGAGGGCCACCCCAGGGCCGCCCGGCGGCGGGT